>CAKZOB010000031.1 GCA_937135955.1 uncultured Anaerolineales bacterium | reverse complement strand
CACCAATAGCGTCTACTACAACAGCAAGGAAGCGTTAGGGAACCGGCCTGAACTGGTCATCGAGGTGGACACGGGCGCGCCCGCGCCCATGATGCTGCTGAGCGAGCCGACCGCCACGCCAGCCTTCAATTCGTCCACGGGGCGTTTTGCGGGGCAAGACCTGGGCGTTGTGTCCACGCCGACGCCGTTGATCGAGCCGACGGCAGTGCCGACAGTCGCTCCGACGAGCGAACCTGTGCTATTGATCAGCACCACCACGATCCTGGCGAGCGACGATCCGGCCTGGCGCGGCACGGGCGGTTGGGCGTTCGATCCGGGCAACGGGCGCTGGACATTCGACACGGCACGCGGTCGCGATGGCGTGCTGGAATACGGCGCGTACCTGGCGCTGGGGGTGGACCTGCTGCCGCAGTTGCAGTTTGAGCAGTGGGGTGTCTCTGCGCCAGACAGCGCGCTGCTGACCGAGATCAGCCTGGACGGTGGTCTGTCGTGGGTGACGGTGGATCGCCAGGCCAGCCTGAACACGGCGGGCGAACTGCGCTCGCTCGACCTGAGCGCTTATCGGGGTCAGGTGATCCGGATACGCTTCCGCGTCGAGGGGGGCGCTGGCGCACAGATGGCGCTCGGCGCGGTGACGCTGGCCATGAACGCGCCAGCGGTTGTCCCAACGCCGGTGCCCGCCCCGCTTCTGCCGCTCACCAGTACTGCAGCGCCTGCGCTCTCTGGCTCATCGCTAGCGTTGCTGCTCGTCGAGGCGGAAGATAGCCGCGTGTCGCAGACTGGCGCGTGGACGGCCTACGCGACGGGTGCGGCGAGCGGGGGGGGGTATCTGTTCAGCAGCGGCAGTCCGGATGACGCGCTGACAATTGGCTTCAGCGGGTCGCGCCTGGATGTGATCTATGTGGGACATCCCGCATTGGGTGCCTTGGGCATCGAAGTGGACGGCGTGTTGCTGGAGACGCGCAACACGGCCACTACCGGCAGCGCCTTTGGCCTGGTCGCCTCGCTGACGGGCCTGGGCGAGGGTATGCATACCGCGCGCATCTATGCCGTCACTGGCACAGTGGCCGTGGACGCCTTTGCGGTGACGGCCCTGGCCGAGCCTGTTGCTCCCCCGCTTCCGACGGAAACCGTGACCTTCACGCCGGAGGTCAGCGCTACCAGCCTCCCGCCTGAGTTGACGCCTACGGCCACACCGCTGCCGTTCCCCTTGCCCTGGCTGCAATCGTTCGACACAGCCCAGGGCTGGACAGCAGAGGGCGCGTGGCGGTCTGAGGTCAACGGGGCCTGGCGAGGGGCGGCCTGGTTCGCCGACAGCGGGCTGCGCGCGCCACGCAGCACTCTCACCGCCGAGACGTGGCTCGACCTGCGCTTTGCCATTGCGCCCGTGCTGACCTTCTGGGAGCGCGAGCATCTCAGCAGCAGCGACCGCGTGGCTGTGGAGCTGTCCATCCAGGGGGGCGACTGGCTGACCCTGGCCGAGCGGAGCGGGAACGTGAGCGATTGGGCGCAGCAGACGATCGATCTATCGGCTTTCCGCGGGCAGATCGTGCAGTTGCGCTTCCGGCTGGACACCGCGCCGGCTTTGTCGCAGTACGAGCAGACGGTCGGCTGGTGGGTGGACGAACTGCGGGTGGACGACCTGGGGGCGCTCACACCGACGCCCTGGTCAACCGCGACGCCGGTGCCCGCACCGCCCACGGCTACTCTTACCGCTGTTCCGCCGACAGTGACGCCGCTCCCCAGCGCGACGCCCGAACTGTCCACGGTCACCCCGCTGCCCAGCGACACACCAGAGTCGCCGTCGGCGACGCCGCCCGACCCGGCTGACGAGTCGTCGAACGGCGGGTGAGGCGGGAGCGCTTCTTTCACCGCTGAGATGCACAGAGCGCAGACAGGAGAACCGTCTGCGCTCTTGGCATTCTGGCGCTTTCCTCGCCCAGGGAGACGTTCCCAGCAGGTCTCGGCCTTCGGCTGACGTGCCTGCGAACGCTCCATGCTGACTCCGTGTTCTTATTTTCTATACGCCATAAAATTCCCCACGGTGGCGATCTGGCTCAAAACCCGATGTCGGCTTCATCGTGCTCGGCTATCCCAACAACGTGTTGGGGCATGTGCACGTCAGTTGGGCAGACCCGCTCAAAGTGCGCGAAGTGGTTGTCGTGGGGAGCGACAAGCGCATTGTCTTCAACGATCTCGATCCCCTGGAACGGGTGCGCATCTACGAGAAGGGCATCGCCCCGGCGGCTGATGAGACGGGGCCAGCCAGCTACAGTGAGCATCAGTTCTCCATCCGCGACGGTGACATCATCAGCCCCAAGATCGAGTTCAACGAGCCGCTCAAGGCGCAGTGTCAGCACTTCGTGGATTGCGTGCACCAGGGGTGCCCGCCTCTCAGCGGTGGCAGGGGAGGGCTGGAGGTCGTGCAGGTGATGGAAGCGATCGCGCGCTCGGTGTCGTTGCGCGGTGCGCCAGTCGAAATCGGGTGGGATGAGGTTCAGGACAATCTGGCCCGGGTGGGCACGGAGGGTAGCCATGAGCGCCGAACCGGTGTCGGTGCCGTTCGTTGATCTGACGGCTCAGCGTCTGCCGATCGCACACGAGCTTGAAGAAGCGCTGGCCAGAGTGATGCGGTCGAACAGCTACATCCTTGGCGAGGAACTGGAGCTGTTCGAGCAGGAATTTGCCGCGTACTGCGGTGTTGCCTATGCAGTCGGGGTGGATTCGGGGACTTCGGCGCTCGAACTGATCCTGCGCACCTACGGCATCGGCCCCGGCGACGAGGTGATCACAGCGGCCAATACCTTTGTGGCGACCACCTTTGCCATCAGCTACACAGGCGCGCGTCCGGTGCTGGTAGATATAGACCCCTGCACGTTTACGGTTGACATTGCTCAGGTGCAGGAGGCGATCACGCCGCGCACACGGGCGATCATGCCAGTGCATCTCTACGGTCAGCCTGCCGACATGGATCCCATTCTAGCGCTGGCACGGCAGCACAACCTGATCGTCATCGAGGATGCCTGTCAGGCGCACGGCGCTTACTATAAGGGCCGACGGGTCGGCTCGCTGGGGCATGCTGCGGCGTTCAGCTTCTACCCGGCCAAGAACCTGGGCGCATTCGGCGATGGGGGAATGGTCGTCACCAACGATCCGGACATTGCCGAAGCGATCCGCAAGCTGCGCAATTACGGTCAGAGCGCCAAGTACCATCATGAACTGCTTGGCTACAACCGCCGCCTGGATACGCTCCAGGCAGCGGTGTTGCGGGTCAAGCTCAAGTATTTGGACGAGTGGAATGCTGCGCGGCGCGCGCACGCCCGGCTCTACCAGCAATTGCTGGGCGGCAATGGCATTCGCCTGCCCGTAGAGGCCAACTATGCCGAGGCGGTATGGCATCTGTATGTCATCCGCACGGTGGCGCGCGACAGGCTGCAGGCGCACCTCAAAGAGCGGCGCATCGGCACGGGCATTCACTATCCGATTCCCATTCACCTGCAGCCCGCCTACCGCGATCTGAACTACAGGGTGGGCGACTTTCC
Organism: uncultured Anaerolineales bacterium; assembly: GCA_937135955.1. Classification (GTDB taxonomy): domain Bacteria; phylum Chloroflexota; class Anaerolineae; order Aggregatilineales; family Aggregatilineaceae; genus UBA2029. The sequence goes on along the minus strand of CAKZOB010000031.1, from coordinate 7,858 downwards.
GGTGACCGAGCATTGCGCCGGAGAACTGCTCTCGCTGCCCATGTACGCCGAACTGACGCCAGAGCAGATCGCCTATGTGGCCAACACCATCAAAGAGTTTCTGGCCGACTACGCCCGGCTGGAAGCGGTCGGCTGATCGGAGCGAGCGTAGCAGAGATGGAGCCAGGCCCTCGCGGAGATCACCTGTCACCGTGACTGGGCCGCTGGCATAAGGTCTGCGTTTTGACTTCTCCCCCACACAGCATGGGGAAGGGAGCACGCTTATAGCTCTCCTTCCCCGTGCGAGGGGGACATGCCGGATAGGGGCTGGCACGGCGTGTGGCCGACTTTTGAAGCTATACGCGGCGGTGCTTGCAGGTGGGGGCGTTGAAACCTTCCGGCGTGACAGGTAAGTGTGGGGGTGCGCCAATACAGGACGGCAGCGGGCTGTCGAAAAGGAGTGGGTATGTCCATCGTCACTATAAACCCGCGTAGCGATGCGCGGTGGGAGGCGCTGATCCAGCACTATCCCAGCAGCGTCTTTCACTCGCCGGCATGGATGCAAGTCCTCAGCGATACCTATGGGTTTGACATACAGGCTCACGTCGTGGTGAATGCCGATGGCATCCCACAGGCGGGCCTGCCATTCTGTCGGATTTCCGATCTGCGCGGGGAACGCATTGTGTCGTTGCCGTTTTGCGACTACCTCGACCCGCTGGTGCAGACTGAAGAACAATGGGGACTGCTGTTGGATCGGCTGCTGGCCGAAGGGGTGCCGGTCGTCCTACGCTGTCTGCACAATCCCATTCCCCTGGCCGACAACCGATTGCAGGAGTTCAAGCGGGCGAAGTGGCATGGCCTTGACCTGCGCCCCGACCTGGAGACGCTGTGGATGAGCCTGGATGGGGCGGCGAGGCGCGCCATCAAGAAAGCGGAGCAGCACCACTTGCAGATCGTCGTGGCCGAAGACGAAGCCATGATGCGCGCGTTCTTTGAAATGCACCTGCGGGTGCGCAAGTACAAGTATCATCTGGTCGCACAGCCCTATCGTTTCTTCGAGAGCATCTGGCATCACTTCATGGAACGTCAGCAGGGCATGGTCTTGCTGGCGCTGCACCAGGGCCAGGTCGTGGCGGGAATTGTCTTCCTGCGCTGGCGCGACACGCTGTTCTACAAATTCAACGCCTCTGCCACAGATAACCTGAGCTGTCGGCCCAACGATCTGCTGGTTTGGGCGGGCATTCAGCACGCGAAGGCGCAGGGATTGCAACGCTTCGACTTCGGGCTGAGCGACTGGGATCAGGCAGGGCTGTTGCAGTACAAGCGCAAGTTCGCCAGCGAGGAACGGACAATCCATTTTCTGGAATACACTGTTCATAAGGATGTTGCACCCTATGTGCAACAGGCACGCACACTCTTGCCGCGCCTCACTGACCTCTTCACTGACGCCACCGTGCCAGATCACATCACCGAGCAAGCTGGGGACGCGCTTTACCGCTTTTTCGCCTGAGCGGTACCTGCGCACGGTTAGCGCTGGTAGGGGGAGATCATGGAAAACGCGCCACCAGTCTGTGACTATGAAGGGTCAGACTATCGGGATCGTTTTTGGGGCAACGATTGCCGCGCCTATGAAGATTGCACAGAGCGTATCGCCTTGCGCCGACTGTTGCCGTCGCGGGGGCGGCGAGTGGCCCATCTGGGCGCAGGTTTTGGGCGCATGACCAGTGAACTGCAGGGCTACGATCAGGTCATCGTCCTGGACTATTCGCGCTCCATGCTGCACGACGCGCAGGCTCGCCTGGGACGGGATGGCCGCTATGTCTACGTGGCTGCTGATATCTATCATCTGCCCCTGGCCGATGGAAGCTGCGATGCGGCGGTGATGGAGCGCGTGATTCACCATATGGCCGATGTGTGCGCAGCCCTGCGGCGGATCCGCGCCGTGCTGGTGCCCGGTGCGCCGTTCGTGCTCGAATACGCGAACAAACGGCACGGCGAGGCGGTATTGCGCTACCTGCTGAAGCGCCAGACCTGGAATCCGTTCGACCACGAACCGGTGTCATTCGGGCCGCTCTATTTCAACTTCCATCCGGACTACATGGCGCAATGCCTGCGGGAGTGTGGCTTCGAAACGCGGCGCTGCCTGGCTGTATCGTATTTCCGCCTGAATCTGCTCAAGCGGCTGGTGCCGCTGGACGTACTGGTCGCACTGGATCGGCTGATGCAACCCACCGGGCGGATTGCGCTCTATTCGCCGAGCGTCTACACGCTGAACGTCGCGGTTGGCGAGACGCCCCCTGCGGCCCTGGAAGGCCCACTGTTCAAGTGCCCGCAGTGCGGCGCGCTCCTGGAGATAGCAGGAGACGAATTGATCTGCCCCAACGCCGATGGACGTTGGGCCTGTCGGGAGGGCATTTACGATTTCAAGGAGAACCTGGGACCGAAGAAGACGAGACGGCAGCGCAGAACCCAGGAGCAAAAGCGCAGCCTCGCCCAAGCGCCAGTTAATGAAGCCACTATGTGAGGTGAGATGCGGTGGAACTGTCAGCGTATTTCCAGGTTTTGAAACGGCGCAGACTGGTAATCGTCGTGACGCTGGCCGTGGCGCTGGCCGTGGCTTTGTTGATCAGCACACAATTGCCGGCGGTCTACCGGGCAACGGCCACTCTGCGGATGTTGACCGCCGTGAGCGGCTCTGCTGACTATCTTCAGTACGACGTGCGCTATGCCGAGCGCCTGATGAACACGTACGCCAACCTGGCCACCAGCCAGCCTGTGCTGGACGAACTGGCCCGCGCCCTCAACCTGGCCGAGCCGCCCAAGGCGACGGTCACGATGATCACGAACACCGAGCTGTTGCAAGTCAGCGTGGAAGATCGTGATCCGGAGCTGGCCCGCGACGCCGCTAACAAGCTATGCGAGATTTTGATCTCCGAGGCGAAGGCGCGCTACGAGGAATTGCGCAAGGTGAGCCTCGACACGCTGAGCGTGGAACTGTCCCAAAGCCAGGTCGAACTGGAACAGACGCGCCAGGATTACGAAACCGCCCTCAGCGCCGACTTTCCGGACGCCGAGCAGATTCAGGTGCTGCGCGATCTGTTGACGCTCAGGGAAGGGCGCTATACCACCTTGCTGGCCCAATATGAGCGGGTGCGCGCCCTGGTGGAGTTGCAGGCCCCCTCCATTTCCGTAGTCGAAGCCGCCCGCACGCCAGAAACTCCGTCTCAGCCGCAGCGCCCCCTGATTTTGGGGTTGGCTGCCTTGCTGGGCCTGGTTGGCGGGTTGGGGCTGGCTTTCTTGCTGGAAGCGCTCGATACCCGTCTCTATTCCAGGTCACAGCTGGTCTCCGTGACCGGGTTGCCCATTCTGGGCGAGGTCCCGGCATCCAGACGGCGACAGAGCGGCCTGTTCTACGAGCACTCGATAGAGCAGGAGGCTGTTCACCGGCTGAGCGTGAATCTGTTCCCGCCGGAGGCCATGCGGGAACGGCGGCCAGTGCGACAGGTGCTCATGGTCACCAGTGTGACACCGGGCGACGGCAAGTCTACTCTGACCGCCAATCTCGGTCTGGCGGCGGCCCGGCTGGGCAACAGAACCGTGCTGATTGATGCGGATGCACGCAAGCCAGCGCTTCACCAGTTCTTCGGCGTGCCTAATGCTGACGGACTCAGCGACCTGCTGGCCGGCGAGATCGGGCTGGAACAGGCAATCTTTGAGACCAAGCAGGCGCGGTTACATGTGATCCCCAGTGGCCCCTGGACATCTGACTTCTTCGCTCTGCTGGGGTCGGCGGCTATGGTGGAGTTGCGCGACACGCTCATGCAGGCCTACGACGTGATCCTGATAGACAGCCCGACTTTTCTGGCCGCTGCCGACGGGGCTGTTCTCGCTTCGCTGGTAGAAGGCGTGTTGCTGGTTTTGCGGCTGGGGCGGGTACGTCGGGAAACCATCGCGGCGATCCTCGATCAGTTGGCTCACCTGAGCGTTCAGCCCGTCGGGCTTGTCTTGAACTGCGTTCCCAACAACAGCGTTCATTTCGACTATCGCCCGGTCATCAGGGCCAGGGCAAGCGACACACGGCGAAGTGGAACCGGCCTCGCCAGGGGAGTAAACCCGCAGAGCGCCGCCTGGTCGGCTTCAGAAAGGGTTGGGGAAGAAGGGGCCGACCCATGAACCAAACGATACGGCACCGGTTGAGGAATGCCCATGCCTGATCTGTCTGTGGTGTTGATCACGCGCAATCAGGTGTGGAACGTCTCCCGCCTGATTGAGTCTGTGCTGCGCGAGACAGCCAGTCTCGCTTCGCGCGAGGTCGTGCTGGTGGACTCGGCTTCGCAGGATGGGACGGCTGCTACAGCAGCCCGCTACCCGATCCGCGCGCTTCGCCTGCGCGGGGATCAGCAACTCAGCGCGGCTGCCGGTCGCTATGTGGGATTCAGGCAGACAACCGGCGACCTGGTGCTGTTCCTGGACGGGGATATGGAACTGTGCCCAGGATGGCTGGGCCAGGCCATGAATATCCTGCGGCAACAGCCGGACATCGCGGCGGTGACGGGCGCGGTGATTGACCGTCCCCTGGACACCCCGCCCGACAGGACGTTTGCTGTGGAGCAGGCGGCTGGTGACATCCGTGTGAAAGATGTGCCACATGGCGGCGGCGCAGCCCTGTATCGCCGCGCGGTGCTCGACGAAGTGGGGCCTTTCAACCCGCACTTCTACTCCGACGAGGAGCCGGAACTCTGCGTGCGCATCCGGCGACAGGGCTATCGCATCGTGGAGACGGACTATCCGGCAGTGTGCCACTACACCGAGCCGCACGAAGCGCTTTCTACATTGTTCGCCCGCTGGAAGCGCAGGCTATACCTCGGCCCAGGCCAAATCCTGCGCTATCACCTGGGCAGTGGCGTCTTCTGGGACTATCTGAGAGAGCGCGGTTTTGGCTGCTTGCCCGCCCTGGCGCTCGCCGCTGGTGTCGTGTGCCTGCTGCTATCCCTGCTGACTCAGGCGTGGGTCTGGTTGGGGCTGTGGGTGCTGGCGCTGCTCACTGTGATCGCTTTAACGCTGTATCGCAAGCACAGCGTGCACCGCGCCCTGTATACGCTGATGCGCCGCGCCCTGATGATGGCGGGGATGCTGCGGGGGTTCTTCCTCAAACCGCTGGCTCCAGACGCCTATCCGGCCCGCTTCGACGAGATCAATAGTCAGGAGACATGAAGATGCCCTTTGAAGCCGACTTCGTTGTTCCCCTGCGTCTTCATGAGTATCTGGTTGCCGCCCACTGGCGGGATCAGAAGTTGCTCGGCCCAGACCCAGGGCTGCGCCTGAACTACCGTGTATGGCGGTTTGTGAAGAGCGCCTTACCCTGGCTGCCCTGGGCAGACGACGTGTGCTTTATCCAGGCGCAGGGCTATTGGATTCTGGACAACTGGTATCTGTGCGAACTGACAGGAGAAGAGCGTTTCAGCGAGATTGCGCGGGCGTGCTCTGACGCGGTCATCGGGCTACAACGCCCGGACGGGGGATGGGACTATCCGGTACGGGCCTGGAAAGGGCGCACGGCCACCGTCGAGGGCATCTGGGGAGCGACGGGCTTGCTGGCGAGCTTCCGCCAGACGGGAGAGGCTAAGTACCTGGAAGCTGCGCTGAAGTGGCACGCCTATCAGGAAGAGCAGATCGGGTATCTGGAGGATGGCGAGCAGCTCGCGGTCAACTATTTCGCGCAGGATCGCCGGGCGCGCATCCCTAACAATTCTGCTTTACTGTTGCGCCTGCTGGCCGATGATCTGTCCGCGGTGATCTGGCGGACTGGCTGGGGGGCGGATGATCTGGTCTTTGGCCTCAAAGCGGGGGCGCATGGGGGGCGGTTCGCCTTCGATACCTTCGTTCGGGAACGCTTTCCCTGGGAGACCCCCTGTCGCGAGACGTACTGTCAGCTCAATATCGGGCACGATCACGAGGACACGAACACCTTTTACGTCTATCAAGGGGGATGGCTGGCGCTGGAGAATGCCGAAGTCGAGCGTCAGGAGACTTCCTATCACAACACCTTGCTGATAGATGGGCAGGGGCAATATGAGCCGCCCTCAGACCGGAGCTGGCGCTATCCCACGGACTTTGTCGGAAGCGATGGCTTCCTGGAGGCGACCGCCAGTTCGCCGCATTTCGATTTCCTGGCCGCGGATGCGACCCGACGCTACAAGCACATCAAGGGGTTGAACGATGTCACGCGCTATGCGTTGTTCATCCGTCCCAACTACCTGGTGATGTTCGACCGCATCGAGGCCGACGATCCCCATCAGGTGGAATGGGTCGCTCATTTCGAGGCCCCGCCCACTGTCGAAGACATGTGGATCAGGGGCGGCAGCCAGGGGGACTATCTGCTGGGTATCGGGTTCGCCGCCCCGCAGCCTTTCGCCATCAACACAGGCAACGATGAACTGCCTTACGTTCGCGTGAGTCCCGAAACGCCTGCGGAATCGGTCTTGTTTGCCAGCGTATTGTATCCAACCGACCGCCGGGGCTGGGATGCGCGTCCAGCGTTCGCCCTGGTAGATAGGACGCCGGAGGGGGTGCTATTGCGCTTGCAGCCTCATGATGGCAGTCAGGGGGTGTTCGACGTGGTGCTGGCTTTCGAGAAGCCTGAGTCGCCCGTCGAGATAGGCCCGTACCGCTTCGATGGACGGGTTGCCGTGATCGTCTGGGGCGCGGACAACGCGCTCGAAAAGTTGTTCATCTACGGCGGGACTTTCCTGGAAGATATCTCCGGCGATGGACAGATGTTGATCGAGGGCCTGGGCACGGGCGCTCCGTTTGAGGCGATCTTCTCAGGGGAAGCGGTGCTGGCGTCCGGTGAACCAGCCGGCGAGGTGACGCTCTTCGCCCCCGCGGCAGAGCAGGTTACGCTGAACGGTCGCCCGCGGTCGTTTTCCAGGCTGGGGCACACCATTGTCTTTTGAGGGGCAACGCGCCCTTTGGAAACCGTGAGAGGCGGACCAAACGATGACCAACGCGATTGAACTCGAAGAAAGACGCCTGGCGGGGATCGAAAACATCGAGCAATACCCCAGTGTTCACGAACGGCATCGGGTATTCCCGGCAATCTTCGAATGACCTTACCCCGTTTTACCGGACAGAATTGATTTCGTCAGCATACTGCTGTTCGAAAGCGGCCGGGCTGACATAGCCCAAGGACGAATGCAGCCGTTGGCGATTGTACCAGACTTCGAGATACTCGAAGATGGCTTGGCGCGCCTCGGCACGGGTGGCAAAGGGTGCGCTGGCGCATTCCGTTTTCAGGGTGCCGATGAAACTTTCCATCGGCGCATTGTCATAGCAGTTGCCCACACCGTTCATGCTCACCTGAATGTGCTGCTCTGCCAGCAGGGTCTGCACCAGGGTGCTGGTGTACTGACTACCCTGGTCGGAGTGGTGGAGCAGCGTGCCGGTGGAGTCCGACGGCCCAGGGCCATCTGCAAGGCGGCCTCCACCAGCGGGGCCTGCAAGTGGTCGGCCATCGCCCAGCCGACGATGGCGCGGCTGAACAGGTCCAGCACCAGAGCCAGGTACAGCCAGCCCTCCTGCGTTTCGATATAGGTGATGTCCGCCAGCCATATCTGGTTGGGACGGCTGGCGCTGAAGTTCTGCGCCAGCAGGTTCGGAGCTGCTGCCGCCCCCGGCGCGCGCGGGGTCGTGCGCGGGCGCTGCCGCCACGGCCCTCTGGCCACCAGCCCCTGCGGCACGCATCAGACGGGCTATCCGCGTGCGTCCTACGCGCAGCCCCTGGCGCCTGAGCACCGCCTGAAGGCGCGGGCTGCCATAGGTCTGACGGCTGGCCTCATACTCGCGCCGGATCGCTACCAACAACTGCTCGTTGGCTCGC
>CAKZOB010000030.1 GCA_937135955.1 uncultured Anaerolineales bacterium | reverse complement strand
TTTCAGCGGCAAGTCGGCCCGGACGGGGCCGCCAGGCGCTAACGTGGCCGGTTGCGGCGTGCGTAGCCTGGGAAGCTTCCCGCTTTAGCGGGCAGAGCCGTCACGACCTGGGGTCAGGGGTTTTGAGTTGAGGAGCTGTCTGACAGACCCTAACCGGCAGCTTTGCTTCATCCCTAAACCCCTGATTCCCACTCACCCGATTCCCTCGCCCTCGCAAGCTGGGCGGGGGGACTTGCTTTCTCTGGCACGAGTGTTCCTGCAGCGAGGAAGGAGAGATCAGGGGGCGGGGTTTTCAAAAGGTCTCCGGAATCTGAATCTGAAGAAGCGAGGTCGCGGGCGCATGATAGCACGGCGTCTATTGCCTGAGATCATTCCAAACTCAAGACTCCGGGCTTCGAACCCTCCAACACCATGCACCGCGCCCCTGCTTTGATCGCTCTGGGGCTGCTGATCGGCCTGATGGGCCTGCCGCGCCCATCGGTTGCCCGGGATGCCCCTTTGCCGCCGGACGGGTTGCCTTTCTCGTGGCCGTTCACCGCGCCGCCCGGCCCGAATACCTGGCTGCTGGAACAGCATTACGGCAACACGACGCAGGCGTTCAACTTCGGCGAGGAATGGTATCAGCATGGGCAGGGGCTGCATTTCGGGATAGACCTGGAAGCCCCCTGCGGCACGCCGGTACACGCCATCGCCGATGGGATCGTCACCTATGTAGATGGTGAGGGTTTCGGCGCGTTCCCGCACAGTCTGGTGCTGATCCATCCTGGGACAGGCTATGCCTCGCTGTACGGGCACCTGCTACAGCAACCGCCCTTCGTGCGCGGCGACATGGTGCGGCGCGGCCAGGTGATCGGCCTCAGCGGCGACCCCGACCTGTCGTGTCGTTCGCGTCCACACCTGCATCTGGAAATCCGCAGCCAGGATTACCTGACCGCCTACAACCCGCTGCCCTTCTTCGACGTGCCCTGGCACATGCTCAGCAGCTTCATGTCTGCCGACGGGGGCTTTCAGCAAGACCTGAACGCGCCGCACCGCTGGATGACGTTAGAAACACAGCCGTCTGTGTCCTTCAGCGGCAACTGGCTCAACCGCTACCTGCGCTTCTGGCCGCCGCGCGTGGAGCAGCGCCCGCCCCCCGTCACCCCACCGGCGCGTCGTCTGGACCCGCTCGATGGCGACGTGCGGGTGACGTGCAGCCTGGTAGCCCGCGACCGCTGGAACGTGGGCGCGTGGTGGCAGGCGGGCGATCCAAACGCGGTCTATCTGATCGACTCCGCGCCGGGCCAGTCCGCGGCGGTCGTTCGGCAGCCGCTCGACGGATCGCCGCGCGAATATGTGCGCCCGGCCCCGCCCCCTTACGAGTCACCGGATGGGACGATCGAGATCGAGCGCCTGCCCGACGGCACTGTGCGCCTGACGCGCCGTAGCGACGGAAGGCAGTGGGAAGTCAACACACAGGGCGCTGTGCCGACCGTCTCGCCGGGCGGAACACGGCTGCTGTGGGAAGTGTTTTACGGCGAGGTCCAGCCGGGGCAACCAGGACCGCCGGTGCGCGTGTGGGTGAGCGATCTCGATGGCGGCAATCCCCGCCTGGTCTACACCTTGTCTGGCGGGCACGCGCAGTGGCTGGACGACGAGCACCTGTTGATCGTCCGGCGCATCGCCTATACCGCAGAAACGCAACTGCACGTCCTGAACGTGAATGATCCCCCCAGCGAGGCGCAACTGTTGGGCAGTTACCACCATCTGCGCGGCCTGCGCGTAGCGCCCGGCGGGCGATATGTGGCCTTCACCCTGCTGTTTCAGGACGACCCGGCCCAGAGCGGGGTGTATGTGCAGCGCACCCGCCCCGGCTCGGCACCGCGGCAGTTATCTTTCTTCGGCGCGTATCGCTGGCGCGACGAGCGCACGCTCTATACCCTCAGCTTCGATGGGACGCAGGACGTGCACGCCCTTGGTGTGGCGGATGCGCTCACCGGCGCGCACCGCTGGTTGACCGACGCGGCACAGTTGCCCATCCGCGTCGCCAACGGCGAGTGGAGCGTCTCGCCCGACGGGACGCGCATCGTCTACCTCGACCCGACGGACTACGATCTGTACCTGTTGACCGTCGCGCCAGACTGAGCAAAGCCGGATGTGTGTGGGCGGGAAACAGCGGCGTTTGCGTCGCCGCGGGCGGGTGACCCGTGCGCCCGAAAAAATTCACTCTTTATTCAGGAATGCGCTGCCCGCACCCTTTGCGCGGAAGGGAGGGTAGTTCTACAATGAAAAGACAGGGGTGGACAGCAGCACACAGCTCCGGTGACACCTGAGTAAGGATGGGACATGCTGTACAACGTGTTGATTGTTGAGGACGATCGTCAGATGGCGCAGAGCCTGGCGGCGCAGATCGGCGTGCTGGGACATACTGTTGCCATTGCCTATGGCCCGCGTATGGCCCTGCAGCAACTCAGTCAGGTCATCCCCGACGTGATCCTCATGGACATCAACATGCCCGGTCTCAACGGCCTGGAAGTGCTACGTTTCTTGCGGCGCGATCCGATCACCGCCAACGTGCCGGTGATCGTCGTCTCGGCCAATGATTCTCAGGAAATGATCCACGCGGCGTTGCGCGCAGGAGCGAACGCCTACATCGTCAAGCCGCCCACCATCGAGGCTATCGAAGAGGCGCTCGACCGGGTGGTGCAGCTACCCCCCTCTTTGGGCGGGGCACCTGCCCAGGCTCCCCGCTGACCCGTGCCCTGCTATGACAATCCGCCTCAGCCGACGATGCGCCACGCTCCGTAGCCGGAGCCGACTACCTCGCCCCCCGGCAGGGTGATGTACAGCGCGAACTGTGGGCGCGGCACGCGCGTCGGCGCGACGCGCTGCACACGGGCCGTGTAGCCCTGCTCATCATCCAGCGCCCAACCCAGTTTTTCGCGCACGCCCGGCGCGTTGGCCCACACCTTGCCGAAACCGCTATTCGGAGCCTGGCGGTCGAGCGGCGGCGCTTCGCTCAGCACCGCTTCCGGCAGGTTGGCGTAGTCCTGCTCCAGGAAGATGGACGCTGAACCATCGCTGAAATGCACGTAGATTTCGTTGGTATCGGAGCGCCAGATCATGTGTCCGCGTTCGAATGCCTGGTAAGACGCACCCACATTGGCCGCCGGGCCGGTAGGACAGCCATCGCCCTGGCCGAAGAAGAAGGTGAACGGGCAGCGCACCTGCACCACGGCGGTAGCTGCCGCTGCCCCATCGAGCGTGCGCAGGGTGTAGGTGACACTATAAGCGGCGTAGGATGGCACAGTCACCACTGCTGACCCCTGCGGAGCCTGCGCGTCTACCACGGTCTGCACGGCGGTCATCTGCGGCACGGCAGCCTCGATGCGCACGCCCCGCGCCCCGCTGACATCCCATGCCAGAGTCACCGCACCACCCGGATCAACCACCTGGGGGGTGGCGGTGAAGCTCACCACCCCACCAGTGGGCTGTGCCGGTTCCGGCTGAGGCTGTGGTGCAGGCTCGGCCCGTTCCGGCGCTTCGGCCTCGGTTTCGGCAGCGGGCAGCGCCCCGCTGATGGGCAATTCGAGCGTCTCTTCGGCGTAGACCGTGCCCGCCACCACGTCCACCACGCGCAGGCGCAGCACCACGCTTTCCTCGCCAGCGCGGTAGACGGGCGCGACTGGCCCTTCGCCCTTCGACGGAATCCACAGGTACAGGCGCGGCAGTTCGACAGAGGTGCTCGTGCCATCGGAGAAGACCTGATCGAAGACCAGATTGGCCGTGGGCACGCGGTTGAGCACTTCCCAGGCCACCATCACCCGCGCTTCGCCGCTAGTCAGTGTCGCCGCGTCAATCTCCTCGACTTCGGTGCTGAAGTCCGCCACGGCAGGAGGCTCGGTCAGGGCTGCTGTGTCGTAAGGGATGACGACGATACGCTGATCCACGATCTGATTGGAATCGGAGCGGACGATAGAGAGCAAGAAGGTCGGCGGGCCAAAGTTGAGCGGATGGCGGATGGTCACCACGCGCGCGCCGCTGGCCTCCAGGGGAGTGGTGTCGTCGGGGAAGACCAGTTCCCAGTCGTCCAGCACATAGGTATGCAAAGCCAGGCGGTATTCCTCCGTCAGCCCGACCGTGTGCCAGGTGAGAGTGGTAGTGGCTTCGCCCGCTTCGGCCTCGGCCAGGGTGATCGTCTTCAACGACGAATCGAAAGTGACGATGGTCGGGCGAGTGGTGGACGCGCTGACTGTCTGGCCTGCTGCCAGCAACGTCACGACGAGCAGCAACACGAGAAGTCTTGTCTTCATGGTCTGTTCCTCACCAAATACACGAACCCTGTAGGGCGAAGGCAACATACTGCTGCGCCTAAATACTTATGGCGTCTCTGTTTTTTAGCTTACAGGCATGTGCAGCGCAGGGCAAGTCGGCCAAAGGTATGGGGGCGAGCGGAACAATGCGCATTACACCCGACCATGGGGCGGGGCGGGGCGTACTGCAGCAACCAGCTCGCGCCACAGGGCGGTCTTGGCTGCCTGATCGTCGCGGTTCTGGTAGATGAGAACATTCCGATTTGTCCACAGGTTGAAGTCGAGACGGGTGAGGGTCGGGTTGCGGTGCGTGAGGAAGGGGCGCTTCTGCCAGGCGTATAGCTCGAATTCCCCGGCCAGGCGACGATAGTGGGGGAGTGTCTCCGCTGTTACCCCGTCCAGCGTCTGCGGATCGCGCACTACGTCGAAGAGCGCCGCCCGCCAGCCCCGTTGACGCGCCCGCTGCGCGATTTGCCAGCCCGTGTCTTTGCTCACCACGCCCACCAACCGCTCGACCAGGCGGGTGACGCGACGCTCTCGGCGCGGCAGGCGCAGGATGAAACGGTCGAAAATGCGCGGCAGCCAGAAGGTCTGTCGGAGCGCGAAGTCGAGCAGGCGGCGATGGGTCGTGCGCCCATAGGGTCGCCAGTCGGGGGCGAGCGCACGCAGGGCGTCACTCCGCCAGCAGGCGAAGATGGGGCTGGGGAAGTCGTGATACTTACCCGTTTTCCAGGCCGGATAGGGCGCGCCGATGGCGACGACATCCTGCACGGCGAAACTCTGGCGCAGGGCGCTGTCCCAGGCCGGCTGCAGGAGGGCCACGTCGGGGTCAACGATCAGCGCAAAGGGCGTTTCTACCCGCTCCCACAGGGTGTTGAGGCCGTGCGCATGCGCCATGGACATGATCTGCCCACCCACATCCACCGGCACGATCTCCAGATGCGGGAAATCCAGGCTTTGCAGAGCGGTATCGGCCCCGTTGGTGTTGTCGGCCACCAGCAGACGCAGGCCGTCCGGCTGATCGGCCAGGGCCAGCATGTTAGCGAACAGATCGCGCAGCCACTCTGCCGAGCGCCAGCTCACGCTGAGCACTGTCAGCCAGCTATCGGCTGCGTATCCCCTGTTTTCAGAGGGGGCTTGGGCGATCTGCCCCTCTATCTCACCCCCTGGCCTCGCTACGCCCGGTCTTTTCCCTTCTCCATGCATGCGGAAGGGCAGACCGGGCGCGCTAGCGCTGGGCGGGGGCGAGGTAAGGCGGGGCCAGGCAATCCGTTCCTTCAAGTCTTTACCTGAGATCACTGCTGTGTCAGCGCGGGTGCAACCCCAGCGCAGCAACCATTGCCGCGTAGCCGGGCCAGCCATCGCGCAGCCGACCGAAGATCAGCGCGTCATAGAGCGCGCCATTGGCCACGGTTGCCCGGCGTTGCCGCGCTTCCAGCACAAAGCCAACCTTTTCCATCTGCCGCACGACGCGGACGTTGCTGCTGATGGTGGTCAACCACACTTTGCGCATATCGAGCGTCTCGAAGGCGTAGTCTACGAGCAACAGCAAGGCATCCGTGCCGTAGCCGCCGCCCCAATAGTCACGTTCGCCGAGCACTGCGCCCAATTCTGCCACGCGATGCTGATAGGACAACCAGTTGATACCGAAATAGCCCAACGGCGTGCCGTCTTTCGTCTGCACGCCGAACGCCACGCCGGTGCGCGGCCCGGTATGCGGGCGCCATTCTTCGTGAACACGTTCTACCTGCGCGCGCGTCATCGGCTGAAGGTCGCCCATGCTGCCCCAGAAGCTGGCTTCGCTGTTCCACCAGTCGTGATCGCGGGCCATGAAGCGCGCCCCATAGGGCACCAGATCAACCAGCGTACCGTAGAGCATGACTCATCCCCTGGGGCGCAGCCCCAACCGCTCGACCAGGGCCGCCCGGCCCGGCCATTCCTCGCGCAACAGGCCGTAGCAGAGCAAATCCTGCCAGACGCCGTCGGCGTAGGTCGCCTGACGCAGCCGCGCTTCCAGGGTGAAGCCGACCTTTTCCATCTGCCGGACGACGCGGGCATTGCTGCCCATCGTTTGCAACCACAGCCGGCGCAGGTCGAGCCAGTCGAAGGCGTAGTCTACCACCAGCAACAGCGCGTCGGTGCCATAGCCGCCGCCCCAGTACTCTGGCTCGCCAATGGCCGCACCCAGCATGGCGACGCGATGATGCGGCCAGAAGCGATTCAGGGCGATGTCGCCGATGGGCGTGCCGTCTTTGGTCTGAATGCCGAACCAGATTTCCCGCCTGCCTCGTTGGGCGGCATGTTCGGCGTGCTCCTGCCGCCAGCGCTCCAGGCTTGCCCGCGAGAGCGGCAGGCGATCGCCGACGCGCGCCCAGAACGCGGATTCGTTGTTGCGCCAGCGGTGCTCCTGCTCGGTGAAACGTTTGCCGTAGGGCACCAGGTCAACCAGGATTCCTTCGAGAAGCATCGAGTTACCCTCGCCGAACCGCTTTTTCGCGCAGCCCCAGCCGCTCGACCAGCGTTTCGCGGCCCGGCCACTCCTCGCGCAGCATGCCGTAAGCCAGCCAGTCGTGCCACACGCCCTCGGCCAGGGTGGCCTGGCGCTGCCGTCCTTCCAGCGTGAAGCCAACCTTTTCCATCTGCCGGATGACGCGGGCGTTCATAGTGCTCGTCGCCAGCCACACCTTGCGCACATCCAGCCAGTCGAAGGCGTACTCGACGATCAGCAACAGGGCGTCGGTGCCGTAGCCGCCGCCCCAGTACTGCGGCTCGCCGATCTTCGCGCCCAGCATGGCCAGCCGATGGGTGGGGTTAAGCCAGTTGATGCCCATCCAGCCAATGGGCTGCCCGTCTTTGGTACGGATCTCGAAGCCCACACTCAGGTCGCCCCGGCTCCGCTCTTCGGCCCAACGCGCCTGGCGGGCGGCAATCTGCGCGCGGGTGACGAAGCGCCATTCACCGCCACTGGCCCAAAAACTGGACTCGTTGTTCGTCCATTTGTGATCCAGTTCGCGCGCCTGACGGCTGACCGGAACCAGGTCTACCAGCACTCCACAGAGCATACTCACTCCTCCTGGATGGCGTAGCGCTGAGCGGCTTTCTCGCGCAGTCCCAGCCGCTCGATCAGCGTTTCGCGGCCCGGCCACTCCCCGCGCAACATGCCGTAAGTAAGGGCGTCCAGCCATTCCCCGTTGACCAAAGTGGCCTGGCGCTCGCGTCCTTCCAGGCGGAAGCCGCACTTCTCGACGTTGCGCTGAGCGCGGACATTGAGCGCCATCGTGCCTAGCGCCAGGCGGCGCAAGTCCAGCCAGTCGAAAGCGTACTCGACGACCAGTAGCAGTGCGTCGGTGCCGTAGCCGCCGCCCCAGTAGCCCTCCTCGCCGATCCACGCGCCCAAATAGCCGCAGCGAGAGTGATAGTCCACCCAGTTCAGCCCGATGTTGCCGATGGTCACACCGTCTTTGGTGCGGATCATGAAGTGCACGCCGCTGTAGCCCCGCGCGCGGCCCTGAGCGCGCTCCTCGATGATACGGGCGATAGATGCCCGCGAGATCGGCATACACTCGCCCATCGTCGCCCACAGCCGCGACTCGTTGTTCCAATAGGCGTGCATTTTCTCCTGGTACCATTCGCGGGTGAAGGGCACCAGGTCTACCAGCAAGCCCGATAACATGTTCTCCGTCCTCTCCGGTGCGGTTACGACGGCTGCGCTTCTTTCTGCTCTTTTTTCTCCGGCTTGGGTTTCGGCTCGATGTCGCTGGGCTGCAACGACAGCTCGGCCACCTTCTGCACATAGCCTGGCCACTCGCTCTGCAGCAGGCCGAACATCTCCAGGTCTACGTAGTCGCCGTCCCAGCGGATGTGCTGGCGCAGCGTGCCTTCGTGCACGAAGCCGGCGCGGCGCAGGTGCTCGATCCAGGTTTCGTGGAAGGGGAGGGCGACAGCGTCCAACCGGTGCAGGTTGCGCGTCTCAAAGCAGTAGCGCACCAGCATCAGCAGACCGTCGAGCGCTTCGTCGGCGCCCTCGTAACGGGAATCGCCAACCACGACGCGGACTTCGGCCTTGCGCACGCGTGTCCATTCGTGATCGAAAATCAGCGCGCCGATGGGATCGCCGTTCTTGGCCTGGAAACCAATCAGCCCGCCGCGCTCGTTCTTCTCCATGTTCTCGATGTATTTCTTGACATCGTCCTCGGTGTGCGGCTCGCGGCGCTCCCACACATGTGCGCGGAACCACGCTTCTTCGTTCATCCACGTTTCCAGGTAGATGGCGAAGTCGTCCTCGAACGGGACCAGATCGACCAGGGTTCCCTCTAACATGATCTTATGACTCCTCAGTTCGCATGGGGCGGAAAGCAACGCCAGAAGGCAGGGGGGGCGCTGTCATCCTCTGCCGGGGAACGCAAACGCAAGTGTGAAACAGGCGCGGGCTTTTGTCAAGGTCAGGGTAGGCCCAGGCCCCATGCTAGCCCAAGAGATTGTACGCAGATCGGTGCGAGAAGTGGTCAGCGGGCAGACCCCGTTCAGCTCCGTTTGCGGGCCACCAGGACGGACGGCGCTTCCGCACCCTGCCTGGTCAGGCGGTCGCGCAGGTCGAGCATCGCGCTGCGCCAGGAACGACGATGCGGCGTCTCGATCGCTTCCAGATGGTGCGCCCGGAACAGGGCGCGCACGGCATCCGCTCCTTCCGAGGGGGGCATGGCGTCCAGCACGGCCACCCATCCACCGGGGCGCAGCGCTCCCAGCGCGGCGGCGAAGGCAGATGCCTGGGCGGATTCGTCGCCCAGGGCCGACAGGCCGTTCTGGAAGATCAACCAGTCGAAAGCGGCGCGGGCCAGGGGAAGCTGTTGTGGGTCGGCCTGTACGCGCAGGTAGCGCGCGATGGGGTACACGCCCAAGCCGTAGCGCGAGCCAGCGCGCCAGTCCAGGGCAACGGTGGTATAACCCGCCACGTCCAGCCCATAGGCCAGCCAGCCCATGCCCGCTCCGATCACTGCCGCCTCGCCCATCGGCCCGACAGGCAATCCCCCCTGCTGCAGCCGGATCGCCTCCAGAAAGCGCCACAACAGGGCGGTGCTCTCTGCCCGTTGCGCCCAGTAATCGTCGGGGTAGCCGGGCAGACCGGTCTGCGGCAGGGCCTTGAACTGCGCTTCGTCCGGCACAGACCAGCCCGCGGCGGCGCACGCTTCTTCGTAGGCGGCGGCTTTGGTGTCGAGCGCCGCGCGGCGGTCAGGCGTCAGCAGGCGTAGGACGCCATCTTCGAAAGGGTAGGTGTGCGTCGCATCTTCCGCACAGCAGACGCCCGCCTCACAGAGGTTCAGCCGCGCCCCGTCACGCGGGCAGACGAGCAACGCCAGATAATTACGCCCCCGGCCCTTGAATGCCCCGTTGATGGGGCGCTGATCGCGCAGATAGAGCGGCTCGGACATGGCGAAATCGCCTCCACACGAGCGACGGACGAGGCCGCGTGCGAAGAGTCTGTTGAAGAGTCTGTTGTGGATTATAGGAACGGTGACGGGAAACAGCCAGAGCGTGTTATGCGCTCTTCGCCCCTCACCCCCAGCCCCTTCTGCCGCGCGGCAGAAGGGACACGTCCACACGAGGGATATGCCCCGCGGCGCGGGCGGGGCAAAGTCGCTATCAACCTTTGCTCGCACCCTGCCTGAGCGCAGCTTATTCATGAAAAAGTTGTAAAAAATCTTTCGAATAGTAGACAGTTGCGAATATAAATGCTACAATGTAGAAGGCTCTTACGCAACTTTGACTACTCGTGCGTCTACATTTCCAGTCACGCCTGTCTTGCTGAAGGATAAAAAGGCGTTGCTCTCGCTGGCGATGAGGAGTAGCCAGAGGAGTATGCCCGATCCTGCATCCGCGACCCGAAAAGACAAAGGCACACGACTAAAGAATGGCAATTGTTTTATCCGCTTTCCCTCAACCTCTGGCTGAAGCTCAGGGGCATCGCCAGACCGACGATTCGGTCGCCATTATCCAGGCAGGGGAGTGATCATGGTACCAACAAAGAGACTGACACGACGTGAATGGACGTTCGCCGGTGTGGCGCTGCTGGCCCTGGTGCTGGCAGTGTTGGTGCTGGGCGACGACGTAGGACTCTACGGCACGGCCAGCAATCAGCCGACGCCCAGCGCTGGGCCGTCACAGGCGGACAGCGACGGGGACGGTATCCTCGATGTAGAAGACGCCTGCCCTGCCGAAGCAGGCCCTGCCGACAGCGGCGGCTGCCCGGTGAACGGCTCGCCGCTTGAGTCGCCGACACCAGCGGAAGCCCTTGAAGAGCCTGCCGCAGAGTCAACCCCTGAGTCGGTGGAAATAACGCAGGAGGTCGCCGAAACGCCCGTGCAGCCCCCTGCCGATGACCAGGAGCAGCCCGCGCAGCCGTCGGACACGCCGGAACCTGCCACCCCCACCGAGACTCCACCCCAACAGCAACTGGCCATACAGGCCTTGCCAGCCATGCAGGGGCCACAACTGGCCTCTCCGAACGATCCGCTCTTGCAACTGTTCATCCTATGCAACCCCGATCTGACGGCGACCTTCAGCGTGGTTAACATCGGCGGCGGAGCGGCCAACCTGTCCTATTCGGTCTTTGAACCTGATACGGCGCAGACTACGACAGGCACGCTGACCGTCAACGCGAGCCAGAGCGCCGTGATCGGCACGTTCGCTGGCAACGCCACCATTACCATCCAGTACAACACGTCGTCGCAGACAGTGACTCTGAGCGCAACGGGCACATGCATCCCGCTGCCGACTGCGACGCCTACCTTCACGCCGACGTTCACGCGCACGCCGACAGCCACGCGAACGCCCACCTATACGCCTTCGCCAGGGCCATCGCCGACGCCAACGGCAACGCGCACGCCTACCTTCACCCGCACGCCTACCTTCACCCGCACGCCGACATATACGCCGTCCCCAGGGCCGTCGCCAACGCCGACAGCCACGCGCACGCCTACCTTCACCCGCACGCCTTCGCCGACGAGCACCCCAACCGCCACGCGCACACCGACCAACACCCCGCGCGCGGACGCCGTGTTGAGCCTGGGGGTGCAGTGCAACAACGACAACACGGCCACCTTTGTGATCGGCTACTTCAGCGGCACCAGCGAGGTGACGGGTACCTGGCAGGTCACCGAGCCGGGCGGGCCGGGCGGTAACGGCACGTTCACCATCAACACGGGGCAATTCCTGACCTATGGCCCCTATGCGGGCGACGCGACCATGACCATCACCTATGAGTCGGCCATCTTCGAGATCGCCACGCTCAGCGTGACGGCCAACTGCCTGCCGGTGACGCCCACCGACACGCCAACCAGCACGCCGACTGATACGCCAACGGCGACGCCCACCGACACGCCGACCAGCACGCCGACTGATACGCCAACGGCGACGCCCACCGACACGCCAACCAGCACGCCGACTGATACGCCAACGGCGACGCCCACCGACACGCCGACAGCGGCACCGACCGACACACCAACGGCGACGCCCACC
>CAKZOB010000029.1 GCA_937135955.1 uncultured Anaerolineales bacterium | reverse complement strand
GTCTTGCCATGGTCAATGTGGCCGATCGTCCCCACATTCACATGGGGCTTCTTGCGCTCAAATTTGCCTTTGGACATTGCTAATTCAATTCCTCCAGATGCACCCCCACCAGGGGCAGGCTCCGTGACTACGATCGGTCGGTTGCATTCCTAAGCCTACGATGGGATTTGAACCCATGACCTCGCCCTTACCAAGGGCGCGCTCTGCCGACTGAGCTACGTAGGCGCGTACAAGCTGCCAGGCTTGTCAGGTGGGCCGGGCAGGACTCGAACCTGCGAAGGCATTCCGCCAGCGGATTTACAGTCCGCCCCCTTTGCCGCTCGGGACACCGACCCGTTTGTTAAGATGGCTCAGCGCCACAGAGCCGACGATGGGACTTGAACCCATAACCTAACGCTTACAAGGCGCTTGCTCTGCCGGTTGAGCTACGTCGGCATGGTAAATTGATTCTACCATGCCCTCCAACCCGTCTCAAGGGTCAAGTCCCCGCGTCCGGCCAGAGTGACCGGAATTGTAGCGGACGCCCCCCCCTTTGTCAATGGTGGCACGCAAGGCGACGCTGGCAATTCCCCCGTACCAACTCAGCGGTCAGTGGTGGTACAATCTCGCTGGTCGGCATTGACGGACAAGAATAGAGGTTGCCATGCCCGAAATTCACGGATTTGTGTTGGTGCGCGAGCGCTCGATCCCGGAACTGCACATGACGGCGCGGCTCTTCCGCCATGTGCGCACGGGGGCCGAGTTGCTTTCCATGGAGAACGACGACGAGAACAAGGTATTTGGCATCACCTTCTTTACCCCCACGCCAGACTCAACCGGCCTGCCCCACATCATCGAGCACTCGGTGCTGTGCGGATCGCGCAAATACCCGGTAAAAGAGCCGTTTGTGGAGTTGCTCAAAGGTTCCCTGCAGACCTTCGTCAACGCCATGACCTTCCCGGACAAGACAATGTATCCGGTAGCCAGCCAGAACCTACAGGACTTCTACAACCTGGTAGATGTGTACCTGGATGCCGTGTTCTATCCGCGCCTCACCCCCCACACGCTGCTGCAGGAAGGCTGGCACTACGAATTGACAGACCCCAACGCACCCCTGACCTATAAGGGCGTGGTCTTCAACGAGATGAAAGGGGCTTACTCCGACCCCGACGATCTGCTGGAGCAGTACGTCAAGGCGTCACTGTTCCCGGATACGATGTATCATGAAGATTCCGGCGGCAACCCGGAAGCGATCCCCGCCCTGACCTACGAGCAGTTCCGCGCCTACCATGCCACCTACTATCACCCTTCCAATGCGCGTATCTTCTTCTACGGAGACGATCCGCCCGAAGAACGCCTGCGGCTGATCAATGACTATCTGAAGGACTTCGAGCCGATCGCCGTGCCACGTCCAAATCTGCATCAGCCGCGCTTCGACGCGCCGCGCCGGTTCATGCATCGCTTTGCCACCAACGAACAGCCCGAAGACGAGCGTCCCCAGGGCCAGGTGACGGTCAACTGGGCGCTGACAGAGGCCAAAGACTCCGAAACGCTGTTGCTGTTGACCATCCTCAACCATATTCTCATCGGCACGCCTGCGTCCCCTCTGCGCAAAGCGCTGATCGACTCTGGCCTGGGCGAAGACCTGGCCGGCGTTGGCCTGGCGCTCGACCTGTGTCAGAGCACTTTCTCAACCGGCCTGCGCGGGGCCGATCCGACCAACGCCGATCAGATCGAAGCACTGGTGCTTCAGACCCTGGGCAACCTGGCCACCAACGGCATTGACCGCGAGATGATCGAGGCGTCGCTCAACACGGTCGAATTCGCCCTGCGCGAGAACAACACTGGACGGTTGCCGCGCGGCCTGATGCTTGGCTGGCGGGTCATGCAGTCCTGGCTTTACGGCGGCGATCCGCTGGAAATCCTGGCTTTCGAAGCCCCCTTGCAGCAGATCAAAGCTCGCCTGACCAACGAGCCACGCATGTTCGAAAACCTGATCCGCGCGATGTTGCTGGAAAACCCACACCGTACCACTGTTGTGCTGCAACCCGATCCGACGCTGGCGCGCGAGCGCGAAGAAGCAGAACGCGCGCGCCTGGCCGCCATCCGCGCCAGCATGGACGATGTGGCCCTGCAGCGCATTATCGAGGAGACACTCGCGCTGCACCGCCTGCAACAGACGCCCGATTCGCCCGAAGCCCTGGCGACCATCCCACACTTGACGCTCAACGATCTGGATCGCCAGAACAAGCGCATTCCCATCGCTGTCGGGCAGCAGGCTAGCACGCCAGTGCTGTTCCACGATCTGTTCACCAACGGCATCTTCTATTTCGACCTGGGCTTCAACCTGCGCGCCCTCCCTCAGGAACTGCTGCCCTACGTGTCTCTCTTCGGGCGGGCGTTGCTGGAGATGGGCACCGAGACCGAAGACTATGTCCGCCTCGCCCGCCGCATCGGGCGTAAGACGGGCGGCATTCGCCCCGACGGCCTTGCCTTGCATCCGCGTCAGGGCACTCAGGCGGTAACCTGGCAGTTCCTGCGCGGTAAAGCGACTGTAGCCCAGGTCCCGGACCTGCTGGCCATTCTGCGCGATGTGCTGCTCACCGTGCGGCTGGACAACCGCGAACGCTTCCGGCAACTTGTGCTGGAGGAAAAAGCGGGAGAAGAAGCCACGCTGGTGCCTTCCGGGCACGCAGTAGTACAACAACGGCTGTCCGCTCGTTTCAGCGAGGCTGAGTGGGCAGCGGAGCAAATGGGCGGAGTGAGTCACCTGTTCTTCCTGCGCGACCTGATCGGGCGCATCGATCGCGACTGGTCCGCTGTGCTCGAAACGCTGGAGACAATGCGCCGCCTGTTGATCAACCGCGATGCTATGCTGGTCAACGCCACACTCAACGCGACGAACTGGGCGGCAGTCGAGCCACAGGTCGCCGCTTTCCTGGGAGAGTTACCCGCCGCGCCGGTGACTCAGCAGGTCTGGCGGCCTGAGTTTCCGCAACAAGACGAAGGGCTGGTGATACCGGCGCAGGTGAACTACGTCGGCAAGGGTGGCAACCTCTACAGGCTGGGCTACACGCTACACGGTTCGGCCCTCGTCATCACGCGCTACTTAAGCACCACCTGGTTGTGGGAGCGGGTGCGCATGCACGGCGGGGCATATGGCGGTTTCTGCACCTTCGACCGGCGCTCTGGCGTGCTGACTTTCCTCTCCTACCGCGATCCAAACCTGTTGCAGACGCTGCAGACCTACGATCAGGCAGCGCAGTTTCTGCGCGACCTGACGCTGTCGCCGGAAGAACTGACCAAGGCCATCATCGGCACCATCAGCGCCATTGACGCCTACCTGCTGCCAGACGCCAAAGGGTACACTTCGCTGCAATGGCATCTGGCCGGCGACACCGACGACGATCTGCAACGTCTGCGCGAGGAGGTGCTGAGCACGACGGCGGATGATTTCCGCCGCTTTGCCGACGTGCTCACTGCCCTGAACGGCGCGGGGTCGGTCGTGGTCATGGGGTCAAGTCGCGCCTTGGCCGAGGCGAATGAAACTCGCCAGGGCTGGTTGCGCTTGATCCCTGTATTGTGATTGAGGGCTGAGGGAAAATAACGCGATGACGCCAATACACCCATTAACTCGCTTCCTGGGGATCGCGATGGCGATGCTCATCGTACTGGGAAGCATTCCCTTGCCAGCACAGGCGGCAACTCAGACCGCAGAAATTGCCATCCTGACAGTAGCTTCGGCTCAGGCCATTGTGGAGGAATGGGCTGCCGCCTATGCCGCCCAGCAACCTGAGTTCGCCTACTCGGTAGTCAGCTTCAGCAGCGCGGATGAACTGACCGCGCTGCTTCCTGGCGCTGATGTGGTCTTCGTCGAGGAGACACAGGCAGAGCTGCCCATTGATTTCGAGTGCAGGACAATCAGCCGGGTCTATATGCCCCTGCCAGGGCTGGCCGCGCGTTACCTAGCTAGCCAGCATTGTGGCGACTCCATTGCGCCCGACACGCCGCTTAAGGCCGGGTTTCTGCGTTTCGTCGTTTCGGCGGACGGCCAGCAGATCGCCATCGAGCGCGAGCTATTGCCGGAAGTGGTCGAGGTGGTTGATCAGGGCGGAGTGACGGTGCGTATCCCGCAACCTGTACGGCGAATCGTGGCAGGCTACGGTGTGGCTACATACTACACCTACGTTGTCGGTGCCCGCGATCGCATCGTTGCGGCGGGGTATGTAGGCATGGGCGGACCGGCTGCAAAGGACGCCATGCGCCGCATTGATCCGGGCTTTGATCAGCGCTTTACAGCCATGTCGGTGATCGGCCAGCAGGAGATCAACGTTGAAGAGTTGGCAGCCTTGCGACCCGATGTCGTTTTCGCCAGCGCGCGGACTCAGTGGATTTCGACCGTCGAGGAACTGGGCATTCCTGTGATCCGCTTTGAAGGCGAAACACCGGAACGCCTGAAGGAAGCCATGACGTTAACCGGCGCAATCCTGGGGCCAGACGCAGCCAATCGGGCGGCAGAGTTCAACAATCTCTACGACGAGACGGTGACACGAATCGGCGCGCAGACAGCCGCCCAGCCGATACGGCCCCGCGTGTACTTCTCTGGGACGACTCCGCTGCGCACCGTCAGCCGCGACATGTATCAGACGGCCATGATTGAGCTGGCAGGGGGCGTGTCGGTCAGCCAGGAACTGACCGGCTACTGGAACGACGTCAACCTGGAACAGGTAGCGCTGTGGGACCCGGATGTGATCTTCGTGCCTACCTACGGCGGCGCAACGGTTGAGGCCATCACCGCGTCCGAAGAATGGCAGATCGTGCGGGCAGTGCAAGAAGGGCGTGTGTATCAGTTGCCGCAGTTCATTTCGCCGTGGGACACGCCAGTGCCGGACTCCCTCCTGGGCATCATCTGGATGGCCCAGAAGCTTCATCCGGATCAAAATCTTGACTGCGCAGCACAGGTACAATCTTTCTACCATCGGTTCTATGAGTATGCCATGCCCGCGGAAGAGGCACAGGCATTGTGCAGGTGATGCAGCGTATTCTGACGATACGGTGGGTGCCTGTGTTGCGGCAGCGTGAGAGCCGGCAGCGCCTGTTCTACTGGCTGTTGCTGGCTCTGCCTTTGCCGCTGGCCATTTATGCGATCGGCATCGGACGGTACGAAATTCCGCCTGACCAGGTTGTACAGGCATTGAGCGATTACGCTCTGCATAGCCGACAGGCGGATTTCGCCCCCACTGTCGAGTACAATCTGGTGACGCGCATCCGTCTACCGCGTATCGCAGCCGCGCTGCTGGTGGGGGCCAGCCTGGGAGTGACCGGCGCTGCGTTCCAGGGTATCTTTCGCAATCCCCTGGTAGACACCAACATCCTGGGCGTGACCTCCGGCGCAGGATTTGGCGCAGCCCTTATGTTGCTGATCAATGCCGATCCTTTTGTGGTGCGCGTGTCGGCATTTGCCTTCGGCCTGGTGGCGGTGCTGGCGGCCTTCTTCGTCAGCCGGCTGTACTACAGCGCGCCGCTGATCGTGCTGGCCCTGGTGGGCATCCTGATCGGTTCGTTCTTCAACTCATTGACCTCCCTGTTGAAGTACGTGGCCGATCCGTTGGATAGCCTGCCCGCGATCACTTACTGGCTGCTGGGCAGCCTGGCCGCCGTGACCCGCCGCGACATTCCAGCGCTGGCGCTGGTGACGCTGGCAGGGCTACTCTTCATGATCGGCGTGCGCTGGCGGCTGAATGTGCTCTCGCTGGGCGATGCCGAAGCGCGCACCCTGGGGCTGAATCCCGCGCGCCTCAAACTGATGATCATTGTTGTCAGCACGGTGATGACAGCCATGGCCGTCTCGGTCAGCGGCGTGATCGGCTGGGTGGGGCTGGTCATCCCGCACGCGGCGCGCACCCTGGTCGGCCCCGATCATCGCCGCCTAATTCCGGCAACTATCGCGCTGGGGGCTGTATTCTTGCTGCTCATTGACACCATGGCCCGCACACTGTGGGCGGGTGAAGTGCCGCTCGGTGTATTCACGGGCATCGTTGGTGTGCCGTTGCTGTTAGTGATTCTGAGAGTGAACAAAACCGGATGGCAATAGTCCTCAAAGCCGAAGGATTGCGCTATAGCTACGTGCCCGGCCAGGTCGTGCTGGACGACGTCAGCCTGGCTGTGCCAGCCCACACAGTTCTATATCTGCTGGGACACAACGGCTGCGGCAAGACCACCCTGCTGGAAATTCTCAGCGGTGTGCGCACGCCTCAGGCGGGCGAGGTATGGCTCAACGGGGAGCGCCTGCGCAACATCCCGGCGCATCGTCGGGCGCGCCGTGTGGGGCTGGTGCCACAGGTGCACACGCCCGTGTTTGCGTATACCGTGCGCGAGGTAGTCATGATGGGGCGCACGCCGCATCTGCCCCTCTTGGGCACACCGGGGCGACACGACCGCGAGATCGTCGAGCAGGCCATCGAGCAAGTGGGGCTGTCGGCGCTGATCGATCGCCCGTACACAGAACTGAGCGGCGGCGAACGGCAACTGACACTTATTGCGCGAGGGCTGGCGCAGCAGACCGACGTGCTGCTGCTCGACGAGCCGACAGCGCATCTCGACCCGCGCAACCAACAGGTCGTGCTGGAAACAGTCGCAGCGCTGGCCCAGGAACGGGTAGCATTCGTGATCTCGTCGCACAATCCCAACAGCGCTTTGCTCTATGCCCATCAGGTAGTGGTGATGAAAGAAGGACGGGTGATCGCGGGAGGCAAGCCGCTGGAAGTGCTCACCGAGGAAACGCTCTCCCATTCATATGGAATGACGATGGATGTGGTGGTTGACGGCGCGCGCGGCATCCGCGCGGTGATGCCGCGCAGAAACGGGATTTTCTGGCGGTGAGGGCACCCGCATCTGTGGCAGAAGACGGTTGAGGGCACATGGCCGCATCACAACAATCATCTGCGCGAGGCACCTGGTTGCCCTATGCTGCCCTGCTCGTGGGCGTGATCGCAGTATCCTTCGCGGCGATCTTCATCCGGCTGGCGCAGGATGCCAAAGCGCCCTCGCTGGTACTGGCTGCCGCCCGTCTGAGCGTGGCAACCATCGCCCTGACGCCACTGGTGCTCCGGCGTCACCGCGCCGAACTGCGGGCCGCCGTCTGGCGCGAGACAGCCTGGGCGGTGCTGTCGGGGTTGTTCCTGGCGGCGCACTTCGCCACCTGGATCACCTCGCTGGAGTATACGGCGGTAGTGAACAGCGTGACGCTGGTCACCACCAGCCCCCTGTGGGTCGCGTTGCTGGCTCCGCTGGCGCTTGGCGAGCGGCTCAAGCGCGCCACGCTGCTGGGCATTGCGCTGGCCATTGGCGGAGGTATTCTGGTAGGTGTGAGTTCGGCAGGCGATCCGCCCAACCGCCCCGATCCGTGGCTGGGCAACGGCCTGGCACTGGCTGGGGCGGTGGCCGCCGCCTTCTACCTGATGATCGGTCGCCGCCTGCGCGCCCGCTGGAGCCTGGTCACCTATGCCTGGGTCGTCTACGGAGTCGCCGCCCTGACCCTGGTCGTGATCGTGCTGGCGACGCGCCAGCAAGTCCTGGGCTTGCCCGCCCAGGCCTATCTGTGGATGGTGCTCATGGGGCTGGTGCCGCAACTGATCGGGCACTCGTCCTTCAACTACGCGCTGGGCTATCTGCCCGCAGCCTATGTCAGCTTGGTGGTGTTGGGCGAACCCATCGGCAGCGGACTGTTGGCCATCGCTTTTCTCGACGAGTGGCCAGTGCCTCTACAACTCGCCGGATCGGCGCTGATCCTGGTCGGCATCGCGGTTGCCAGCCGCGAACCCCCCGTGCCAGAGCAATGCGCGGCGGCTGTGAGCGCGCTGGCAGAGTCTCGCGAAGAAATATTGTGAGCGAGGAGAGAGTACTGTGGACGGAATTTTCGGCATCGGCGTAGCGGAAATGCTGATCATCGCCCTGGTGCTGTTCATCGTCGGCGGGCCAACCAACACCGCCAAATGGGCGCGCGAGCTGGGCCGACTGGTGCGACAGATTCGCCTGGCCTGGGCGCAGACTCTGGCTGAGCTAGAGCGCGAAATGGGGCCAGAAGGCAAGGAAATCCTCGATGCAGCGCGCGAGCTGGGGCAAGGGGCGCGCGAAATGACGCGCATGAACCCCACCCGACACCTGGTTACGGACACGCTGCGCATGGTGGAAGAAGCCACCGATCTGCGCGAAGATCGCCCCGTCACGCCACCATCGGGCGCAGAGGCCTCTGCTTCCGCCGAGTCCGATGCTTCCTCGGCCAAACCGACCTACTCAGCCTGGTTGCCGCCGGACAAATCACGTTGAGAGATTGGGCCATCCCTGCTCTGCCCGCATAGCTCGTCACCAACCGCAGCTCGGACGTTGGCGGGCTTCTTTTATCCATCGGCGCGCCTCCATGAAAACGCACAAAAATCTGTTGCCGATTGAGGCAGACTGACATATAATCTGCAGTAAACATCAGATTACTCTAATTGATTAGATTGATCATATGTTTCCAGGAATTCCGTCCGGCTTTGCGCTGTGTTTGCCAGGATGGTTGCCATGCCAGAAGTCCAACTTGACTCGGCCATTCTCGATTACATCGTCCGGCATCACTTGCTGCCGGGCGACCGCCTGCCCACGATCCCGGAACTGAGCCTGGAACTGGGCATGAGTGTGAGCAAGGTTCGCGAGGAACTGGCGATTGCCCGCGCTTTGGGGCTGGTGCAGATCAAGCCGCGCACCGGCATGCAGGTGCAGGAGTTCACCTTCACCCCTGCCGCTACGCTCGGCGTGATCTATGCGCTGGGTCTCAACCGCGCGCACTTCCATCATTTCGCCCGGTTGCGCGCCAACCTGGAGTTGAGCTTCTGGCACGAGGCTGTGGCCCAACTGACTCCGGCGGACATCAACGATCTGCGTGGCCTGGTGGCAGCGGCCCGGCTCAAGCTGCATCATGTGCCCATCGAAGTGCCCTTCAACGAGCATCGCTGGCTGCACCTCACGTTCTTCAAACACCTGGACAATCCCTTTGTGCTGGGCATCCTGGAAGCTTACTGGGCGGCCTACGAAGCGTTTGGCCTGGCCCTCTACGCCGAGCTTTCCTATCATCACGAGGTGTGGGACTATCACGAGCGCATGGTGGAATACGTGGCGTGCGGTGATTTCGACGCGGGCTATCAGGCCCTGCGCGAGCATATGCAGTTGCTGCGCTATCAGCCCGACGACACAGGCAGCGCCTCACCGTCCGATCCGCAACGGCCTACGCGCCTTTCCGAAGGGTTGGCATATTCCAGTCAGATCAGTGAGTGAAACGGGGAGGGACGTTGCCGTCGGGCTGCGTCTCCATCGTCACAGCATCTTTCATTACAACCGTCTAGTGGAGCAATCTGCAGGAGAACATACAGCATATGGATGAGGTTCAGTCTTCTTCGCTGGAAGCGCTCCTCAGCGAGCGCGAGCCTATCGTCAACGACTTTCAGATCATGATCGCCACGGTCAACGGGTCGGGTAGTCAGACGGCCAACACCGCCCTGTTGCGCGCGATCTTCCGCATGGGAGTACCGGTCAGCGGAAAAAACATCTTTCCTTCAAATATTCAGGGATTGCCCACCTGGTTCACCATCCGCGTCAGCAAAGATGGCTACATCGCCCGGCGCGAGGACTACCAGATTCTGGTAGCCATGAACCAGGAAACCATCTATGAAGATATTCAGAACCTGGCCCCTGGCGGGGTGTGCCTTTTTCCCGAAGAATGGCGCATCCGGCAGAGTCGCGACGATATCGTTTATTACCCCATGCCCGTTCAGCAGTTAACGGACGCCTCCGACGCTCCAGCCAATCTTAAACCCTACGTGTCTAACATGGTCTACGTGGGCGTGCTGGCCACACTGCTGGGGATCGAACTGGACGAGATCGCCTTCTCGCTCGACTTTCACTTCGGCGGCAAGGCCAAGCCAGTCAACATGAACCTGAGCCTGGTACGGGCCGCCGCAGAGTGGGCACTGGACAACCTGGCCAAGCAAGACCCCTACAAAATCGAGCGCATGAACAAGACACAGGGGATGCTCTTGTTGGACGGCAATTCGGCGGCGGCGCTGGGGGCGGTGTTCGGTGGTGTGACCCTGGCGGCTTGGTACCCCATCACCCCCTCGACCAGCCTGATTGACGCCCTGCACGAATACTTGCAAGACCTGCGCACCGATCCGGAGACCGGCAAAGCCACCTACGCCGTGCTGCAGGCCGAAGACGAGATCGGCGCGATCGGCATGGTTATTGGCGCAGGTTGGGCGGGCGCGCGGGCCATGACGGCGACTTCTGGGCCGGGCCTGTCGCTAATGACCGAGTTCGCCGGCCTGGCCTACTACGCCGAGATCCCCGCAGTGATCTGGGACGTGCAGCGCGTGGGACCAGCTACGGGCCTGCCCACACGCACTTCGCAGGGAGACGTGCTCAAAGCGTATTTCCTGGGGCACGGGGATACCAAGCATGTGGTCTTGCTCCCCAGCAACATCGCCGAAGCCTTCGAGTTCGGCTGGAAGGCTTTCGACCTGGCCGAACGCCTGCAGACGCTGGTCTTCGTGCTCAGCGACCTCGACCTGGGCATGAACCTGTGGATGAGCAAGCCGTTTGAGTATCCCGATCAGCCGATGGATCGCGGCAAAGTGTTGACCGCCGAAGACCTGGAGCGCCTGGGAGGATTCGCCCGTTACAAGGATATTGACGGTGACGGCATCGGCTACCGCACCCTGCCTGGCACCGATCACCCGCTGGCCGCTTATTTCACGCGCGGTACTGGCCATGATGAGAATGCACGCTATAGTGAGCGCGCCGACGACTGGGCCAACAACATGGCTCGCCTGAATCGCAAGTTCGAGACCGCGCGCAAGCTGGTACCGCCGCCGGTAGTGGATCAGGTCGAAGGGGCGCGGGTGGGCATCATCGCCTATGGCACCACCGACGCCTGCGTGGTAGAGAGCCGCGATCAGTTGCGCGAGCACGGCCTGGAAACCAGCTATCTGCGCCTGCGGGCACTCCCGCTGAACCACGTCACGCGCGATTTCATCGCTGCTCATGACCGGGTCTATGTGGTGGAGAACAACACCGACGGGCAGATGGCCAAACTGCTGCGCATGGAGTTCCCAGAGGTCGCCGCACAGCTGATCTCGCTGGCGTATTCGGATGGCTGGCCACTGGCCCCGCGTTGGATGACGTCCGCCATTCTGGAAAAAGAACAGGAGTTGTAGAGGAATGGGTAACCGGTTGAACCTCATCGGGTTGGATCGTAACGACTACAAAGGCAACAAGTCCACGCTGTGCCTGGGATGCGGCCACAACTCGATTGCCAATCAGATCATTCAGGTGGCCTATGAACTCTCAATCAATCCGCACCGCGTGGTGAAATTGAGCGGCATCGGCTGTTCGAGCAAGTCGCCCGCCTATTTCCTCAACCGCTCGCATGGCTTCAACGGGCTGCACGGGCGTATGCCCGCCCTGGCGACCGGCGTGACCACTGTCAACCGCGACCTGCTCGCCATCGGCGTCAGCGGCGACGGGGACACCGGCAGCATTGGCCTGGGTCAATTCAAGCACATGATCCGCCGCAACGTGCCGGTTGTGTACATCGTGGAGAACAACGGCGTTTACGGCCTGACCAAAGGTCAGTTCTCGGCGACCGCCGACCTGGGCCAGGAACTCAAGTACGCGGGTGTCAACGAACTGCCGCCCATTGACATCTGCATGGAAGCGTTGGTTGCCAACGCCTCTCTGGTCGCGCGTTCGTTTGCCGGTGATGCCAAGCAGGTGCGCGAACTGCTGAAGATCGCCTTCAGCCATCGGGGGACGGCGGTGCTGGACATCATCAGCCCCTGCGTGACGTTCAACAATCACGAAACGTCCACCAAGAGCTATCCCTACGGCAAGGCCCACGAGGAGCCGTTGCAGGAGATCACCTACATCCCTGAATACGAGGAGATCGTCCTGGACGATCAAGAACCAGGCTCGGTGCAGGCCGTAGAAATGCACGATGGTTCGTGCATCCTACTTAAGAAGCTCGACCCGCTCAGCCATGATCCCACCGACCGGCTGGCCGCCATTCGTCTGCTGGAAGAAGCGCGGCGCGACAACCTGTTCATCACCGGCTTGATCTACATTGACCGCGAGCGCAAGCCGCTAGTCGAGACCTCACATCTGGTTGATGAGCCGCTGGTCCATCTGCCGCCGGAACGCCTGCGCCCGCCGCGCGAGGCGCTGGACAACGTGATGCAGAAACTGATCTGCTGCGATTGATGGTGTCGTGCAGGGCAGGCGGCGCGCGTCTGGAAAACGCGTGCCGCTTCTTTTCAAGAGGTCTCTTCGCTCAGCACCAGGCGGCGGCGATGTACGCGCACATCGGCCAGCGATAGACCCAGCGCTTCCACCAGTTCGTCGGCGCGGGCGTGTTCGTGCTCGCCAGTGCGCAGCCAGGCGATCAGGTTTCCCTCATCGTCAGGGCGCAGGTCGAGGATCAGGGGGCGCAGGTCATAGCGCCTGCCCCGTCGCTCGCGCTCGATCCGCTCCTGGCGCAGGAGCGCTTCGGCCCGCGCGACCAGTTCTTCAGCGGACAGCGTATCGCCTGGTGTCAACACGTATTCGGCGCTGAAAACCTGCGGCGGCAGGGCTGGCGCTTTGATCGGCACCTCACTCACCTGGTACGTGCGCAGCCCCGCCGGACTGGTAGCGTTCAGGCGCTCGGCCAGGGCGTCCGGCGCGTCGAGCGGCAGGCGGGCGGTCAGCCATACGTCGAGCAACTCGCACTCGCTGGTCAGCCCGACGGGCAGTGCTGTAGCGAATTGCAGGCGCGGGCGGGGATTGAAGCCGCGTGTATACTCCAGGGGAAATTCAGCGCGTCGCAGCACCCGTTCCCAGGTCGTCGCCAGGTCGAGATGCCCGACATAGCGCATCGCGCCGAACTTGCCGAACCGAATGCGTAGTCTCTGTTGAGTGAGTGCCTGGCCCATGGCGGCCATTATAGCAGGGCCGCCTCAAGAAACCTATCCTGGAAACACTTCGGGGGTATGCAAAGGCTGACAGCGACTCAGGCAGATCGCAGATCACTAACCGTCGCTCACGAAGTCAGCCCCAACGTCCGCGCGGCCTGTTCACATAAGCGTTGCCCGCCCGCGTCTAACCAGGCGGCCAGCGTGGTGCTGGACTCCCGTCCGGCAACCACGTCGGCCCACAACCCCCTTGCCCACTGGTAGTAGTAGCGCGTCTCGGCAGCCCATTCGTCGTAATCTCGCTGAGTTACCGACGGCCCGCCGTTGTAACAGGCCATGGCCAGGCTCAGATCGTAGCGGGCGTGCACCGCCAGGCACTCCAGCAATACCGACACGCCGCGCCGGACGTTGGTATCGGGGTTGAGCATGTTCTCGCCATAGTGGAAGTGAAAGGGCATGACCTGCATCAAGCCCACCGCCCCCGCCCCGGAGATGGCAGTCGCATCTCCGCACGACTCGATCTGAATCACCACTGCCAGCACGTTGGGGTTGACCCCGTATTCGCGCGCCCAACGCTCGATGTCGCGTTGCCAGTACCGCACTTCGGGCGTGTAGAAACCAGCCAGCGGAGCATGGGCATCGGTGATGAAATGCGTCCGGCGCGTATCGTTCCCGCCAGGCAGGGGCAAATTGATCACGCCGGTCAGGTCGAGTGCTCCCAGGATCGCCAGGATCAACATCACCGCGATCGCGATTCTGAGCACTGGCCATCTGCCAGCCCGCCCGGAGGAAGGCAACGGTTCGGCGCGTCGGTGTTGGGCTGGTCGTGAGGGCCTACCGCGAGTCATGACGCGCCCGCCCTCACGGTTCGACGATCTGCAGAGGATTGGGCACGAACACCAACACGAAGATAAGCAAGGCTGCATAGGCCAGCCAGCGCCGCCGCGTGTCAAGTGGCGTGACCGTATCTAGCGGCATGGCATACAGGCGTCCCAGGAAGAACAGCAACAATGTCCACAGCAGCCACATCGAGTTGATGAACGACAACACCAGGAAGATACCCACAATGGGCAGATAGAGCTGTTGCGCTCGCTTACCCAGCAACGTCGAGAGCACATGCCCGCCGTCAAGCTGCCCGATCGGGATCAGGTTCAGACCGGTGATGAACAGGCCCGTCCAGCCCGCTTTGGCAACCTGGTTGATGAAGACGTCTTCCTGGCCATTGGGCAAGAATTGCCCGAAAGTCACGAATTTAGCCAGCACATAGAGCAGCGAGTTGCCTTCCAGGATATAAGTCTCGTTGGGCAGTGGCTCGACGTGTGATGTCGCCAGCCCAATGAACAGAATTGGCACCGCCAGCACAAAACCGGCCAGCGGCCCCGCAACCCCCACATCGAAGAGAATCTTACGGTTGCGCACCGGCTCGCGCATCTGAATGAACGCGCCCAGCGTGCCAAAGAAGCCGAAAGGCAAAGGGATGAAGTAGGGCAGCGTCACCGCCACGCCGTGATAGCGGGCCGCGAAATAGTGCCCCAGTTCGTGCACTCCCAGGATCGCCAGCACGCTCAACGCATAGGGCCAGCCTTTCCAGATGGACGAGAGCGGCAGGCTATCCCACTCCTGCATGGCCGCTTCCTGCATGGCCCCCACATAGAGCAGGCTGAGCACCGTCAACACCAGCAGCACCACATTTAGCCAGGCCGATCGTGGCTTGGGGCGCACACGTCCCTTGAGGGCAATGATGACGTGATGACCCTGCTCATCGGTCGTCAGGAGGGCCTGATGATCCAGCCGGGCAAAGACCCGATCCACCTGTGCAAAAGCCATCTCGCTGTCCACTCGCAGACGACCGGTGAAACGCGCCGTCGCCTGTGGCAGCCCCTCCAGGTCGGTACGGTACACTTCCATCACCGAGGCGACCGCCTCCAGCATTTGCTGCATCAGATCGTTCCCTCTGGTTTTCTCCTGCGAGGGACGAATAGTGACACTCTGGCCACTGGAGAGCGCGGAGGGTTCATTGATCATGATGAAACTACCTTCCTGTCAGGGTGTGTCCGCGCCAGCAACGGGCGGTAAGATTTCCCATTGTTCGTTGAAGGCATCGAGCGCGATGATGGCCCCGTCCCGCGTGCGCAGATAGAGGGTAGCCACGCTGGACTCGGCAGAGTCTGCCTGAAACATGCCATCGAATGCCACCTCTGGCGAGATGGCCCAGCCCAACCGGTCGCGCACACGGGGGTTGGTACGCCACACCAGGCCAAAACCCCGAATCGGCTGTTCCAGACCGGGCGGCGGCACGAGCGACTCGTCGCGATCGGGATCGCCCTCCTGGAACTCGTCCGGATACTGCGCCCAGGTGGGGACACGCCTATCTTCGAAGACGATGTAGATGCGGTCGAGCGCCTCCACCCAGATCATCCGCCCGCGCTCGAAGGTTTGCTCGGCTTCCAGCGACACCTGCGGCGGCCCCGCCGGGCACGTCTCCGGCGCGGGATCGAAGAACCAGGTCTCAGGGCACGACAGAGGGATGAGCAACACTTGCTCTGCCGTCGCCCCGCCTCCCTCGATCTCCAGCAGGAACCGCGCCACATCGCGGTCCGAGCCGCGGGTAGTCACCGTCAGGTCACCGCTGGGGTTCACGTCCCAGCGCCAGATGCGCTCGCCCGCCACGTCCAGCCGGTAGATGCGCGCGCGCGCCGCCCCGCGCGTGCTCCAGAACAGGCGCACGTTGTCGCCCGGACGCACCGACGCCGAGTCAGTGGTGAAATACTCGATAGACAGGCCGGCGAGCGTAGGCGCGCTGGTCGCCGTCAATGTGGCGGGCAAAGGTGACTGCGTCGGCGCGAGCGGGTGCGTCGGCGACGGGCCAGGCGTGGGCGTGGTAGGAGCGGGCGTGCGGCTCGGCGTGGGCGACAGCGTGGGCACGCTCACCACCGCCGGGGCTGTCGGGCTGAGCACAGCCGTGTTGGTAGGGCTGGGCGCAATGGTGAAGATCACCGGCTGCGCATTGCCGCCACAGGCCGCCAGAAACACCATCCCCAGCCCCGCCAGCCAGACCCACCATTGTTTCCCGGCGGGCAGAGCGATCTGTCGCACAGACCAGCCAGAGAAGCGCATTGCCAGCATCCTCGCACGAAAGATTCTGCCAGCTATTCTAACACGGCTGCAATTGCCTTGCCGACGACGGGAAGCATAATGTGTCAGGCAGTCCGCTGGGCTTTGCGGTTCAGCGTGTGTTCACTGGATAGTGCAGATAGCGCACTGGCGCGGGTTCCAGGCTCTCCCGCACCGCCTCGATGATCGCCTGGCGAGCTAACTCATCATGCTGGAAATCCATGTCGTCGGCGGGCACTACCAACACCGGGCAGCTTTTCCAGCGGGCGATCCACTCGTCGTAGAGCACGTTGAGCCGCGATAGATACTCGGCGGAGATGTCGCGTTCGAAGTCGCGCCCGCGCAACCGGATGCGCACCTGCAATGTCTGCACGCTGGCCTTGAGGTAGATGAGCAGGTCGGGCGGCGGCAGAAAGGCGCGGATGCCTTCGTAGAGGTCGCGATAAGCACCGTAGTCGCGCTCCGACATGTGCCCTTGTTGATAGAGATTGAGCGCGAAGACCTCCGCATCCTCGTAAACGCTGCGATCCTGCACCACCGACCCCGGATGATCTACCAACTGACGATGATGTTGCAGCCGCCGCGAGAGGAAAAACACCTGCGAATGAAAGCTCCAGCGGCGCATGTCGGCGTAGAAATCGGCCAGATAGGGGTTCTCGTCTACCGCCTCGAAGAAAGCTTTCCAGCCGAATGCCTCGGCCAGGATGCCAGTCAATGTGGACTTGCCCACGCCGATATTGCCGCCGATGGCAACAAAGTGCTTGCTCGAATTCACCGGCTGGATCATGCCTCTTTCTCCTCCGCGCTCGCCCCCGCCGATTGCTCTGAGGACTGCTCGCCGCGCAATCGTTCCAGATACGCCGCTTCCAGGTCTACCTGCGCGTGATTGGCCAGCGCCAGCAGACAGGCGAATACCCCGGCCAGCTTATCGCGCATCGGCGGTAACATCCGGTCACCTTCGTCTGAACGAGCTGCCTGCCAGTGCTCCGCCAGCGTCTCCGCCAGAGCGCCGATCTCGCGCTGCAGGCGCAAGAAGTTCAGGAACGGATCGCTGGACGGCCCCTCTTGCTGGCGCAGATGTAGCTGGAAATCGCCCAACCGCCGCGCCGTCTGGGCGGGCGCGACAGTCTCTCCCGCAGGCAGAGCAACACCCGCAGCTTCCAGGCCGGGCAGGGCGGGTTGACGTGGCCCGGCTCCCAAAGCGCCGCGGATGCGGTTGAAAATTTCGGCGCGGTCTTCAACGTCGCGCACGAAGTCAATATTGTTGGTGTCTATAGTGAGCACCGGTGCAGCCTGGTAGGCCCCAAAGAAACGCTCGTAGGCCAGGCGCAGGCTGTCGATGTAGGCCGGATCCATGTTGCGCTCGTAGGGCCGGTCGCGCGCGGTGATGCGGCTCATCAGGGTATCCGTATCCGCCTTCAAAAAGACCACCAGGTCAGGGCGCAGCACGTTTTCGGCCAACGCTTCCTGCACGCTGTAGTAGGTCTTCAGTTCGTCGCCAGCCAGGTTGACTTCGGCGAACAGGCGATCTTTGTCGAACATGTAATCGCTGATCAACGGACGCACCATGCCCCTGAGCTGACGCTGCTGATGGTAACGGCTGAGCAGAAAGAAGATTTGCGTCTGGAAGGCGTAACGGGCGCGATCCTGGTAGAAACTGCTGAGGAAGGGATTCTCCTCAAAGACCTCCAGCACCAGTTGCCCGCCTAGCTCTTTGTGCAACATGCGCGCGAGTGTGGTTTTACCCACGCCAATCACGCCCTCAATGGCAATATAGGCTTGCACAGCGCTCATATTCCCTGTCCATTACCTGGGCGCAAGACGAAGTTCCAGAGGGAGCGAAGTCCTTCGCACAGCCCTCGCCATGCCTCAGTATACGCCCCCGCCCGCTGACTTGTCCAAAATCGCCCCCAGTCCGGCCCTTGTTCCCGCTTTGCATTGGGCAGGCGAAGTGCTCTTGTGGCAACTGGCGAGACCCGCCAACCGGGGTATGATCAGCCGACCATCAAGCAGGAGCCTGCCCCATGAAATTCACCGGTACTATCCTGCGCGTTCAGCGCAGCCGCTCAGCAGTGACCCTGATCATCGAGACGCCGATGGGCTTGCGCGGCGTCGAACTGGATCGCGAGTTGTGGGCGCAAATCCTGACCGACTTCGCCCAGCCCGCCGATGCCACGCTCATGGGCTGGACTGTCGAGTACGATCCAGCACATGGCGATCTGGAGATCGTCGCTCCGCTCAGCAATGACGCCGAGAGCCTGGATGGGCACGGCGAGCCAGATCAGCCAGACACCCGCAGGGAAGCCGATCGGTGACCGTCGGCCCCTTGCCGGGCAGACAGAGTAAAATAGACACAGCCCTATGCGGAGAAAAGGCGCTCCCATGTCCGCTCTGTTCGCCCGTGTCTGGCGTGCCTGGCGAGGCCGTCGCCGCCGGACGAAGATTACCCTGCTGGTGCTGCTTGCGCTGTTCGGCGCGAGCGCGGCCCTTTACGCCTGGGTTTTCGCCGGCTTACCCGACGTAGACGAGATCGAAACCCGTCTGGCGTTGCCCAGCACGCGCATCTACGACCGGCAGGGACGGCTACTCTATCAAATCGCCGATCCCAACACTGGTCTCAATCAGCAGGTCAGCCGTGCCGATGTCCCGGATTGTCTGATTCAGGCCACGCTAGCTACGGAGGACGCTAACTTCTATGAGCACCCCGGCGTAGATTGGCAGGGCGTTGCCCGTGCGCTGTGGATCAACCTGCGCGGCGGCGAAGTGATAGCAGGCGGCAGCACCATCACCCAGCAGGTCGCGCGCAACCTGCTACTCGATCCGCAGCAGCGCGCCGAGCGCACCCTGCGCCGCAAACTGCGCGAAAGTGTGCT
This sequence comes from uncultured Anaerolineales bacterium, assembly GCA_937135955.1. GTDB lineage: Bacteria > Chloroflexota > Anaerolineae > Aggregatilineales > Aggregatilineaceae > UBA2029. The sequence goes on along the minus strand of CAKZOB010000029.1, from coordinate 72,520 downwards.
GGCCCTGCAACTGACCCGTCATTACTCGCGCGACGATATCTTGCTGCTGTACCTGAACCAGACTTATTACGGCAACCTGGCCTATGGCGTGGGCGCAGCCGCGCGCGCCTATTTCGGCAAGGGCGTCGAGGAACTGACGCTGGCCGAATGTGCCATGCTGGCCGGACTGCCGCAGGCCCCCGCCCTCTACGATCCGCTCACTGAGCCAGCGGCGGCCAAAGCCCGACAGCGCGTGGTGCTCGACCTGATGGTGCGGCATGGCTTCCTCACGGAGGACGAAGCCGATCGCGCCTATGCCGAGCCGCTGCAGTTCTCCGCCACGCCGTTCCCCATCGAAGCGCCGCATTTTGTCACCGCCGTTTGGACGCAGCTCCAGCGCGACTTTCCCGATCAGTTGCGCGAAGGTGGGCTGGAGGTGATCACCACGCTCGACCTGAGCTGGCAACACGCCGCCGAAGAAGCTGCCCGCCGCCATCTGGCACGGCTCAACAACCCGCCCGCCGGGGAACCGCCCCACAACGCCCACAACGCGGCCCTGGTCGCTCTCGATCCCTACACGGGACAGGTGCTGGCCATGGTGGGCAGTCCGGACTATTTCGACGAGCGCATTGATGGCGCAGTCAACGCGGCGCTGGCCCCGCGTCAGCCTGGTTCGGCGCTCAAGCCCTTCACCTATGCCGCCGCCTTTGACCCGCAACGCCTCGCTCCCTGGACGCCCGCCACCATGATCCTGGACGTGCGCACACCGTTCGTCACGCGCCGCCTGGAGAGCTATACACCGGCCAATTTCGGGCTAGTCGAACACGGGCCGGTACTGGTCCGCGAGGCGCTGGCCTCGTCCTACAACATTCCGGCGGTCGTGGCGCTGGAACACATCGGCGTAGATACGCTGATCCATCTGCTGACCAGCCTGGGCATCAGCACGCTGACCGATCCCAATCGCTACGATCTGTCGCTGACGCTGGGCGGCGGCGAAGTGCGCCTGCTGGAACTGACCGCTGCTTACGCCGCCCTGGCCAACGGTGGTTATCGCGTGACTCCCGCGCTGATCCTGGAAGTGCGCGACCGCACAGGTCACGTGTTATACCAGTGGCAGCCTCCGGCGTGGGATACGCCGGTGCTCGATCCCCGCGTGGCCTTTCTCATCACCGACATCCTCAGCGACAACGAAGCCCGCATCCCCTCGTTCGGCCCGGCCAGCCCGCTGAACATCGGACGCCCAGCCGCCGCCAAGACCGGCACCACCACCGACTTCCGCGACAACTGGACGATCGGCTATACGCCCAACCTGGTAGTCGGCGTCTGGGTGGGTAACGCTGACAACACGCCGATGGTCGAAGTCAGCGGGATCAGCGGGGCCGGGCCAATCTGGCATGAGTTCATGCGTCAGGTGCTGCGCGGTCAGCCAGAACTGACGTTTCCTGTCCCGGCTGGCCTGGTGCGGGCGGAAGTGTGCGCCACATCGGGTCTGCTGCCCACGCCCTATTGCCCGCGCACGCGCTGGGAATGGTTCATCGAGGGCACCGCTCCCACCCGCCCCGATAATCTGTACCAGCCCTTCGTCATTGACCGGCGCACGGGCCTGCTGGCCGACGCCAACACCCCTCCCGAAGAGCGCGAGGAGCGCGTCTACCTGGTACTCCCGCCGGAAGCGCGCGAGTGGGCGCTGCGCCAGGGTATCCCACAGCCCCCTCTCGATGTGCATCTGGTCGGCGCGCCCCAGGACGAAGCGCGTCTGCTCTCGCCCGACCCATACACTGTGTTTCGGCTCACGCCCCTGCTGCCGGTCGAAGCGCAGCGTATCCGCCTGCGCGTCGCCGTTCCAGCGGACACAATACAGGTCACCTACTGGCTAGACGACGCACCGCTGATCACAGTTGAGCAAGCGCCCTTTGACCACTGGTGGACGCTGCAGCCCGGCGAACACAGCCTGTATGCTGTCATCACCCGCGGCGATGGCACAACGTTGAGCACCAACACCGTGCCCTTCCGCGTGACAGAATGGCAATCGCTGGACGAACGACCTGCATCTGGTGTGCTTGGCTGATCCGTCTGGCAGAGGAATGTCAGGGCGTTGCTGAGGAGGCCAGCAGGCGCGCGCGGGCGGCACGCAAGGCATCGCGCGTGCGCACCGTCTCCGTGCTGATGCTGATCGGCATCATGCCATGCCAGCCAAAGGTGGTCATATACTCGACTGTCAGCGCGCCGCGATAGCCCGCGTTGAACAGGTCTTGCAGCAGGCGAGTGATATCTATGGTTCCCTCGTTGTGAGGAGTCTGCAGGACACCCCGTCGCGCCTGCCGGATGTGTACATGCGCCACATGATCAAGCAGAGGCGCGACCTCGCGGCTGACAATGCCCTGGTAGACGAAGTGTGCGTAGTCTAGCGTGACGCTCAACCCTGGCACCGCTTCCAACAACAAGAGCGCCTGTTCGGGGCGCTGCGCCACCGAATCCATGTGCGGCTCGAAAGAGATACGCAGATCGGTATCTTCTGCCGCTCCTAACATGCGCAGCAAGGCCGGAACAGCGCGGGCCAGGCTGTGATCCGGCCCGTCCTGATGCACCAGGCCCGGCGACACCGTGACGCCCGGCGTCCCCAGCGCCACCGCAAAGGGGATCAGGCGCTCGAACAAAGTGAGCTGCGCTTCGCGCTGCGCCGGATCGGGCGCATTGGTATAGGGAAGCATCAGGTACAGATCGGTGATGGTCAGATCGAAGCGCTGGAGCAGGTGCAGAATCGTGGCCGCTTCGGCTTCTGGGTAGGCCGCGGCACGATTGATGTCGAGGTGCGGCCCCGACCCCAGGTCAATGCAGCGAAACCCCAGCCGCGCAATCGTCCCCACCGCCTCTTCCAGCGGCAGATCGTTGTAGGCCCACGCATGGCAGGCTATGCGCATACTGACCACGCCCTGACCTCCCCAGGCGCACCGCTGACACACGCTCCCCATTATATGCGTGTCCTTCGCGCCGGGCTACCGCCAGACGGGTGCGTGCAAAGGTTGTCAGCGACCTTGCTGCGCTTGATGGCCCTCATCCCCCGGCCCCTTCTCCCGCGCTGCGGGCACCTGGGCGAAAGAAAGTAACAACCTATCCGTAAATTCCTGGCGCGCAGCAAGCAGCGCCCCCACAGAACCGAATTTACAGACAGATATTAGGGGTGAGGGGCAGCAGACCGCTGCAAATTACCCGCCACATTTTGCAGGCACCCAGGCAGCGCGAGTACGTGGAGTCGGCGGGCGCTGCTGCTATAATTTGCGCGGTTTGAGTGTGCTCACATAGAAAGTGGAGAAGCATGGCACTAGACCTGACGGCCATCGAAGCGGTGGCCTTCGATATGGATGGAGTGCTCTGGCGGGCGGATCAGATATTGCCGGGCGTGCCCGCCTTATTCGAGTTTTTGGGGCGGCGCGGCATCCCCTACGCCTTCGTGACCAACAACAGCACCAAGCGAGTGGCAACATATGTCGAGCGCTTGCAGGGACTGGGCATTCCCGCCCGCCCGGATCAGGTGATCACCTCGGCGGTGGCGACGGCGGATTACATCAGTCGCCGTTATGCGCCAGATACGCCCGTTTACATCATCGGTGAGGATGGCATCCGCAGCGCGTTGGCCGAGCGAGGCTTTCGCGAAGATGCCAGAACCGCGCGGCTGGTGGTGGTGGGGCTGGACTTCGCCGTGACCTTCGAAAAATTCAAGACGGCGACGCTGCTCATTCGCGGCGGAGCGGACTTCGTCGGCACGAACGGCGATCGTACCTTTCCCACTCCCGAAGGCCTCGTGCCGGGCAATGGCGCGCTGCTGGCCCTGTTGCAGACCGCTACCGATGTCAAACCAGTGGTGGTGGGCAAACCCGAACCGGTGATGTTCGAAGTGGCGCTGCAACGCCTGGGCAGCGCGGCGGAGCGGACGCTGATGGTCGGCGACCGGATCGAAACCGACATCGCCGGTGCGCTACGTGCGGGTTGGCGGGCCGCGCTGGTGCTCACCGGCACGACTACGCGCGAACAGGCACTCGCCGATGGACGGGCCGAGGCGATCTTCGACTCACTGGCAACACTGCAATCGGCCTGGGAGGCTGCCTATCACTGATCCGCATTGGGAAGCTGTTTGGTGAGAGTATAGGAGAAAATCTCGTGGCAGAGTGGCGGAAACGATGGCGACAATGGGTCTATTCGAGCGTGGCACTCTTGTTGGCTCTGATGGTGAGCGGTAGCCTGGCGCTGGAGGCGCTGGCGCAGGAGGACTCGCCCCCAACGGATCAGACTGCAGCCATCTGGACAGTGGGCGAACTGACCTTCGAAAGCCGTTACCCGCAGGGATTCGTATTCACCGCACAGATCAGCAGCAGCGCCGGGCCGATCGTGCGCGGGCGGGTCGTCTGGTCGCACGCGCCGGGCACGCAGAAGAGCCGCCCTGTGGAGGTCGATCCGGCGACCGGACGGCTGATCGCCACGTGGGAGCCGGGGCCAGGCGAATCTGCGCCGCCCTGGTTGGGCCTGACCTATGTTTGGTCTGTGGGAGATGCAGCGGGCAATGCCTTCGAGACCGAGCCGCGCTACGCCGAATACGCCGACAACAGCCGTCGCTGGCTGCGCAGCGAGAGCGAGGACATCATCGTTTTCAGCCAGGGTCTGCCGCCCGAAGTCAATGAATTGACGCTGGCGGCGATGGCCGAGCAGCGCGAGACCTATCGCGCTGCCTGGGGCGATCTGTTGCCGTATAAGCCGCGGGCCATTCTGTTCGGCGATCGGGAGGCCTGGAACGAGTGGCAGGTTGGCGTGAGCAGCCCCAATTATGCCGGACTGACGCGCAGCGAATGGGGCGGCACAGTGCAACGCGGTACCTCAGGCGATCTGCGGCAGTTGGCCTACGGCACGGTGTTGCACGAAGTCGCCCACCTCTATCAGGATGCGTTCACTGTGATGCCAGCCGGTTCGTGGTTCACCGAGGGCAACGCGACCTTCTTCGAGCTAGAGCGCTATTACGACTACGAAGGCGCAGTGCGCGCGCTGGCGGCAGCCGGGCAGTTGCCAGCGCTGCTCGAAGGACCTGGGCCAGGTGTGAGCGGACGCAACGCCCGCCGTGGCTACGACATCGGCTACACGTTCTGGAAGTGGCTGGTGGACAACTACGGACTGGAAGGGCACCGCGCCCTGGTGACGCTGATTGGTCAGGGCGTGCGGCGCAACAACGCCATCGAACAGGTGACGGGCCTGTCGCTGGCCGAAGTCGAGCAGCGCTGGCGTGTGTGGCTGGGCGCGTCGCCCATCCCGCCAACGCTGATTCCCACGCCGCCGTTCTTTTTCTTACCCTCACCGACGCCGTACACGCCGGGCAAGTGAGTACACCGCCGAGGAATTCACCACAGGAGGCAGAGGCTAATGCACAGTTTTCACGTTCGTTCCTCTGCCTTCTCGGTATCTCGGCGGTTCAACAGGATGCTCCCGCTACAAGATGACAGGGATGCGCGGTGGTGCTAGGATTGAGGGCATCGGTGAGCGATATTGCGAGCGGCGAGCGATGATCCCTGTGATGAGTGGGTCGAAACGGTGCGGCCCCCGGCGGTTGATGCTGATGCTGCTGACCACGCTCAGCGTCCTGACCGCTGCATGGCCCGCTCTGGCTCAGGATGGTGAGGACTACCCTCTCATTTTCGGGCATAACGTCGAAGTGATCTTTCCGGCGGTCCTGCGCTTCACCGTGGGGGTGAATGCTGTTCCGGAAGATATCGAGTCACTTCGGCTGCTTGTAAGCCAGGAAAACGGGCCAGAGCGGACCTTCACTGTTGATCCGACCACCGCCGTGATCCCCGAACTCAGCGGTGGCATCCCCCATCAGTTCCTGGTCACCTGGTGGCTGGACGCCGACCCGACGCCTGTCCCCTTTGAGAAGATGCGCTATCGCTGGGAACTGACCGTGCGCGGCAAGGAGCCAGTGACTGCCTTCGGCGAGTTCGTGTACGCCGACCCCAGGGTTGGCCCGTGGCGCACAGCGGGACAGCCTCCGCTTATCCTGCACTGGCATAACCCCAACTTGGGAGGACAGCTTGTGTGGGAGAAAATCATGGCCGCCTACAGTCTGTTGCAGCGACAGACGGGTCAGTCGCCGCTCTTGCAGTACATCATCTACGACCCGCAGGTTGAGCTATGCGAGGAACTACCTGATCCTGAGACCGGCGAAATCCGGCAGGGCCTGAGCGTCGCTGTCACCGACACGGTGTATCCCTGTTCGGCGGAAATGTTCGCCCGCGTGTACGCCCGCTCCGGCATGACCTTCGTGCAGCGTCCTACCTTTGGGCTGACGGAACTGGAAAACCTACTGATCGAGCGCATGGCACGCGACACCTACCGGCAGCTCTGGGGCGAGGCGGCTGTGCCCGCCTGGTTCGAGACGGGACTCTCCATGTTGTACCGCTTGCAGCCGGGAATGGGGACTTTGGAACTGGTGCGGACGGCTGCCCGCGCGGACGCGCTGTTTCCGCTGGCAGCCCTGCAAACCCCGCCGATCGAGGACATGCCCTACGGTCAGCGGGCGCTCTGGTCGGCGCAGGGTTACACGCTGGTGCTGGCGCTGGCCAGTTTGTACGGTGAGGAAGCGCCTTTCGCCCTGGCCCGCGCCGTGACCGACGATCCGATAGGGTTCGAGGGGGTGTTGCAGGCGCTAACCGGCGGGGATCAGGCGGCGCTGTGGGCAACGTGGGAGCGCTGGCTATTCAGCGATGACGCAGGGCGCGCGGCGACCTGGACACCCTATCAGCTTGGCATTCCCACACCGACACCTACACCGACCGCGTCGCCTGTGCCGCCTACGCCCACGCCGTCGCTTACACGCACGCCGTCCGCCACGCCCACCGAGCGCCTGCTCGGCGTGCCACAGCCGCCGGTGCGCGTTCAGACCATCACGCCGACCCGCCAGGGTACAGCCACCAATACACCTTTGCCGCCGGGCAGTCTGCCCCCGGCGACTGCGCCTGCCCCGCATGCCGAAGGAGACCAGCGCGATCAGGTCTTGCTGGCAATAGGGGCAGGCACTGTGGGAGTATTGGTGATAGCGCTGCTGGCGCTCTGGCGAGCGCGCCGTCGTTGATCATTTGAGACTGTCGAGATAGACCATGACCGTTCCTTCGATTTTCGATCTGAGTCTGGACGCGCTGACTGCGACTGTGCAAGAGTGGGGCCACCCTGCCTACCGCGCCCGTCAGGTGTGGGAGTGGGTCTATCGGCACAAGGCTGAGGATTTCGCGGCAATGACCACGCTGCCGCAGGCGCTGCGCGAGCAACTGGCGAGTCACTTTCGCCTGAGCGGGCTGGCATTGGTGGCCGAGCAACGCTCATCCGATGGGCAGACGGTCAAGCGCTTGTGGCAACTGCCCGACGGACAGATGATCGAAAGCGTGCTGATGGCCTACGACGACGACCGACGCACGGCCTGTATCAGCACGCAGGCGGGCTGCGCGATGGGTTGTGTGTTCTGCGCCACCGGGCAGATGGGCTTCGCCCGCCACCTGACGGCGGGGGAGATCATCGAACAGGCGGTGCAATTCGCCCGTGTGCTCGAAGCCGAAGGTGAACGGCTGAGCAACGTAGTGCTGATGGGCATGGGCGAGCCACTACACAACTACGACGCCACGCTTGAAGCCATCCGCCGACTGAATGATCCGCATGGCCTGAACATCGGTCAGCGCCACATTACGCTGAGCACGGTAGGACTGGTTCCGGAGATTCTGCGCTTCGCCGACGAAGGGTTGCAGGTGGGGCTGGCGATCAGCCTGCACGCGGCGACTGACGAGGAGCGCAGCCGTCTGTTGCCCATCAACCGGCGCTGGCCGCTGGCCGACCTGCTGGACGCTGTGCGCACCTATATCGAACGCACTGGGCGGCGCGTTACCTTCGAGTGGGCACTGATCGCAGGAGAGAACGACACGGTGGAACAGGCCGAGGCGCTGGGTCGTTTGTTACAGGGCCTGAAGTGTCACGTCAACCTGATCCCGCTCAACCCCACCGGCGGTTATGACGGTCGCCCCTCCGATCCGGAGCGCGTCGCTACGTTCCAGGCTGTGCTACGTGCTTACGGCATTGGCAGCACCGTCCGTGTGCGGCGCGGGATAGATATTGAAGCCGGGTGCGGACAGTTGAAGGCACAGGTGATACGCAATCGGCGTCGTCAGCGGAAGACTTCCCCATCGGAGCCGAAGCCATGAAGGTAACAGTACGTTTCTTCGCCAGTCTGCGCGATCTCGCCGGCGAATCCGAATGCGCGCTGACGCTCCCTGCCGGAGCAAGTCTGAGCGACCTCATCGCTCACCTGGTACAGCGCTATCCGGCGCTGGACGGCTATCAGGCGACATGGCACTTCGCTGTCAACCAGACGCACGCCGAGCCAGAAACAGTATTGCAAGACGGGGATCAGGTGGCAGTCCTGCCCTACGTAGCTGGCGGCTGAGACGACCTGGATGCTGATGGTGAGAAGAGATGACGCGCCGCGCCATGCCCCCATGCGGCGGTGTCACAGGTTGAGCGGCACCCAGAAACCGAACAGACTCCCCTGGCCGGGGGCGCTTTCGTAGTAGACGCGCCCCTGATGCGCTTCGACCGCAGCCTTGACTACGGTCAGTCCCAGGCCGACACCGGGCAATTCATCAGCGATCGCGCTGCTGACACGGAAGAACGGCTGGAACAGCGCCTGTTGTTGCTCTGGGGCAATGCCCATTCCGTTGTCCTCTACTTCGAAGACCAGCGTATCCTGATCGCCATAGTGACCCTGGCGCACGCGCACTTCGATATGCCCCCCTGCTGGCGTGTACTTGATAGCATTGTGCAGCAGATTGTAGGCAGCGTGATAGAGCTGCGCCGGGTCGCCGCGCAGAGTAGGCGAGACCTCTGGACACTTAAGCGTGAGTTGATGACCACGCGCGGCAACCTCTGGTTGCAGAGCCTCAATAGCGCGGCGCACCAGGGCGCACCAGTCCACAAGCTGACTGGCCCGATGCCGTGCCTCGATGCGTTCCAGCGACAGGATTTCGTCAATCAGTTGTTCCATCTCAGAGACGGCGTCGCGCATGCGCAGCAAGTCGCGCTGCAAAGCCGGTTCTGCGGCCAGCTCAGCATGACTCAGCCAGCGATTGACCAGCATGGTCAGACGAGCCAGAGGACTGCGCAGGTCGTGCGAGGCGATGCGAATCATCTCGGACTTGGTGCGCTCCAGACGTTGCACATCGGCGAATAGTTGCGCGTTCTGCAAAGCGATCCCCGCCTGCACAGCGAGCGGCACAACGGCGTCGGCATGTTCGGGGCGGTAGAAACCGGGTTGAGCGGAATGCAGGGCCAGAAAGCCCAGGACACGCCCCTTGTTCACGATGGGCGCGCCCAGCCACGAGCGGACATTTTCTGCGACGACACGCCATTCGGGGTGCCGGTGTGTGTCAGACACAACAATCGCTTCGCGGGTTTTTATCAACCGTTGCAAGGTTGGGAAGTCTGTTAACTTTACCCGTTCGGTCGCAGTCGGCTTGGGGAAGCGCAGCGGGTCAACAGCTCTGCGGCTGACCCTGCGCACTTCGTCGCCCTCGACCAGAAAAATGGAGGCGGTGTCGTAGGGCACGATGCGTCCCACCTGATCCAGGATACGTGCAAATACCACTTCCGGATCGAGAGTCGAGGTGATGGCCGTGCCTGTATCGCGCAGCGTTTCGGCGAAGTCGCGTTCCTGTTGCAGACGGCATATGGCCCGGTGCCGGGTGATAGCACCGCCCAGAGCATTGGCCAAAGCCCGCAGGGCATGACGTTCTTCTTCGCTCCACGTTTGGGCCGGGTTGTGATGGCCAAAACCGATGACGCCCCATAGTTCGCCCTGGACGAAGAGCGGCAGAAGGAACGGAAACGGACTTGTAGCCAGAAAGGCGTCGGTCTCTTGATATTCGCGCCAGAGGGGGGTATCACTGTCAATGGGCTCCCCTGCGCGCAGATGCTCGATCAGCCGCTCGCGTCCCCGCAAGGGGATACATTGCAGCGCGGGATCATCCCAGTTGAAAAGATGTGCGGTGTTCTTGCGCACCCAACGATAGGCCAGCCGGCAGATCTCGTCTCCCGTATCCTCATCGGTGACGAACTGAAAAATATACAGCCAGTCGGCAACGCTCGCTTCGCCAAGCGCAGCCAATGCGTCTGCAATGGCTGTGTCGAGATCGGGGCCAGTCACAAGGCAACTGGTTGCCTGCGCGACCGCCGCAAGCAGGGCACGTTGCCTCTGCAGTGCCAGATCGCTGAGATACTGCTCGGTAATATCGCGCCCGTACATCGCCACCTGTTCGACTTCACCGTTGGAGTCGAGTAAGGGGTAGATGAAAATGGACAGGATGCGCTCACATCTGTCGTAGATGAAATCTACAGGCTGCCCGCTGATGAAGATTTGACTGAGATAACTCGCGTAGAGGGCGGCGATCTCCTCTGGCACCCCCTCCAACAATGGCCTGCCCACCAGCGCGCCAGGTGGCGCGCCCAGGAATTGCGCCCCCGCCTGGTTGATAGCCTGGATGACGAAGTCGCGATCCAGCAACACGGCGCTATCCGGAGTGGCGTTGAGCAGTGTGCGGGTGATCTGTGCCTGAGCGCGGTAAGCCTGTTCAGCGCGGATGCGCCCGATGGCACTGCCTGCCTGTGTGGCCAGAGACTCCAGGACGTGACGTGCAGCCGGAGGAATGGGGCGTCTGGCTCGCGAGAAGATATTGAGCGAGCCGATCACCTCCTGGCCAGACGTGATGGGTACCATTGCTATTGCACCAATACCCGCTCGACGGCGCACATCGTCCATGGAGGCACCCATGCGCTCGTAGAGTTGATCGTAGGCCAGGTACAGCGGCGCTCCCTGGAACACCAGCCGGGCCTGGGGCGTATCGGCGGGCAGGTACGACACGCGCTCGATGAAATCTTCTGGCAGGCCAGTGTGATAGTGCAACACCAGTGCACCGGTCTTCGGGTCGGCCAGGTAAATGCCGCCGCCGTCCATCTGGCTCAGCCGGATAGCCGTCTGCACAACCGAGGCCAGGGCCTGGCTCAGGTTGTCCTCGCCGCTGAGAGCCACTGCCAGGTCGCGTTGAGCGCGGAGCAGAGCAGCAGCGCGCTCGCGCTGACTGAGCGGGCGCAACGAGCACAGCAGCCACGTCTCGCCATCGAGCGCGATCCGCGTCACATGGGCACGCACTCGCACTCGCCTGTCGTTGGGAGTGATCAGTTCACCCACGACTTCCAGAGAAGCTGCTCCAGCCTCGCTGACGCAATCCAGCATGGTTTCGCCGGAGAACATGGGGAGCAATGCGGACAAAGACTGCCCGCGCAGTTCGTCCTGACACCTTTCGCTGAGCGCCTCAGCAGCCGTGTTCGCGCACTCGATAGTGAGCGTATCGCACGAGGCCACCAGCAGCGCTTCAGCAAGGCCTTCGCCGAGCGTTTGCAGCACAGAGAGAGCGGTCATGCGGTGTGCACCTCCGCCTGAACAGGCTGCATGTGCGGCTTGGTCAGCCACCAGGCTACCCCTGCGAGCCCGGCCAGGATCGCCGCACCTAGCAGCCCTGATTCCGGAAACCAGGCAGGCGTGCCGATCAGCCACTGCGGTCCGACGAACTGATACGAAAAGGCTTCTTCCAGTCCAAAGCAGGCGCTATTCCAACCAAAATGCAGGGCGATGGGCACGGCCAGGTATCCCCCGTTGCGCAGCGCGGCCAGCCCAAAGACCGCTCCCATCAAGATCAACGCGGCAACTGTCTGTGGGACGAGGGCAGCGGGCACCTCATGATAGAGGATGTTGGGCAGGTGAAACAGCCCAAACAAGGCTGAGGCCACTGTCAGTCCCGCTTTCTGGCTCAGGCGATGGATAGCAATGGGCTGAAGCGCACCGCGGAATGCCAGTTCTTCCCAGGACGCGACCAGCAGTTGCGGCCCCAATACGCCCATGAGCAGAACGCGCAGACTCACGCTGTGCCCTTCTACTTCGATCCAGCCAGCGAGGCTCAACACGGCGAAGAGCGCCAGTACCAGCGCGGCGGCCACCACTGCCGCGAGCACAGCGCGCCCCAGGGTTCGGTACGTGACTGGCCTGGATAACGCAGGCCACGAGCGCAACGTTGCCCGGCGCACGGCCAGAGCACCGGCGGGCATGGCGAAAAAATAAACGCCCCAGGCCACCCATCCCCAACCGTCGAGCAACATAGTGGCCAGACCGCCAAGCAGTAACAGGTAGAAAATCAGCGCTGTATTCACAGCATTAGAACTGGCAAAACTCTATTCCGGCCCAAACATCTGCCAAAGTATAATTCGGAATGTTTTTTTGTTCCAAAATTCCAAACGACAAAAGACTGGCTTCTTTCAGGCTGGGCGGTGCGCCGCGAACAAGCTAATATTTACCAGGGCAAGGCGCATCCGCCGCTGTCAACGTTGCATCAAAACGAGGGGAGGTTGACGCATTGCGCATTCACTTTCTCTACTGGGCCGAATGCCCTTCACACCCCGAAGCGTGGCAGCGCCTGCAGCGTGTTCTGACTGAGCTGGGCCTCCAGGCGGAGATCGAGCGGATTGAGATCAGGACGGACGAAGAAGCCGAACATTGGAAATTCCCCGGCTCGCCAACCATCCTGGTTGAAGGGCGCGACATTGATCCAACGGGAGCCGGGCTGCCATCACGCCTGACCTGCCGGCTCTATCATCTGGAAAATGGCCGTCCTTCGCCAGTGCCGTCGGAGACGATGATCCGCCGTGCGCTGGAGGCTGCCCTGAAGGAAAGCTGATTGATGTGCAACAGGAGGTAGAGACTGATGCTTGAGATCGGACAGAAAGCCCCAGATTTCACTCTGCCCGGTGTGGATGGTGTGGAACACTCGCTCGCCGATCTGCTGGCGCGGCACCAGGCGGTGGTGGTGATCTTTAGCTGCAACCATTGCCCCTATGTGCGTGCCTGGGAAGATCGTATGATCGCCATTCAGCGCGACTATGCCGACCGTGGCGTGGTGCTGGTGGCGATCAACCCCAACGACGCGGTCAAGTATCCCGAAGACGATTTCGAGTCCATGAAAAAACGCGCTGCCGAACGCGGATTCAACTTCCTGTACCTGCGCGACGAATCGCAGGACGTGGCGCGCGCGTATGGGGCCACGCATACCCCGCACGTCTTCCTGCTGGATGCCAGTGGCACCCTGCGTTATCGCGGCGCTATTGACGACAACTACAGCGACCCGGACGCCGTCGAATTCTCCTATCTGCGCGACGCCCTGGAGGCAGTATTGGCCGGGCGCGATCCTGAGCGCGCGGTGACCGACGCAGTTGGTTGCACAGTCAAGTGGAAATAGGGAGCGCGTGTTTCTCTGGGCGTGACCGCGGGCCAAAGTGCCCGCGGTGTGTACCTTGCGAACGTGACACATCGCACAAGGAGTAAATGGCGCATGGCTTACCAGCATATTGTTGTTCCTGCGGAAGGGGAGAAGATCATCCACCAAGACGGGCATCTGCATATTCCCGACCACCCCATCATTGCTTTCATTGAGGGAGACGGCATCGGGCGCGACATCATGAGTGCTTCGCGGCGCATCTGGGATGCTGCAGTCGCTCAGGCTTACGGTGGGAAGCGGCAGATCGCCTGGATGGAGATTTACGCGGGCGAGAAGGCGGCGCGCCTGTATGACGGCAACTACATGCCCACCGAGACCTTCGACGCGCTGCGCGAATTTCGCGTGGGGATCAAAGGGCCGCTGACGACGCCAGTGGGGGGAGGCTTTCGCAGCCTAAACGTCACGCTGCGCCAGGTGCTCGACCTGTATGCTTGCGTGCGCCCGGTGCGCTACTACCAGGGCGTGCCCAGCCCCATGCGTGAACCGGAACTTGTGGACATGGTGATCTTCCGCGAGAACACCGAAGACGTGTACGCGGGGATCGAGTATCAGGCGGGCACGCCGGAAAACGAGAAGCTGGCACAGTTCTTGCGCCAGGAGATGGGCGTCTCTTTCTTCGAAGGAAGCGGCCTGGGGGTCAAGCCGATCAGCGCCTACGCCACCAAACGGTTAATGCGCTTCGCCCTGCGCTACGCCCTCGAACGCGGGCGCAAGAGCATCACCATTATGCACAAGGGCAACATCATGAAGTACACCGAGGGCGCGTTCCGCAACTGGTGCTACGAGGTGGCCCGCGAGGAGTTCGGCGACTGCACCCTCACCGAAGACGAGCTGTGGGAACAATACAACGGTCAGCAGCCGGAGGGCAAGATCGTCATCAAAGACCGCATCGCGGATATCATCTTCCAGCACGTGCTGCTGCGTCCCGCGGAATTCGACATCATCATCGCGCCGAACCTGAACGGCGACTATCTGTCGGACGCGCTGGCGGCGCAGGTAGGTGGCGTAGGCATTGCCCCCGGCGCGAACATCGGCGACGAGGTGATGCTCTTCGAGGCGACACACGGCACCGCCCCCAAGTACGCTGACCAGGACAAGGTCAACCCCGGCTCGCTGTTGTTCAGCGGTGTGATGATGCTCGAATTCATGGGATGGTGGGAAGCGGCCTCGCTGATCACCAACGCCTATGAACGCACCATTCAGCAGAAGATTGTGACCTATGACTTCGCGCGGCTGATGGACGGGGCGACAGAAGTCCGCACCAGCGAATTCGCCTCGGCGGTGATCCGCAACATGGCCCAATAGGCTGCCCAGCAGTCCGGCGGGAGAGGGTGTTCCTCTCCCGTCTTTGCCTGGGCGATAAGCCAGGTGTCCTCTTGTCTTCCCAAAAGACTACAACTAGTATTTAGCATAAGAGAGTCGGGAATCCCCTGACTCTGGGGCATGTTTTCAAGGAGCCGTGCCATGTCCTCCCTACCGCCCTTCTTCCTCGTCAACCCTGTTGCCCGCAGCCTGGTGATCACCGATCGCTTCAACGCGCCGCGTCAATATGCCTTTGCGCCGGACAAGAAGCAATTGCACGAAGGCATTGACCTGATGGCCATTGACGCGCAAGGGCACCCGGTGGCAGTGCTGGCGGCTCAGCGCGGGATCGTCGATCGGGTGGCGTTTACTGGCCAGGGCTATGGGCACTACGTGCGCATCGTGCACGCCTGGGGCGATCAGACGTACGTGACCTGGTATGGGCACATGTCCACTATCAGCGTGCGGCAGGGGCAGTTCGTGCGGGCCGGTCAGAAGCTCGGCGTGGCGGGCACGACCGGCTTCTCGTCGGGCATTCACCTGCACCTGACTTTGCAGCACATTGGGCATGGTCTGCAGGGGTACACAGTGGACGATGTCGTTGACCCGGAGCCGTTCTTCCGATTGGGGCCGGTGCCGGAATTCAGCGAAGCCTCTTTTGTGGTGGACGTGACCGTGCCCGATGGGATGAAGGTTGAGCCAGGACAGCGCCTGATCAAAACCTGGCGCGTGCGCAACACCGGCACAACTGCCTGGGACGCGCGCACCAAACTGGTCTTTGCGGGAGACGAGCGCATGGAGGGGCCAGACGAAGTCGCGCTGCCCATTGTGCCGGTGCAGCCGGGACAGGTAGTAGACCTGAGCGTGCGTCTCACTGCGCCAGCGCAGCCGGGCACTCATCGCAGCGTCTGGCAGTTGCGGGGGCCGGACGGGCGTCTTTTTCCCAATCCGCTGTTCACCAACATCGTGGTCAAGCCGGTCGTCGCGCGCGACGAGGCGTCCTTCGTGGCCGACGTGACCATCCCCGACGGGCTGGTGGTGCAACCGGGCGAGACGTTCGTCAAGACCTGGCGCGTGCGCAACACCGGCAACACAACCTGGACGACCGGATACAGCCTGCGTTTTGTCTCCGGTGACCAGATGGGCGCGCCGGACAGCGTGCCCCTACCGCGAGCGGTGAAGCCCGGCGAAGTGGTGGAACTATCGGTGACGCTGCGCGCGCCCGCCCAGCCAGGGCGTCATCGCAGCACGTGGAAGTTGGCCAATGCGGCGGGCAAGGTTTTCGACTACGAACAGTATGCTGAAATCCAGGTGCCGCGTGTCATCTCCCCTACGGCCCGCCTGGACGAGTTGCGCTTCGTGGCCGACGTGACCGTGCCCGACGAAAGCGTGATGGAGGCCGGACGGACGTTCGTCAAAACATGGCGGGTGCGCAATTCGGGCGAGACAGCCTGGGGAGCGAGCTATGAGCTGGCTTTCTTTGGCGATGACCAGATGGGCGGCCCATCCAGCGTGCCCCTGCCTCCCGCACAGCCCGGTGACGTGGTCGAGGTCTCGGTGACGCTCACCGCGCCGCAGACGCCAGGCCTGCACCGCAGCACGTGGAAGCCGCGTAACCCGCGCGGAGAGTTCTTCGAATTCGATCTGTACGCGCTGATCCAGGTTCCCAGTCCGGCTGAACCATCGGCTCAGTTCAACGAACTCAGCTATGTGGCCGATGTCACCATTCCGGACGGCACGACCGTGCAGCCGGGTGAGGCGTTCGTCAAGACGTGGCGGGTGCGCAACACAGGCACGACTCCATGGGATACGGGCTATACGCTGGCTTTCTTCGGCGACAACAAGATGGACGGGCCAGACGCCGTGCCTCTGCCACCGGCGCAGCCCGGCGAGATAGTAGAGGTGTCGCTGCTACTGACCGCACCGCGCACGCCCGGCCTGCACAAAAGCACCTGGAAAGGGCGCGATCCGCAGGGACGTTTCTTCGATTACGATCAGTTCGCGCTGATCGAGGTAACAGACCCACAACAGACCTACGATATGCTCGAATTCCTGCGCGGGGATGGGCGCACCTATGAACTGGCTTTCGACTGGGACGGGGGCGGGCGGCAGCGCGTACAGACGCAGGTCGAAGGCGACCGCTTCTATCACGTCAAGCACGGAGAATGGGAAGAGCTGTGGGCGGACGAGCACTTCATCTACCGCGGGACGGATACGTCGGCGGGCGGGGGCGAAGTGTACACCCTGACCGAAAACGGGCGCTACGGCAGTCCCTGGGTGCCACGCCGCATGACGGTTGGGGTGCCGTTCCAGCGCACGCCGTTGGTGATCTTGCGCCGCAAGAGCGACGGGGCCGAAGTCCCCGGCAAGAAGTTCGTGCACGTCACCTGGGTTGTTCTGGAGGCAGTGCACCGCTCGCTCACTCTGTCGAGCGGCTTCACCGTGTCCGACGTGGCTGTGCTGGCTGCCTATGAGGACGACGGCGGAAAACCCAAAGCGACGCCGTTCGAGCGTTACTACTATGCTAAAGGGTACGGTCTGGTGGGCTGGGAAGGGGCGTTGGGACGGTCGGCGCTGGTGGCAGAAGTGCCCACGACGACGCGGGCGGCCATGCCGCGCGAAACCTTGCCCTGGCTGTGAGAATCGGGCCGATCAGTCGGGGACTTCGGTGTCGTTGAGGGCGATATCGGCCAGGGGGAGCGCGATGTAGAAGGTCGCGCCCTGGCCCTGCGCGCTCTCGGCCCAGGTACGCCCGCCATGCGCCCGCACGATGTGCCGCACAATGGCCAGGCCCAGGCCCGTGCCATCGCGCCGCGCCGGGTCTACCTGAAAGAAGCGCTCGAACACGCGCGGCAGGTCTTCGGCAGGGATGCCCGGCCCGTTATCGGCGACAGCGATCACCGCCTCCGCGCCGTTGCGCTCGGCATTGATGCGGATGTGCCCGCCCTGCTGAGTGAACTTGATGGCGTTGTGCACGATGTTCTTCAGCGCGCGCTGAATCTGCAATTCGTCGGCCAACACACTCAGATCGTCGGGGGCATGTACCTCGATGGTCTGTTCTTTGTTTTCGGCCAGCGACTCCAGTTGTTCCAGCGTGCGGGTGATGATAGGGCGCACCGGGGTGGGAGTCAGGCGGATGGGCATCTGTCCGGATTCAATCAGCGACAGATCGCGCATCTCCTGGACCAGTTGCATCAGCGTGTCGGTCTCGCGCCGGATGTCCTTGGCCATCTTGCGGATGCGCTTGGGTTTTTCGCGCTCGGCGAAGGTTAGCAGCGTGTCGGCCAGCAGCCCAATCGAGGTGATGGGTGTGCTCAGTTCGTGCGTGATGTTGGAGACCATCTCGCGGCGGGCGCGTTCCAGGCGCTGCAACTGAGTCACATCGCGCAGTGTGACGATCGCCATTTCTCCGGCTGTCGGGGGGAGCGCCAGGGCGCGAGCGTGCAAAATGCGGTGCTCTTCGAACTCAATACGGCGCTCGACGATTTCGTTGCCCACCCGCCGGGCGTCGAAGACCAGAGCCTCCAAGTCCGGCTGGCGCGTGGCTTCCAGCAGAGTCTTGCCGCTCAGTTCTGCGCCCAGCAGCCGTTGCGCTGAAGGATTGGCCTCAACGATGGTCAGATCGCTGTCCAGAATGAGCAGGCTGTCTTCCACGCTCTTCATCAGCGCGTTTTGCAGGGCGCGACCGCGATCTGAATGGTGGGCGTGCGACTGTTCCAGGTGCGTCAGCCGATCGCTACAGATTTGCAGTTCACGCCGCGTGCGCCGCAGAGAAACCCACAGGACGCCTGCCACTACTACTACCAGCAAAGCGATCAGCCAGGGCAACATCGCTCACCCTTCGAACCGGTAACCGACCCCGCGCACGGTGACGATGCGGCGCGGGTGGGAAGGATCGTCCTCGATCTTCTCGCGCAGCCAGCGCACGTGTACATCCACTGTCTTGGTCTGCCCGCCGTAGTCGTAGCCCCACACACGGTCGAGCAGCAGGTCGCGCGAGAGCACCGCCCCCTGATTGCGCATGAGCGTCGCCAGCAGGTCGAACTCCTTGTGCGTCAGGCGCAGTTCCTTGTTGTCGCGCGTAGCACGGCGGGCGATCAAGTCCAGCACCAGGTCGCCGCTTTCGAGCTTATCTACCACGCCGCGCGACGACGGGGAGCGGCGCAGTATCGCCCGCACACGGGCCAGAAACTCGCCCAGACTGAACGGCTTGACGATGTAGTCGTCCGCGCCGATCTCTAGCCCCACGATGCGATCAACTTCGCTGCCGCGCGCCGTGAGCATGATGATGGGCACTTCGGACTCGTTACGGATGATGCGGCAGACAGACAGCCCATCCAGCGAGGGCAGCATGACATCCAGCACAATCAGATCGGGCGAATGTTCGCGGGCCAGCGTCAACGCCTCAGCGCCGTCACCTGTTTGCAGAACTTTGTACCCTTCCTGAGTGAGGTTATACGCCAACGTCTTGCGCAGCGTATCGTCATCCTCAACCAACAGGATTTTCTTCATGGTGACCATTCTCCCCAGATACAGCGCATTCCGCCCCGGAATCTTAACGTGTTCCAGCAGCATTTCGCCGCAATTGCTTTAAACCTTGTTAAAGGTTCTTTAATCCCCTGGCCTGCTGATTGTCCGCCTGGTATCTGGGTTGCGATATGGGCCTCTTTCTGCATTGTAGCACGGTTTGCTGCGGGAACGATGGGAACCATGCCAGGGTGTCAGAAGGCGGCCAGCGCCGCTTCCTGGGTGTCGTAGATGGCCGAGTAACGGTCGAAGCCCACGATCTGCAGCACGCGCCGGACTTTGGGTTGCAACGCGACCAGTTTGACATCCCCTCCTTGCGCGCGGCAGGTGAGAGTGGCTTCGGCCAACGTGCGCAGCGCAACGCTATTGATATAGGGCACCCCAGCCAGGTCGAGGATCAGGCGATAATCGCCCGCTTCGAAGCAGCGCTGCAACGTCTCCTCCAGGGATTGTGCGCCTTCGCTATCTATGCGCCCATCCAGCACAAAGACGATCACCCCGTCGTGTTTGCGTTCGCTGATGTTCATGAGTTTGCTCCGATCAAATGAAGGAAAAGAACACTGTATGGACAGAAACGATATACTTTTACGCTCTGTCACGGGATAGCGACAGGTCTTACCTGATCAGACTGCCTTGGCTTCCTGACCTCCCGTTGCCCATTCTAAATTGTACAGCCTTTAGCGGCGAATCTGAACAGGTGTTTGAGTGAGCAAAGCACGACGGTCACCGCGCCTGGCGATGACCGTCGCAGGGTGTTTCGGAACTGCCGCTACCGTCTGCGGCCTGTGTGCCGCGTTATTCGGTCGGCGGCTGATAGTCGAAGAACCACTTATTCATCAGGAAATCGAGGAAGCCATCCTGTTTGAGGGAAGCGATGGCAGCGTTCATCGGTTCGACCAGGTCGGAGCCTTTGGGGAAGATGAAGCCCATCTCGTCGTCGGAGATGGCGTCGCCAACCGTCTTGACCGCCCCGCCAGTGGTGGAGATGAAGCCGCGGGCAGCAGCAGCGTCTACAGGGATGGCATCCACATCACCAACAATGAGCGCCTGCACCAGCGCGCCAAACTCCGTGTAAACAACGCGGCGGGCTTCGTCGGGAACGAAGTCGAGGGTGACGAAGAAACCAGCAGTGCCCGCCTGCACCCCCAGGAGCAGGTCGGGGTTGGCGGCAAACTCCTCGATGTTGCTGAAACGGTCTTCGTCGGCACGGGCCAGCAAGAACTGCTGCAGATTGATGTAGGGGTCGGAGAAGTCCACCATCTGCTTGCGCTCTTCAATGATGCTGATGCCGGTCATGCCCATGTCGAACTGACCTTCGCTGACCGAGGAGATCATCACATCCCAACTGACGTACTCATAGACCGGCGTGCAGTTAATGCGGTAGCAGATTTCTTCCACCAGGTCGTACTCATACCCCATGATCTCGCCGGTCTTGGGATTCTCGAACTGGAACGGCGTGTAGAGGTTTTCGACGGCGATCACGATCTCCTGTCCGCCCAGGTCGGGCAATTCATCATACAGCTCGCCTGTCTCTGGGTTGTAGTCGAAGAACCACTTATTCATCAGGAAATCGAGGAAGCCATCCTGTTTGAGGGAAGCGATGGCAGCGTTCATCGGTTCGACCAGGTCGGAGCCTTTGGGGAAGATGAAGCCCATCTCGTCGTCGGAGATGGCGTCGCCAACCGTCTTGACCGCCCCGCCAGTGGTGGAGATGAAGCCGCGGGCAGCAGCAGCGTCTACAGGGATGGCATCCACATCACCAACAATGAGCGCCTGCACCAGCGCGCCAAACTCCGTGTAAACAACGCGGCGGGCTTCGTCGGGAACGAAGTCGAGGGTGACGAAGAAACCAGCAGTGCCCGCCTGCACCCCCAGGAGCAGGTCGGGGTTGGCGGCAAACTCCTCGATGTTGCTGAAACGGTCTTCGTCGGCACGGGCCAGCAAGAACTGCTGCAGATTGATGTAGGGGTCGGAGAAGTCCACCATCTGCTTGCGCTCTTCAATGATGCTGATGCCGGTCATGCCCATGTCGAACTGACCTTCGCTGACCGAGGAGATCATCACATCCCAACTGACGTACTCATAGACCGGCGTGCAGTTAATGCGGTAGCAGATTTCTTCCACCAGGTCGTACTCATACCCCATGATCTCGCCGGTCTTGGGATTCTCGAACTGGAACGGCGTGTAGAGGTTTTCGACGGCGATCACGATCTCCTGTCCGCCCAGGTCGGGCAGATCGGGGTACACCGGCCCGGCAGCTGACGCTGGCAGAAACGACACGGCCAGCATGGCGACCAGGATCAGCGCGAACAGACTGACTTTACGTACCATGCGCTTTTCTCCTCACTCTACAGAAAGCTGCGTGTGTATTTATGGATATCTTAAGTGTAGTGCCAAGCGAGGGCTGTTGCAAAAAATGGCCGTTTCATAAGAGAGCCGCCGCCGCCTGATCCACCAGCCAGAGCAATTGCCCGGCACGAGGCTGAATCAATTGTGCGGGATAGGCCGACGGACGGAATGGCCCTCGCAACACCGCCTGCAGCGCCTCGGCTTTAGCCGCCCCGCTGACCAGGAAAATCACATGGGCAGCGGCATTGATCGCCGGCGCGGTGAGCGTGATACGCCAGGCGTCCAGGCGCGGCACGTAGTTTTCCACGACCCAGCGCGTCGTCTCCGTCAAAGCCAGCGTGCCAGGGAACAGAGATGCCGTGTGCCCGTCGTCGCCCAGACCCAGCAGCAGCAGATCGAAGCGCGGCTGTGGATTAGCAGAGGCGTCCTCCGGGAAGAAGGCGCGCAAAGTCTGTTCGTAGGAACGGGCGGCTTCGGCGGGGGGCAGCTCGCCGGAGATGCGATGTATCTGTTCGGTGGGCACAGGCACATGGTGCAGCAGCGTTTCGTACGCCAGCCGATAGTTGCTGTCCGGATGATCGGGCGGCACGCAGCGCTCATCGCCCCAGAAGACGTGTACATGCGCCCAATCAATGCGCCTGACCCAGGGTAGATTGCTCAGCAATGTGAACAGCAGGCGCGGTGTCGATCCGCCCGGCAGGCCGATGGTGAAGCGTCCGCGCACGGCGATAACTTCAGCGGCAATACGGGCGATATGCCCGGCGGCGACCCGCGCCAGATGCTGGGGATCGGGGCAGACTTCGATCTCGTTCATTCAGTAGTTTTCTCTTCGCAATGATTGCATTCCTGCCGCCAGAGACGCCCATCGCGGGCCATGAACTCATCGCTTTCTGGCGGCCCCATGGTGCCCGGTTCGTAGACGGGGATATGGGGGTCTTGCCCGGTTTCCCAGCGCTTCAACAACGGGTCAATAATCCGCCAGGCGGCTTCGATCTCGTCGCTGCGCGTGAAGAGTGAGGCGTCGCCGAGCAGCGCATCGAGCAACAGGCGCTCGTAGGCATCGGGCAGCGGCCCCCCTCCAAACGACAAGCGATAGTGGAATTCCATGTTGACCGAGCGGGTGTCGCGCTGTGAACCAGGGACTTTAGCCTCGAACTGCAGGTGAATGCCTTCATCCGGCTGAATACACAGCGAGAGCACGTTCGGGGGAAAGCACTCGTTCGTCTCCCGCTCGAACATCACCTGGGGCGGGCACTTGAATTCCACGACCACTTCGCTGGTCTTGTGCGCCAGCGCCTTGCCGGAGCGCAGATAGAAGGGCACGCCCTGCCAGCGCCAGTTGTCCACATACAGCTTGAGCGCGGCGAAGGTCGGGGTGCGCGAAGCAGGGGCGACGCCCTGCGCCTCGCGGTAACCGCGATATTGGGCGAGGACGGCGTCGTGCGGGCCGATGGGTCGAATGGAATTGAGCACCTTCACCTTCTCGTTGCGCAGGGCATCAGCATCGAAGGAATAGGGCGGTTCCATGGCGATCAGCGCCAGCAGTTGCAACAGGTGATTCTGGAACATGTCGCGCAGCACGCCCGCCTGATCGTAGTAGCCAGCGCGATGCCCCACATCTACCGTCTCAGCGACCGTGATCTGCACGTGATCCACGTAATTGCGGTTCCACACCGGCTCGAAGATGGTGTTAGCGAAGCGGAAGAAGAGGATGTTCTGCGCCGTTTCCTTGCCCAGGTAGTGATCGATCCGGTAGACCTGATGCTCAGCGAATACCTGATGCAGCGTATCGTTGAGAGCATGGGCCGAAGCCAGATCGTGCCCGAAAGGTTTTTCGACGATCAGCCTCCGCCAGCCGTCGTCTTCGTGCGCCATATCGGCGCGGCCCAGGTTCTCCACAATGGGCACATAGAGCGTCGGCGCGACGGCCAGGTAATACAGGCGATGGGCCGAACCCTTCTCCAGACGGGTGAGAAAAGCGTCCAGCGCGGTCATGTCTTCGGGGCGGCTGGAATCTCCGGCGTGATACCAGATGTTGGCCGAAAAGGCGTCCCAGGTCGCCGCATCGAAGCGCTCGGTCGCATATTGCTGCGCGCCTGTACGCAGATGAGCGCGGAATTCCTCGTGCGTGTAGGGTCGGCGCGCCGATCCTACGATCTGCAGCGGCTGCGGCAGGCGTTGACGACGGTAGAGACTGAACAGCGCCGGAATCAACTTGCGCTCGGTCAGGTCGCCCGATGCGCCGAAGATCACGATGGTGATCGGCGCCTCGTTTTCGGCGAGGTTCATGGGATGCTCCTATCCTCACGGCAGTTCGCAACCACTACGAATATACAGAACGCCTGCCCGCTTGCCTAATCATGATGCGGCGCGTCGAGCCGGTACACAGCGAAGTACCCGCCTGGGCACACGAAGACCTGTTGTGTGCTCACTGCGGCGCGCCCCAGGACATCGAGCCAGGGTAGGAGTTGCGCCGAGAGCGGCGCGGCCAGATAGCGCTGACAGGCGCAGTCCGCCATCTCGTCGGCGAGCGCTTCCGGTTGGGGCATGTAGCGCAGGGTCATGGCGGGATGTTCGCCCAGATAATAGGCCAGTTGCCAGCCCAGCCAGTGATCGTAGACGAGCGCGCCGCTCAAGTCCGTATTCAGGTATATGGCCAGCGTATCTATGCCCTCATAGGCCGTGCGATCCCCGCCTACGGGTGTATGGCCGCGCAGGACGGGCAGTGTGCCGTAGCAGAGTATCACCAGCAGCCCCATGACAGCGGCCCGCCGCAGCCGCTGACCTGGCAGGTTGGCCAGCGTCCCGGCAAAAGCGCGCCCGCCTAGCATCAACAGGAACGGGGCCAGCAGGATCAGATAGCGGTCATAGGTGTTGAAAGCGACCAGCCACAGTCCGCCGAGCACAGCCAGACAGTAAGCGCAGATAGTCCAGTCGAGCGCAGCATCGCGGTGACGCAGGCGGCGCAATTGCCGGACGAGCCACAGGGCCAATAGCACGGCCAGGGTTGCGGTGATACCGGCTGTGCCCGCCAGATAGCCGAGCCAGTGCGTCCACTGTTCCAGGCGCGACCACAGTTCGTCGGAGCGGATCAGGCGGCCTGGATGGTTGTGCTCGTAGTCCAGCCGCAGGAAGCTATACGGCCAACGGGCCACGTCCCACAAGATCAGCAGGGCCATGCCCAACGCCAGCATTCCAGCGAACCGTAGCAGGCGCTTTCCGGTGTCAGGCCAGGTGTCGCGCAACTGTGTCGTGTTGAGCACGCCCAGAGCAACGATTAACGGAACGCCCCAGGCAGCAGCCGTCTTCGCCGCGATTCCCAGCGCCGCGCTCAGGCCCGCGCCTCCCCAACGTCCGCGCGCCGCCAGCAACGCCGCCAGCGCGATCCACCAGGTCGCCTGCACGTCGGTGAAGACGGTTGGGGCAAAGGCCAACAGGTAGGGGGAACACGCGCAGAGCAGAGCTGCAGGCAGGCTCACCCGCCGATTTCGGTAGAGCGTCTGCGCCAGTTGATAGAGCGCGGCGAGGGTCAGACCGGCGAACAGAGCGTTGGGCAGGCGCGCGGCGAATTCGCTGACCCCAAACAGGCGGAAGCTCAGCGCAGTGACGTACAGCGTGAGGGGGGGCTTGTCCAGGTCAGGGCGACGCACCAACAGGTCACCGGTCTGGCTGATCTGCCGGGCCTGGGCCGCGAAGAGGGCTTCGTCGGGGTGGAAACGGACGTCATCCGCCACCAGACTCAGGCGTAGCAGCAGCCCCAGAAATACGACGAGCGCCGCGGGCCAGACTGGCGCTCGTGTCGGAAGCGAGGGCGCGTTCAGTCCGTGAAGCGATAGCGCAGCAGCGTCCACAGCGCGATCACGCCGTCCTTCCACGAGATTTTCTTGCCCTCATGCCATTCGCGCCCGTTGTAGGAGATGGGCACCTCATAGATGCGATAGCCGCGCTTCAGGATTTTGGCGGTGACTTCTGGCTCGAAGTCGAAGCGGCGCGAGCGCAAGGGAATATCGCGGATAATCTCGGCGCGGAAGACTTTGTAGCAGGTCTCCATGTCGCTGAGGATGGCGTTGTAGAGCAGGTTGGTGATGAAGGTCAGCGTGCGGTTGGCAACCATGTTCCAGAAGAACATCGCCTTGCGCGGCCCGCCCAGGAAGCGCGAGCCATAGACGACTTTGGCGATCCCTTCCTCGATCGGGCGCAACAATACCGGATATTCGCGCGGGTCATATTCGAGGTCGGCATCCTGGATGAGGAACACATCGCCGGTCGCGTTCTGGAAGCCGGTGCGCACGGCAGCGCCTTTGCCCATGTTGTGCGGGTGATAGATGATCTTCAGGTCGTCGCCTGGCTCAATCTGCGCCAGCACGTCGCGCGTGCCGTCGGTCGAACCATCGTCTACCACGATGATCTCGTGGGCCAGGTTGACGGCCCGCACGCGGCGGATGATCTCGGCCACAGTGTTGACTTCGTTGTAGCAGGGGATGATGACAGATAGCCGGATGGTCACGATTCTCTCCCTTGTTCGGATTCCCCGCGCACGGTCATTATACCAGCCTGCAGATAGGGATCAACCGATCGTCCGGATGGCAGAGCGGGCAGGCCGACCCGAAGTCTTGGCGTATCCCTGCCGACGGGGTAAGCTATGCGTGCCCTGTTTGCCGGGTCGGGCAGCATATTATCACATCAGCGCTTGGCTTGGGACGGCTCAGGTGACCGATTTGCCTACTCTGACCATACGCGGGCTGCGTGCCGACGACTGGACGGCACTCTACACACTCTTCTGCAACGAGGCAGTGTTGCTCCACATCTCCGACCTGCCCTACCTCAGCGAGGAATCTTTCCGCGAGCGGGTGAACAACCCTCCAGCGAGTGTCCATACTCTCATCGCGGAGTTGATGTTGCCCAGCGGGCGCGAGCGTGTGGTAGGCGCAGCCTGGATCAAGGTGTCAGAGCACCGGCAGCGTCATCTGGCCCAACTGATGCTCGTCATCCAGCCGGAACTGCGCGGCGGGGAGATCGAAGATAGCCTGCTGCGGGCAACACTGGCCCTGGCCGACGACTGGCTGGCCCTGCGTCGCATCGAGACGATGGTCTTTCCGCCGGACGACGCACACGTTACGTTGTTGCAGCAACACGGCTTCGTGCACGAGGCTACCATGCGGCGCTACATAGTGCGGGGCGGGGAATACGCGGACGCCTGGTTGCTGGCGCGTCTGCGACCGGAGGCGGTTGCCGGTGAACGGGAGGAAACCCCATGACCCGGCGCGTGATGCAGCCCGAAATCCTGGTGCGCAGCGTGGAGGCGGACGACTGGGAAGATATCGCCGCCATCCAGGAAAGCGCCAACGTAGTCTTTCAAACCCTGTTGTTGCCCTATCCCTCGCGCGATGCCATCCGCGACCGGTTAGAGAATCGATCCGCCAACCAGGTGGAACTGGTGGCTGTGGTCAACGGCGTAGCGGTGGGCCTCTTGCGGTTGCAACCAGGTAGTGGCCGCCGCGCTCATACAGCTCGTCTGGCCATGATAGTGCATGGTGACTACCAGCACCGCGGCATCGGGACGGTGTTGTTGGAGGCGGCGCTCGACCTGGCGGAACGCTGGCTGGCGATCAGCCGCGTGGAATTGGAAGTGTTCACCGACAACGAGGCGGCCATCGCCCTCTATCGCAAGTTCGGTTTCGAGATCGAAGGCACGCTGCGAGCCTTTGCCTTTCGCGACGGCCAGTACGTAGACGCTTACCTGATGGCACGCGTGCGGCCAACGCCGGAGGTCGGAGGGCTGTGACACACCATCCGTCTCACCTGGCTGCTGTGCGGGGCGAACCAAGCTATGTATGGCGCGACGGGCAGGAACGCCGCCTGCGCATGATCGGGCATTGGGCGCAGTTGCGCAGCGCGTGGGTGCTGGAAGCGGGATGCGGCGTGGGCGCGTATAGCAGCCAGATTCGCCGTCGCTATTCGCTGTTTGTCGAGGCGTTCGATCTGGAATTCGAGCGCGTGCGCGAGGCACGGGTAGATACACCGCACGCGCTGGTCGCCGCCGCAGAAGCTCTACCCTACCGCGCCAACCTGTTCGATACCATCCTCTCCAACGAAGTGATCGAACACGTCTCCGACGACCGCCGCGCCGTCGAGGAGATGGTGCGCGTGCTCAAACCCAGCGGGCGGCTGGTGCTGTTCTGCCCCAATCGCTGGTACCCCGTCGAGCAGCACGGACATTACTGGCGCGGCGTCTACCATTTCGGCAACACGCCGCTGATCAATTACCTGCCCCGCCGCTGGCGCGATCGCCTGGCCCCCCATGTGCGTACCTACACCGCCCGCGATGTGCGTCGCCTGTTCGATGGGTTGCCAGTGCGCATTGTCCATCATGGGCGCATCTTCGGCGGCTACGACAACATCATCCACCGTCACCCGCGCCTGGGGCGCTGGCTGCGCGACACGCTCTATCTGCTGGAGCGCACACCGTTCCGCGTGCTGGGACTATCGCACCTGCTGGTGGTGGAAAAACTCGGTTCTCCTGACGCGACCGCCCCCTAACCGAGCGGATCAGTCGAGCGCACCAGGCGCAATCCCTGAGCCGCATAGCGAGCCAATGTCGCTTCGGCCAGCGCCTCGAAGTCAATTTCCGGATGGGCCACCGACGACATGCAGTCGGTCAACACGCGCCATTTGGCAATCTCCGCCGGTCGTTGCTGGTAAGCGCGCATCACCGAACCGAGCGTCTCCAGCACGCAGTGACTCTTGGCCTGCCCTGCCACATAGATCAGGTCGTAGGTTTCCAGCGTGGCCAGCAAGGCTGTGTTCAGGCCCCCTTCCGGATGATCGGGCACTTTCACTTCCGGCTCCAGCAGCGAATAGTACTCGGTCTGCGGCAGCGATCCCTTGGGCACGAAGATCGGCTGCGACTGCCGGGCCGCCGCATGATAGGCGATGGCCTCGTACAGGGCCGGCGTGATGGCGTGACCCGGCGTGCCAATCAGCGTGTGGAAGGGCCAGATCATCAATTGTTTGCGGGCGTTTTCTTCCAGGGTGTGCACATAGGCGCGCGACCATTCCGGCTCGTAGAGTGGCACCCATATACCCGTGTCTACTTCGGCAGCGCTGATCGGTGTGAAGGGCGCAGGGGGCTGACCGCAAGGGTCGCGCCACCAGGTGGAGAAGAAAATCTGCCGGGGCAGGTGACTATCCAGCGAAGCGGCGATGGTCGTGATGTCAGCCGCGTGCCGGTAAATCCATTCGACAGTGCGGCGGGTATCATCCACTGCGCCCGGCACACACAGTGCGCCGTCGGGATGGATGAAGTCAATCTGAGGGTCCACCAGTAGCAGCAACACCCGCCGTGTGTCTTGCTGCGCCGGCGGCAACCCCGCGGCCAGCCCCGCCGAGACAGCGGCTGCCGTGTTGGGGGCTACCAGCCGTCCAATATGCTGGGGCGCGTAGAAATCGGGCAAAGCGTTCATCGGATAATCCCTCACGCACGCTCAGGAATTTCGCAGTCGCCAGTCAGATTTTAATTGTACCGTGTCGAAGGGGACTAGCCCGAAGTGGCCTGCAACAAACCGCGCAGGGCGCGCAGCAGATCGGTGACCGTCAGGATGCCTACCAGCCGGTCACCTTCCAGCACGGGCAGCCCGCTGATGGTATGCGCCAGCAGCAGGTCTATCGCCTGTTCCAGCGGCGCGTCGGCGGAGATGGTGATCGGGTCGGGAGTCATGCAGCCGTCTACTTCGGTGCGCGTCAACAGCAATTCGTCCTCCCAGCGTTCGCGCAACACCAGCGGTGAATGAGTCGCCAGGCGCAGGTCGCGGTCGGTGATGATGCCGCACAGCCGCCCCTGCTCATCCACGACAGGCAGGCGGCGGCAGTGGGTCTCTTCCATGCGCGTTTTGGCGGTGAGCAGCGAGTCCGAAAGGCGGACGGTGACCGGATTGGGGGTCATGACATCGCGGACGAGCATAGCAGGGAGCCTTTCTCACGACATCAGGAGCTGATAGACGGCCAGGGTCTGGCGAGCGGCGCGCTGCCAGGAAAAACGGGCGGCGCGTTCCGGGCCAGCGGCGGCCATATCGGCGCGGAGTTTGTCGTCAGCGAGCACATGGCCAATCACATCGGCCATGTGCTGCACATCATAGGGGTTGAAGTAGCGGGCCACATCCGCCCCCAGCTCTGGCATACTCGACTCGCGGCTGCTGACCACGGGCGCGCCGCAGGCCATCGCTTCCAGCACAGGCAGACCTGCTCCCTCGTAGACCGAAGCCATCACGTAAACTGTCGCCGCCCGGAAGACGGCGGGCAGGTCGTCGTCGGGCACATAGCCAGGCAGGTGCACCACCTGTTGCAAACTCAGTTCCTGTACGCGGGCGAAGAACTCGTCGTAGAGCCAGCCTTTTGCACCCACGACTACCAGTTCCAGCGAGCGGTCGTCGCGGCGGAGCAAAGCCAATGCCTCGGCCAGACGGGTCAGGTTTTTGCGCGGCTCGATCGTGCCCACGGCCAGCAGAAAGCGTTTGGGCAGGTTGTATTTGGCGCGCACCCGCGCCACTTCCTCGTCCGACACCACGCGGAAATGCGGCGCAGCGGCTTCGTGCACGACGGTGATCTTGTGATCCGGCGTGTGATAATGCCGCATCAGATCGTTCTTGGTAGCCTGAGAGATGGCGATGATCGCATCGGCGCGGCGCACAAAAAGCGGCATGGCCAGGTTGAGATACCAGTAATTCAGTTTCTTGTGATGCTGTGGAAACAGCTTGAAGATCAGGTCGTGCACGGTGAGCACTGTTGGCACGCCGCGCAGCGGCAACAGCAGGTGCTCTGTGGCGTGGAACAGGGTGGCCCCCGGCACCAGCCGCCCGAATGACAGGCGGGCCAGTTGTCCCAACCAGACAGCCATGCGCCAGGGTTTGTAGCCCAGCCGGATCGAGCGCTGCGGCACAGTAGCCCATTCGGGGAAGGCGCGCGCCTGCGCAGTGCGGTTGTAGAACAGGGCGGGCGGCGTTTCCAGTTCGGCGATCAGGGCATTGGCCAGCGAGTGCGCGTAACGCCCCAGCCCAGCCCGGCTGTTCACCGCTGCGGACACATCCAGATAGATGGTCATGGTGCGCTGCCCCTTTCAGTGCGCGACAGGGCGCGGTCGCGTCGGGTGAGCACAGCCCAGACGAAACGCGGCAGGCGCAGCATCCGCCGCCAGCGCCAGGGTTGGCGATAGAGCCGGTAGAGCCATTCCAGCCCCAGCCGTTGCATCCAACGGGGCGCGCGTGGCACGACGCCAGCGATGAAATCGAACGTGCCGCCGACGCCCATGGCCACAGCGACGGTCAGCCGCTCGCGATTGCGGGCGATCCACAGGTCTTGTTGTGGCGCTCCATAGGCGACAAAGAGAATATCTGCGCCACTGCCGTTAACTCTGGCGAGGATGGCATCTTCTTCGGCGGGATCAGGGCTGCCGGCGTAGGTCCCGGCGATGAGCAGGCCGGGGTTGTCGGCCATCAGACGGGCGGCGGCGCGCTCGGCGACACCCGGCGCTGCGCCAAGCAAGAACAGTCGCCAGCCGCGCTCAGCGGCCCGGCGGGCGATCAGCGGCACGCCGTCCGAGCCGGTGACGCGCTCCGGCAGCCGACGGCCCAGCAAGCGCGCTGCGAGCAGCAGCCCGACTCCATCCGCCACACACAGATCGGCTTCGTGCAGAGTGCGCATGAAGGCCGGGTTGTCCTGCGCAATCATGACGAATTCCGGGCTGACAGTGCAGATTTGATAGACGCGGTCGCGACGCGCAACCCATGTTTCGATCTGCGCCAGCATACTCTCGAATGTGGCCGGATCAACCGGTACACCCACTACCTGTAGCCGGGATTGCGCCGCGTTGATCATGAGATCGCCGTACACCTGTATTGACAGAGCCGCTAACAAGCCTGTGCGCATTTTACCGCAGCGGGCGGTTCCTGGGTAACATTGCAGGGACGGCGAGCGCGACGCGCTCTTGCGAATATCGCTCGCGGTCAGGTTGCCTCCGGCGGGGCGGGTGCTACAATAGCGGACGGGAGGTATCGGGTCGTGGCGGACGAACGCGAATTCTACGACGACGAAGAGCAGAGCATAGCGGCGGATGAGACGCCTGACGTCGCATCGGTGGACGCTGGCCTGGACGACGAAGAAGTGCCTCTGCGCACAGCAGAGGACTTCGAGCGCGAACTGCAAGTGCTGGAAGCATATGCCGGGCCACCACAGGATGAGGCGGAAGGCGACATAGAGGCGCTGAGCGAGGCAATGGCCGCCTTGCCCGATGAGCCGGTCTTGCCGACCGAGCCGCTTGAAGATTTCCCGGTGATGCCGGTAGTGGCCGAGCCGGCGGTGCAGGAGCGCGACGCTGCCCAGGATGTCGCCGAGCGTGAAGAGCGCCTGCGTCAGCCCCGCGCGGTGAGTTTTCGGCGTCGCCTGCGCCATCAGATAGGGGTGTTGCCGCTGGGGGTGGGACTGATAGCACTGGGCGCTTACCTGCTCATCCGCGAGCACGATCTGGCCAGGGTGCCCGATTTTTCCACACCGGAACTGCTGACCATGGTAGTGCTCGGCGTGGCCTTTACGCTGGTCTTTCACTCCCTGGTTTTCGGGCGGCGCGAGCGAGGGCTGTTGTTTGTGGGCCTGTATCTGTGGGCGACGGCAGGGGTGTTCGCCGCCATCATCTATGGCTTTGAGGAGCACCCCGATGCTCGCGAGTGGTGGCCATCGCTGCTATGGGCGCTGGCGATTGCGCTGTTCATCACCTATCTGATCGAGCGGATGCACGACATCCGCCTGGTATGGCTGGCGGTGCTGGCGGCGGTGGCCGGTGGCGCTGCCTACTGGGTGACGAGCGGGGCAGCAGATCAGGCGCTGCTGGATCAACTGGCCGATTACTGGCCGCTGGTGCTGGCTGTGCTGGGAGTAGGGCTGCTACCGGCAGCGTTCCGCCGCCAGTCGAGGTGAATTGGTATGGTGGCGCTGACCATTGCCATTGACGCCAGCCGGACGACGGCGGCACGGCGCACGGGCACAGAGAACTACGCGCTTCAGTTGATCCGCGCTCTGATCGCGCAGGAGACTTCGCATCGCTTCGTGCTCTATTTCCGCGATGTGCCCCCGCCAGGTCTGTTCCCGGCTTGTTCGCATGTGGAGCAGCGCGCCATCCCCTGGCCCAGAGCCTGGACACACCTGCGTTTTGCGGCGGCGCTGTGGCGTACCCGCCCCGCTGTGACCTTTGTGCCTGCGCACACCCTGCCCTTGTGGTTCCCCGGTTCGGCAGTGGTCACGGTGCACGACCTGGGCTATGTCTACTTTCCGGAAGCGCATCCCCCGCTGAGCCGCCGCTACCTGGACTGGTCTACGAAGCACAGCGTCCGCCGGGCCACGCGCATCATCGCCGATTCGCTGGCGACAGCGCGCGATATCGCCGCGCACTATCACGTGCCGCAGCATCGCATTTCGCTGGTCTATCCTGGGGTAGACCCGACTCTAGCTCCGGTGCGCGATCCGGCGCGGTTGGCGGCGGTGCGCCAGCGCTACGGTCTGCCGGAGCGCTATCTGCTCTTCGTGGGCACGCTGCAGCCGCGCAAGAACATCGCCCGCATCGTGCGCGCGTATGCGCAGTGGCGACAGCAGAGCGGCGTGCGCGATGTGGGGTTGGTGCTGGCTGGCCCGCGGGGCTGGCTTTACGACCCGGTGTGGACAGCGGGCGCACCGGATGTGGTGCAGACCGGTTATGTGGCCGACGCCGATGTGCCCGCGCTATACAGCGGGGCGCTGGCGCTGGTCTTCCCGTCGTTGCACGAGGGCTTCGGCTTTCCGGTGCTGGAGGCGATGCGCTGCGGTACGCCCGTGATCACCAGCAATACGTCGTCCCTGCCAGAAGTGGCGGGCGACGCGGCGTTGCTGGTTGATCCGCGCGATGTGCAGGCGATCGCGGCTGCTATTGACCGGGTGGTGAGCGATGAAGCGTTGCGAACCAGCCTGGTCGAGCGTGGTTTTCAGCAGGCAGCAACGTTTACCTGGGAACGCGCAGCACAGCAAACGCTGCGCGTGCTGGAGCGGGCGGCTGGCGTCGGGGCGTAGGTCAGGCGTAGTTTGCCAGATCAACGGCGCTCACTTTATAATCCCCGCGTTATATCCGGCTGGCGAGTGGTAACAGGAAGATGACCATGCGTAACCTGATCATTGGCAGTCTGATCGCGACGCTCTGTCTCGCGGCGATCCTGGGGCCTGGGCCACTGGGGTCTGGCCAGGTAGGCGTGGCCGAGGCCAACCCCGGCACCCAGTGGAACGCGGCCTATTTCAATAATGCCACCCTGTCGGGCAACCCGGTGGTGACCCGCATTGACGACCGGATTGATTTCAACTGGGCGGGCGGCTCGCCAGACCCGGCAGTCCCCGCCGACAATTTCAGCGCGCGCTGGACGAAGACGGTCAACTTCCCCACGGCGGGCAAGTGGACATTCCGCGTCGGAGCGGATGACGGTGTGCGCATGTGGATTGACGTGACGCCCATCGTGAACGAGTGGCACGGCAACCCCGAGGGTTACCGCACCTACGAAGTGAGCATCGATCAACTCACCGCGGGCAACCACGATCTGAAAGTGGAGTACTACGAAGCTGGCGGCAACGCAGGCGTGAAGGTCGAGTGGTACTTCAGCGGCGGCGGGGGCGGCGCTCCAGCGGCGGGCACCGTGTACGGCCCGGCGAGCTGGAACGCTTCGTACTACAACAACATCGATCTGTCGGGCGCGCCCTCGCTGACCCGCGTGGACGGCGACATCAACTTCGACTGGGGGGCGGGATCGCCTGCCTCGCAGGTCAACGCCGATAACTTCAGCGTGCGCTGGACGACGACGGTCAACATCCCCACTACCGGTCGCTGGCGTTTCCAGGTGGGCGCAGATGACGGCGTGCGCATGTGGATTGACGTGACGCAGATTCTCAACGAGTGGCACGGCAACCCTGAAGGCTACCGCACCTATGACGCCGATGTCTACGCGCTCACCGCTGGCAACCACGATCTGAAGGTCGAATATTACGAAGCAACAGGCAATGCCCGCGTGCAGGTGCGTTGGTTCCTGGTCGAAGGGGTCGGGGGCGGAGGCACTGGCGGCACAACGGCCCCGCCAGCCCCGCCAGCAGGTCGGGTGCTGGCTGCCCCCATTGCCAACAAAGTCAATGTGCGCACTGGCCCAGGGCTGGGCAATCCGGTCATTACGCAGATTTCCTACCCGGCCAATTATCAGGTATTGGGTGGTGTGCCCGACCTGTCGTGGCTGCTCATTGACCTGGGCGATGGGCAACAGGGATGGGTGAGCAATGCCTGGGTCTACCTGTACTCGACCAATCCGGGGCGCAACAAAGACACCACCGGCGGCGGGCAACCGGACTTCGTAGATGACATTCCGCGCATTGATCTGCCCGTTGCGCCGCCCGCACAGCCGCCCGCAGGCACGCCGCGCCGCACCTTGCAGGGGCAAACGACCGACACAGTGCGGATGCGCGATGGGGCATCGCTCTATGCCTCGCAGATCATCGGTTCGGTGCCGCAAGGTGCGACACTTACGGTGGAGGCGCGCAATCGCAATGGGTCGTGGTACCTGGTGAGCTACCAGGGCATCCGCGGCTGGGTCTCGGCGCTCTACGTGACCCTGCTCGATGGCAAGGTTAGCGATCTGGTGGTCAGCACCGAGGTGGTGCCAACGCCGCCAGCGGGATCGGTGTTCGTTCCGCAGACGGAGCAGGCGGTCACTGTGCGCGGACAGGCGACGGCCAACCTCAAAGTGCGTGACGCGGCCAGCGTGCGCGGCGCTGAGATCGGCGAAGTGCCGTCGGGGGCTGAGTTTGTAGTGCTGGGACGTAATACAACCGGAGCCTGGTATCTCATCACCTACAATGGCTTACAGGGCTGGGTGTACTCGCCGCTGGTGACGCTGATTGAGGGTCGCGTGCCCGATCTGCCCATCCGCTAGAGGGTGTGCGCGCCCAAATGTGATGTGTTGCCGCCCTGCACCTGCCAGGCTGTGGGGCGGCTGTTTTTGTGCAGGGTTGTGGAGTATGGGCATTGACTACCTGGTAGCTTTCGACTGCGAGCCGAAGCGCGCCCTGACGGTCGAAGGGTTGATGGGGCGACTGAAGGGCCGCGAGCGGGCGGCGCGGATCATTCAGCTTTACCGCGATCACGGTGACTATCGTCCGCCTTCGGAGATGGCCTTCGAGATGGTGCGCCGCCTGCCAGACGGCAGCGAAGAGGCCGAGTTGATCGTCGTGCAGGACTTGCTGGATGCTGCTCAGGAACTGTTGCCCTGGGAACCGGTCTGCGCGCAGTGCCCGGCGAACCTGTGGGGTCAGCCTTTCGGCTGCACAGGGGCGATCAACTATCCCGTCTCCAGCGCAGGTGAGCGCTGGCTGCTGGATCAGTTGCCCGATAACCAACACCCCCTGCTCTTCCTGCTGCTGCAACAGGCCGTGCGCGACCTGGGCTACACAGGAGAAACAGCGGCAGCCCTGCGGGCACAGCCAGGGGTCTTCATGGAAAGTCCGCGGGCGCAGCAGCGTGACCTGGAAGCGACAGTTATCACCGGCGATCAGGTCTTCGAGATGCTGTTCCTGTCCGGGCCGATCTACCCGGCGCATGGTTCGATTCTCTTGCAATTCTTCGGCGCTGTCTCGCCAGACCTGGACGCGGACGTGATGATGCAACTGGCGCATCCACCATCGCAGGCGTGGATTGACGAGCACATCCCCTTCCTGCACGCGCCTGATCCAGACGACGACGCAACCGTTGGGACGCTCAAACGCTTCTTCTACGCGCTCTATGTGGCCTATCGGTTGGGGGTGCCGCTGTTGCTGGATGTGTGATCGAACCTGCGCAGCGCTATACTTGAAGGACAATCGGCGCACCTGATGCACGAAGGCCCACTGTCCATTCATGCGTATCGAGCATCTCTCTCTGCACAACTTCCGCAACTACGCGCGGCTGGAAGTCTCGTTGCCGGAAGGGCCCATCCTGATTCACGGGGCCAATGCCCAGGGCAAGACCAGCCTGCTGGAAGCAATCTACTATCTGGCAACCGCGCATTCGCCCTATACCACCACTGACCGGCAACTGATCAACTGGGATGCCGAGCGCGATGTCCTGCCCTATGCGCGCATCAGCGCCCAGGTGATGTTAGCCAGCGGTCTGTACAACCGGGTCGAGATCACGCTGACACAGATACCGGACAGTCTGAACGGGACACGCCTGCAAAAAGACGTGCGTGTCAATGGTGTGGCGCGGCGAGTCATGGACCTGATCGGGCAGATCAACGTGGTCATGTTTCTGCCGCAAGACCTGGTGCTGGTGGAAGGAGCGCCCGCCGAGCGGCGGCGTTACCTGAACACCACCCTGTGCCAGACGGACAATCAGTATTGCCAGGCGCTGGCGCTCTTCGAGAAGGTACTGGGGCAGCGCAATGCTTTACTCAAGCGTATTGCCGAGGGCGAAGCCAACCCGGACGAACTCGATTTCTGGACGGAACAACTTACCACCTCAGCGGGGATCATTGTGGCTGGGCGGCAGCGCCTGCTGCGTGACCTGGAATACAAGGCGCGGCGCCTTCACGCTGACCTGACCGGCGGGGCCGAAGACCTGGAACTGCACTATCAGCCGGGGTTTCTGGCCACGCCCAATAATTCCGGGCAGCTTTCCTTCGATGTGCCAGGGCTTGATCTCAACCGCGAGATCGGCGCGGAGGAGATCGCCCGCCAGTACGCTGAACAACTGCTGCGCACGCGCCAGGAAGAGATCGCCCGCGGCATGACGCTCAGCGGGCCGCAGCGCGACGAATTGCGCTTGCTGGTCAATGGGCGCGACCTGGGGCTGTACGGTTCGCGCGGGCAGGCGCGCACGGCTGTGCTGGCCCTCAAGCTGGCCGAACTGCAATGGATGCGCGACACACTGGGCGAATGGCCGATTCTGTTGCTCGACGAAGTGGTGGCAGAACTGGATAGCGCGCGGCGCGCCTATCTGCTGGCACGTATCGAGCAGGTCTCTCAGGCGCTGCTGACGACTACCGAGCCGGACATCTTCACCGAAAGCTTCCTGCGGCGAGCGGTGCGCTGGCACGTGCACCAGGGGCAGATCGTCGCCATCACCAGACCTACCTCGTGATCACAGGGGGCGTTTCGAGGGAATGCCGGGCCGGCGCGGGTATTGCGGCGGCGTAGCAGCCACCTTTTCGATGACGACCAGATGATGTGTCTCGACCACGAGCGGTAGCTCGACCGGAATAATCTTGACCAGCCGCCCGCCCAGGATGCGCAGAGCATTCTCGGCAGTCTGCACTTCGGCGGCGGCGTGTTCGCCTTTCAGTGCCACACAGCGCCCCCCCACACGGCAGAAAGGTAGCAGGTATTCTGCCAGCACCGGCATAGGAGCAACAGCCCGCGCCAGCGCCAGATCGAACTTCTCGCGCGTGGCCGGGTCCTGACCGGCCTCTTCGGCGCGGGCGTTGAGGATGCGCACGTTGTTCAGACCCAGCCGCTTGGTAATGTGTTCCAGGAACTGCGTTTTCTTGGCAGTTGCTTCCAGCAGGGTCAGTTCGATAGACGGGAACACCAGGCGCAGCGGCAGACCAGGAAAACCCGCCCCAGTGCCTACGTCAATGACGCGCATACCAGGGCTGAAGGC
The DNA here is from genome assembly GCA_937135955.1 of uncultured Anaerolineales bacterium. Lineage (GTDB taxonomy): Bacteria > Chloroflexota > Anaerolineae > Aggregatilineales > Aggregatilineaceae > UBA2029. The sequence continues at coordinate 34,285 of CAKZOB010000029.1, read as the reverse complement.
AACAGCCAGCTTGACCGAGAGCGAATCCAGGAAGTGGCGCATCGCGATCGCTTCGGGATCGGTGATGGCCGTCAGGTTCATGCGCTCGTTCCAGGCCAGGAGTTCTTCGGCGTAGAGAGCAAACGCGCGTTGTACGTCGCGCCCGAGCTCCAGGTCCAGAAGCTCGCGGCTACAGCGGACAAGCAGGCCGATACTCATAGGGAGCTGGAGCGATGGAGATGGGGGACACGCCGGGCACACGCGGCGGCTGGCTGAACAGAAAGCGGGTCAAACATCCTCCCCTATCCTGGTGAGCGAAGAGCCTGTCGCAACAGGGGTCATTATAGCAGGAAACAGCGCTCATCCAACACGGCGCACGGGGGCGTAGTATCAAAACCGGCCAGCAGAATCATGAGACAGAAGTAAGCTCAGGGAAGCGGCGTGTGATCTTCTGATTGACCTCACCCCCGCTCGGCGCTGATGCGCCCCGCGCCCCTCCGACGCGGAAAGGGAACAAGCCGAACGCAACAAGGCCGGGGGCGGGGTAAGACGGCGGGCGCGTTTGGTACAATCACCCTCGAATGGTACTGGTCACATTGTGCCAGAAGTGGTATGATAAGCACGAACAATCGCATACCTGGTCACACTCTTATCCAGAGCGGCAGAGGGACCGGCCCCGTGAAGCCGCGGCAACCTCTCGCTTCGGCTCAGGCTCGATCCGCTAGAGCGAGAACGGTGCCAATTCCGTCAGGTTTTCTGGAAGATGAGAGCGTTGTCCAGCGACCTCATGCGCCTGAACATGAGGCTGACTGAGCGCGATGACGCCCCCTGGTAGAGTGTACCCAGGGGGTTTTCTCATCCCCGGCGGCCAGGTGCTAGCACACCAAAAAGGAGTCACCGTGAGCAAGCAAAATACCCATGGCACAACGTTTATGACTTCCCCTCAGCTTTTCTTCACCTCGGAATCGGTGACTGAGGGACATCCCGACAAAATTTGCGATCAGATCTCGGACGCTGTGCTCGATGCCATCCTGGCTGACGATCCGATGGCGCGGGTAGCCTGCGAGACCGCCGTCACCACCGGCCTGGTCGTCGTAATGGGCGAGATCACCACCTCCACCTACGTGGACATCGCCACCATCGCCCGCGATGTAGTGCGCGAGATCGGCTACACGCGCGGCAAGTTTGGCTTCGATGCCGATACCTGCGGCGTGATCGTCTCGATCAAGGAGCAGTCCGGCGACATCGCCCAGGGTGTGGATCGCGCCCTGGAGAAGCGCCTAGGTGAAATGAACGAGGAAGACCTCAATGCCCTGGGCGCGGGGGATCAGGGCATGATGATCGGCTTTGCCTGCGACGAAACACCGGAGCTGATGCCCATGCCGATCATGCTCGCTCACAAGCTCACCCGCCGTCTGGCGACAGTCCGTCGCGACGGCACCATGCCCTACCTGCGTCCGGATGGCAAAAGCCAGGTGACAGTCGAATACTCTTACGGCAAACCCAAGCGCGTGGACACTGTGCTGATCTCCACCCAACACGCGCCGGAAATCTCCAGCGAGCAGATTCGCGAGGACGTGCTGGAACACGTGGTGCGCGCGATCATCCCCCCGCATATGCTCGACGAGCGCACCAAGTACTACGTCAACCCCACCGGTCGCTTCGTCGTCGGCGGGCCGTTGGGCGACGCGGGCCTCACCGGACGTAAGATCATCGTAGACACCTACGGCGGCATTGCCCGGCATGGCGGCGGAGCCTTCTCCGGCAAAGACGCCACCAAAGTAGATCGCTCCGGCGCGTACATGGCGCGTTACATCGCCAAGAACGTGGTGGCGGCGGGCCTGGCCTCGCGCTTCGAGTTGCAGGTCTCGTATGCGATCGGAGTGGCGCATCCGCTCTCGATCTCCATCGAGACGTTCGGCACTGCCGCCATTCCCGACGAAGAGATCATCGCGCTGATCAAGAAGCATTTCGACATGCGCCCGGCGGCCATCATCCGCGACCTGGACCTGCGCAAGCCACAGTTCCGCCAGGTGGCCGCCTACGGTCACTTTGGGCGCGACGACCTCAACGTGGCCTGGGAGCGCACCGACAAGGCCGAATTGCTGCGCAAGGAAGCCGGCCTGTAGGTTAACTACAAGGGGGCAGCGGGCATGGCTTTGGCTTCTGCCCCCAGGGTAATCGCATCAAAACCAGCCAGCAGAACCACGGGCAGAAGTAAGCTCAGGGAAACGTCGTATGATCTTCTGGTTGACCTCACCCCCGCTCGGCGCTGGCGCGCCTCGTTGCCCCTTCTCCGACGCGGAGAGGGGGCAAGCCGAGCGCAGCGAGGCTGGGGATGAGGTAAAGCGGCGAGCAGTTTGATGCAATCCTCTTGCTTCTGCCCCCTCTCTTCTGGCATCCCCTCAACACCAACGCTATCATGAAGCCTTGAGCGTTGTCATGGCGTCGCATCCGACAGGGAGCGTGTCCGGGTGAACGAGTCCTCTCCGCCCATCTGCGACTACGAGGGTTCCGGCTATCGCACCGACTTCTGGGAAAACCAGGGCCGCGATTACGAAGACTTGGTCGAGCGGGTCGCACTGCACCGCCTGTTGCCAGAGGGCGGACGGCGCGTTGCTCATCTGGGCGCTGGTTTTGGTCGCATGACCAACGAACTGAGCGGCTTCGAACAGGTGATCGTGCTGGACTATTCGCGCACCATGCTCAGGGAAGCGCAAGCGCGCCTGGGGGCCAACGGACGCTACGTGTATGTGGCAGCGGACATCTATCACCTGCCCCTGGCCGACGGCAGTTGTGATGCGGCGGTCATGGAGCGCGTCATCCATCACATGGCCGATGTTCCCGCCGCCCTGCGCCAGATTCGCGCCATCCTGGCCCCTGGCGCGCCGTTCATCCTGGAATATGCCAGCAAGCGCAATCTGAAGGCGATTCTGCGCTATGTGCTGCGTCGTCAGTCGTGGAATCCTTTCGACCTGCAACCGGTCGAGTTCGTCCCGCTCAACTTCGATTTTCACCCAGCCTATATGGCACGCTGCCTGCGCGAAGCGGGCTTCCGCACTGAGCGACGGCTGGCTGTGTCCTACTTCCGGCTGGCCTTGCTGAAGCGAGCACTTCCCGTACAGACCCTGGTGACGCTCGACCGCTGGCTGCAACCGACTGGTCAGATTGCTCCCTTCTCGCCCAGCGTCTTCACGCGCAACATTGCCGTCGGTGACACCCCTCCGGCAGCGCTGAACGGTCCGCTGTTCAAGTGCCCCCATTGCGGCACGCCCTTGCTCCAAGACGGTGAGACTGTCGCCTGCCCGCATGAGCACGGTCGTTGGGCATGCCGCGACGGAATCTACGACTTCAAAGAGCCGCTCTCCAGCTAAAGCGCGTTTTTGCCCAGACGCCACCTGCGTTACAATGACAGCGCGTTGTTTTTGCTGCTGCCAGCGTTATGACTCGCCTCACTGAGAAAGCAGGTGCATATGACCGAACAGCTTCGCGCTCAGCGCGGCCTCTACTTCGAAGAATTCAGCGAAGGCATGGAACTGGAGACGCGCGGCAGGACGATCTCCGAAAGCGATATCGTCAACTTCGCTGGCCTCTCCGGTGACTTCAACCCCATGCACGTTGACGAAACCTACGCCAGGACGACACAGTTCGGGCGGCGCGTGGCGCATGGGCTGCTGGGCCTGTCCATTGCCAGCGGCCTGGCCTACCAGATGGGCTTTCTGGATGGCACGGTGATCGCCTTCACAGGGCTGGAATGGAAATTCCGCGCCCCTGTCTTCATCGGCGATACGGTGCGCGTGCAGGTCAAAGTGATCAAACTGCGCGAAATGAAAGCTGCTGGCGGGGGCTTCGTCACCTTCGACGTGAAGCTGCTCAACCAGGACGGGACGGTGACTCAGAAGGGCGAATGGACGATCCTGGTTGCCAGCAGGCCGGAGAGCACCGAAGCCGCCGGCTAAAAAGTCTGTGAGGGCACGTCTTTTTCCATCATGGATCCCCCACCGCCCGCAGCGGGTGGGGCAATGTACTTTGTGAGGGGATGGTGGTAAGATCGTGTAAAGTGCAGCGGTGAAGCGTCGAGGAGCGCAGCCGTGGAAGATTCCAAGCAGAAACCGGCTCGGCCAGAGCCAGATCAGCAGCAGCCTGTCTCCCCAGCACCGGAAGAGAGGGCCACGAACGATTTATGGCATGAGCCGCCTGTGCCCGCTGGTTCTTCTCGCCCGGTGATCGTCGAGACCTGGTTCACACCGCCGAACGCCGTTGCGCCAGCCCAGGAACCCCCCGCTGCAGACGAAACCGCGCGCGCCGAAGCCGACAGCACCACGAAGACGCCCCCAGAGACCGCGCCCGCTTCCGCAACGGATTGGCACACGCCGCTCGAAGCTCAGGCCGAAGCACTGCTTGCTGGCGTGGACGAAACTATCTTGGAAGTCCCCGCGGCAGAGAGCGCGGAGCCCCCACCCGCTCCGGACGCGACCCAACAACAGGTCGAAAGCGTCACGGCCCCGCAGGCCGCGCCCGTTGCCGCGGAAAGCGCACCTGCTCCCGAACCTGCCCCTGCAGAGGCGGCTGAGTCAGCGGTTCCGGCTCAGGCACCGGCTGCGCCTTCAGCCGAGGCAGAGCGCTTCGAGCAGGTTGAGCAACAGGTCAAAGTCCTGCGCGAGAAATACCGCGCGGGCGAGATCAGCCGCGAACAATTGCAGAACGAGTTGCGCGGGCTGATGATTCTGGACGATCAGGGCCGCTGGTGGATGATCGGCTTGGAATCCAACCGCTGGTACTACTACGACGGCCAAAGCTGGGTCGCCGCCGATCCGCCGGGCTATGCTCAGCGCGTCCGTGGTAGCGCCATCCGCACAGAGACGGGTGTGCAGCAGGTCGCCGTCGAGGCGGCAGCAGGGCTGACGGGCGACGAAGTCACGCTGGATTCGCTCGAAGTGGAAGAGGCCGAAGATAGCGCCCCCTTGCCGCAGCGCGTCCCGCTGGAAGACCCTGGCGCGACGCTCGTCTCGCCCAACACGCCCTTCCTGGAACCTGTGCGCCGCTCCGAAGCGCCAACGCTGCCCAAGTCGCGCGAAGTGGACGCCGCCGCTGCGAATGTGATCACTCATCCGCGCGGTCCGCTGGGGGCAGCCGATCTCGCCCCTGGCGAGCAGACCCTGGTGCACGGACACCCGCTCGACGCCGAGGTAACCATTGTGCGGGGTGGACGAGGGGCCGACCTGGCAGACAAGCGGGCCACTCAGGAGGCCCCCGCCCCGCCTAAGCCGCCGCTGGGGGGCTTCCCGCAACCAGACTACAGTGCAGCCCTTGGCATCGCCCGCAATCGCAACACCTATGTGCGCTGGGCCATTCGCTTTAGTGTTTTCGGCACCATCGGCAGTATGGCGCTGGCCCTGGTAATCTTGCTGCTGATCATCGGCTACTACCTGTACAAAGTAGATCAATATGCCGAAGCGGTGGACTCCTTGCGCACTCGCGCTTCGTCTTTCGAGACGACGCTGATCCTCAACGCACAGGGCGCGACGTTGGCCGAGTTCAACAACCCCGATACCGGCCTGCGCAAAGAGGTGCCGCTCGAACAGATTTCGCCCTGGCTGATTCACGCGACCATCTCCACCGAAAACGAGACTTTTTACTCCGACCCCGGCTTCAGTGTGCTGGCGATCGTGCGCGCAGCGGTGCAGAACCTGCGCGCGGGCAGCACCGTTTCGGGTGCCAGCACCATCACGCAGCAACTGGCGCGCGCGCTGGTGCTGGAAACCGAGTTCGCCTATCAGCGCACCGCTGAACGCAAGATCGTCGAGGTCATCGTCGCCTCGGAAATTCGGCGCAAATATACCAAGAACGAGATTTTGGAGATCTATCTCAACGAGATTTTCTACGGTAACTTCGCCTATGGCATCGAAGCCGCCGCGCAGACGTACTTCGACAAACCGGCCAGCGACCTGAATCCAGTCGAGGCCGCTTTCCTGGCCGGTCTGCCACAATCCCCGGCGACCTACGATCCGGTCGTCAACCGCGAGGCGGCCATCCAGCGCATGCACACGGTGCTGCACCTGATGGCCGAAGCCAACGGGACTGGCTGCATCGCCATTCAGCACGACGACGTCACGCAGTGGGGTGTGCCGCGTGGTGGATCGCTGTGCATCATCGAACGGCAGCAGCCGGACGGTTCAGTGCTGTACTACTACACCACGCCTAATATGCCGGAGCCGCAGGAACTGACGCTGGAGCTGGCCCTGGTGGAGACCAAGACCTTCACCCCACCGGCCAACGAATTCATTCATCCGCACTTCGTCAACTACGTCTGGCAACAGCTTGAGGAGACATACGGGCCGCAGGCGATCTACAGCGCCGGCTACCGTGTCTACACCACCCTGGATGAGAACATCCAGACCATCGCCGAGCGCGCCGTTGCCAGTCAGCTAGGGTCGTTGCAGGCCCGCGGCATCAACGCCACCAATGCCTCGGTAGTGGTGCTGAACACCAGGAATGGCGCAGTGCTGGCGATGGTTGGCAGCGCTGACTATCGCAACGAGCAGATTGACGGGCAGGTGAACATCGCCTTCACGGCCCAGCAGCCCGGCTCGGCGATCAAACCCTTCGTCTACCTGACGGCTTTCCTGCCAGACGAACAGGGCCGCTACCTGACTCCGGCCAGCGTGCTGTGGGACGTGCGCACCGACTTCGGCAACAACTACGTGCCGGTTAACTACGACCGGCTTTATCACGGCCCCAAGACCGTACGCGAAGCGCTGGGCAACTCGCTGAACGTGCCCGCGGTCAAGGCGCTGGAGTTCGCCGGGGTACTGCGCTTCACCGAACTGGCGACGCGCTTCGGGATTCGCTTCCCGCTGGGCAATCCGGTCGAGCGCAACGCCGGTCTGCCTACGGCCCTGGGAGCCGTCGAGGTGCGTCTGTTCGACCTGACAGCCGCCTACGCAGCGCTGGCCAACAACGGCGTGCGAGTCGAACCCTTCTCGATCGTTTACATCGAAGACAGCAAGGGCAACGAAATCTATCGCGCCACCGAGCCGATCGGGACGCAGGTCGTGCCGCCCGAATACGCTTATCTGATCACCAGCATTCTGTCCGACGGTGCCGCGCGGGCCGAGGAATTCGGGCGCGGCTGGCCGCTAGAGCTGCAGGGCGGGCGACCGGTCGCTGTCAAGACGGGCACCAGCAACGATAGCCGCGATGTGTGGACAGTGGGTTACACGCCGCAACTCACGGTTGGTGTGTGGGTGGGCAACTCCGACAACACGCCCATGACCGGCCTGACCGGCTATTACGGCGCAGCGCCGATCTGGAACGAGATCATGGAGCAGGCTCACGCTGGCCTGGCTATTGAGAGCTTCGCCCCGCCGTCAGGAGTGATGCAGGCGGAAGTCTGCCGCGACTCCGGCACGCTGCCATCACCGGCATGCGTCGGGCGCACCTACGTGGAGATCTTCGCCAGCAGCGCGCCGCCGCCCGGCCCAGACAAAGACATCTTCCGCACGGCGCTGGTAGATACCTACACTCAGAAACTCGCCAGTGACGCCTGCGCCGGTGAGGCCGAGCAGAAAACCTTCCTGGTCATTGAGGATCGCTGGGCGTACGAGTGGCTCAACAACGATCCAGCGGGCAACGCCTGGCTGGCACAGCGCGGTCTGCAACCGCCTGTTGGGCCACCGCCGACCGAGTATTGCACACCGGGCGAACCGCGTCCCAGCGTGACTGTCGCCGCGCCTGCGCAGGACACGCCGGTTCAGGGCGTGATCCAGGTCATCGGCTCGGTGAGTATGCCCAACTTCAGTCGCTACGAACTGCGCTATGGTCTGGGGCACACGCCGACGGCCTTCAGCGAGCCGCTGATCACCGAGTTTGTCGAGCACCGCGAGCCGAACGCCCTGCTGGGGCAACTCGATACCACAGTGTTGCAGAATGGTCCCTACACGCTGCGCCTGATCGTTTACGATCAGTTCGGGCGGTTCGTCAAGCGCGATATTCGCATCAATGTCAACAACCCGACTCTGCCACCGCCTCTGCCTACCTCCACGCCCGCACCGACGTTGACGCCCGCCGATGCGAGCCTGGGGTCAGACTGAGTATCATCGCGGCAGAGCGATAAAAGGGGGCGTGCCGCTGTGACGGTGCGCCTTTGTCGTTGTCCGTCGTGCACAGGAAGCTGAACCATGAGTGGCCTGAGCTGGCATGACCGTTACCGCTCGGTGCGGGCCGGCGAGCGTGTCCTGCGCCGCATGATGCCGGACGATATTCCCGCTGCCGTGGCCCTGGCCGAGCGTCTGGGCTGGCAACACGAAGCCGATCACTGGCAACGTCTGTTGAGCTGGTCCCCGGAAGGCTGCTTCGTGCTCGAAGAACCAGAGGTGGGCCTGGTGGGGACGGTGAGCACCACCCCCTACGGCACGGTGCTTGGCTGGATAGGGATGCTGATGGTGTTGCCAGAACGCCAACGCCAGGGGCTGGGCCAGCAACTGATGCGCGCCGCGCTCGATCACCTGATTGCACGCGGCACACAGCGCATCATGCTCGATTCGACGGACGTCGGGCGGGCACTCTACCAGCGGCTGGGGTTCCGGCCTGTGTGTAAGATCGAGCGCTGGGAAGGTCGCGCCAGCACCTACCTGGGGCCGCGCGCACGGCGAATGCGTGCAGAAGATCGTCCGGCAGTCCTTGCCCTGGATCGAACCCTGTTTGGCCTGGACCGTCAACACATTCTCAGCCGCCTGTTAGATGACTACCCCGACCTGGCCTGGGTGGACTACGAAGGCAGCGACCTGCAGGGTTTTCTGCTCGGTCATCGGCGACATGGGCAGGTCAACCTGGGGCCGTGGATGAGTCTGTCGCTGCCCGCCGCCGAACGCTTGTTGCGGGTAGCCTTTGAGCAACTGCAGGGCCAGAACGTTGTGCTGCATCTGCCCGATTACAACGGGCGCAGCTTGATCCTGGCCAGCAACCACAATCTGCGCCGCACCGGTTACTGTACGCGCATGATCTACGGCAACGCCGAACCTCCGCAAGGCCAGGCGCTCGCTGAACTGGCGATCACTTCCTTCGCTACCGGCTGAGGATGAGGCTCAATAGCGCTGCAGATCGTGCAACGACACTAGCCCCTGCCGTAAGGCGATCAGGCCCGTTTCCAGCCGGGAACGTGCACCCAGTCGGCTGATGAGCTGCGCAAGCTGTTCGTCCACGATCTGCGGATCGATCTTCAGACGCTCGGCGATCTGATCGTTGGTCAGGCCAGCCGCCACACCGGTGAGAATGGCGCGATCCAGATCACTGAGATCGCTCGCCTCCGGACGTGCGGTGTAGCCCTCCACCACGCGCTCGGCCACCCCCTGCCCCAGTACCAGCCGCCCCGCCATCACATCGTGCACGGCATGGAGCAACTCCTGCTCTGGGGTCGTCTTGAGCACGTAGCCATGGGCACCGGCGCGCAGCGCGCGCATGATGTACTGGTCTTCGTCGCGCCCGGTCAACACCAGCACTCTGACCTGTGGCCAGGTCTGGCGGATGCGGGGAAGAATATCCAGCCCGCTGGCTTTGGGCATATTCAGATCGAGCAATAAGACATCCACCTGCGTGCTTTCCAGCAAGTCGAGCGTCTGCTCACCATCGTCAGCCTGCCCCACTACCTCGAATTCGTCGGTAGCCGCCAGCACCATCGCCAGCCCCATGCGCAACACGCGATGATCGTCGGCCAGGGCCACGCGAATACACTGCGTCGGCGCAGATGCAGAAATGTCCTCCCGCGATTCCAGCTCGGTCACCGTCACCGGTGACGCGCTGACCGTGACATCCGCGGGTGAAATGCTGGCCGCCAGCGCGTCAGCCATCTCGCGCGCGGTGGCAAAGCGCTCCTCTGGCTGCTTCGCCAGTGCCCGAAGAATCACCCTCTCCAAAGCGGACGAGATGGCGGGGTTCAATTCGCGCGGCGGGCGGGGCTTCTTCTTGACCTGTTGCAGCAGCAGCAGCCCAATGTCATCAGCGTCGAAGGGCAAGACGCCCGTCACCAGTTCGTAGAGCACAACGCCCGTCGAATAGATGTCCGTGTGGTGCGTCAGCGGCAATCCCTGCGCCTGCTCCGGCGAAAGATAAGCGGGGGTGCCGATGATACGTCCGGCGACCGTCAGCCGTTTGGACTCGCCGCTGATGGCCAGGCCGAAGTCCATGATCTTGACCTGACCCTCTGGCGTGATATGCACGTTGGCGGGCTTGATATCGCGATGGATGAGACCCCGGCTGTGCGCGTAATCGAGCGCCAGGCAAATCTGGCGGCAATACTCGGCAGCCAGCGCCGGTGGAGCGGGGATGAAGTCGCTCAGCGGGCGACCCTCCACATGCTCCACCACCAGGTAAGGGCGTTCGCCTTCCAGGTTGACATCGTAGATGGCCATGATGCCGGGATGATTCAACAGAGCGGCAGCCAGCGCCTCGCGCTCAAAACGACCGCGTGTCGCGCTGTCTACTTCCGGCAGCAACACTTTGATGGCGACGACACGCTGCAACCGCGTATCGCGCCCGCGGTAAACGACCGCCGTTGCGCCCTCGCCGATGCGCTCTTCGACCTTATAGCGCCCCCCCAGAGTCTGTCCGATCATGTGCTGCTCATTTCTGCTGTGGCAAATTCGCAGACAGTGTACAAACGAGCGGGCATCTTCGCAAACAACTATGGCTTGAGGGTGCGTGCAAAATGTGACTGGCAATTCCCAGCAGTCTGCTGCCCCTCACTCCCAAGTCCCCTCGCCCTGCGACGCAGTCGCGAGGGCGAGGGGACTTATCGTCTCTCGCGCGAGCGCTCCCCTTCTCCCGCAGCGCAGGGCATGAGGGTTTCGGGCACAGCAAAGCCGCTGACAACCTTTGCTCGCACCTGGCTTGACCAACAGCAGAATTTGTCAGTCCATCGCCGGGGATATACAGTCTACGGATGAGTTTGCACGTATGGGAGGAAAAGCTCTATGCGCCGGATGGCGATGCTGCTCGCTCTTGGTCTGGGACTGAGCGCCTGTGCCAGTGTCCAGGAGACCCGCGAACAGGTGAACACTGTCAACCAGGCCGTCTCCATCTTGCAGGCCGTAGACGATCGCAGCGCCTGGGAGCGGGCGAACGACGCGCTAGACGATCTGACCGCCGCGCAGAGCGCTTATGCCGCGACCGCCTCCCTGGACGCCGCGGGCACCTCGTTGACCTGGCGCTGGCAGGTGGACGCCGACGGCGATCAGCGGCTAGACATCAGCGCCGGTGACAGCGCCGTTTCCTACCTGCTACCGGCACAGTCCGCCGTGGCATATCGCGCGGATGCATCAGGCGGGCTATGCCTGGCGGACAACACTACTGCCGCCTCGTTGCGAGCAGGGCTGCAGGAGTTGCTGGCGCTTGGCGGTTTCGAGATGGCCAGCACTCAGACACTGACTGTGCTGGCGGCTCCTCAGGACGCCGTTGTTGCCGGACGTGATGCAACGCGCTATGAGTTGCGCTCGCGCCTGCCCGATGCAGCCGACCTGCTGAATGCCTACCAGGATGAGCACGCACCGCAGGCGCTCGCTGCGGCGGAGGCCCTGTCCTTCTCTGGCAGCATGACCCGCGACGACGAAACCGGCGCGTTGTTGGAACTGGCGATCTCGGTGACGGACAGGGCGAAAGGCGCGCAGGCTTCCCTGCACTTCGCGGTGACGCAATGGGGCGGGGTGCCCGACGTGCCGCTCTCCGACGTTTCGGCCACCATTCCCGCCTGCGAGTGATGAGCGCTCAGGGCACCTGCGCCGTCAGGGCGTAGATCGGCCCCTGCTCGTCCAGCACGAAGACGTAACGACCCTCCCCCGGCCAGGCCAGGTCGAAGAACTGTGCGCCATCGGGCAACCCCATCGCTCGACGATCAGCCCGTTGCAGCAGCGGTGTACTTCCTGCACTGGCCTCCAGAAGCTGGGCCAGATTCCACAGATACAGTTCGCGCCCCGGGGCGGACAGGGTGAGCAACAGTGTGCCGTCGGGGGCGAAGACAGCATTCCGGCACGCCTGCCCTGGCAATGCCAGCGAGGCGATCTGACGGCCAGTGTCTGCCTGCCACAGCCCGACGACCGGCTGTGCGCCGCACCCTACCAGCAGTCGCCCATCGGGCGAGAAGGCAAGCTGTCTCGACGCGGCATGACGGGCCAGGGGGATAGTGAGCGTCTGTTCCCCTTCCGGCAACGACCATACTTGGATGGAGCGATCCGTCGCCAGGGCGATCACGCGCACATCGGGCGAGAAAGTCGCCCGCGTCGCCACCTCTTCCACCTCGAACTGATCGGCATCTACCAGCGTCAGCACCGGCTCTCCTGATGGCGCTGTCCACAGGCGCACCCCACGCTCGATGCCGATCGAGAGCAGGTAGCGTCCGTCCGGCGAAAATGCCAGGAACCCCACCGCCTCGCGGTGCGCCTGAAAGTATGCCACCTGTTCCGCCTGCGGCACGCGCCACAGCGTGACCGCGCCGGTTTCCGTCCCAAAGGCCAGCAGGGAGCGGTCGGGAGATTGCACCACCGGCCCGGCGGTGACCGTGCGGTATCCGGAAAACCGCCCCGTCTCTTCCAGGGTGCGCGGGGGAGCCAGCGTCAGCCGCCATATCTGCGCTGCCCCGCCCCGGCTGACGGTGATCAGCGTCTCGTCGTCGGGACCGAAAAACACATGGCGGGCATCCACCTCCGTCTGCACAAACAACGCCTCGCCATTGGCCAGGTTCCACACCACCACCAGACCATCGGCGCTCGCCGTCGCCAGCCACGCGCCACTTCGCGACAGAGCCAGGTCATTGACCGTGCCCTGAGGCAGGCGCAGCACGCCACTCACCCGCGTGATGGGATGTTCGGCCCCGATGGGCACCTGCGCGCGTTGCCAGGGCACGTTGAACACGGTCGGCGTGACAGGGAGAATGGGCTGCTGGTTGTTCTCCCCGCAGCCAACCAGCAGTCCGGCGAGCAGAATCGCGGTCAGCCCGCGTTTCCATCTCCGCCAAGTCGTCTGCAGACACTTCTTCACCAGGCCGCGCCTCCTTCATCTCAGGCCGCTTCAAGACTGCTGGCGGGCGCTCACCCACCGTCACATTGACTTCAGAGCAGGCCTTGTGTACGCTACACACACCAGATTATTGTAGCTGACTTCGCGCGCGCCGCCTGTACCAACCGATGCCCGCCGCGCAACCTACCCAGGACAGGATCATGACTGACGCCGAACTCGCCATCCTCAGCATCATCGCCGAAGGGCCAATTCACGGCTACGACGTGCAGACTGTCATCGCCGAGCGAGGGATACGCGCCTGGGCACAGATCGGCGTCTCGTCCATTTACTACGTGCTGGAAAAGCTCGAACGCCAGGGACTGATCGAAAGCACTGTCACCCAGGGGGCTGACGACACCGCGCGCCGCCAGTATCGGATCACCACGGCGGGCATCGGTGTGCTGCAGACAGCCATCGCCGACCTGATCGGCACGCCGCGCGAGCATGCCGACGAATTTGAACTGGGCCTGGCCAACCTGCCCACGCTGCGTCCCGATCAGGTTCGCACAGCGCTCATCGCCTATCGCCAGGAACTCGCTTCCCGCCTGGCACAGGCCCGCGAGCGCAGCGCTGCGCTCCAGGCTGCGCAGGCCCCCTTTCACATCGAGGCCATGCTCAGCCATCGCATCACCCTGCTCGAAGCGGAACTGGCATGGATCGAGAGTTTCGTCGCTGCCTGGGAAGCGCAGGCCCCGCCGGACGAACCGACTGCCGTCGCGGCAGACGCCAACGAGGTGCCGCGCATGAAGCAACTGATCCTACCCCACGAACCTGATTCGCCACACCGTCACCCCACCCGTCGCGCCCGCAGGACGCCGCCCACCCTGTTGCCGGTTTCCGCAGCGCCTCAAGTGTCCGACCCCGCGAGCACTCCCGCTGACGATGCGACAGGCGAGCACTCCGCAGAACGCTGAAATCAGGGGGTGCGTGCGAAATGTGCCAGGCAGTTTGTAGCAGTCTGCTGCCCCTCACCCCTAAATTCCCTCTCCCTCGTGACTGCGTTGCGAGGCGAGGGGACTTATTGTCTCTCGCCCAGGCGCTCCCCTTCGCCCGCAGCGCGGGGGGATGAGGGTCAGCGGGCACGGTAAGGTCGCTGACAACCTTTGCACGCACCCAGATCAGGCGCGCGATTCCATGAAATCATACATCGCTGTACAATAGTAGCTTACGTGTTCCTCATGCGTGGCAGGAGCGCTCATGAGCAAACCGCCTTTCATTCTGTACATTGACCGTGATGAGATTCGCCGCAAACGTATCTGGCGGGCGCTGACACGAGCTGGTTGCCAGGTCGCCCTGGCGGTGACCGCCCTCGATGGCGTTGATCAGGCTCGCCGTGCCGCACCCGACCTGATTCTGATCGAAGGAGACCTGCGCGATCGGCGGGCGTACAACATCGCCGCCCGTCTGCGCGCGGAACCAGACCTGGCAACCGTGCCAATCGTGGCGCTGACTTCGCCGGGGCATGTGCCCCCAGCCCATGCCTCTACTGGAAGCGACCTCTCCGGCTGGGTCGCCGACTCCACCGACGAGCGCGTGCTGACAGGACGGGTAGCGCGCTACCTGGAAGGCGCATCTCTGGAAAAGCAGCCCTCAGAACCACCCCCCGAAATCCGCGATCTGGTCACGCGGCTGGAAAGCGACGTGCGCGAACTGGAAGCCAGCAATCGCGCGCTACGTCGCCTGGATCGCATCAAAGAGGATTTCATTCAGCTCACCGCCCACGAACTGCGCACGCCGCTGACGACTGTCTATGGTTACAGTCAGTTGGTGCAGACTTCCCGCGCCGTGCAGGAATTGATGGCCCATGATCCCGAAGTGCGCGCCTGCCTCACCGGCCTGATCGACTCCATCGAGCGGTTGCACCGCGTCATTGACGAGATCATCGTCGTCTCGCGCATTGCATCGGGCCATCTCGACCTGAAATGGACGCCCACCGACCTGGCCGATCTGGTGGCGCGTGTGCTGCGGGACTACGGCCCCGTGGCCGAACAGCGCCGCCTGACGCTGCGCAATGAACTGGAACCTATCTCCGAACTGTTCTTTGCCGACGGCGATCTGCTGGAACTGGCGGTGAGCAACCTGCTGGGTAATGCCATCAAGTACACGCCGGATGGCGGCACGATCACCGTGCGCGGAATGGTCAACCCCTACGGTACCGTGTACCTGAGCGTGCAGGATACCGGCATCGGGATTGATCCGGACGAGCAGGAGCAGATTTTCGACCGTTTCTACACGGCAGGCGACACCCAACTGCACACGACCAGCAAGACCGCTTTTCGCGGCGGCGGCTTGGGATTGGGATTGGCGATCTGTCGCGGCATCGTGGAAGCACACGGGGGGCGTATCTGGGTGGAGAGCGAAGGCTGCGACCCGGAGCGATTGCCCGGTAGCACATTCTATATCGAGCTACCGCTCGAACGCCTGCCGCCGGGCACCGTGCGCTGAGCAGAGCGTAACATACGACAGAGCGGTGGCGCAAATACAATCCCCTGGGCACGTTGCTGCTCTGTGTGCTCTTGTACGCCATTGGCATAGCTTCTTCATCCCCTGTACAATTGTCGCAGAGGGGAGAGATAGCGCGTGAATACTCAACGCTGCCCGACCTGCGGCTACGACAACCTGTCACGGGCGATTTTTTGTTTTCGCTGCGGGGCGCCACTGGACGCCCCCCCTGACCAGAGCGCAGTACACCCTCGTCGCCGCCCTGTCGAGCAAAAGGTTCGCACGATATACGCTGACCAGGTCAACACCGCGAGCCGCCAGACACGGCCTGGGCCGTCCCCTTCAGACGGCGTACCTCTGACCTGTCTGCGTTGCGGGACGCGCAACACTCCATCCGCTGCCCGCTGCGTCACCTGTGAGGGAGCGCTGACTCAGCCGGAGGCTATCAGCGCCGACATGCTGATCCCTTCCGTGGGCGCGGTGAGCGTCGTCGGCAGGGTGCGCACCAACAACGAAGATCGGGTAGGGCTGTGGGCGCGTAACGGAATCGTTCTGGCGATGATCGCCGACGGCATGGGCGGCGCGGTAGCCGGAGAAGAAGCCAGCCGCCTGGCACTGGAGGCCATCCAGGCCGATTTTGTCGGCGAGGCGCGCGGTAGCGAAGAACTCGCCACATTGCCCGACGCCGAAGTCACCGAAAGGATGCGCGCCGCCTTTCGGCGGGCCAATCGCGCGGTCATGCTGCGCGCCGCCGAACGCGCTCAGTTCCAGGGCATGGGTACCACGCTGACGCTGGCGTTCGTCCGCAGCGGGCAGATGATCGTCGCCCATATTGGCGATAGCCGGGTTTACCTGATCCCTGGCAATGGAGCGCGCATCAACCAGATCACCGACGATCACAGTTTCGTCGAGGCGTTGCTCGCCGCCGGACACATCACGCCCGAACAGGCCAGCACCCATCCCATGCGCAACGTGCTCTACCGTGCCCTGGGCCAGGTGGAAGAGACCGAGGCCGATCTCTATGTGCGCGCGTTATCAGCAGGAGACTGGCTAATCTTATGCTCCGACGGGCTGACCCGGCACGTGTACGCACCTGAGATCGAACAATGTGTGCGCACCAGCGACAGCCCCGCCGAAGCCGCCCAACGCCTGGTCGCCCTGGCCAATGAGCGCGGCGGCGAGGACAATATCAGCGTCATCGCCATTTTGATGGAGCGCGCCAGCGATTCCGCCAGCACGGACGACACAGCCATCGGGCTATATCAGGCCAGCACCTCGTCCACCGACGACGATACCGCCGAGCTTCCCTCGGCAGACGAAACGCCTTCCTGACTTTCAGCGCTCAGGACAGGAAGAATTCCGTACCGCAGAAGCGGCAGGATGCCACCCCCTTGCCGCTGAGCGCGATCTCGCCGCCGCAGTTGGGACATTTCTGCAACTGCCGCAGGTGCTGCGCGTCGCTGGAATAGAGCACTCCCTCGTCCCATTTAACGTAGCCGCTGAACACGCCCAGCCCCACCAGATCGTAGACCAGGTTCTTGATCTGGTCACGCGGGAGTTGCAGTTCCAAAGCCACGTCGTCCAGCCGCACCTGCCCCCGCGTCTGCACCATGTTCAGCAGCTTACGTTGCCGCGCCGCCTCGACCTGTTCGCGCGCCTGCTGCCCGCCGAAGGCCAGCAGATAGACCCCCGCGCCCACCAGCGGAGCAACCAGCACGATCAGCGCCAAAGCCAGCCCCAGGATACGGGCGGGCACTTCCAGGTCGCTGTTGGTGAAGACCCAGGCCACCGCCAGCACCCCGATCAGTGCCCCCACGACAACGAGCACCACCCCTGCCAGGCGATTGAGATTCATCTTCTGTCCCCCTCTTGCCGATTATCCGAATCCCCGGCTGCCACCACCGGAGCCACCGCCGCGGCCTCCGCCGCCGCTGAAACCGCCTGAGCCAGAACTCTGCGGCGTCGAAGACAGGACGCGGGAAGCATCGTTGAGCATTTGCGTCAGCCCCTTGCTCATGGCATTCAGCCCATCGGTGAGCGAACGGTTCATATCGCCCAGGCCACCCGGCCCACCCAGCGAGAAATCGCCCATACCACCGGACTGAGGCTCCCACGGTCGCACCGGCTGCCCCGGACGGTAACCACCCTGCCACGGCCCGCCCATATAGGTAGGGAAATACCAGCCGGGCATGGAAGTCAGGGCAGGGGTCAGTTTGCGCACCAGCTCGCTCTGAATGCCGAAAGCGACCGCATAGGGCAGCGCCAGTTCGAACTTCTGCGCGGCCTCCTCGACTCCGCCATAGTCTTCCAGATTGTCCAGATAACGACGAAAAGCCCGCCAGTGCGCCGCCTCTTGTGCCCCCTTGACCGTCTTAGCGGGCATGAATTGCCCAGCTACAGCCATGCTCAGCCCGATCACGCCCACGCTGAGCGGAAGACACATGATGACCGGCGAAATCAGGGTTGCCGCCAGCGAGAACCAGACGCTCACCGCCGCGATAGCAATCAACCCTATGCCGCCCCATGTCCACAGGGCGCGGGTCGTCTCCGGTGAGCGCTTGAAATAGCCCTGCCGCACCAGTTCGTCGTACATCTGCTTCTTGATGGTGGGAATGTGTTTGTAGAACTTGTTGCGCAGTTGCGACAGCGTCGTTTTCTCACGGTCGCCGGGGAACAGGCCGCGCAGCAGGCTTTGCTCGAAGGGGCGCAGGTCGGCGGAGATTTCGCCAGTGCGATGGAAGGTGAACTCGCTGCTGCCGAACATGCCGGCCAGCCCGCCCTTCTCTTCCTGCTCGATGACCACATAGCCCCGGCGCGCCAGGTCGAGCAGCGTAGCCATGATGTCCTTCATGTCCGCTCGTTCGTCGAGCAGGACACCCACGATGCCCGGTCGCTCTTCCGACGGCGGATCCGTCAGATATTCCGGCACTACCAGCGCCTGCGGATCGCGCCCCCGGCTCTGGTAGCGCACCACGACGAACAGCACACCGCCAAGGCTCAACAGGGTGCTCAGCGCCAAAATCAATAGCGAGACCAGCGGCTGCCACTTCTCCTTATAGGTTTGCTCGCGGTCATAAGCGGCCTGCCAGGAAGACTTTTTCATCGCCGGATCGTGCTCGTATTGCACGCGCACCTCGAACTCCTGACCACGCGGCAACCGGCCCGGCGACTGCCAGGTGATGATGTTGCCATCCACCGTCTGCTCCCAGGTATCGGGATAACTGGCGATCAGTTGCGGTGGACGGTCAGCGGGCATGATCACGCGCACCGTCGAAGCCAGCACCGGAAAGCTCAGGTCCCCCGGCACGGCAACCCAGTAGAGCTGATCGCCCTTGTCATAGGAACGCAACGCACCATAGACGGTGTAGCGGATGATGAACTCACGCCGTTCGCCGCTGCGCATCGGGCCGCTGAAGTAGTACTGGATGGTGAAATTGTCGCCCTCATCGCGCGCGCAGAACGTCCCCGTCCCCCCCGTGCACGATGCCCGTAGTGGAGAGCGGTTCTCAAAGACCTCTACATCGGCGATGCGATCCAGCCGCCCCTGCGGAATCTCGGCGAAGCCAAACGAGAACGGCCCCGTCTCCACCGCGATCAGGGATGTCTCGGTGACACGGAAGCGATTGGCCGCCGTGTCTATCTCGTCAATGGTCACGTCATAGCGATCCCAGCGCAGGCTACGCCCATCCTGCGCAGCGACGGAAGTCAGCCCGGCGTTGCCAGACACACCGCCGGCGATCAGCAGAACCAGACACGACGTGAGCAACAGCAGAATGTGCTTCTTCATGAAAATCCTCCGTCCCTGCAGGGCGGGAATGGGTGCGGGGATATTCTACTGCATCGGCCCTGGCTGCGCACCTGAACGTTGAAGCCGGGTGCGTGCAAAATATGTCAGGCCATTTGCAGCGGTCTGCTCCCCCTCACCCTTACATCCCCTCTCCCTCGCGACTGCGTCGCGGGGCGAGGGGACTTACTTTCTCTCGCTCAAGTGATCCCCTTCTCCCGCAGCAAGGTCGCCGACAACCTGGCACACACCCTTGAGGTTGTGCCATCACACCACGGCCACCCCCACGATGTGCGGGCTGACAAACGAAGGATAAGGAGCGCGGAAGGAACGTACCTCCACCGAGCGAAAGCCAGCCGCCCGAATGGTCGCGCCTGTGTCTCGCGTCAGATGACAGCCGTCACCGAGGGCGCTCCAGGCCGGGTTGAGCACGCGCTGTACGACGAAGGTCAGCGAGCGCGACGGCGCGGCGACATGTTCCAGGAACAGGAACTTCCCCCCAGGGCACAGCACCCGCTTGATTTCGGCCAACACCTGCTCTTGATCGCGTACCGAACACAGCACATGAGTAGCGACCACCGTGTCGAACTGACCCTCGGCGAAGGGAAGCTGCTCGCCCCAGCCGCGCAGGCCCCCGATGACCGTGCAGCGCACATCTGGCCAGCGGTCGCGCAGATAGGCCAGTAGATAGCGGTTCGGTTCCAGCAAGGTCACCTGTGTCTGTGACGGATAGAACGGCAGGTTGGCTCCATCGCCCGCGCCGATTTCCAGCACCTGCCCGCGCGCCTGCGCCAGCAACGGCGCGCGCACCTCGCGGGTCAGCGTGTTGGCGAAGTCGGGCGTGCCTGTCCGACTGACGAAAGTATGGTAAACCCAGGCAAACCAGCGTTTGCGCAGTGACATCTCGCCTGTACCTCCGTAGCGTTTCAAGCAGAGCCTCCTCCCGCCGATCGTCAGAAAAATGCATAAATTTTCTAAGAACACACTGATAAAAGTTGACAAGAGGAGACTAAATATCATACAATGCGAAGGGAAAAATCCGGCACGACTCGCTTTCGACGGGCACAGATGCCGTAATATGGGCGCATTCAGGTTGGGGAGCGACAATTCGCCAAGGGGAGCGCCGAGGTGACCGAGGGACAAAGAACTTCCCTGCTCTGTCCTCTGCGCCCTCGGCGTCTCGGCGGTTCAAAACAACCGCTCCTAAAAGCGAATGCCCCCATGGTATTCCCTAATGGTGATTATCGCGATGGTGATGTAAATTCTACAACAAGCGTGAGGGACAGAACGGCCCATGGAATATCCAGACTACTATCGCATCCTCGGCGTAGACCGTAACGCTTCGACCAAAGACATCCGCAAGGCCTATCGTCGCCTGGCGCGGCAATATCACCCCGACGTGAATCCGGGTGACAAGCAAGCTGAGGAGAAGTTCAAACAGATCAACGAAGCGTACGAGGTGCTCTCCGACGAGGAAAAACGGCGCAAATACGATCAGCTCGGCCAGAGCTACCAGCAATGGCAGCGCATGGGCGGGCGACCGGGTGGCTTCGACTGGTCAAGCTGGATGTCTGGTCAACCGGGTGGCTTCCGGGTTGAATTCGTGGACACGGAAGACAGCGCCGGCGATCTGTTCTCCGAATTCTTCCGCAGCATTTTCGGCGGGATGGGGCAGCCGCATACCAGCACGCGCCGTGCCTCGCGTCAGGCTATTCGCGGGCAAGACCTGGAAGTCGTCGCCCACATCTCGCTGGAAGATGCTTACCGTGGCACAGAGCGAGTAGTACAGGTCGGTGGACGGCAGCTCACGGTCAAGATTCCGCCGGGAGCACGCGATGGCACGCGCGTCCGCCTGCGTGGCAAAGGTGAACCGGGGTACGCCGGAGGGCAACCCGGTGACCTGGATGTCATCGTCAAGGTCAGCGAGCATCCGATTTTCAAGCGCGAAGGTGACGATCTCTATCTCGATCTCAAAGTGCCGCTCTACACCGCAGTGCTGGGTGGCACGGTACAGGTGCCCACCCTGGGCGGTACTGTCTCGCTGAACATCAAGCCAGGCACGCAGTCCGGCCAGACGATCCGTCTGCGTGGCAAGGGGATGCCCAGGCTACGCCAGGCGGGTGAGTATGGCGATCTGTTCGCGCGGGTGCTGATCCAGGTGCCCACCGATCTCAGCAATGAAGAGCGCTCGTTGTTCGAGCGACTGCGCAGTCTGCGGCCCGGCTAAGCGGGCACCATGGCCGCTGCCTGCCGGACACAGGCAACTAAGGGAGAAAGAGCATGGGCTGGTACTTCGACGACTTCGAACCCCACGACGAGCCGGAGCGCGACCGCACGCTGCGCGACCGCATCACTGGCTTTCTGATCGGCCTGACCGTCGGCATGCTGACCCTGGTGTTGATTGTGGCACTGGTCGTCACCACGGTGGGCACCTTCTTTGTGCGCGACCAGTCGGCCACCCAACGAGTGGCCACGCGCAACAGCCCGCCTGCCGACCTACGCAGTGCCAACTATCGTCCCAGCGCCTGGGCCGGGCCGGAAACCAGTCAACTGATCACGCCCACCCCCTTGCCTGTGGAGATCGTCACGCAGGCTGACGCGGAGAACGCCATCCTGACCAACATCTACCTGCGCGTCAACCCCTCGGTGGTCAACATCGAGGTTGTTTCCGGAGTACACCGGAATTTGAACATCGTGGACAGCAGCGGGTCGGGTTTCGTACTCGATAGCGAAGGCCATATCGTGACCAATGCCCATGTGGTCCGCGACGCTGAGGAGATTCTGGTGACTTTCTCGGATGGCTACGTGATCAACGCCGAACTGGTCGCGCTGGATGACTACAGCGACCTGGCCGTCATCCAGGTTGACCCGGAACGCGCTCCACTGGTGCCTGTCGAACTGGGCGACAGCAACACCCTGCAGGTGGGACAACGCGTGATCGCCATCGGCAACCCCTTCGGCCTGGCCGGTAGCATGACCGTGGGCATTGTCAGCGCGCTAGGGCGCTCCCTGCCCTCGGCGCAACTGCTCGACCCGTCCTACGACCGCTATAGCAACCCATCCATCATCCAGATCGACGCGGCGGTCAACCCCGGCAACTCCGGCGGGCCGCTGCTGGATTCCTTCGGGCGCGTAGTGGGTGTCAACACGGCCATTCGCACTGAAAACGGCAGCTTCCAGGGTATCGCCTTCGCCGTGCCGGTCAACACGGTGAAGCGTATCGTGCCGCAGCTCATCGAGAAAGGCAGCGCCCAATATCCATGGCTGGGCATCTCCAGCCCGGACACAGAGGGCGGCTATAGCGTGGCGGCCCTGGCCGACGAACTGGGCCTGCCTGTGCGCAGCGGCATATTGGTGACCGACGTCATCCCCGGCTCTCCAGCCGAACGCGCTGGCCTGAGCGCAGGCAGCGAGAGGCGTCCCATCCGCGGCATTCCCATTCCGATTGACGGGGATATCATCGTGGCCATCAACGGGCAAACCGTGCGCAGCATTGACGAGCTGCTGGCCTATCTTGTCGAGAATACCTCACCGGGCGATACGGTCGTGCTGACTATCGTGCGGGGTGGCGAGACGCTGGATGTAGACGTGACGTTGGGCGTGCGGCCCTGAAAGGAGGAGGTCGCGCATGAGCACGGCGCATGACGAACCCTGCTACACCATTGGCGTCGTCGCGCGCATGGTAGACCTGCACCCTCAGACAATACGCAATTACGAGGAATTGGGGCTGGTCGTGCCCCGCCGCACCGAGGGGAACCGGCGGCTTTATTCACCAGCAGAAGTAGAGCGTCTGCGCAAAATCAACCGCCTGACGCAGGAACTGGGTGTCAACCTGGCCGGGGTTGAGGTGATCCTGCACATGACCGAACAAATCGAATCGCTGCAGATGGAGATCGCCGACCTGCGGGCCAGGCTGTCGGCGCTGCTGCCCGACCAGGAAATCACAGACAGCGGCGAGCGCAGCGCCTGATCCTGCCCTTTAGACCAAGGACTGCAATCATGCCTCCTACTCATATTCTGCCGCGTCTGACGATCAACACCGACTTGGCGCATACCATTCTGGTCCGGTTTCTGCGCGACGCCGTGTACAAAGTGGGCTTCTCTCGCGCGGTGATCGGGCTGAGCGGCGGCATTGACTCCGCGCTGGCTGCCTATCTGGTTGCCGAAGCCATCGGCCCGCAGAACGTGTTGGCGCTGCGAATGCCCTACCGCACCTCCTCCCCCGATAGCCTGGCCGACGCGCAGGCGGTCATTGATGCGCTGGGCCTCAAGTCCGATACAGTGGACATCACCCCCATGGTAGACCCGCTGCTGGCGCGCTTCCCCGACGCCAATAACGTACGGCGGGGGAACATCATGGCCCGAATGCGCATGGTGGTGCTCTATGATCAGTCGGCGGCATTCGGCGGACTGGTGATCGGCACCAGCAACAAGACCGAGACGCTGCTCGGCTACTCGACTGTGTACGGGGACAATGCAGCAGGTGTGCAACCCATTGCCGATCTCTACAAGACGCAGGTGCGCCAACTGGGACGGGCGCTGGGGTTGCCGCCTTCGATCTTGAATAAGCCCCCTTCAGCCGACCTGTGGGCGGGTCAGACCGACGAAGACGAGTTGGGCTTCACCTATGAGACCGCCGATCAGGTGCTCTACCTGCTGGTAGACGAGCGCTACACGGTAGACGAAGTGGCCGCCGAGGGGTTCGAGCGCGATTTTGTCGCCAGGGTGTGGCGACAGGTGCGACTCAATCACTACAAGCGCACCATGCCCAACGTCGCCAAGCTGAGCACGCGCAGCATCGGTCACGATTTTCTCTACCTGCGCGACTGGGCAGGTTAGCGCCCCTCGCTGATGAGGTCGTCGGAACGGCTCCGCCCGGTCAGTTCGCGCTCACAGGCCGCCAGATCGTCCGGCCCCACCTCATAGATCATCTGCAACTCGCTCTTGCCGTAAATGCGGGCCAGATGCCCCACTGCGGCGGCGGGTCTACCACAGCCTTCGTAGGTTGCCCCGTCCATCACCAACCCGCCGGGCGTCGCCTTGACCTGCAGCCGGCTGGCCAGGTTCACCGCGTCGCCCATCACGGTGATCTCCTGACGATCGCGCGAGCCAATGTGCCCGATCAGACTGATGCCCGTCGCCAGGCCAACGCGCGTTGGCAGGGTCGGGCGCAAGGCGGCAGCCTGCTGCGCGTTGAAGACCGCCACCCGACCCAGTATGGTCAGGGCGCAGCGCAACGCTGCCAACGGGTCTTCGAAGAAGGCCATCATGCCATCGCCCAGGAACTTATCCACGTCGCCGCGATATTGATAGACCGTCGTCGCCAGCACGTCCAGATAGCGATTGAGGCTTTCTAACAACACTGCCGGATCGACCGCCTCGCTCAGCCGCGAAAATTGCTCTACGTCGGTGAACAGGATAGTGAGCGGCTGCACTTCGACTGTGCTGCGGGTATCCGGCGTCGCTTCCCCAAACGCCTGAGCTTCTTCCCAGGCTCGCTGCGATACCAGCTTGCGCACCACCCCCTGCAACCGCTCCAGTTCGCGGGTGCGCTGCGCCAGCGTCTGGTAAAGACCCAACAGTTGCTGATTGTTCTCTTCGAGATAATGCACCAGCGATCGCCCGAACACGGTATAGGGCGATTCGAACGCCAGCAGTGCTTCGCGCGAACGCTGCACCGGCTGATAATTCCTACCCAGCGCCACGTCAAGCGCCTGCCGGGCCGCTCCCACCAACTGATCTTCGAAGCTGAGCACGCCCTCGTACAGCCGCCCACGCCCGAAGGCGATCGTCTTGCGCGTTACCCGCGCTGTTCCCTCGCCGAGTTGACGGGTGAGCAGCGCCGCGCCGAACCGTTCATGATCCACCACAATGAACCATTCGCGGGCGAGCGGCGCGTCGTCGTCCAGCGGCACCAGGGTCACGCCGGGCAACGCCGGGAAGGGTGCGTCGGGCACGGCGAAGACCAACACTTCCTGGCACAACGCCGCCAGCCGCGCAAACCGGTCAACCTGTGGCAGAAACGACGACACACGCTGAAAGCCAGCGTAGAAGGTCAGGGCCAGCCGGTGACGCATCACCACGTCTTCCAGGCTGTGACTGATGGCCAGCAGGGTCTGCACCGAGGTCGTGCTGAGATCGCGCGGATTCTGGCGGGCGACCAGGGGATACAACGATAGCGAAGCAAGCGAAACTGTCATGGGCGAACCTTTCCCAGGCCAGGCACGGCCAGTCTCACCACAGCCAGCCCTCTTCGGGAACTGCTTTCCAGCGACCACGCCGGCGATCCACCTGAGCCAAACGCGACCAGCCAGATGAACGTTGCGCCTGCCCGTGAATCTCTTCGGCAATCGTCCACACGGCATCCGGGCAGGCATGACGACGCACAATTTCTGCGCGACGGGCCAGGCCCTGCGGCCCTTCAGACAACCACGCCTCTACCGTGCGGGCGACTTCCGCCGCGCCAGGCGCATACGTCCCCAGCCCGTGCCGCACCACGAACCGGACGTTGCCATCCTCCTGCCCTGGTACCGCCCCGCTGAGCACCAGCGGCAGCCCCGTCGCAACGGCTTCGCTGATAGTGGCCGGTCCCGCCTTGGTGACCAGGATGTCGGCAGCGGCCATCAGTTCGGGCATGGAGTGTACAAAGGGCGTGATCAGCGTCGGCTGATGCCAGGGCACCGCCTCCAGGCGACGTTGTAACGAGCGGTTGCGCCCGGCGACGACGATCAGTTGCATATCCAACCGCTGCTCGTTGAGCACGCGGGCGATACGATAGACTGGCCCCATACCGTCCCCGCCTCCCACCAGCAACACCGCAGGCAGGGTTGGGTGCAGCCCCAGCATCCGGCGGGCCTCGTCTCTGGCTGGCAGGCTGTCCAGAAAGCGCGGGTGCACGGGCAGGCCAGTCAACCGCAACTGCTCCGGCGTCAGCCCCAGCGCCAGACCGCGCGCATATGTTTCGGGGGTAGGCACCAGGCAGCGGTCTACCGCCCGCTCGTACCAGAAAGCGTGCGCCGTCACCAGGTCGGTCACCACTGTGACGAAAGGGGGGCGTGTCCCATCCTGTGAGCGCAGGACACGCATGGTCGGGCGCGAAAAGAGAGCGTGCACGCAAACGATCACGTCGGCTGGGTGCTCGGCCACCATCCGGCGCAGTCCCGCTCCCCATAGACGCCCCAGCACAGCCATTACCACTACCGAGCGGCGCGGCGCGTCGGCCAGCCAGTAACCCAGCCCCCAGCTACGCCGCGCCCAGTTGACCCAACGTGGATATAGCTCCGGCAGGTACTTGAAAGGGAAAGGGGTATAGCGCCGGTAAACATCCACCAGCTCGAAAGCGTACAGGCCGGGATAACGGCGCTCCAACGCGGCGCGGATGGCATTGGCCGCCGAGCGGTGTCCTGCGCCCGTGTCGGACATCAGGAAGACAACGCGCCTGCGCGACACGGTTTCACGCGCTCCCATGTTGATCACCCCGCACAGCGCCCCCACTCACCCTACGCTCCCGACGTGCTATCGTCGCGCAGCACGGCCTTGACGGCGCGCTCGAACTTGCGGCGAGGGAGCAATACGCGGTGGTCACACCCCAGGCAGCGCAGGCCGATATCCGCCCCCACCCGGTAGACGCGCCAGCGGTCGCTACCACAGGGGTGCGGCTTGCGCATCCGCACTACATCACCCACACAGACATCTACCGGCATGGCACCCTCTTCCGCCCGCTCGACATGATCCATCTCCAATGGCGCTCCATTATACCTGCTGCCATCACCGTCAGGGCTGCCACAAGCTGGCACAGGTCCGCCCTGCCTGCGTATAATCCACCTGCTGACAGCTCCACGTCGTTTGCTGCGCAGCCTGAGCGTTACTCACCGCCACCCTGGGAGGGAAGGCTTTCATGGCACGTGTTGGCTTCATCGGTCTGGGATTGATGGGATCGGGCATGGCGCGTAATCTGCTCAAGGCCGGGCACACGCTCATCGTCCACAACCGCAGCCGCGCCATCGTAGAGGAGTTCGCCCGCGAGGGAGCCATTCCGGCCACTTGCCCCCGCGAAGTCGCCGCGCAAAGCGACTTCGTGTGTACCAACCTCCCCGACTCCCCCGATGTTGAACAGGTGGTGTTGGGGCCAGACGGCATCATCGAAGGCGCGCATGAGGGCCAGATCTACATTGATCACAGCACCATCAAGCCGGAGACTGCGCGTAAGATCGCCGACGAACTGGCCAGAGCAGGCGTGCTCGCGCTCGACGCGCCAGTCAGCGGCGGGGATATTGGCGCGCGGGCGGGCACGCTCAGCATCATGGTCGGCGGCCCCAGAGAAGCCTTTGAACGCGCCCTGCCGCTTTTCGAGGCGATGGGCAAGACGATTGTGTGGGTGGGCGAGAGTGGCGCCGGGCAGATCGCCAAAGCGGCCAACCAGATCGTGGTCGCCGGGACAATGGTCGCCATGGCCGAAGCACTGGTGCTGGCGCAGAAAGCGGGCGTTGACCCGGCGCGTGTCGTCCAGGCGATCAGCCGGGGCGCGGCGCAATGCTGGGCGCTGGACAACAAACCGCCTAAAATCTTCAGGCGCGATCTATCACCCGGTTTCAAAGCCCATATGCAGGCCAAAGACCTTAAGATCGTCATTGACACGGGGCGCACCTATCACGTACCCTTGCCGCTGACAGCAGTGGCCCATCAGCTCTACGAAGCCATGGTGAGCATGGGATATGGCGACCTGGACAACAGCGCTGTGATCGCCGTGTTGGAAGCGTTGGCGGGAGTGATCGTCAGCGCAGCCGAGGAATCTTCACCCGATGTCTGATTGGAGCACAGGGCGACCGGCTGCTACAGCGAAGCGGCTGATTGTCTCATAGTGAGGGAAGCAACCGTGAGCTTCTTTTCGCCAGAAATCTTGCTGGGGCGCGTGATCGGCCTGGTGATCGGTTTCACCCTGCACGAGTGGGCGCACGCCTGGACGGCCTATCGCCTGGGCGATAACACCGCCTACTATCAGGGTCGGCTCACGCTGAATCCGCGCGCGCACATCGAACCGATCGGCATCATCCTGGCGCTGATCGCCGGCTTCGGCTGGGCCAGGCCGGTGCCGGTCAACCCGCGCGCCTTCTACCCCAACGAAAAGCGCGGCTTGGTGATCGTCTCGTTAGCCGGGCCGCTGATGAATCTGCTGATTGCGCTGGCGCTGGGCCTTGTCGTGCGCTTGCTGACAGCCGGAGGGCTGTTTGAAACGCAGTGGCGCGTCCTGGTTGATAGCGGCGAACTGATCCGCAAGGGCGTAGGCTCGGCAGGCATCCTGACCTTCGTCTACAACGTGCTGGGGACGGTAGTGCTGTTCAACCTGGTGTTGTTCGTGTTCAACCTGATCCCCCTTTCGCCACTAGATGGCTACAAAATCGCGGTGGGCACGTTGCCGCCCCAGCAGGCCAGCACGCTGATCAAATACGAGCGCGAGACCACCCTGGCGCTGATGCTGCTTCTGCTCGTGGGAGCAATGTCCTGGGGCTTCAACCCGCTGTGGGCCATCCTCGGCCCGCCGCTGACGGCCCTCTACGAGCTGTGTACCGGCTTCTATCCCGTCTTCTGAAGCGATGAGCGCCGCATACCGTTTTCGCCAGGGAGTGCGGGCGTTGGTCGCCTGGTTGCGCCCCGTTGACGATGCGCTGGCCCGCCAATACCTGACACCGCCACTCTATGATCTGTACCGGCACATGCGCCGCGCAGAGCGACAACATAGCCTGCGGGTGCTGCGCGATCTGCTCGCAGCCGGGCATACACACCCCGACCTGCTGACCGCTGCTCTGCTCCACGACGTTGGCAAAAGCCGCGTTCGCTTCTCACTGCCGGAAAAGGTATTGGTGGTGCTGGTGAAAGCGGCAGCGCCACGGCGTTTCCGCACCTGGAGCAGTGGGCCAGCGCACGGATGGCGGTTGCCCTTCGCCGTCAGCGAGCAGCACCCGACCTGGGGCGCAGAGATAGCCGCAGCGGCGGGCGCTTCGCCCCTGGCGGTGACCCTGATCCGCCGTCACGCTGAGCCGCTCATCGGTCCGCCGCGCGACGAGACGGAGCGCCTGTTGCTGGCGCTGCAGGAAGTGGATAACCGCAATTGATCGCCCCTGCCCTGTATCGCGTACAATAGGGTAACATTGCGGGCGCACAAGGCCCGCACAAAGAAAACACAAGAGGACAGACCCATGCATGTACATGTGAGCATTGTCGGGCTGGATCGTATCAGCACATCGTTCGCGCTGGCGCTCAAGCGCTATCAGTCGCAGCCCAAAGCGCAACATAGCTTCACCATCATCGGCAGCGACAGCAGCGCGCAGGCCATGAAAGCCGCGCACAAGCTGGGCGCGATCGACAACTTCGATCGCAAACTGCTCAAAGCCACCGAAAACGCCGACATCGTGGTGATCAAAAGCCCGCCCGCCGCGCTGGAAGACATCTACACGCGGCTTGGCCCAGCCCTCAAACCTGGCGCGGTGGTGCTGGACATGGGCGATCTCAAAGAGCCAGCCATCGCCTGGGCCAGGCAACACTTCCCGGTCAACGATCGCGGTATGCCGCTAGCCTATCTGGTTGGCGTGACTCCCATCGTGAATGCAACGGGTCTCTTCACCAGCGAGGCCGGGCCAGAAGCGGCCACCGCCGACCTGTTCGACCGCGCTGAATTTTTGATCACGCCCGACGCCGCGTGCCCCAGCGAGGCGATCGCCCTGGCCGAAGATGTCGTCCGATTGATCGGCGGTGTGCCCCGTTTCATGGACCCTGCCGAACACGACGGGCTGACCGCTGCCACAGAGCAGCTTCCGGCGCTGATCGGCGCGGCGATCTTCTACGCTCTGCAACAGTCGGAAGGTTGGCCAGAACTGCGGCGCATGGTCAACCCCACCCTGGCACTCTCGTTCCAGATGTTGCGCCATCAGACTCCGGCTGATCTCAGTCTGGCTTTCAACCGCAACAAAGACAACCTGGCCCGTCACCTGGGGAATGTGATCCGGACGCTGGACGAGTTACGCCAGGCGCTGGCAACTGGCGACATGGACAAAGTGGACGCTTTTCTGACTGTAGTCGGGCGCGAGTGGGATAAATGGGACGTCAAGCGGCACAGCGGTCAGTGGGAAGAAGCGCCTACGACGGAGACCCTGCCCGGCCCGCTCGGCTCGCTGGGCGGCTTCTTGACTATGTCGCGGCGTAAGAAACGGGAACAGAACGGAGAAGAAGAGTAAAAAAAGGCGGGAGTGTATGGGAGTCGAACCCATCGCGGCCCGCTCTGCGCGACCCGCCGCCGATTTTGAAGACCGGGAAGTCCACCGGGACTCATACACCCCCGCCTAAAACTATAGCGCAAGACAAGGTGACTTACCAGAGCGAATCGCTCGCGCCGCAGGGGGATCGCATCAAACCGCTTGCCGCTTTACCTCACCCCCAGCCTCGCTACGCTCGGCGAGGCGCGTCAGCGCCGAGCGGGGGTGAGGTCAACCAGAAGATCACACCTGAGCTTACTTCTGCCCATAGTTCTGCTGGCTGGTTTTGATGCGATGCCCCTGGCCCGCGTCGTTCCTTACGTCCCCTGCAACAAGCGCTCCCATTGACCGGAGGCCAACACCCGTTCATCCCCCTGACGGCGGGTGATGCCCAGCGCGTCCAGCCGTTCCAGGAAGTCCAGCGCGTAGCGGCGCGTCGTCTGAAAACGATCGCGCAACACAGCCACGGTGAGCAGGTCGCCCTGCTCCAGGGTCGCCCGCGCGAAGGCGATCCACTCGCGCAGCACGTCGGGCGTCAGCAACACGTCGTCGCTGATGCGCACCAATACCCCCTGCTCGATCAGGCTGATCAACACGTCGTCGGGGACGATCTCGCGGGCCTGTGCTGCGGTCGGCGGCGTGTAGGGCGCGCGCGCAAACTCCCGCAGCAGACGTTGCACCGCTTCCTGTTGCGCCGCCGTGTAGCGCACCTGATGATCGGGCAGGCGTACCGCTCCGTTGACAGTCAGCGCCAGCAAGCCGCTGCTCAGCCATTCCGCCAGCACCATCTCGAAGAGTTCGGGTTCCAGCCCCACCTGTCCGCGCAGCGCATCGCGGGGCATACCAGGGCGCAACGGTTCGGCGCGGTGAAAGCGCTCCAGCGTGCGCAAGGCGCGTTCTTCCAGCCGTTGCCAGGCGTTGACGTGCATGACCCAGCGTCCCCGCCCCAACAGACGCACCTGCCCCTCTCTCTCCGCCGCCTCAAGTTGCGCCGATGACAGGCCGCTTCCCTCAACCGGCACGGGGCCTCCCTGCC
Source organism: uncultured Anaerolineales bacterium (assembly GCA_937135955.1). GTDB lineage: Bacteria > Chloroflexota > Anaerolineae > Aggregatilineales > Aggregatilineaceae > UBA2029. The sequence goes on along the minus strand of CAKZOB010000029.1, from coordinate 2,748 downwards.
GGGCCAGATTGATCAGCGCCACCTGAGACGGGTCGCCGTCGCGCAACGCCCGCAGACGCTCGATTACATCGGGACGAAACCGTTTCCAGCGTTGCCCTGGCGCGGTGTCGAGAATCACGCCGCCGCCAATGGTCGCCGCAGGCGAGGGCCGCCGCAGGATGAAGCGATCACCGCGGGCGGCCACCACTGGCGCGTCCAGGCGTAGTTGCACCCAGGCTTCTTCGCCGGGCAATACCTGTTCCCTATCCAGCACGCGCACCGTGCCCATCACCTCTGCCGCGCCAACAAAGAACTTGACGGCGTCATTGTGTTCGAGCGGGCGCTGCGCCTCCGGCAGATAGCGCAGCCAGGCATCGAGCAGCACAGTCGGGTGCCATGCTCCCGGCAACCCCAGTACATCGCCTCGTTTCAGGGCTGCTTTGTCCACCCCGCGCAGGTTAACCGCCAGCCGTCGCCCCGGCGCAGCGTATTCGATGCTTTCTTCATGCGACTGCATCCCCCGCACCCGCGCGCGGACATTGGCGGGCTGAATCTCAACCTCCTGCCCTACCGAGAGTGACCCGTCAAGCAGGGTGCCAGTCACCACCACTCCGAAGCCGCTGATGGTGAAGACGCGGTCAATCGGCAGGCGGGGGATGCTCAAGTCAGGGCGCGGCGGGCGCTGTGCCAGCAAGTCGGTGAGGGCCAGCACCAGATCGTTCAGTCCTTCGCCCGTCCGCGCTGAGACGGGGATGATCGGTTGCCCATCGAACACGGTGCCGCGCACGGTTTCGGCAATGTCAAGCTGTACCAGTTCCAGCCAGTCCCGATCGGGCACCAGATCGATTTTGGTCAGCGCGATCAAGCCTGCAGGGATGGCCAGCAGATCGAGGATGGCCAGATGCTCGCGTGTCTGCGGCATGACGCCCTCGTCCGCGGCGATGACCAGCAGCGCGGCGTCAATGCCCCCCACTCCGGCCAGCATGTTCTCGATGAAGTCGCGATGCCCTGGCACATCTACAATGCCCACTCGCTCGCCGTTGGGCAGATCGAGCCAGGCAAAGCCCAGATCAATGGTCATCTGCCGTTCCTGCTCTTCGGCCAGGCGATCGGGATTGATGCCAGTCAGGGCGTAGGTGAGCGTGGACTTGCCATGATCCACGTGGCCAGCCGTGCCAATGACGTGCATAGATCACAACCCTTTCAGGGCAGCGATAACCAGGGCGTCCTGTTCCGGCAACACAGTGCGCGGGTCGAGCAGCAGACGGTCGTCGGCCACCCGCGCGATCACCGGAGGATCGCCAGCGCGCAGCCGAGCCGCCGCTGCATTGGGCTGCTCCACAAGCGGCGCGAATGCCCACGTGGGCAACGTATCGCCCGGCAAACTGCCCCCACCAACCGTAGATTCGGCGGGCACGACCTCGCCGGGCACGGCGGCGGCCCACGCTTCGGCGCGGGCACGAATCGCTACGGGCGACAGGCTGATCATGCGCCAGACGGGGATTTTCTCCAGCGCTTCGCCGCGGGCATAATGAGTCAGTGTCGCCGAGAGCGCGGCCAGCGCCAGCTTGTCGGCGCGGATGGCGCGCGCCAGCGGATGACGCTTGAGCGTCTGAATCAGATCGGCACGCCCGACAATGATCCCCGCCTGCGGCCCGCCGAGCAGTTTGTCGCCGCTGAACATCACCAGGTCAGCGCCTGCAGAGAGGCTCTCCTGCGGCATTGGCTCGTGTGACAGGCCAAACTGCGCCGTATCGAGCAAGGCCCCGCTGCCCAGATCGTCCAGCAGGATCAACCCATGCTGATGCGCCAGCGCAACCAGGTCGGCCAGCGGCGCTGATTCGGTGAAACCAATCACGCGGAAGTTGGACGCATGGGCGCGGACGATGCAGGCCGTGCGCTCAGTGATGGCAGCCGCGTAATCGCTCAGACGGGTGCGGTTGGTCGTGCCTACCTCAACCATGATCGCCCCGCTCTGTGCCATCACGTCGGGCACGCGGAACGATCCGCCGATCTCCACCAGTTGTCCGCGGCTGATGATGGCTTCGCGCCCCTGCGCCAGCGCCGTCAACGCCAGTAAGACTCCGGCGGCATTGTTGTTGACCACCATGCCCGCTTCCGCGCCGGTGACTTCGGTGAGTAACCGTTCGGCGTGATGGTCGCGTTTGCCGCGCGTGCCCGCATCGAGATCGTATTCCAGCGTGCTATATCCCCCGCCCACTGCCACCATCGCCGCCAGTGCGTCGGCAGAGAGCGGCGCGCGGCCCAGGTTGGTATGCAGGATTACCCCTGTCGCGTTGATCACCGGACGCAGAGTAGGCCGCGCACACTGCATCAGGAGCGCTGCGGCACGGGCCAGCAACTCGGTTTCGGAGGGCACCGCTGCCCCTGTGCGGGCTGCCTGACGCGCCTCGTCCACCGCCCGCCGCAGGGCGCGGACGGCGGACTCGCGCCCGTACTCGTTCACCAGGGCGGGAGCCGCGCGGAGCAATTCATCAATCCCAGGCAGGTCACGCAAAGAAGTCATCATTTCTCACCGTCAGGCACCACATCAACAGTCTCCTTGCGAGCCGTGCCCCCGATTATAGATTCCGCAGACTGGAAATGCCCAGCAAAGTTCATCCGCCGGCGATCATAAGAAACCGCCCGTGGTCATTCCGACGGGCGGTAACTACAACCGACGCAACAGGTGCTAGGGCGTGTTTGCAAACCTACAACCATAGCATAATGGCCGCGATAGTAACGACAGCCCGGTAACATTCAGCACGT
>CAKZOB010000028.1 GCA_937135955.1 uncultured Anaerolineales bacterium | reverse complement strand
GAACCGCGCATCCCCGAAGTGATCCGGCGCGCCAACGCCCGCCTGCACGATACTGTCATCCATCATGGCACGCTGGCCGATCACCTAGCGCGGGTGCGGCAATCCGGCGTGGCGCTGGAGACCTTCGAGGGCGAGTTCCGCTGGGGGCGCTATTCGGAGATTCTGCAGGGCGTCTATTCGACGCGCATTCACCTCAAGCAGCACAATCACGCGGGCGAAACGTTACTGGAACGCTACACCGAACCGCTCACCGCCCTGGCCTGGTTGCTGGGAGCCGACATGCCCGAAAGCACGCCCGCGCTGGTGTGGCAGGCGTGGCACTGGTTGTTGCTCAATCACCCGCACGACGACATCTACGGCAGTGGCATTGACGAAGTGCATCAAGAGATGCTCTTCCGTTTCAGCCAATCGCGTCAGATTGGCCAGGCGCTGGTGCGCGATAGCCTGCGGCAGATCGCCCGCGAACTCGACATGACCGCACAGCCAGGCACGCCGCTGATTGTCTTCAACCCGCTGGCCTGGGAGCGGGCCGAGATTGCCGACATGGTGATCGAGTTCGACTTCGACGATCCCAAGGCCGAAAGCTTCCAGATCGTCGCGCCAGACGGGACGGTGCTGCCGCACCAGATTCTGGAAGACCAGCAGCGGTTCTGGATGGAAGTGCTCAAGCCCAACCGCAAACGCTGTATACGAGTGTTGTTCCCGGCGCAAGTGCCGGCGCTGGGCTTCGCCACCTACTTCGCTCAGCCGGCCAGTGTATCAGCACAGTCACCCTCTACTGACCTGGTGGTGACGGCACGCGGAGCCGCCAACCGTTACCTGAGCTTCACCATCGCAGACGATGGCGGGCTGCGCGTGGAGGACAAAACCACTGGTCGCGTCTATGGGGGCCTGCACCACTTCGTGGATGTAGAAGACACCGGCGACGAGTACACCTACTGCCCCTTCCCCACCGGCAGCCAGGTGATCAGCACGGCGGGGCATCCCGCCACCATCACCTGCGTCCAGGATGGGCCGCTGTGCGCCATTTTCCGCATCGAACGGACGCTGGCCATCCCCAAAGCGCTGACGCCCGACCGGACTGCTCGCTCCAGCGAGACGGTGCCGCTGCCGATTGTCTCTGAGTTGCGTCTGTACGCCGGACAGCCCGGTTTGTACATCACCACCGACATTGACAATCAGGCTCAGGATCACAAGCTGACGGTGATCTTCCCAACCGGTCTGCGCGTGGCCCAGGTTCACGTAGACGAATCCTATATGGTCGCGGTGCGCGATCTCAAGCTGCCCAACGCCGAAGGCTGGGTGGAAGACGCCACGCCGCTCATGCATCAGCGCGCCTTCACCGACCTGAGCGATGGCGAATGCGGGCTGGCCATCCTCAACCGCGGGCTGCCCTCGGTCGAAGTGACCGAAGATGGGACGATTGCCCTCACCCTGCTGCGAGCCGTGGGTTGGCTCTCGCGCGACGATCTGTGGGTGCGCCGCATCGCCGCCGGCCCGCTGGTGGAGACGCCGGGCGCGCAGTGCCCCGGCCCCTACCGTTACGAATACGCCATCCTGCCCCACGCGGGAGACTGGCGGCAAGTCTACCAGGCGGCCTACAACTACAACGCGCCACTGTTGGGTCGCCGGGCAGATACACACCCCGGCCTGGAACTGCGCGAGATGAACATCACCCGCGACGATCCCGCCTTGGTCACGCCCATTCCCTGGCCGCGCGAAGGGCGCTTCCCGCCTGCGCTCGGCGTGATCCGGCTGGACCCGCCAACGCTGGTGCTCAGCGCGGTGCGGCGCAGCGAGCGCGACACGCTGATCGTGCGCTGCTACAACATCACCCGCGAACCAGTCAGCGGCACGCTGACCTGCGGTGTGCCGCTCGCCGCCGCCTACCTGACCAATCTGGCCGAGGAACGTCAGACCGCCCTGCCCGTCGAAAATGGCTATATCCCACTCCAGGCACGGGGCGGACAGGTGATCACCGTCGAACTGGTGCCGTCGGCGCAGGAGAAACCCCAATGAGCCAGATGACTTCGCGCCAGCGTATGCTCACCGCTCTCACTGGCGGAGTACCCGACCGGCTGCCTGTGACCACCCATCACGTCATGCCCTACTTCCTCGATCGCTACATGGGTGGTATCAGCTATATGGAGTTCTTCGACCGTTTCGGGTTGGACGCCTGGCTGTGGACAGTGCCCTATAAGCCCGATACGGCTAAGGGTGAATACTACGACCCCAATCAGACCTTCATTCACCCGCTCGACCACACACACCGCATCGTTTCCGACAACTGGCGCATCGAAACCGAGACGCTGCCCTCCACCGACTATCGCACCGTCCGCTATCGCTTCGTCACGCCGCGCGGCACGCTGACCATGGTGTTGCAGGGCAACGAGTACACCGACTGGGTGGCCGAGCCGCTGATCAAAAACAAGCGCGACATAGACCTGATCGCCGATTTCGTCACACACCCCAAGTGCGACGTGGAAGCGGTCAACCAACGTGCCGAGGCGTTCGGCGAACGCGGGCTGGTGCGCGGCCATATCTGCTATTTCGATGTCTACGGACAACCGGGCTGCTGGCAGGATGCCGTCGAACTGGTGGGCACCGAACGGCTCATCCTGGAAACCTACGACGATCCGGAATGGGTGCACACGCTGATCCGCATCCTGCAGGAACGCAAGAAGACCTTCATCCGCTCGCTCAAGGGCGCGCGCTACGATGTGCTGGAGTTGGGCGGCGGGGCGGCGTCTTCGACGGTCATCTCGCCGCGTCTGTTCGACGAGTTCGTCGCGCCCTACGACGCCGAACTGATCGCCATGGCCCACGAAGTCGGGCAGCGCATTGTCTATCACACCTGCGGCGGCATGATGCCCCTGCTGGAGCGCATCGCGGCCATGCAACCGGACGCCATGGAGACCTTCACCCCCCCGGACATGGGCGGCGACGTACGCCTGGCCGAAGCCAAACAGCGCATCGGCGACCGCGTCTGCATGATCGGCGGTTTCGACCAGGGGCACTATTTCATCAACTGTACGCCCGAACAGACGCGCGCCGAAGTCCGCCGCTGCTTCAACGAAGCGGGTCAGGGCGGGGGCTACATCCTCAGCCCGTCCGATCATTTCTTCGACGCCGATCCGGAACTGATCGCAGCTTTTGCCGACGAAGCCCGTCGTTGTGCGTACGAACAGAAGGAGGTGATTGCCTGACATTGACACCAGCCGGTCCTTAGGTATCCGCTTTGCTCCATTGGATAAACTGTCTGGCTGCTGCTCTATCTCATTATCGCCAGCCAGACGCATCTGTGGTTCGTTTATAGAGTGATCTGTAGGAGAGAGGAAAATGACCGCACGTAAAGGCTTTACGCGCCGCACCTTCCTGAAGGGCACCGGCGCAGCGCTGGCAGGCGTAGCGCTGGGCGGCGGCAAGATCGCCGAGCAGGGCATTTTCGCCCCGCGCGTGGTACACGCCCAGAACGAGGTAGTGCTGGCCATCCAGGGCTTCGCGCACGACGCCATCAAGGCCATCCTGCCGGAATTCGAATCGGCCACCGGCCTGACCGTGAAGCTGGAAGAAGGCCCGGCCAGCGGCAACGACATGCTCACCAAGTACAGCACTGCCTTCGCCGCCAACAACAGCCCGGTAGATGTCTTCAGCGACGCCGACGAAAGCTCGCCCGTCTTTGCACGCGCTGGCTGGGTCGAACCGCTGGACGACATCATCCCCCAGGAGACCTGGGATGACTTCCCGGAGAGCATGCAGGGCCAGATCGAGAAGTTCCACAGCTTCGATGGCGCTCGTTATCGCATCCCGCACGAGTTCGCCATGGGCTACTTCTTCACCCGCTCGGACTGGCTGGCCGAGAAGGGCGTCAGCGCCCCCACCACTTGGGATGAGATGGTCGAGATCGGCAAGATGTTCACCGATCCGGAAAAGGGCGTCTGGGGCACCACCGACGGCCTGATCAAGCCCGCCCTGCTCTACGTCTATGTGGCCTATCTGACGGCGCAGGCGGGCGGCGATGTCTTCGCCTTCGACGATGGCACGGCCCAGGCGTTGCAGTTCCTCTATGACATGATGCACACGCACAAGATTTTCCCGGAGACGGCGCTCAACCAGGACTACAACGCCCAGAACGAACTCTACATGGCCGACAAGGTGGCCTTCATGCGCCAGTGGCCGTTCTTCCAGAGCGTGGCCGAGGGCAACACCGAATGGTACGCGCCAGAGAAGATGAAGATCGAACTGCCGCCCGCGGGACCCGGTGGTAGCAAGAGCTGGTGGGGCGGCTGGGGCTTCTCGATCCCGACCTCTGCGCCCAACAAGGACGGCGCTAAGGAACTGATCAAGTTCCTCACCTCCGTCGAGAATGCCCCGCGCCTGGCCGAAGGGCAGTCGTGGTTCATCATGCCGCGCAAGTCCATCCTGGCCCACTTCGAGGGCAAGGGCAACCCCATCGTCGAGGCGATGGGCCGCTACAGCGACAACATGGTGCCCGCGGCACGCCCGTTCCATCCGCGCGTGGCCGAAGCGCAGATCATCGTGGACGACATGGCTTCGCTGTTCCTGACCAAGCAGGCGTCGCTGTCCGACGTGCTCAAGCAAGGGCAGGAGCTGATCAAGCAGCTCGAAGCCGAATAGTCCTCACTGCCGTCACTGGCAGCGATGCAGGGCAGGAGCCTGGCGTTCCTGCCCTGTTTTTTTCTGCGCCGGAGGACTTTGCCACAGGAGAGCCAGACTGGATACATGCAAAGGCTGTCAGCGACCTGACCCTGCCCGATGGCCCTCATCCTCCAGCCCCTTCTCCCGCGCTGCGGGCTGTACACGGGCCACTCGCGCGAGAGACAATAAGCGCCCTCGCCCCGCGACGCAGTGGCGAGGGCGAGGGCATTCAGGGATGAGGGGCAGACACGCTTCGCACGCACCCTGCCCAATTCAGCAATTGGCGGGGGCGATTCTGTCTGATATAATCCGCGCGGCTACACCTTGCAGCGTCGTTGCGAGGGTTTCCCGGTACCGGCGAGCGATGAGCACATCATCATGGTCACTCACAGCCAATCCTCCACTTCGCGCGATGTTCTACAGGCCCGGCCACATCCCAGACGCTGGCTCTTGCGGCTGCGGCTGGGCATTGCCTTCGGCCTGATGGCCCTGGTCGTCGGACTGGTCGCGCGCGATCACGATAAGCTGGTCAATGTCAACTGGAAGCTGATCCCCCTGGCCTGGGTGCTCATGCTCACCAGCACGGTAATCAAGTCTCTGCGCTGGAGCCTGCTCGTCCGCCGCAGTGCCATGAACCTGTCGTTCCGTCGCCTGCTGGGCACCTACCTGGTCGGTGCGTTCTTCAGCACCATCTTGCCAACGGCGGTGGGCGGTGACGCAGTGCGCGCCGTAGACACTGCCGCCAAGACCGGTCGCGTGGCAGACTCTACTTCCTCGGTGCTCATTGAGCGGGGGATCGGGCTGCTGTCCATCTTTGGCATGGCCAGCGCCTTCGCCTACATGCTGGAAGTAGGCGTGGTGCCGCATGGTTTCATCATGGTCGTCTACCTGGCGTTTGTGGGCGGATTGGTCGGGCTGGTGATCTTGCGGCAGGGCTGGTTCATGGAACCGATCGCGCTGATCATGTCCCGCCTGCGCCTGCATGGGCTGCTAGCTATGGCGCGCAGCCTGCAGGCGGCGCTGAGCCAGCAATTGTGGAGCACCCCGGTCTTGCTGGCGATGTTCCTGCTTTCGTTGCTGGCCAACGCGCTAACCATGGGGGCTACCTACCTGGTGCTGCTGGCCGTGCGCCCTGCTATCCCTCTGGCCGCCTTCGTGCCGATGATCGCGCTTTCGACCGTGGCGGAGATGCTGCCCATCTCCATCGCGGCGCTGGGCGTGAAAGAATCGGCGTACATCTTCTTCCTGGGCCTGGCTGGCGTCAGTAGCGCCGAAGCGGGCGTGATCGCCATCATCATGCGCGTGCTCACCTGGGCGTTGGCTTTACTCGGGGGGCTGGTCTTCCTGGTGCGCACCGTCCGCGCCCGCTCTGGCGGTGACCAGGGACGCGGCGGGGGGAGCCGCCCGGCGACCGCGCGCACCCCTCAGGTGGTCGAGCCTGTAGAGGCCGAGCAAGACTTCGCTGTCACTCTGCCCGTCGTTGACTGAACCTTTCACCATCCGAGAGGACGTCATGCGCACAGTCTTTCGCTCTGTCCGCAAAGCTCTGGCGATCCTGGCCGACCGGCTGCGCTCGCAGGGACTGCGTACCACCCTGGTCTGGCTATACGGGCGCGGCGTGCCCAAGCTGACCGGTGTTCCCCTGCTGCGCTACAGTCAGATCACGCCCCAGGTGTTTGTGGGCGGGCAATACGGTCGGCGCGGCAAACGCAAACTGGAAGCGCTGGGCATCACCGGCGACGTGAATCTGCGGGCGGAGTTCGACGACGCGGCGCGCGGTCTGGCGCTGGCGCACTACTGTCACCTGCCCACCGTAGACGACGACGCCCCGTCGCTGGAACATCTGGCTGAGGGAGTGGCTTTTATTGAGCGTGTGACGCGCAACGGTGGCAAGGTATACATTCACTGCGCGGGCGGCGTGGGGCGTGCCCCTACCATGGCCGCCGCTTACTTCGTGGCGCAGGGGATGTCGCTCGACGAGGCGCTTGCGCTCATCCGGCGCACTCGCCCCTTCATCCGCATCATGCCCCCCCAAATGGAACAGCTCCGGCGTTTCGAGGCATTGCAACGCAAGGATTGAGCGCCATGCGCTTGTTTGCTGTGACTATGGATGTGCGCGACATGCGCCGTCCGACTGATTATCTTCGTCGGGCCTACGTGCGCTTACTGCAGGAGATCGGCGTCACACCCCTGTTGGTCCCCAATGCCCTAGATGATCCGCAAGGCTACGTGATGGCGTTGCGCGTCGAAGGGCTGGTGCTGACCGGTGGCGGCGATGTCGCACCGACGCGTTACGGACAGGCCAATGACGGATCGCGCGGGATCGCGCCAGAGCGCGACGAGACCGAGTGGCGGCTACTCGACCTGGCGCTGGCGCAGGGATGGCCGGTGCTGGGCATTTGCCGGGGTTTGCAAGTGCTCAATCTGTATCTGGGCGGTAGCCTGATCCAGGACTTGCCCGCGCACAAAGGGCGCTTTCTGCCGCATGACAGCGACGATCCTCACCCTGTGCGTCTGGTTGACGCCGCTGTGTCCGCCTTGCTGAACGCAGAGACTCTGCTGACCAATACTTACCATCACCAGGGCGTCACCGCCGCCGAACTATCCTCTGAGCTGATCCCGTTCGCCGTGTGCAGCGATGGCGTGATCGAGGGAGTGCGGCATCGGACGTTGCCCCTGCTGGCGGTGCAGTGGCACCCGGAACGCCCCACTCCCTCGGCGCAAGCCGACCGCCGCCTGCTGAGCGCCTTTCTGCGGGGCGAGCTTTAGCTGGCCCGACGCAGCGGTTGCGGTTCTGGCTGAGGCACCGGATGCGGCTCTTCGAGCAGCGGCGGCAGTCCCCACGCTGCGCGAGCCTGATTGCAGCGAGCCAGGTCTTCTGGCGTGAAACGCAACCCCTCCGGCGTCCAGTCTACGCCAAACTCCCGGCAGGGCGAGGGACGTCCCTGGTAGATAGCGCAACGCACCGCCTGGCCGATTTCTCCGATCAGGGCGGCGCAACGTGGTTGAGGGCGATTCGTCCCCTTCATACAACTCAACACGGGGGTGAGGTCTTCTGTCAGTTCCGGTGGGATGGTGCCGCCGTGCGCCGGGTCTGCTTCCGCCCAGTAAAAGGAAACACGGAAATAGGCGCAACACGCGCCACACTTCAGGCAGGGATTTTCGGTGAACTGCGTATTTGGGTTGACAGTGACGACTTCGGCATTCATGGCTTGGCGTCCGGTTCAACGTTGCAGCAACTACGCTTCCAGTACACCCGCTACAATGCACGCGCCATCCGTTCGCCTGCGCAGGGGATGGACACCGAACAGGCAGGCATAGGCAAAAACGCTGCGGCGAGCCACAGACAGTCAGGGGTAGTTCTGAAGATTTCAGACGTAGCCGGTGTAGGGTAGCGCGAACATATCTTCCCTGGGTCAACAAGCCGCGCCAGTCTCGAGGAATCAGTCCGCTAAATCATAGGTCAATCGTCCGGAGATTTCAATCGTCCATCTGGATGATCTTTGGCGCGGGGGGTGTTCGGCGCTTGCCCAGTGTGCAGCAACAACGCGGGCGCGTATAATCGTCTGCGCCTCAAGGGGATAGATCATGACAGCGACGTATCAGCCTGATTATTCGCGCAAGTGGTGGGTGCTGCTCAGCGTGGCGATGGGCATCTTCCTCTCCACCATTGACAGCAGCATCGTCAACATTGCGCTGCCTACGCTACAAGAAAGCCTGAACGCCAGCTTCGCCACTGTGCAGTGGGTCGTCGTGGCCTATCTGCTGGTAGTCACTTCGCTGATGCTGGGCATCGCCCGCCTGGGCGACATGATCGGCAAGAAGCGCATCTATCAGGCCGGCATGATCGTCTTCACCCTCGGTTCTTTGCTGTGCGGCATGGCCCCTTCGATCGGTATGCTGATCGCATTTCGCGTGCTGCAAGGCGTGGGAGCAGTGATGATGCAGGCGCTGGGCATGGCCATCGTCACCGAAGCCTTCCCACGCACCGAGCGAGGACGCGCGCTGGGCATCATGGGCACCGTAGTATCGCTGGGCATCAGCATTGGCCCGACGCTGGGCGGACTGATCCTCGGTACGATCGGCTGGCGGGCGATCTTCCTGGTCAATCTGCCGGTCGGCATTGTCGGCCTGGCCCTGGTGCGCCGCCATGTGCCAGACTGGCGACCGCCCAGAGAACAGCGTTTCGACGCGCCCGGCGCGGTGCTCCTGCTGCTGACCCTGCTGGCCCTATCGCTCGGACTGACGTTTGGGCCGGAGCAGGGTTGGGACAGCGCCCCCATTCTGGCGGCGTTGATCGGCGCGGTGATCGGCATGGGCATCTTTCTGTGGGTCGAATCCCATCTCGATCAGCCGATGGTTGACCTGACTCTTTTCCGCGATCCCTTGTTCAGCATCAGCCTGCTGACCGGTTTTCTCGTCTTCATGGTCATCGCCGGTATGTTTGTGTTGCCCTTTTATCTGGAGCGGGTAAAAGGCTACGATCCCCGTCAAACCGGCCTGTTCCTGACGGTGGTACCCGCGGCGCTGGGCCTGACTGCTCCCATTGCCGGCGCGCTCTCCGACCGCTACGGATCGCGCGGCATCTCGCTGGTGGGGCTGGTGGTGACAGTGATGGCCTGCCTGGGAGCTTCCACCCTCAGCGAACAAACATCTACCCTGGGCTACATTGTCCGGCTGCTCCCGGTGGGGCTGGGAGCCGGGCTGTTTCAAGCCCCCAACAACAGCGCGATCATGGGAGCCGCGCCGCGCGAACGACTGGGCGTGGCGTCGGGGTTGCTTTCCCTGTCGCGCACTTTCGGCCAGGTGACTGGCTTGCCGCTAATTGGGGCCGTGTTCGCCAGTCGCATCTATGGCGTGGTCGCCCTGGCCCCCGGCACAGACGCCAGCGAAGCGCCACCCTGGGCCATTGTGGAAGGCGTCCAGGCCGCTTTCCTGGCTGGCGCGGCGCTAGTGGCGTTCGGCGTGATGCTGGCCGCCATTGCCTTCCGCATGGATCAGCGGCGGCGCATGGTGCGAACCAGCGAAGTCACCGGTCCTGCGGTCCGCTGAAGCGCGACTCAGGCGTAGGGAAAACAACGCACAATAGCACCCTGATGGGCCTTGACAGCCCTGTCAAAGCAGATGATCATCATCAGGTGACTGGCGCACGCCCGGCTTTGCTGACGCCGAGGTGCGTTGTTTTTTGTCCATCAGGGTTTCTGGTAGAGGGTGGGGAACGTGATCGAGCGCTCCGATGACCCATCGCTCCTGGCCCAGGAGACTCAACAGGCGCGTGCCAACTTTCACTGGCTGGTGCTGGACATCGCCTTGTTTGGGCTGGCCATGCCTGCAACCGCTCGCTTCCTGTCGGTATACGCCATCCGCCTGGATGCGTCCGCGGCCCTGCTGGGGTGGATGGCCGCCCTGCCGTCGCTGGCTTCGCTGCTGACCTCGACGATGGCAGGCTGGTGGCGCAGCCGTCACACCAGCGCCCTGCAGGCACTGAGACTTCCCGCGCTGGGCTTCCGCCTGTCGTTTCTGCTACCAGCGTTCACACCGTTCTTCCCGGACGACTGGCAGACGCTGTGGCTGCTGGCCACCGCCACGCTGCCCTCACTGGCCGCTGGCATCAGCTCGGTGATGTTCCTGGTGATGATGCGCCAGGCTGTATTGCCCACGCAACTGACCTCTCTGCTCAGCCAGCGTTCCCTGGCCTTCAACCTGACTGTGGCAGTCGCCACGCTGGGCTTTGGCACATGGCTGAAACTCGCCCCTTTCCCCCTGAACTACCAGGTGATGTATGTCCTGGCCTTTGTCTTTTCTGTGCTCAGCCTGTTGTCTGTGCTGCGCATCCGCCTGGTGATGCCAGCGGATGCGCCTACTCCTGAGCATCCCCCGCAAAACCCCTGGCGCTCGGCGGCCTTTCACCGCCCAGCGTTTGTGGCGGCGCTGGTGCATGTCACCTTCTTCTCGATTCTGGCGATCATCCCGCTGCGACTGGTGGACGAACTGGGCGCGGACGAAGGCTTTATGTCCCTCTTTTCACTGGCGGAGTTGGGCGCGGCTGCGGCCTTTTCCGCCCTCACCAACCGCATCGCTGCCAGACTGGGCAACCTCAACACCATTGCCCTGGGCATGGCAGGGACAAGCCTGGCCGGAGTCGTGATCGCCCTGGCTCCCAACCTGCCACTGACGCTGATCAGCGCAGCGCTGTCGGGCGGGATGTGGACGATGGCGGGCATCTGCCTGTTTGGCTATTTCAGCGAGAACGCGCCGTCCGAAAGCCTGACGCGCTTCACCACTGCCTACAACCAGGTGGTGATGTTGTCCGTGTTCGTCGGCCCTCTGCTGGGCAGTCAGCTCGCCGAAACTTCGCTCAGCCTGACCACCGTGCTGGCCCTGGGGGCCGGGCTACGGCTGATCGCGGCTATCATCATCCGCTGGCAGAGAGCAGGGTCGCTGCACAAGGTGGGGCATGTGCCGCTGATGAGTGCGCGGCGCTGACACCGCATTCTTGCACAACGTTTATCTTCCTCCGAGATATTTCTGATGCTGCGCCGACGGTGCTCTTATGTGCCTATGGCATCATAGGGGCGCAATGGAGCACTCCAGGCGCAACTCGCCGACGCGGGTTGGCCTGTAACGCGGAGGAAAACGTCATGGTAAATCTGGTTCGCTGGACTCCTGGTAAACTGCTACGCGACACTCGCTCTTTCGATCAGCTCTTCGACGAACTGTGGCGCTCGGCGTGGGCCAACTGGCCAATGGCCTTCGACACCGACACGGCGCGTCCGGTGCTGCGTCCGCCGATGGACGTGATGGAAGACGAGAACGGCCTGACCGTGCGCGTTGAGCTGCCCGGCCTGACTGCCGAGGACGTGTCGGTGGAAGTGGAAGGCGACATGCTGACCATCAGCGGTGAGTTCAAAGCTGCCGAGGAGCGCGAAGACGTGCGCTACCATCTGCGCGAGCGCTGCGCTGGCACCTTCCGCCGCAGCCTGCGTCTGAGCGACACGGTAGATGTGGAGCACATCACGGCCACCTTTGAGAACGGCGTGCTGACGCTGGCCCTGCCCAAGCGGCCCGAAGCACAGCCCAAGCGCATCGAGGTGCGCACGGCGTAACGCTGCGCTGTCTCCGTCCCTTTGTATCGCTGAGAAGCGCTGTCCTGGGTGGCAGCGCTTTTTCATTTCTGGTGGAAAGGCGGTTGCAAGGGACGGATCACAGAATGGCGACGTGGCAGGGGGGTGATCTGTCCCGGCTGATGGTGGGCAGGTGTACGGCGTTTGCTGACGATCTGCTCTGGCTGTGCAAAACTAACGGAGAGCACTGCCTCGCCCGTCTGCCCGTTGACATAAGCGGGCACAGGCCCTCCTCCACGCCGTTCCAGCGTCACAAACCAGACGGGCAGCAACAACAAGCGATAGTACATCTCATGCACAGCGATCTGATGGGCCAGCCAGGCCCACGTCTGCGGCAGCGTGTAGGCGCGGGGATCGCGGCGCACGTAGTCGCCGGCGGGCGGCAGGGTGATCTGCCCCGTAGCCGCCAGCCGCGCCTGATGACGGGCATGAGCGCGCGCTGCCAGCGACGCCTGCATGACATCTATGCTATAAAGCCGCGCCTGCCAGTGCGCCAGGTAACGCGGATCGTAGGGCACGAGCGCCCCCAGGTCATACGGCATCAGCGCATCCAGCACGGCGTCCGGCGGGTGCGGCGTGCCCGCAACCAGCGCATCGCGCACCGGATAGATACCGGGCTGCACATCTACGGGACGGGCGGGCGCAACCGGCATTCTGACCATCACCATGCTTTCGAAAGCCCAGAAAGGCAGGTAGACGGCGGTCAGCGTGCCGCGCTCGATCTGTCCACGCAAGGCATCGGGCAGAGCCTCCTGCAACGCTCTGGCCGCTGCGCGCCGGTTCACCTTGAACGGCAACAGCGCGATGGGCGCTTCGAAGGAGCCGACGGCATCGCCCAGCAGCACATGCGCGCTGTCACAGAAGGGACAGCGCCCCGTCAATGCCTCGCCGCCCAGAGTGATCTGCGCATGGCAGTTCCGGCAGATCAGCACGCGGCTGCTGATGCGCCACTCCTGCGAAAAGCCGAAGCGCCGCCGCAGTTGTGCGTGTTCCAGCCGGCGATAGCCCTGGCCGACGACAGGAGCACCAGGGCGCGGCGATGCCCCCTCGCGGTGTCCGCAGTGCGCGCAGACCAGCCTGGCAGCGTCTGCATTGTAGGCCATGCGCCCACCGCAGAGAGGACAGGCGGGTGTCTCCGAGCGGGCGACAACGGGGGCATCCGGCGTCGGATCGGGTAGTGCGGGCGCTTCGCCCGCCGGAAGCGCCCCTTCCAGGATACCCCTGTCGCGCCAGGCGTACTCATGATAGGGCTGCAACTCAAGCGCGCCCTGCAGATATTGCAGTTTCTCGCCGCGATCGCCGGTGGTCAGCGAGAGCAGATACCAGATATCGGCCAGAGTGGGATAAGTCGAGAGCATTTCGCGCAGCATGTACGCTGCCGAAGTCCGGTCGCCCCGCTGAATAGCTCGCCAGGCGCGATTGAGCAGGTCGAGCGCGGTCGGCTCGATCCGCCAGTCGCGGTAGGGCGGTTCGTAATCGCTCAGAGCCTGCCCTGCGCGCAGCTCCTCAGCCAGCGCCTGCGCCTGAGCTGTATCGCTACGGTATCCACAGAACTGACACCATAATCCGGGGCCGTCCGGCTCTGGGAGCAGGCAGGCGTTGCAACGCGGGCAGGCAGGCAGCGGGGTATTCATGTCGGCACCTGAGACGGCCCACTTACTCGACTTCCGCGAGATGGTTGCACCTGAAAAGCCCCTCAGCGCGTCCCTACCATGCGCAACAGCGCGTCCAGGCTGACCGCGTCGGGCAGGGAAGGAATGGCCCCGTAGCCGGTCGTGGTGAGCGCCCCCGCCGCGCAGGCCCGCTGCACGATCGCCCGCAACGCTTCGTCGTCAATCGCCTCGATAGACAGATCGTAGGCCAACAAACCGTCCAGCAGCGCCGCGACAAAGGCGTCGCCAGCGCCTGTCGTCTCCACGACTCTGACCGACGGCGACGGCACCTGCCCTTCCCGTTCGCCCGCGCAATACCAGGCCCCGTCGCGCCCCAGGGTCACCGCGGCCAGCTTACCCCGAAAACCGGCGGCTTCCAGCGCCGCGCGAAAATCGTCGCCATACTCCGGAGCCAGGATCGCCAGATCGCCCCGGCTAATCTTGAGCACGTCCGCCCGTGCGATGGCCATGCGCATCACGTTCAGGCCAGTCTCCTGGTCGGGCCACAGGTGAGGCCGCCAGTTGGGATCGCACGAAGTCACCACGCCGTTTTCCCGCGCGATCCTCAGGGCCGCCAGCGTCGCCGCGCGAGCCGGATCGGTGCGCAGGCTGATCGATCCATAATGCAAGACGCGCGCCGCGGTGATGACCTCCGCGCTCACCTGGGCCGGATACAGATAGTCATGCGCGCCGGGGTAGAACTCAAACTCGTGTTGTCCACTCACTTCCTGTTTGACGAAAGCCAGGGTGGTGAAGTGGTCGGGATCAACGCGCAGTAGACAATGCACGCCCAGCGCCTGCAAATCGCGCTCGATCTTACGCCCAAACGCATCCCGGCCAACGGTGGCGATCAACTGCGCCTGCCGCCCCAGTTTGGCCAGTCCGGCGGCCACATTGGCGGGCGCACCACCAGTCGCCGCCGTGTACTGGGTGGCAGTCACCAGCGTCTCGCCGGGTTGGCGCGATACAAAATCAATCAGAGCCTCGCCGATACACACGACATCCATGGCACACCTGCGCTCCTTGTGCGAGAACTCCCTATCCCCCTGTCAGACCGCTGTGCCCTGCTGGGCACAACGTGCCATTTTGGAACAAGTCGGCCATCCGCGCAAAATCGCGCCTACCAGTATAATGAGAGACACGTCCACGCCGGCGGATCGCGTCCCAGACGGGCCGCTAGACCCACCGGCAGCGCAGGGCGTGGGCCTTGCTGAATGCCACGCGCAGCCCGTTCGTCTGTCGTGCCAGTCGCAAGAAAGGATACTGATGGCAACGACGGTGTTGCCCGAAACGACTCGCGCACTCTACCCGTTTAAGTCGCGTTATTTCACGCTCAGCGATGGCATCCGGATGCACTACATAGACGAAGGCCCCGGAGACGGCCCTCCGCTGATCTTCTTCCACGGCTACCCAACGTGGAGCTTCGCCTATCGCGCGCTGATCGTATGCTACGCGGCCCAGGGTTACCGCTGTCTGGCGATGGATCACGTTGGCTACGGTCTCAGCGACAAACCGACCAGCCGTCGCTATCATACCCTGCGCCGCCACATCTATAACGCCGTCGAATTCATTCAGGGCCTGGGACTGCGCAATGTCACTCTGGTTATGGAAGATTGGGGCGTGGCGTTCGCCCTGGGCTACGCCATCCGTCACCCGGAGAACGTCCAGCGCCTGGTGATCATGAATTCCTGGGTTTTCACCTACACTTCCGCCTTCCCCATGCACCCAGTCGTTCGCCTGGTCGCTAAGCCAGGAATCGGCGAGCTGCTGTTCGGCGTGCTGAACCTGGCTTTTCCCCTGGGGCTGCAACGCTGGACAGCCCGTCAGCTCTCGCCCGCCGTGATGACGGCCTACCGCGCCCCCTTCCGCGAAGCCCGTCAGCGCGTGGCGCTGTTTCAGTTTCCGCGCATGATCGGGACTCATCCCAATCACCCCTCGACTCCTCTGCTGCGCGAAATCGAAGAGGGGCTGAATGCTCTGCGGCGGGTCCCGACGCTGATCGTCTGGGGTGCAGAAAACCCGGTTTTTCCTCCCCTGCTGGCCCGTCACTGGAAAACCCGCCTCCAACAGGTAGACGGCCCTCACCTGATCCCTGGTGCGCGACACTACCTCACCGAAGACAATCCCGACGCGCTCATGCAACACCTGGATGCCTTCCTGGCAAAGACCGAAACGAGGGAAGGCGCATCTGCCCAGTGAAGCCATTGGCGAGATCGGGCATTGTTTGCCGGGAGTCATCCAACACGTCATAATTGGCAACATGCCAGCAAACACACAATCAGCCGCACCTCAACGACCCATGCCACAACGCCATAGCACGATCTGCTCTTGTGGGGCTGTAGCGCCTGTGCGCGTCGGGAGCGCCTATGCCTGGCCCGTTTAAGCTGCCCGCCCCCACCCTGGTTCGATCCACAGCCGGCCTGCGCCGCGTTGTAGACCGCCTGCGACGCGAGCCGTTGATCGCCGCCGACACCGAGTCCAACAGCCTGTATGCCTACCAGGAGCAGGTCTGTCTGATACAGCTTTCCTCGCGCGGCGAAGATATCATCGTAGACCCTCTGACCGTTGACGATCTCTCGGCGCTCAACGACCTGTTCGCCGACCCGGCCATCGAGATCGTTTTCCACGCGGCGGAATACGACATTCTCTCGCTCAAACGCGACTTCGGCTTTTCTTTCACCAACCTGTTCGATACCATGCTGGCCGCGCGGGTATGCGGCTGGACGAAAACCGGACTGGGCAACATTCTGGAAGATCTGTTCGGCGTCACGGTGGACAAGAAACATCAGCGGGCCGACTGGACTCAGCGCCCCCTCCCTCAGGAGCAATTGCGCTACGCGCAGATGGACACGCATTTCCTGCCCGCGCTGCGCGATCATCTCTACGCGGAGTTGGTAGCGCTCAACCGGCTGGAAGAAGCGCGCGAGATGTTCGACGCCCTGTGCACCGTCTCACCCGCTGAGCATCCCTTCGACCCAGAGGGTTACTGGCGGATACCCGGTGTGCGCGACCTGACTCCGCAGCAAATCGCCATGGCCCGCGAACTATATCTGCTGCGCGATGCCATCGCCCGGCGGCTGGATCGCCCGCACTTCAAGGTCTTCAGCGACGAGACCCTGGTAGCCCTGGCCGCCCAGGAGCCGCGCCATCTGGAAGACCTGCGCAATGTGCCAGGGCTGCACCCACGCCTGATTCAGACCGATGGCCCGGCCATTCTGGAAGCGATCGCGCGGGGGCGTCGCGCCAGGACACCGCGCCCCCCGACGCGCAATCAGAACTACGATCCACTGGTGCACGAGCGCTATCAGGCGTTGCACGAATGGCGCAAGAAGCGTGCCGCCGAGCGGGGCGTCGAATCGGATGTCATCGTCCCGCGCGAAACGCTGTGGGCCCTGGCGCGCCTGGCTCCCAGTAGCCTGGAAGAACTGGATAACATCCCCGGCCTGGGACCCTGGCGACGCGCGGCCTATGGTGCAGAGATGCTGGCTGTGCTGGCGCAGGTAGCGGCGCATCTGGCATCGTCCCAGCAAAGTGACTGAGCGTCGCAGGAGAGGAAAAGACATGAAGATCACCTTTCATGGCGCGGTGCGCACCGTGACCGGTTCGCAACACCTCATCGAAGTGAACGGGCACCGGCTGCTGCTCGACTGTGGGTTGTACCAGGGGCCGCGGCGCGAATCGTTCGAGCGCAACCGCACCTTCCCCTTCGACGCGGCTAGTGTAGATGTGATGGTGCTCAGCCATGCCCACATTGATCACAGCGGCAACATCCCCAATCTGGTCAAGGCAGGCTTTCGGGGGGACATTATCTGCACCTTTGCCACGCGCGATCTGTGTGCCACCATGCTGCTGGACAGCGCGCACATTCACGAGCGCGACGCCGAGTTTGTCAACAAGAAGCGCGCCCGTCGCAACGAACCGCCCATTCAGCCGCTTTACACCACCGAAGACGCTGTTGATAGCCTGGAATACTTCAACGCCATCGGCTATCACCGCGCGCGAGAGATCGTGCCTGGCGTGACCGTCACCCTATACGACGCCGGGCATATGCTGGGCAGTGCTATCGTCACGCTGGATATTGAGGATCGCGACGCCGGGCGCGATGTGCGTCTGGTGTTCAGCGGCGACCTGGGGCGCACGGGCATTCCCATCATCCGCGACCCGGAGACGATCGAGCACGCCGATGTGCTGTTGCTGGAAAGTACCTACGGCGGGCGCAAACACGAACCGTATTTCGACTCCGAAAAGAAACTGGAACAGATCGTCAACGAGACCTATCGGCGCGGCGGTGCGCTGATCATCCCCGCCTTTGCCGTGGGCCGCACCCAGCAACTGGTCTACACCCTGCACAAGATGATGCTCGCTCGCGACATTCCGCCGTTGCCCATCTACGTAGACAGCCCGCTGGCGATCAACGTGACCTCGGTCTTCCGCCTGCACCCCGAAGCTTACGACGCCGAAATTCGTCAGTTCATGTTGCAAGAAGGCGATCCCTTCGGCTTCGACCAGCTACGCTACACCCGCTCTGTCGAGCAGAGCAAAGAACTCAACTTCCTGCGCGAACCGTTCATCGTCATCAGCGCCAGCGGCATGGCCGAAACGGGACGCATCCTGCACCATCTGCGCAACCGCATCGGCGACCCGGCCAACACCATCCTCATCGTCGGCTGGCAGGCTCCCGATACATTGGGGCGTCGCCTGGTGGAGCACGAACCGGTCGTGCGCATCTTCGGCGAAGAACATCAGGTACGGGCGCGTGTGGAAGTGCTCAACGGTTTCTCCGGCCATGCCGATCACGACGAGCTGCTGGCCTGGGCGGCAGCCATCACCAAGCGCCCGCGCCAGACCTTCCTGGTGCACGGGGAAGAACCGGCGGCCCAGGCTCTGGCGGATGGCTTACGGGATGAGGTGGGCTTCGAGCAGATAGATATCCCTCAACTCAACGAACAATTCGTGCTATGACAGAGCGTCACTGAGCACAGTCTTTTTCGCCTGACGGTTGACGAATCTTTCCCCGTATGCTACACTGCTTGCCACCAATGACCGGCTATATTGGCCCGTGATGCCACGAAAGGATACGAGACCATCAGCGCAGGAGAATACCGGGTTAACGAGCGGATACGCGCCAGAGAAGTCCGCCTGATCACCGATGACGGCGAGAATCTGGGCGTCGTGTCTTTGCGAGAGGCGCTGGAGATCGCAGCGCAGCGCGACCTCGATCTCGTAGAAGTTGCGCCCAACGCGGTCCCGCCTGTCTGCAAGATCATGGACTTCGGCAAGTTTCAGTATGAGCGCGCCAAGAAAGAACGCGAGGCGCGCAAACAACAGAAACAGATCGAAGTCAAAGAAATCCGGTTGCGCCCCAAGACAGACGACCACCATCGCCAGTTCAAGGTGCGCGACGCGCGGCGCTGGCTGGAAGAGGGCATGAAAGTCAAGGTGCGCGTGCGTTTCCGTGGGCGCGAAATCACGTATCCTGAAATTGCGCGCGAAATGCTGCAGGAAGTGGCTGACGAGCTGAAAGATATTGCCGTGGTCGAGCAGGAGCCAAACATGGAAGGTCGTACCATGCTCATGGTGCTTGCTCCGGCCACCGACAAAAAGAAATAGACCGGTTTCGCCCTCTGGCGTGGAAAGTAACGGGTTAGTTCTGTGCCGCACCTCGGTGCGGTACTGGCATGTTGAGCGGGAGTCCTGGTCGTGGCCAAAACCAAACAGAAGAAGTCCAAGCTGAAGACCTACAAAGCAGCCGCCAAGCGCTTCAAAATCACTGCGTCGGGCAAGGTCATGCGCACCAAAGGTGGTAAGAGTCACCTGCGCCGTCGTAAGTCGGCCCGCGTCAAGCGTCAGTTCGATCAGATGCTGGAAGTCACTGCGCCCGGTGCCATCAAGCGCATTCGTCGGCTGGCCCCTTATCTGAGCAAGTACAAGCAAAATCCCCCGGCCTGAACGTCGCGGGCCGGTCTCTGGACCTAAGGAGCAAGCGGTATGACTCGTGTCAAGGGCGGTTTCGTCACGCGCCGCCGTCACAAGAAAATCCTGAAGATGACACGCGGGCAGTGGGGCACCAAGCACCGGCTGTTCCGTCGTGCCAACGAAGCCATGATGAAGAGTCAGTGGTACGCCTACCGCGACCGTCGCACGCGCCGTCGCGACCTGCGCCGCCTGTGGATCGCGCGCATCAACGCGGCTGCCCGCCTGAACGGCCTCACCTACAGCCGCCTGATGCACGGCCTGAAGCAGGCTCGCGTAGAACTGGATCGCAAGATTCTGGCGGACATCGCTGTGCGCGACAGCAACACCTTTGCGTCGCTGGTGTCGCTGGCCAAGCAGGCCTGATCGCTTCACACTCTCAGACTGACGAAACCGGCGGCTGTGCCCGATCAGATCGCCGGTTTTTTTACTTTGCGATCAGCAGGGACACCATCGCCCAGCGCAAACAGAGCGCAAGAGTGATCCTTCAGCCATGACGCTCATCACCAGCCCAGCCAATGAACGCCTCAAACAGGTGCGTCTGCTCCAGCATCAGGCGCGCGCCCGTCGCAAACAGCGCCGCCTGGTGCTTGAAGGGGTGCGCCTGATGGCCGACGCGGTGTCGGCGGGCGCGCTGCCGGATTATGTGTTGCACCTGCCCGATCCAGAAGCGGCTGTGCGTGAACTGATCGAGAATCTCTCCGCCCAGGGTGTACCGTGCCTGGCAGTAACTCCCGCCTTGCTGGGCGACCTCTTCGATACAGAAACGCCGCAGGGCATCTTGGGCGTCTTCCCCTGGCCCGCGCTACCCGTTCCGGCCACGCCCGGCCTGGTGCTGGTGCCCGATGGCTGGCAAGACCCCGGCAACCTGGGCACGCTCATCCGCACGGCTGCCGCGGCCAACGTGGACGCCCTGGCCCTGACACCCGGCACAGTGGACGCCTTCAACCCCAAGGTGCTGCGCGCGGGCATGGGCGCTCATTTCCGCCTGCCCCTGCTCTGGTCTGACTGGGAGAAGCTGCCAGAGCAATTTCCCGACCTGCAAATCGTGGTGGCCGATGCCGCGGGCGACGTGCCCTACGATGCCTTTGACTGGACACAACCGGTGTTGCTCGTCGTCGGCGGCGAAGCGCACGGCCCGCGTCAGCGGGTGCGCGCTCTGCCCCATACTACGGTTGCCATCTCCCTGGCACGCGGTGTTGAATCTCTGAACGCAGCGGTAGCCGCCAGCGTGCTGCTCTTCGAAGCACAGCGCCAACGCCGCCTGGTCGGGCGCTGAGGCCCGCTCTCTCTCCGGTAGGAAAACCGCTTCCTCTGCGCCCTGCGGTCTAACATCACGGAAAAGGCATACATTCCCCTGCACACGCGATTCGTGAACTTTGCCTTACGGGCCTATACTTCCGGGCATGGCGATCGTGTCTCACGGGGAGCAGGGTCACTCTCATGATTCCGGATCACGCCACGCTGTTCGCTCGCGTGCAGGCCGCAGCCCAACGTCTGGAAGGGCTGGCACAGTGCACGCCGGTGATGTCGTCGCGCACTCTCAACGCCTATGTCGGGGCGGAAGTGCAGCTTAAGTGCGAGAACTTCCAGCGCGTGGGCGCTTTCAAGTTCCGTGGTGCCTACAACGCCATTAGCCAATTGTCCGCTGAGGAACGCGCGCGCGGCGTGATCACCTACTCATCCGGCAATCATGCGCAGGCGGTCGCGCTGGCCTGTCAGTTGCTCGGCGTGACGGCTCATGTGGTGATGCCAGACAACGCCCCTGCCATCAAACGGGCCGCTACCGAACACTACGGCGCACACGTGATCCCCTACGATCCAGCAACCGCTGACCGCAAAGCCATCGCCGAGGCCCTGGCCGCCGAACATGGCTATACCATCATCCCCCCTTACGATCACCTGGAGATCGTGGCCGGACAGGGCACCGCTGCGCTGGAGTTGTTCGAGCAGACCGGGCCGTTGGACGCCCTGTTGGTGCCATGCGGAGGAGGCGGCCTGCTGAGTGGATCGGCCATCGCCGCCAAAGCGGTCTGCCCTGCCTGCCAGGTGATTGGGGTGGAGCCAGAAGTCGCCGACGATGCGACGCGCTCGTTCCGCACGGGGGTGTTGCACACCGTGCACAATCCGCCCACCATCGCCGACGGGACGCGCACGCTGTCGCTGGGCACCCTCACCTTCCCGCTGGTGAGGGCTTATGTGGACGACATGGTCACCGTCAGCGAGACGGCTATTGCCGAAGCGGTGCGCTTCCTGTTCTTCCGCACCAAGCTGGTTGTCGAGCCGTCCGGTGCGCTGGGCGTGGCAGCGCTGTTGAGCGGGGCTGTGCGCCTGAGCGGGCGTGTCGGGGTGATCCTGAGCGGCGGCAATGTGGACGCCGCGACCATGCGCCTGATCCTCAGTGGGAGCATCGCGTAGGGCGTGTTATGCACTTTGGCCCTCAACCCCCGGCCTCTTCGCCCGCGCTGCGGGCGAAAGATGCCAGAGGTAGTAAGTCCCCTCGCCCCGCGGCGCGGTCGCGAGGGAGAGAGGTGTAGGGGTGAAAGGCAAGACGAAGCGGCAAGCCGTCTGACACGTCTAGCACGTATTCATACACAGCTACACGTTGATTATTCTTCACCCATTCGCTAGAATGGGGCTTACCGGCATGTAGAGCGCGGAGTTGAGCAGGCTATGCCTCCCCTCTCCCCCGAAGATACGGAGCGCGTGACTCGCCTCATCGAAGATGCCATCGTCTCCAGCGAGAAGGTGCGCGATGGTTTGCATGACGACGAAGCCATCCCCTTCGTCGAATGGGGGCTGGCGCGCGCCCGTCACCTGGCCACGCGTCTGGCAGGAGTAGCAGGTGCTCCGCCCGACGAAGAGCAGATCGCCGACAAGGGCTATGCTCTCACCCGCCTGATGACGCGCCTCAACTGGCTGGTGACCTACCGTTTCAAGAAAGACGCTGACTGGCTGACGCGCACCTTCCAGATGATCAATCAGCTCACCCGGGAACTTTACGGGGACGAAGCACCTGTCTTCAGCGACGAGGAAATCGCCGCCTGGTTGGCTGATCATGCGCGTCACTCCAACGCCGAGTTACTCACCGGCCTGATGGCCCGCCTGACGCCAGAGCGCCCGCCCGATGCCTCATCGCCCACGACACCGGCGCCGCCGTTGCCGGGCCGATCACCGTCCCCTTCCGCGCCAACGACACCACCCCTCCCAGGAGATGAGTATGGATCGCCAGAGTAGCAGTCGCAGACGCCGCCGTCCAGCCCAGCGTACCTCCCGTCAACGCCTGACCCTGGGCGGGACGACGGGCATCATCTTGCTGCTGATCGTGCTGTTTGCGCAATACGGCCTGGGTGTTGACGTGCTTAACACCGAGCCGAAAGAAGCGCCCCCGGCCACAGCAGCGAGTGTAGCCGAGCCAGTTGATGCCCCCTCAACAGCGCTGGTGCCCATCCCCGGCGGCTACGATGGCGGCTGGTTTCAGCTCTATTTCACCGCGCCGGTGCCGGGGGCCAGCGAAAGCACTTTCCACAACTCACCCGTCGAGGCTGCGTTGGTGGCTGCCATTGATCGGGCGCAGCAGACCGTGGACATGGCCATCTACGAACTGGAATCGCAGCCGGTCACCGAGGCCCTGCTACGCGCCAAAGAACGCGGCGTGCGGGTGCGCGTGGTCACCGACGGCGAATACGGCCTGGAAGACCCCGATGCCACCTTCGATCAGCTCGAACTGGCGGACATCCCGGTCGTATCCGACGGGGCGCGGCGAGGCTATATGCACAACAAGTTCGTGGTCATTGATGGGCTGTATGTGTGGACTGGCTCGACCAACTTCAAACCGAACGGCTTCTACCGCAACAACAACAATTCCATGCTCATCCGTTCCAGCCGCCTGGCACAGAACTACACGGCGGAATTCGAAGAGCTTTTCGCCGGTCAATTCGGAGCCAGTTCGCCCAAGACTATTGCCAATCCTGTGATCACGGTCGAAGGCACGCGCATCGAAACCTACTTCGAGTCCGAAGGTGATCTCGGTGCACGCCTGGCCGAGTTGATCAACGGTGCCCGCTCGGTGCGCTTCATGGCCTTTTCCTTCACCGAAAGTCTGCGCTGGAAGGAAAACAGCACAGAACGCAGCGTCATGCTGCTGCTACGCGATCGCGCCCAGACAGGCGAACTCGAGGTGAAGGGGATCATCGAAGCCAGCAGCCGCAGCGGAGTCAAGCCCCTGCTCTGCGCTGGCCTGGACATCCGTCAGGACGGCAACCCCAACGTGATGCATCACAAGGTTTTCATCTTCGATGAGGCCATTGTGGCCATGGGATCGTTCAATTTCTCCAACCGGGCGGCCAACGAAAACGACGAGAATATGCTGATCATCCACAACCCGGACATTGCCCGCGCTTATCTTGAGGAGTTCGACCGGCTTTGGGCCGAAGCAGGGCCAGTCCCCGCTTCGGTGACCGCTGACTGTGGATAGGGGGTGGTAAGCAACTATGACTGAGGCAGGAACTTCACCTTCCAGCGAGTTGCTGCGCAGCCTGCAATTGCTGCGCAGCGCCGACCCGGAAGATCGCAAACGAGCCATTCGGTTCTTGAGCACGGTGCAAGACGATCCGCGCGTGTTGCAGGTGCTCGAACATCTCTACGAGAAAGACCCCGATGCGGGCGTGCGACAACTGGCCTGGCGGGCTATTCAACTCACCGATCCGTCCGTGCCCGCGCCAGTGCAGCGCCAGGCCGCCCCTGCCCCTGCTCCCGCGCCCCCGTCCCGTACTGCGCCTCCCGCCCCGCCCCGTATGATGCGCGCGGGTCGCGAACACTGGGTCTGGCGCGAGCCGTTCCTGCTCAACCCCTCCAACGCGCCGCTGGTTGAACAGGAACGCGAGCGCCGTGCCCGGCGACGCAAAGTCGGGCGCTGGACGTTCCTGATCGGAGCGTTGTTGCTGCTGTTGATGGCCGTGATGTGGGGTGTGCTGATACCTTTCTGGGGGCGCTGGTTCGACTATGAGTGGAACGGGGTCAATGTGCCGGGCGTCGTACAAGAACGCATCCAGGCTGGCGAGGACGACTATCGCGTGCGCTATCGCTACACGGTGAACAATGCCGACTACGAAGCCGAACAGCGCGTCACCCGCGAGGAATTCGACCGCCTGAGCGAAGGAGCACCGATCACAGCTATCGTGCTGCCAGACGATCCGGGCACACCCTGGCTGGCGGCGAATACGCCGGAAGGCTGGCTGCGCAACTGGCTGACCGCCCTGGTCGCCGCGCTGACACTGGTAGCGCTGTTACTGATGCTGTCGGCCATCCTGCGGCGACGGCGCGCCCTGCGCATCGAAGCGCCCGCCATCCTCACCGGCCAGTTACTCACCTGCGAAGGGGCGGTAGATGACGACGGTGACTTCAAAGTGAGGGTGAGCTTTCGTTTCCGCGCGCCCAGTGGCCAGACATTGACCGGCCAGGCCCGCCAGATTCGTAACGATCTGCGGGCGCGCCCCTTGCCGCCCGCAGGCGCGCCGGTGGCGATCTATTACCGAAACGATCGTTCGTATCGGATGTTGTGAACGACGCCTGTCGTCGGGGACGCAGACAACCCTGCCTGTCCGACCGCCGCCTTGCGCGGGTGCTGTGCTGCCGCGCAAGAATGATGAAACGCAGGAACGCGGCCCTGCCATGCTCATCGTCACGGTTCTGGAAAGGAGAGGCCCCGATGATCGCCCGAATAGCCCCCTTACTTTTGGTTGCCCTGCTGCTACCTGCCCTGACTGTTGCTGCCCAGGGCGAACCGCCCTGCTCGCCGGACGCGGGGACAGTCGTCACCCGTTCTCTGGACAGCGCCGTGCTCGGCCAGACCAAACAGTATAATCTGTACCTCCCACCCGACTGGTGTCATCTGAGCGACCTGCCGCTGCTGGTCATGCTGCACGGCAGGAACGGCGATTACACGGATTGGGTCAACAAGGGAGCGCTTGATCAGGCCGCCGATATGCTCATTCGGTCCGGCGAGATCAGGCCGCTGATCATCCTCATGCCAGATGGCGACGATAGCTTCTACGTCAACGGGCCGCTCGGCGACTATGAAACCTACATCGTAGAGGAGTTGCTCAGCGCGGTGGAAGCCGAATTCCCCACGACTGCGGCGCGCGACTCGCGCTTCATTGGCGGGCTGAGCATGGGCGGCTACGGGGCGCTGTATCTGGGCCTGCGTCACCCCGACCTGTTCAGTGCCATTGGTGCGCACAGTCCGGCGCTGCTGATGCCGGAAGAAGCTCCCTATTGGCTCTACGGCGCTCAGCAGGAACTCTTCAGCGAGCGCGACATTGTCAACCTGATCATGCGCGACGGCTGGCCACCGCACATGCGCCTGTTCGTTGACATCGGAGCAGAGGATAAGTTAATGCAGGGTGTGTATATCTTCTTCGGTTCGCTGTTCGGTCAGCCCCTGCCCTATTTCGAGGGGCATGTCTGGCCGGGCGGACATTACTGGGGCTACTGGAGCCTTCACGCGCCAGACTATCTGCGCTTCTACGCGGGCACTCCAGAAATGCCCTAACAGACCGTGTCCATCTTAGAAAATCCGTGCTACTATTAGGAAGATTGCCATCCCCATCGGGGATTAAACGGGAACGCGGTGCGGCTCAGCCCAAGAGAATGCTTGAAAACCTTACCCCCTGGATGCATGAAGGAGAGAGCCGGCGCAGAATTAGAGACCATATGGAAAGCGGGAGAAATCACCGCGGTTTTCAAGGAGTTTCCACATGGTCTCTTAAGCTTTCTCTGCGCGGGTGGAAAGGGAAGTTAGGGGTGAGGTAAAGCCGCCTATCGGAATTTCTCAAGGAGTCTCTGATCGCTCGCTGTGCTATCGCACCGACGCTCGCCCACTGACAATGGCTCGCTCCCGACTCCTGACTCAACGCACGAGGTCTGCCATGCCGTTTATCGAAGCTCCCACAACCTTTTACCTGGGCCGTCGGGTTGACCCCGCCACACAGCGCCCCACCGACGAGGTGGTCTACTACGACTCGCGCGACCTGACCACGCACGCCGTCGTGCTGGGCATGACGGGCAGCGGCAAGACAGGGCTGTGCATCACGCTGCTGGAAGAGGCGGCATTGGACGGCATCCCCTCGATCATTATTGATCCCAAGGGAGACATCACCAATCTGCTGCTGGCCTTTCCGGAGTTGCGCCCGCAGGACTTCGCCCCCTGGGTGAACCTGGACGATGCCCGTCGTGCCGGTTTGGAAGCAGAGGCCTATGCGCAACAGGTCGCGGCACAGTGGCGCGAAGGACTGGCGCAGTGGGACATCACATCCGATCGCATTGCTCGCTTCACCCGCAGTGCCAGCTTCGCCATCTACACGCCGGGGTCGGATGCCGGCGTGCCCGTCAGCATCCTGGATGCCATGCAGGCCCCGTCCACTGGCTGGGGCGCGGGCGAAGACGAGTTCTACCGCGAGCGCATCAACGGCCTGGTCACGGCGTTGCTGGCGCTGATTGGCCGTAACGCCCAGCCGGTGCGCGACCGCGAGCATGTGCTGATCGCCAATCTGGTTGAACATGCCTGGCGGCGCGGCCAGAGCCTGACCCTGGCCGATATCATCCAGGGCGTACAGAAGCCACCCTTCCCCAAGCTGGGCGTCTTCGACGTAGATACCTTCTTCCCGGAGAAAGATCGCTTTGCGCTGGCGATGGAACTGAACCACATCATCGCCGCGCCCAGCTTCCAGAGCTGGTTGCAGGGCGAATCGCTCGACATCCAGAGCCTGCTTTACACTCCCGATGGCCGCCCGCGCGTCAGCGTCTTCTACATCGCTCACCTTAGCGACGCCGAGCGCATGTTCATCGTCACTCTGCTGCTGGAGAATATGCTGTCCTGGATGCGCACGCTCAGCGGCACCACCAGCCTGCGCGCCCTGCTCTACTTCGACGAAGTGTTCGGCTTCTTCCCGTCGCACCCCTACAACCCGCCCAGCAAAGAACCGCTCCTGCGCCTGCTCAAACAGGCGCGCGCCTTCGGCCTGGGCGTGATCCTGGCCACGCAGAACCCCGCCGACCTCGATTACAAGGGTTTGGCCAATGCGGGCACCTGGTTCATCGGCAAATTGCAGACCGAGAACGACAAAGACAAGGTGCTCCAGGGCCTGGAGAACGTAGCGACCGCCGAGGACGGGCTGAACCTGCGCGATGTAGATCGTCTGCTGAGCAGCCTGGGGCGGCGAGTCTTCCTGATGCACAACGTGCATAATCAGGGTGGCCCGATCCTGCTCCATACCCGCTGGGCCATGAGTTACCTGCGCGGACCGCTGACCCGTCAGCAGATTCGCGATCTGCTGGCAGCGCAACGCGCGCAGCAACCCGCCCCCGCCGCTGCCCCGACTTCCTCACCGCCGACCTCCTTGCCGGAAATGCCGCCGAACCTGCCGGAGATGCCCCCGCGCCGCGCTGCCCCGCCCCCGCCAACAACCCTGCCCGAGGCCGAGCGCGTCGTCGAGGAGCCGACTCAGCCGACCAGCCTGGGCGTCACGCCGCCGCCGCGCGAACCCGTCGTCGCGCCGCAGGCAACGCTACCGCTCCCCGAAGGGATCAGCCCGACGCCGCCCCTGCTACCGTCCACCATCCCGCAGTTCTTCCTGTCCCCCTCGCTCACGGCAGAAATGGCCGCGGAGACGTGGCAGCGCGAACAGGGACGCCGTCTGCGCTACGAACAGGCGCTCGTCGCCTACGAGCCGGTGTTGCTGGCGCAGGCGGAAGTACGCTTCGCCGACCGCAAGACCGGCCTGGCCGAGACTGGCTTCTACGCCTACCAGGTGCGCGACGTGCCCCGCGCCGGAGCAATCGCCTGGGACGAACACCGCGCCCCCTACACTGACCCGCGCGAGCTGGCCACAGAACCGGCGGGGCAGGCCGCCTATGGCGAACTGCCTCCCGCTCTCAGCGACCCGCGCCGTCTGGCGGTGCTGCAGCGCGACCTGGAAGATTACCTCTACCGCACCGCCGCGCTGATCGTACTGCACAACCCCGAACTCGATCTCTATGGCACGCCGGGGATGACCCGCCGCGACTTCCTGGTGCAGGCGGGCACGCTGGCCCGTCAGCGACGCGACGCCGAAGTAGACGCCGTCGTGGCCCGCTACGACAAGATTTTCGACAAGATCGAAGATCAGTTGCAGCGCACCGCCCGCGCCCTGGCCGCCGAACAGCAGGAACTGCAGACGCTGCGCGACGAAGAGATGTGGACGACCGGCGAGGCCGTGCTCAGCCTGTTGCGCGGGCGCACGACCTACACCCTCTCGCGCATGAGCCGAGCGCGGCGTTTCCGCGAGCGGGCACACGGTGACGTATACGAGGCCGAGCAGCGTATCAACGCACTGGAAGCGGAACTGGACGAAGCGCAGGCCGCCATGGAAGAAGAATTGCGCCGCGTGCACGAGAAGTGGACGCAGATCGCCAGCCTGGTGCAGGAACACCGGATCACGCCCTACAAGAAGGACATCTTCGTCAGCACTTTTGGCGTAGGCTGGATACCTTACTGGCTGCTGATCGCTGGCGACACGTCGCTGCTGCTGCCCGCCTGGTCGGTGAGGGCTGGTGGCGCGGCCTGAACGGTAAGAGACCGTTTGAAAAGCTCCCCTCAACCCCCGGCCCCTTCTCCCGCGCTGTGCCTAGGCGAGAGAAAGTAAGTCCCCTCGCCCACAGCGTTGGGAGAGGGGATGTAGGGGTGAGGGGTTATCAAATGGCCTCTGGGTGAGGACGCTTATCCCACTTTTGCATACGCCTGCCAGGGGTATTGCATTGCGGATCAGAATTGTGCTACACTGAAAATGAGCTCCAGGCGAGACATTCCACGCTCTCGCGGTGCCCAACCTACTTGGGGCTGAGCTGGTGGCGCACTCCAGCCAGTCATGTTGGTGCTATGAAGCACATCCGGTGGGCCGCGATCAGGAAAAGCGTTGGGAGATGTCTCGCCTGCCTTTTTGTGCGGCGACCGCTATAGCTCGCCGTGCGCTTTATACCACTCGTAGGTCTCGCGCAGGCTCTGGCGGATAGGTATCTGCGGCGCTCCCAGTTCGCGCCAGGCTTTCTGGCAGTTGAAGAACATCATGCGCGTGCTCAGCCGAAGCTGATTGCCCTCGATCGGCAGCGCCACCCCCACCGCGCGCAGCCCA
This sequence comes from uncultured Anaerolineales bacterium, assembly GCA_937135955.1. GTDB lineage: Bacteria > Chloroflexota > Anaerolineae > Aggregatilineales > Aggregatilineaceae > UBA2029. The sequence goes on along the minus strand of CAKZOB010000028.1, from coordinate 2,001 downwards.
GCCGCCACCCAGGCCACGACCATCACCAGCCACGCCGGTAACGACACCACCCCCATCCGCCGCCCGACCGCCTCCGCGGTCAGGCGCAGCCAGGCTTTGTGCGTCAGGTCAACCGCGCCCAGCAGGTACCGTTCGCCGGTGCGACCGCGTTCCGCCGCCGCCACATGCGCCGCCGCCACATCGCGCACGTCAATCACCGTCACCCCGCCCGGCGGCACAGTGGGCGGCACATGACCGCGCGCCATCTCCAGCACCACGCTGCTAGAAATCTGGTTGAGGTCGCCGGGGCCGATGATCACCGTCGGGTTGAGGATGACGCAGTCCAGCCCGCGCCGAATCGCCCGGTAGACCTCCGCCTCGGCCAGGAACTTGCTATGCCCGTAGGGAGTCAGGTGCTGATCCCAGTTGAAGCGCACCGACTCGTCCACCGCTCGCAAATCCGGACGATAGCCAACCGCCGCCGCGCTGCTGGTGAAGATCACCCGCCGGACGCCGCTGGCTTCCGCAGCGCGCAGCACGTTGCGCGTGCCGTCCACGTTGACGGCGTAGATGCGCCCTGGATCGTTGCGCCAGTAGTCGGCCACCGCCGCCACATGAAACACCCAGGTCACGCCCTGCATGGCCGCCAGCAGCGAATCGTAGTCCAGCACATCGCCGATGGCGTGCTCGCAGTCCAGGTCGGCGACCAGGTCCAGCCGGCTGCTGGCCCGGCGCAAGATGCGCACCCGATAGCCCCGCGCCAGCAACGCCCGCGCCACATGTGACCCGACGAAGCCCGTTCCCCCCGTGACCAGCGCCGTGATCATAGGCCCTTGCTCCTCGCGTGTGTTGGTAGCTGTCAGCATTCAGCGACCGTTTGAAAAGCCCCCTCAACGCCCGCCAGTATAGCGCAAGCGCCGATGCCGGGGAAAGGGCAAGCTGCCCCCGCGCCCCCCAGACACGCCCACAAAAAAGACTTCCGCAGCCAGTGAGACTTCGGAAGTCTGAACCTCGTTGCAACGCCCCCACGGGCAGGGTGATCCCGATAGCTTATGTCGTAATGCCCTTACGGGCATGAGGGTGGTTTGAATTGGGCCTGGGTCTGCGGCTACAGCGCGCGCGTCTCGCTGGCCCCGGTGGCCGGGGTGGCCCTGCACGCAGCGGGAGCCGGACAGCCGCTGGCGGTGCTGACGCGCGGCCTGTACCGCTTCCGCTACACTCACCCCAGCGTGGTGGTCAGGCCCTTCGACCTGCTGCGTGCCTCGACCGTCGCCGGTGAGGTGGACGTGTTCCAGATGACGACCGATGACGCGCGCTTCGTGGGTCTGGCCATCACCGAACTGACCGCCTCGCCGGGCTACGTGTGGGTCTACGTCAACCCGGCAGCGCTGTACGCCGTCCCGCGCGTGTGGCGGGTGAGCCGCACCGTCGCTGGCAATGCGACCACTACCAGCACCAGTTTCGTGGACGTGCCCGACCTGACCCTCCCCGCCTTCAGGCCGCGCGGGGTGTTGCTGGACGTCGAACTGCAGGCGACGGTGGCCAACAGCGGGGCGGGCAATGTGACGACGTTTGCCATCGCTCGCCAGGGGACGGCGTACTCGGAAACACTGTGGGCCGGGGCCAATGCCGCCGGTTACATCACGCCGGTGTACGGGAGGCAGTTCCTGTCCATCCCGCCTGCGGCCCTCCAGGCAGGTGGGGCGCACGAGTTGTCGTTGCAATGGCGAACCAGCGCCGGGACGGCCACGCTGTACGGGTCGGCGTCAGGCTATCCCCCCGTGCGCCTGACCATCCGTGAGGTGCTGGACAGCCGGGCACCGAGGTTCACCCCCACGCGTGTGGGGAAAACCTACATCTCGCACATCCCATGATTCGACCCAGCGGTTCACCCCCACGCGTGTGGGGAAAACGACGACTGCGCGAGACCGGCAACGAACTACAGGGGTTCACCCCCACGCGTGTGGGGAAAACCGATAGCGCAACAAACTGGCAATGACACGGTTAGGTTCACCCCCACGC
>CAKZOB010000027.1 GCA_937135955.1 uncultured Anaerolineales bacterium | reverse complement strand
ATCACGGGAGAAGAAAGGAGGCAAGCGCCATTCCCCACCGGGCTAAAGCCCGGTGTCCCCTGGCGCAATTTCTATGGGAAAGACACTGGCCGAGAAAATCATCGCCGCCCACGCTCAAGATACTGACGAAGTCTCGGCGGGCGATCTGGTGACCGTCAAAGTAGATGTCGTAATGGCCAACGACATCACCGCGCCCATCGCCATCGAGTCCTTCCAGGCGATGGGCGTCAGCGAAGTGTTCAGCCCAGATCGGGTGATGCTGGTACCCAGTCACTTCGCGCCCAACAAAGATATCAAGAGCGCCGAACAGACGCGCACACTCACTCTCTTCGCCGAAGAACAGGCGCTCACCCATCGCTTCCAGGTAGGACGGGCGGGCATTGAGCACGTGGTCTTGCCGGAGCGAGGGTTGGTCTTACCCGGCGACCTGGTCGTCGGCGGCGATAGTCATACTTGCACCTATGGCGCGCTGGGCGCGTTCGCCACGGGCATGGGGTCTACCGACATCGCCTTCGCCATGGCCACCGGCACCACCTGGCTGAAAGTGCCAGAGACGATGAAATTCGTCTACTACGGCGAGCGCCGCCCCTGGGTCTACGGCAAAGACCTGATCCTGCGCACCATCGGCGAGATCAGCGTAGACGGCGCGCTCTACCGCTCGATGGAATTCACCGGCCCGGCCATTCACGCCCTGCCCATGTCCGACCGGCTGACCATGACCAACATGGTCATTGAGGCGGGGGGCAAGTGCGGCTTCATGCCCTACGACGAAGTCACCGAAGCCTATGTGAAGCCGCGCGCCACGCGCCCCTACACGCCCTTCTTCGCCGACGACGATGCGACCTATCACTCTGTCTATGAATTCGACCTGTCGGACATGGAGCCGCAGGTAGCCTGTCCATACTCGCCGGACAACGTGCACCCCATCAGTCAGATCAAGCCGGAGAAGGTGGATCAGGTCTTCATCGGCAGTTGCACCAACGGGCGCTTCGAAGACCTGGCCATCGTCGCCGACATCCTGCAGCGGACAGGGCGCGAGTTCCACCCCGACGTGCGGGTGATGATCATCCCCGGCTCGCAGGCGGTCTACCTGGACGCGCTGCGCCAGGGCTGGATCGAGTTGTTCACGCTGGCGGGGGCGGCGGTCAGCGTCAGCACGTGCGGGCCGTGCCTGGGCGGGCACATGGGCGTGTTGGCCGCCGACGAAGTGTGCGTGAGCACCTCCAACCGCAACTTCCGCGGGCGCATGGGTCACCGCGACGCGCGCGTCTACCTGGCCAACCCGGCCATCGCGACCGCCAGCGCCATCCTGGGCCGTCTGGCGCATCCTGACGAACTCTGAAAAAGGGGGCACCCATGAAGTTACAAGGCCGCGTGTGGAAATACGGCGATAACATTGACACAGATGTCATCATCCCGGCGCGCTACCTGGTCACCACCGACCCCAAAGCGCTGGCCGCGCACTGCATGGAAGACCTGGATCAGAGCTTCGCCAAAGAAGTACAGCCCGGCGACATCATCGTCGGCGGCACCAACTTCGGCTGCGGCTCCAGCCGCGAACACGCCCCCATCAGCATCAAGGGGGCGGGGGTGTCGTGTGTGATCGCCGAGTCCTTCGCGCGCATTTTCTTCCGCAATGCCATCAACATTGGATTGCCTATCCTGGAGTGTCCTCCGGCGGCTCGCGACGCACAAAAGGGCGATGTGCTCAGCGTCGATCTGGCCGCCGGCACAATTACCAACCATCGCACCGGCCAGACCTATCAGGCCAGCCCCTACCCGCCGGTGGTGCTCGCCATCATCAACGCGGGGGGACTGGTGCCCTATGCCCGCAATGTGCTGGGCGTTCGGATGAAGGGATAGTCGGACGAGCGTGTCAGTGAGCGGTTGAAAAGCGAAGCGGCTCACTCCGACCGCCGGGCACCGACTGCTGATCACCCGCAGGAGGCCATCACGATGGACACGGTAGTTGTGTACGATACCACCCTGCGTGACGGGACGCAGGGCGAGAATGTGGCGCTCTCGGTAGATGACAAACTGCGCATCACACAACTGCTCGACGAACTGGGCGTCGCCTATATCGAAGGGGGCTGGCCCGGCTCCAACCCCAAAGACGCCGAATACTTCCGCCGCGTGCGCGAAGTACCCCTGCAACATGCCCGCATCGCCGCCTTCGGCATGACCTGTCGCGTGGGCAGTCAGCCGGCCCAGGATAGCAATATCCTGGCCTTGCTGGAAGCGCAGACGCCTACCGTCACGGTCGTCGGCAAGACCTCGCTGTTGCACGTGCGCGAAGTGCTGCGCACCACGCCAGAGGAGAACCTGCGCATCATCCGCGAGAGCCTGGCCTTCCTCAAAGAGCACGGGCGCGAAGTCATCTACGACGCGGAACACTTCTTCGACGGCTACAAGCTCGACGCCGACTACGCGCTGCAAACCCTGCAGGCGGCGCTTGACGGCGGCGCTGATGTGTTGGTGCTATGCGACACCAACGGCGGCTCGACTCCCTGGGAAGTCGAGCAGATGACCGACGTGGTAGTCGAGCGCTTCCCCGGCGTGACGCTGGGCATTCACTGCCACAACGACGGCGAACTGGCCGTCGCCAATACGCTAGCGGCAGTGCGACGCGGCGTAACACATGTGCAGGGCACGATCAACGGCTATGGTGAGCGCTGCGGCAACGCCAACCTGTGCTCGGTGGTGCCCGACCTGGAACTCAAGCTGGGCAAACGCTGCCTGCCGCCCGGCAACCTGGTTCACCTGACCCATGTGGCGCGCACCGTCGCCGAGATCGCCAACATGGCCCCCAACCATCAGGCCCCCTATGTGGGCAAGAGCGCGTTCGCGCACAAGGGCGGGATGCATGTGGCCGCCATCCGCCGCAACATTGACAGCTACCAGCACATTGATCCGGCGCTGGTGGGCAACAAGACGCGCGTGCTCGTCTCCGACCTGAGCGGGCGCGGCAACATGCTCAGCAAGGCGGAGGAATACGGCCTGAAGCTATCGCCGGAGGAGGCGCAGAAACTGGTCGCCCGCGTCAAGGAACTGGAGCACCGCGGCTTCGTCTTCGAAGGGGCCGATGCCTCCATCATGATGCTGATCTACCGCCAGCGACCGGACTATCAGCCGCCGTTCGAACTGATTGACTTCATGGCGGTCGTCGAACACCGTGCCGGACGCGGCATGTTCGCCGAAGCCACCATCAAGCTGCGCGTGGGCGGCGAGGAGATTCACACCGTCGCCAGCGGCAACGGGCCAGTGGACGCGCTCGACCGCGCCATGCGCAAAGCCCTGACGCCAGTCTATCCGGCGCTGGCCGAGTTCAAGCTGGCCGACTACAAGGTGCGCATCCTCGATGGGCAGAATGGCACCGCCGCCACGACGCGCGTGCTGATTGACACGCAGAACGGGCATCAGCGCTGGAGCACCGTCGGGGCCAGCACCAACATCATCGAGGCAAGCTGGCTGGCGCTGGCCGACAGCGTCGAGTATGGCCTGACGCAGGTGATGGCAGCGAGAAGTAGAGAGTAAGGAGTTGAGAGTCTTGAGATGAAACAGGGAGTCGGCGTTGCCCTGACCCCGCACTCAAGACTCATCACTCCAAACTCCGTACTCACAACTCAATCGGGAGACACTCATGCAAGCTAAAATCGTGACTCTGCCCGGTGACGGCATCGGGCCGGAGATCGTTGCGGAGGCGGTGCGCGTGCTGCGCGCCGTCGCCGATCGTTGGGGGCACGCTTTCACCTTCGAAGAAGCGTTGATGGGCGGCTGTGCCATTGACGCCACCGGCAATCCCCTGCCCGACGAAACGTTGGCCGCCTGCGAACGCGCCGACGCCGTGCTGCTGGGCGCAGTCGGCGGGCCGCAGTGGTCGGACCCCACTGCGCCGGTACGCCCAGAGCAGGGGTTACTGCGTCTGCGGAGGCATTTCGATCTGTTCGCCAATCTGCGTCCGGTGAAAGCGTATCCTGCCCTGGCTCACTACACGCCCATCCGCGCCGACCTGCTCGACGGGGTAGACATCCTCTTTGTGCGCGAGCTGACCAGTGGCATCTACTTCGGCGAGCGCAAAGAGCAGGGCGACGGAGACGACGCCTGGGACACCATGTACTACTCCGTCCCCCAGGTAGAGCGCGTGGCCCGCGTAGCCTTCCAGGCGGCACGACAGCGGCGCGGCAAAGTGGCCTCCGTGGACAAGGCCAATGTGCTGGCGGCCATGCGCTTGTGGCGGCGCACGGTGAATCGCGTGGCTGCCGATTATCCGGATGTGACGCTGGAACACGTGCTGGTGGACGCCTGCGCCATGTACCTGATCCGCGAACCGGCCCGCTTCGACGTAGTGTTGGCGGGCAACATGTTCGGCGACATCCTCAGCGACGAAGCGTCGGTGTTGGCCGGGTCGCTGGGCATGTTGCCATCGGCTTCGCTGGGCACAGGCACGTTCGGGGTCTACGAACCGATTCACGGCTCCGCGCCAGACATCGCCGGCAAAGGCATCGCCAACCCCACCGCTACCATCCTCAGCGCGGCTATGTTGCTGCGTCATAGCCTGGGGCTGGATCAGGAAGCACGGGCGGTAGAACGCGCTGTCGAAGCAGCGCTGGCCGAGGGCGCGCGCACAGCGGACATCGCCCCGTCGCCCGATCAGGCACTTAGCACGAGCGCCTTCACCGATCGGGTGCTCGATCATCTGGCATAATCCGTCAACGGAAAGCAACTGGGGGGTGGGTCAGTGGCTCACCCCTTTTGCTGTCCGGCGAGGTCAGCCAGAACGCTCGAAAAACACTGGGCATAATGCAGCACTGTTTGACCCCCACCTCTTGTTAAAGAACCCTTAACCTCCTACTCCTGGCTATATGACAAAATCTACAAATCCTGCCCATCTGCCCAAGTGGGGTAGTATCTTTTGTGCAATATGCACAATCAGGCATGTATGAATCTCATAAAACCTGCCCGAAGACAGGCGCTTCGCCTATCCCTACAATGAAGGGAGCATCCACAGGCAAACACCGCCGCAAGGCGGCATTGCCGTGCAGCATCGCACGGATGTTGGTCGCCTGAGGGGGAGAAAGTACCATGTCCGCCGTAACCTCTGCCACCGACCTGAGAACTGTGCTCAGGCTTGCGCTGCCGTTAGGTAGTCGCCTCGTCTCCGGCTATCCCGCTACCCCCATCAGCGGCGTTTCCCACCTGCGTGCCCAGCCGTCCCATCTGGGAGAGATCCGGCACAGCGAGCTGTTGCTGGTCTCCACCGAGACCCTGGCCAACACGCCCAACGCGCTTCCGCTGGAAGCGCTCATCGAGCGGCTGACTGCCACCGAAGCCAGCGCGCTGGCCGTGCAGGGCACGCTGTCTCCGCGCACTTACCAGGTAGCCCGCCAGCACGATTTTCCGCTGGTGGCGCTCCCTGAGCGTGCCGTTCTGAATCAGGTTGAGCGTTCCGTCCGACGCCTGTTGAACGACCGCGCCGCGCAAGTCTGGCAGCGCGTGACCGAACTGGAGCGCACTCTGCAGCGCCACGCAGCGGGCTATCGCGGTCTGACCACCATGCTCAACGCGCTGGCGCGCATCCTCGACCGGCCTGTGGTCATTCACGACCGGCAGGGGACGCTGATCTGCCGTGGTCTGCCCGCTTCGCAGGGCCACGATTGGGACGCGCACCTGGCCATGCTGGGTGGCGCGGAGTTCATACGGCGGTTCGACCTGGACGACCGCGCTTTCTTCGAAGACGACTGGCAAGTCATCGAAAGTCCGGCAGGTCTCACCGTCCCCCTGCTCAGCGAAGGGCGTGTGCTGGGGTATCTGTCGGCGCTGACAGCAGGTAGCGCGCCCGACGACTTCGACTTGCTGGCGCTGGAACACAGCGCCCCCATTCTCAGCAAGGAAGTGACGCGGCGGCAGGCACTGGATGTCGGCCTGCAACCGGCGCGCCATACGCGCGACTGGATCGCCGAATGGCTCAGCAGCCCGCCCAACGAGGATATGCTCCTGGCCATGCGTGCCGGTCAGGAGAACTTCCAGCCCGCTATGTGGTACGCCGTGGCGGTCTTTCACTGGGTGCCGGGGGAAGAGCGGGTCAACGGGGCATTCTCGCCGGAGCGCATGGTCAAATTGCTGCGGGCTGAACTCAGTCAGCGTCGTGTGCAGGCACCCGTCGGCCTGTACGCTGACCGCGCGGTCGTGCTCTTCCCGCTGGACGAGCCGCATCAGACGCAACGACTCAAACAGGTAGTGCGTTTGCTCTACCAGACACTCGCCCAGAGCGCCCCCGATGGCGACCTGGCCGTGGGTGTGGGGCGACCGGCAATGGGCTTGACAGCACTGCGCGAATCGTTCCGCGAAGCCGAGCGCGCCCTGGCCCTGCCTCGCCAGATTTGGGAAGACGCGCAGGTCGCCTTCTTCGGCGATGTCAGCCTCTATGAACTGCTGCTGGGCGTGCGCGATCCCAGCCTGTTGACCGACTTCTGCACACACTGGCTGTCGGCGCTGACCGACTACGACGCCCAACATCACACCGACTTGGTACCGACACTGTACGCCTACTTCGAAAACAACGGCAATATGGCCCGCACCGCGCATGTACTCAACATTCACCGCAACACGCTCGTCTACCGGCTGGGCCGCATCACCGACATCCTGCAACTGGACATGGACGATTCGAACGTCCGCCTGAACCTGCACCTGGCGCTGAAGGTGCACAAGATGCTCACTGGCGGCTGAACGCTGTCGTCCTACCTCTCCATCCCCCAGGGCCGAGGGCACCCTCGGCCCTGATCTTTCCATCATCAGGGATGGATTTCTGGCCGGAGTGGCGTTACTCTTATACACACTCTGCCCCGCCCTGCCAGGCGGATCAGATCGTCTTTCGAGAGGAGCGCTGAATCATGAAGATCGCTGTCGTCACCGAGGACGGCCAGACTATCAGCCAGCATTTTGGGCGCGCCCCTTACTATCTGGTGTTCACTGTAGAAGGACAGAGCATCAGCCGGCGCGAGTTGCGCGAAAAGGCCGGGCATCGCGATTTCGCTGGAGAACATGGGCATCACGAACACCATCATGAGCACGGACATCATCACGAACACGGGGAACATGGCTGCGGCGCTGAGGCCGATCACAAACACGCCCGCATGATCGAGGCGATCACCGACTGCCAGGTAGTGCTGGTGCGTGGCATGGGGCGCGGAGCTTATATCGCCATGGAACAGGCGGGCATCACGCCCATCGTCACCGACATTGCCGACGCCGAGACCGCGGTACGCGCCTACCTGAAGGGCAGCCTCACCAATCACCCGGAGCGGCTGCACTGAGTTAACAGAACGCCTCAGGCGCTGAGGGATATTTTCGCCAAGTGCCAGGTGCGCCCGTATAATACGCCCAGAAATCCGATGAGGACTGTCCAGTGCTGGCCAGAAATGGGCAGGCCGGACAGATAGAGTAAACCATGCAAGAGACGAAAATCGCTGTCTGGGGGCGGCGATTGTTCCAGAACCGCCTGGCGTTGTTTCTGGTGCTGCTGTTCATCCAGCTTCAGTTTTTCACCATCAACCTGTTCAACGCGCATTTCCGCGAGCCGACTGAGGGCTGGGAACTGAAGATCGCCGCCATTGACGACCGCCTGACACCCACTGGCTGGTGGCTGATCCCCTACTTCGCGGGCTTCTGGCTGGCAGCGTTGGTGCCCCTATGGGCCACATTTACCATGCCCAACCGGCTTTATCGCCAGTTCATCCTGGCCATGGCGACAGCAGCCCTGGCGGGGTATGTGGTCTATGTGGCCTTCCCCACCTATGTCACCAAGCCCGCGCCCGAACAGGTCCCTGGCGATCATCTGCTGGCCGATCTGCTGCGCGAAAGCTACGACGTAGACGCTGCCGCCAGCACGCACAACGCCGCACCCAGTCAGCATGTCTTCTATGCGCTGATCAACATGTGCTTCATGATTCGCTGGCGACCTCGCCCGCACGTTTTTGTCGCCTGGGTGACGCTGGCCGCCCTGATCTGCGCTTCCACACTGCTGACCATGCGTCACAACTCACCCGATCTGATCAGCGGGTACTTCTTCGCCATAGGGGGCTATTACGCCGGTGTGTACCTGGGTGGGCGTGTCACCGACTGGCTGGGCGACGAAGACGGCCCCATCGTGTTGCCAGAGCCAACGCTGCGCCTGCAACGACGGTTGCGCCAACGGCTGCAACGGCTGGGAGCACGTCTCGGCTGAACTATCCTACTAACGCGCGCTTTCTTGTGCGCTCTGACCAAACGCACCGGACGACTTTCGGGTTAAGATTATTTTTCACAAGTCGGCCCTGGCCGTCTCCCTGGCCTGTGACAGATACACGGAGGAACTCGTCGCATGACAGCCTACGATACGCCGCGCTTCGCCGTGCCAGAAGAGCACCTGGTCCCAATTGATCCCTATCCAGGGCAGCAATACGAAATCCCGCCGTCGCGCATGTTCCTGATCAAGCTGTCGCTCAAGAAATATCTGGACAAGATGGGGCAGGATGCGACTATCTTCGACGCCTCGCAGGGTGATGGCGGGGCGTCATTGCCAGGGGTGCCCGCCGAAATCCTCGACCGCGCCCACGAACTGACCAAGGCGCATGGCAGCGGCTACGACTTCCCCTATGGCGCGGATGAGTTCCGCCGGGCGGTCGTCGAACAATACTGGGGTCTCGATCCGGCGCTGGGCTGGGGGCCGGCCAATGTCTTGGCCGCAGTGGGTGGGCGCGACGCCCTGCTCAAAGCCTACAGCGCCATGATCGCCCTTGGCTCAGGGCGTGTGGGCGATGTTGTGCTCGTCTCGCGCGTGCCCTGGATCAGTTACAACTGGGGGCCGTATGCTATCGGGGCCAATGTGTTGCTCGCCCCTGGCGACGAAGCGACGGCCTGGCAGTACAGCGAAGACACCATCCGCGCCTCGGTGGAGTTCTGCCAGAAGCACGGCGGACGGCGTATCATCGGCATCGTGATCACTTCGCCGGATAACCCCACCGGCCATACGCTCTCGCTGGAACGACAGGTAGCGCTGGGCAAAGCCGCGCTGGAAGCGGGCATTTCCTTCGTGCTCTACGACTGGATTTACCACTACATCACCGAAGGCGAGCCGATGAGCGCTAACGCCCTGCTCAGCGCTTTCGAGCCAGAAGAGCGCGAGCGCATCATCATCCTGGACGGCCTGACCAAATCTATGGGCGCGTCGAACGTGCGCAATGCGCACCTGCTGGCAGGCAAGAAGGTCATCCAGTACATCAGCAGCATCGCCTCGCACGGTGTCATCCCGCACTTTCACGGCCAGGCGGTGGCCATGGCTGCCTTCGAGATGGGCTTCCGCCGCGCCGCGGACTCGATCATCACGCCCACCAACGCCAGCCGCGTAGTGATGCGCCGTTTCCTCACCGAGCATGGCTATCGCTTCATCATGGGCGACGGCGGCTACTACGCCTTCATTGACGTGAGCCGTTGGATGGAAGCGGCGGGCATGACCGATAGCTTCGCCCTGGGCGAGTATCTGGCCGCCGAGTATGGCGTGGCAGTTGTGCCGGGCGCGGCCTTCTCCGACGAGGGCAATAACTGGATACGCTTCTCCTATGCGCTGCCGCCGGAGGTTACCGAGGGCGCGGTACGGCGCTTCCACGAAGCGCTCAGCGTGCTGGCCCCTGCGTAGGGCAGCCCGCAAGTGTGATCTGGGGGGCGACTGGTCGGGTCTAGCGCCCCTTTTTTGTCTCAGTTGGCTCGTAGAGCGCTGGCGGCAATATCTGTCTAAACAGGTCTTAAAGAGATCGATCCCTGCGCTTTGCCTACCGAGGGAGCAACACTGCTAAACTCTGGGGAGTGGGTGGTATTTTTCTCTGAGAGGATAACCTTCGTGACCCAATCACTTGACGTCACACGTATTCGCACCTGGGTAGCCGAAGCGGGGCAGATCGCCCTGCGCTACTTCGGGCATACCAATGTCGAACACAAACCCGCCGATCACAGCCCGGTGACCATCGCCGACCGCACCATCGAGCGTCTGCTGAGCGATTACATCCGCGCGGCCTATCCGGATCACGGCATCGTGGGCGAGGAATACGGCAGCGAGCACCTGGATCGTGAGTATCTGTGGGTGATCGATCCCATTGACGGCACACAGGCTTATGTGGACGGTCTGCCGTCGTGGTGCGTCACGCTGGCCGTGCTGCGCAACCGCGAGCCGGTGTTTGGCCTGGTCTATCTACCGCTCTACGACGACTGGACGTACACCGACGGCGACGCCGTCATTTGCAACGGGCAGGACGTAACGCATCGCCTGAAGACAGCGTGGAAAGCGGATTCATATGTGCTGTGGCGCAGCGACGCGCACCGTCGCTACCGGCTGGACTTCCCGCGCATCATGACCATGAGCAGCTCGGCTAGCCATACCGCCTATGTAGCGCGCGGGTCGGCGCTGGCCGTCCTCACGCACGACTCGTATCTGTGGGACATCGCCGCCGGGCTGGCCTTCATGCGCAAACAGGGCGGCGAAGTGCGCTTCTTGAGCGGCGAGACGCTCGATCTGCGTCAGCGCGACTTGCTCGCTCCGCTCAACGGCTTGTTCGCTTTCGGCCATCCGGCAGTGCTCGACCGGCTGCTACCGCTGGTCAGCGAGCGCGAGGAGCCGGTCGCCCTTGCCGCGCGCTGACCCCTCGCGAACGCGCGCTCAGGTCAGCTCCCGGCTGCTGTAGCCCAGAATGCGCCGGGCGACGATCAACAGGTTGATCTGCCCTGTGCCCTCGTAAATGTCGTTGATCTTGGCGTCGCGCATCCATTTTTCGACCAGCCACTCGCAGCTATAGCCCCGCGGCCCCAACAACTCCACCGCCTTCTGCGTCACCCAGGTGACGACCTTGCCCGCCTTGGCTTTGGCCATGGAAGCTTCCAGGCTGTTGTGCAGGCCGTGATCAAGCATGCTGGCCGCCCGCAGTGTCAACAGCCAGGCCGCCCGCAGTTGCGCTTCCATCTCCAGCACGTCGCGCTGCACAGCGCTTAGCGCGTGGCGCGGTTTGCCGTAGGGTATCTCGATCCCTTCTTCGGCCAGCTTCTCTTTGACGAACTCCAGCGCCGCCCGCCCCACCCCCATGGCGCTGGCGGCGATCAGCGGACGGCTGGCGTCGAAGGTGGCCATGGCCCCTTTGAACCCCTCGGTCGTGTCGCGCCGCTGTACCTCCGGCGAGCCGAGCAGATTATCGTAGGGGATGCGCGCATCTTTTAGCACGATGGTCGCCGTGTCGCTGGCGCGGATGCCGTGCTTGATCTCCACTTTCTCGATGGTCACGCCGGGCGTGCCCGCCTCGACGACGAACGGTTTCATGCCCGCGCGCCCCGCCGAACGATCCACGGTGGCCCAGACGACGACGATCCCGTTGGATTCTTCCAGGGCCAGTTTGCCGTTGGTGCAGAAGATTTTCTCGCCGTTGAGAATCCATTCGTTGGTCTGCGGATCGAGCACGGCAGTGGTCTGAATGGCCGAGGTATCGGAGCCAGCGCCCGGCTCGGTCATGGCCATCGCCCCCCAAACCGGTTGATCGCCTTCAGCGAAACGACGCAGGAAGCGTTCTTTCTGTTCGGGCGTGCCGACTGCCTCAATAGCTGCCCCGGCCAGCAAAGCCGTGGGCATACATAGCATCTGCCCCACGTCGCCCCAACTGAGCATCTCGAAAGTGAAGACCATATTGAGGTAGATGATGCCCGGCCCTTCGCGCTTCTTTTCGGGGACTTCGCCGCGCGCCTGTGCGGTCATGCGGTCGAGCTGCCGTTTCTGCTGATCGCGCATCACCGGCCAGGTCATGGTGATGAAGGTATGCGGGCGCTCGTGCTCGTGTTCGTCATAGTAGCGCGCGTCGGGGCGCATGATGCCGCTCGCCAGCGCCTCGGTCATCTGCAGGTTTTGCCTGATTCGTTCGGGAATCTCGAAGCTGATAGGCATTGTACCCTCCAGGACAATCTTGGGTGATCCGCGTTGAGTTGCCAGCCTTCAGCGCTCGGAGAACTCACCGCTGATCGCTGACAACTGACCGCTCTTACACAATCGCCAGGCCGTAGAACGTGGCCAAGCCGCGCGCGTTGCGCAGCCAGCGCTCGACCGGATACTCGCGGATATAACCGTAGCCGCCCAGGGTTTGCACGGCGCTGTCGGTCACCATCACCGCCGCCTGATCTACATACTGCTTGGCCAGGTAGGACTCCCTGGTGGCATCCTGCCCCTGATCGAGCTTCCAGGCCGCTTCCCAGACCATCAACCGCGCGGCGTCTATCTCGATGGCGCACTCGGCCAGCATGAAAGCGATGGCCTGTTTGGTGGCGATCGGCTGTCCGAACTGCACGCGCTGTTTGGCGTAGTCAACGGCGTATTCCAGCGCGCCGCGCATCACGCCGACCCCCAGCGCCGCCAGCGCTACCCGGCTATGCGCCTGGATACGCCTGAAGTCTATGCCCTGCTCGCCGCCCAGCCGACAGGCCGCGTCCACGCGCACGTTGTCCAGCATCAGCGAGTAAGTGGGCAGGGCGCGCACGCCCATCAACTTCTCGCGCGGGCCAACCGTCAGCCCTGGCGCGTCGCCGCGCACCAGGAAGCCGTCCACCTGCCCCGCGTCCGGATTCCAGGCGTAGACCAGAATCCATTGCGCGCCCTCGGCCAGCGGCACACAGACCTTGTGCCCGTTGAGCAGATATCCGCCATTTTCATAGGTCGCCGTCGTTTTGAGATCGTCGGGGGCAAAGTGAATGCGCGGCTCGATCAGGGCGGCGGTCACCGGCGGCGGGGTCTCTTCCAGGAACAGCGGCATAAACTCTTCGCGTTGGGCGTCGGTGCCGTCCAGCACCAGGGGGATGGCCATCAGCGCGGGGGACATCAGGTGCAGCGCCAGCGACAGATCGCCATAGCCTAGCTCTTCGTAGGCCAGCACGCCGGTGACCGCGCTGTGCGTCTCGCCCAGGCCGCCCAGCGCTTCCGGAATGTTGCCGGGCAGGATGCCCAGTTCCCAGCCAGTTTGCAGCACGTCCGCCGGGAACGCGCCGCCTTCGTCGGCGTCGTGCGCCACCGGTCGCACGTTGTGAGTGGCATAACGGCGCACCGTTTCGATGAGCATCTGTTGTTCGTCGGTGGGGGTGAAACTGATCATAGGGGGTGCCTCCCGCAAACCAAGCGGACGATTTCTGAGGACATGCGTTCGCGCAGGCAAGATCAGGTCATGCTCACTCTCCCAGAGAGGCACGGTCGGGCGGGCAGCGCAACGCGGCCAGGAAAACATCGGCGATCTCGCGGGCGATCTCCTCACCGGACAGTCGCCCGTCGGGGCGATACCAGACGCTCACCCAGTTGAGCGCCCCGAACAGCGCTTTGACGAAGATGCCTACGTCCACCGGGCGGAACTCGCCGCCGGCGATCCCCCGCTCGATCACCTGGCGGTACAGCGCTTCCAGAGCGTCGCGTTGGGCCACGAACTGCTCGCGCACATCCGGCACGTCGAGCAAGGCGCGCCCTTCGAAGATCACGGCGGCGGCGATGTTGGCGTTGTCTATCTGACTGCGGATATGGATGGTCGCAATGCGGCGCAGAGTCTCAGCGGGCGACGAATTGGCAGCCTCAACCGCCATCTTCACCTCGCGCGTGATGCGTCCCAGACCGGTCGCCAGCACGGCTATCAGCAAGTCCTGCTTGCTGGGGAAATGATGATACAGACTGCCCGCCGTCAGGTTGACCGCCGCGGCGATCTCGGCCATGGTCGCGCCGTGATACCCTTTGCGGCGAAACACAGTAGCCGCCGCCTCGATGATGGCTTCGGGATGAACGGTCTGTTCGGCGGGTTTGCGAGCCATGGCGTGATTTGTCGCGCAAAACAATAATCAAATCCTGATTTGATTATAGGGCAAAGTATGAGGGCGAGGCAAGCATGGGTGCATGCAAAGGTTGTCTGCGACTTTGCTGCGCCCGATGGCACTCATCCCCCGGCCCCTTCGCCCGCGCTGCGGGCGAAGGGGAGCGCTCACACGAGAGACGGTCAGTCCCCTCGCCCCGCGACGCAGTCGCGAGGGAGAGAGGATGTAGGGGTGAGGGGCGGCAAACGGCTGCAAACGGCCTGTCACAGCTTGCGCGCGCCCCAGGCGTTCTGATCCGCGCTTGCCCCAAAGCCAAGGGGCACAGCCCGACAGGACGCTGTTATAATAGGCGTAGCCTGGCTGGAGAATAGCGGCTTACGAAAGGATTACAGGCAGACAATGGCAAGATACATTTTGGCGCTGGATCAGGGCACGACCAGTTCGCGTGCCATTCTCTTTAACGAAGCGGGCAAACCTGTTTCCGTCGCCCAGCAGGAATTCCCCCAGCATTTCCCCCGCCCTGGCTGGGTGGAGCACGATCCGCTGGACATCTGGCGTTCGCAGCGCGACACAGCACACGCCGTGCTAGCCCAGGCCCGCGTGACGCCCTCTGAGGTAGCGGCGATCGGCATCACCAATCAGCGCGAGACAACCATGCTCTGGGATCGGCGCACCGGCGAGCCAGTCTACAATGCCATCGTCTGGCAATGCCGCCGCACGGCGCCGCTTTGTGACGCGATCAAAGCCGACGGTTTCGACGCCACGATACGCGCCCGGACAGGGTTGGTCACCGACGCCTATTTTTCTGGCACCAAAGTCGCCTGGCTGCTGGACAATGTGCCAGGCGTCCGCGCGCGCGCCGAAGCGGGCGAGCTGGCCTTTGGCACGGTGGACACTTGGCTGCTGTGGAATCTGAGCGGAGGCAGGCTGCACATCACCGACGTGTCCAATGCCAGCCGCACCCTGCTCTACAACATCTACACCGGCGACTGGGACGACGACATCCTGGCCTATCTCAAGATTCCGCGGAGTCTGCTGCCCGAAGTGCGCCCATCCAGCCAGGTCTACGGCGAGACCATGCCCAATCTCTTCGGCGTATCTATCCCCCTGGCGGGCATGGCCGGCGATCAGCAGGCGGCGCTGTTCGGTCAGGCGTGCATGAAGCCGGGCATGGCCAAAAATACCTATGGGACGGGCAGCTTTGTGTTGCTCAACACGGGCACGGAGGGGGTGCCTTCCAATTCTGGCCTGCTCACTACCGTCGCCTGGCAACTGAGCGGCGAGCCGGTCGTCTACGCGCTGGAAGGCAGCGTATTCATCGCCGGCGCGGCGGTGCAATGGCTGCGCGACGGCCTGCAGATCATCAACAGCGCGCCGGAGATCGAGAGCCTGGCCGCCAGCGTCGAGAGCACAGACGGGGTCTACTTCGTCCCGGCCTTCGTGGGGCTAGGCGCGCCCTACTGGGACCCCTATGCCCGCGGCACGCTGGTGGGCATCACGCGCGGCACCACGCGGGCGCATATCGCGCGGGCGGCGCTCAACGCCATCGCGCTGCAGTCGCGCGATGTGCTGGAGGCCATGCACACCGATTCCGGCATTGCGCTTAGCGCGTTGCGCGTAGACGGTGGCGCAGCCGCCAACAACCTGCTGATGCAGATTCAGGCGGACGTGCTCGGCGTGCCGGTGCAGCGTCCCGCCGTCACGGAGACGACGGCCCTGGGCGCAGCCTACCTGGCCGGGCTGGCAGTCGGCTTCTGGCCGGGCGTGGGAGCGCTCGAAGCGGCGTGGTCGGTCGAGCGCACCTTCGAGCCGCGCATGTCCGCCAACGAACGCGCGGCCCTGCTGGAAGGCTGGCGACGGGCCGTCGAGCGGGCGCGCAACTGGGCGGATAGGCAGTGATCGGCTTTCGGTTTTTCAGTCCGCGGCCTTCAGGAGGCGCTGGGGACGAACGCTAACTACCGCCTCGTTTTTTGATGGCCGGTTGTTCATGCCATGTGACCGTGTGCTCAGTAGTACTGATCTGGAGACAAGGTTGCCCGATGACTCATGACTCTTATTGGAAGGCTCAGAACAGTCGTCATCCTCGTTGTGTAGATTGCCGCCCCGCCGAGGTCTACGTCACCTGGCAAGATGGGCACTGGCTGGTAGAGAAGCGCGGTGAGGCAGCGCGGCAGGAACTCGGCCCGCAGTTTCCGGGCGGATCGCTGGCGTTCGTGCGCGCCCTGGAAGTGATCGGCAAAGTCGAGCGAACGCGCGCTTTCGAGCTGGTCGAACAGGCCTCCGCCGAAGCAGGGTTGGGCCTGCAACTTCACCTGGACGACGAGCGGGGCCGTCGCGATTTACGCGCGCTGCCCGACGCAGCGCTTGTCGCCCTGGTGCAGCAGCAGACCACCGGCTGTGGATTTGTGGCGCATGTCTGGCAGGAAGAGGCGGCGTCGGTGGTGCGGCAGGCTGTACAGCGTGGCTGGCGCGTGCAGATTGTGACCGGCCCGTTGCAGCCCGCCGGAGCGTGGATCAACGATCGGCCAGAGCAGACTTTCGACACATCGGCAGCGGCACAGGCCGGTCAGCCATGCTTCAATCTGGACATTGCACACGCGCGCCCCGTCCTGATTATCTTGCAGCGGTTGCTCGCTCAGAGCGACTTCGCTGCGCGAGCCGAAGCCTGGCTGATGGATGCTTACCAGGCACTTGTGCCATTGCTGGGCGCGCCCTGGGTGGCAGAACGAGAGTGAGCAGGCCGCGCCATGGAAGAGAGCGCTGTCCTGGAAGGCTTTGTCTCGGTGCGCGCGGCGCTGAAGGCGAACAGTCGCCCGATCCACGCCATCCTGATCCGGCAGGATAAGCGCGACGCGGGCATGGCCTGGCTGGAGCGCACAGGCAGCGCCGCGGGTATTCCTGTTCAGCGCGTGCCCGCGAGCGAGATCGAGGTGCGCGCGAGCGGCAGCACGCACGGCGGCGTGATCGCGCTGGTAGGGCCGCGCCGTCTGGTGACGCTCGACGACCTGGGCGCGGCCAACCCAGCCCCATTTGTCGCCATGATTGACGGCGTCGAAGACCCGTTCAACTTCGGGCAGGCGGTGCGCGCGCTCTACGCGGCGGGTTGCGACGGGCTGGTGTTGCGCCCGCGCAACTGGCTGTCGGCGGCGGGAGTCGTGGCGCGGGCCTCGGCGGGCGCGTCGGAATGGCTGCCCATCGCCATCGCCGAGACGGTAGAAGCAGCGGCGGAGCATTTCCGGCGGCGCGGGCTGTGCGTGGCCGTCGCCGCCGAAGAAGACGCCGTGCCGCTCTACGACGCTGACCTGACCGGCCCGCTGTTCCTGGTCATCGGCGGGGAGAAGCGCGGCATCACCCGCTCCTTTCGCGACGGGGCCGACCTGCGCCTGGCCATTCCCTACGGCAGCCCCTTCGATCAGTCGCTGGGCACGGCAGCAGCGACGGCGGTGATCGCCTTTGAAGTGCTGCGGCAGAGGAGAGGGTATCGGTGAGTCGTCAGTGATCAGCTTTCAGCGATCAGCGGCAGGTTGGCGCAAAAACAAGCTGCGCCAGAATCGAGCTTCATTGATCACCGAAAACTGAGCACCGTTTCATCTGGAGCGCCCCATGTCCCCCAAAGAGTCCCCACCCGGCAAGCCCCCTTTCCCGCGCAGACCGCGCGTGGCGCGCGGCCCCCGTCATGGGGCAGCGTGCGAGAGCATCTACCGGGGCGCGTTCATGCGCTCGCGCCTGGAGGTGAGCTTCGCCCAGGAACTCGACCGGCGCGGCATCGCCTGGCAGTACGAGCCGGAGCGCATCGGCGGCGGGCGCTACCTGGTGGACTTTCACCTGCCCGATCTCAGGTGCTGGGTGGAGGTGAAAGGGCGCTTCGAGGTGCGCGACGACCTGCTGCTGCCCAACGTCGCCAACCATCTGCGGGCAGAGCGCGGCGAGCGGCTCTTCCTGTACATGCGCACGCGCGCCTTCCGCGTGACGTGGCGTGGCTTCGAGCCGCTGACCCTGGACGAGTTCTGGGCAGCGCTGAGCGATATGACGGATAAGGCGGGCGAGCCGCTAGGCTATCTCAGACAGCGTCGTGCCCGTGCGCAGGACAACGATCAGCGATGATGGAGAAAATTGTGGAATTGTTGCGCAAGGCTGTGGTCAGCGATACAGCGTCAAATTCCACTGTCAGACAAGTCCAATACCATCCGCTGGACTTTGGACGCTGGTGGCCCCGACTTCATCCGGGTGTGTGGGCCTTTGCTGCGTTAGTTTTTGTGGGATCCCTTGTACTTTTGCGTGATGGTGGGCGAGATTGGCGAAACGTCATGGCCCCCGCTGCGCGCGCTTGGTGGCCTGCCCCCTGGGAGAATGCAATCCCTTATCCGCCATATCTGGGGATCATCTTGTCGCCACTTGGTGGACTGCCTTCGCGTGAAGCAACAGCCATCAATAACGCTGCTGCGGTGCTCATTGTAGCTCTGGTGATCCGCCGCTTTGGGGGACCCTGGTGGGGCGCGGCGATCGTGTTCCTGACGCCATCAGGTATCTGGCATTTCACCAATGGACAGACTGACTGGCTTGCACTGGCAGGATTGCTCTGGTTCAATGGCCTTGATCTGGTATTGTTCACGCTAAAACCACAGGTGGCTCTATGGGTAGCAGTATCGCGACTGCGACGCACTGGCTCTGCCTGGTGGCGGTATCTTGCTCCCACTTGTTTTATCGCCATTGCCTCGCTGATCATCTGGCCCTTATGGCCTGTCCATGTGGCTCGTCTCGGCCAAGCAGTGATTGACGATCCATACAACGCCTCGCTCTGGCCCTGGTCACTCCCATTAGGCGCTTTCCTCGTGTGGAAAGCGTGGCAGACAGGTGATGATCGCTACGGTCTGGCAGCTTCTCCCTTGCTTTTCCCGTATGTGAATTGGCCAAGCTACATAGGTCTGCAAGCGTTGTTGGTATCGTGCTGGCCCCGCCTTACGTTGGCTGCCTGGGCAGTAATGTGGGTTGGCGGCACGCTGTTGTTCGTTCTGGGCAGTTAGCATAGGAGGGAAGATTGATGCGCGTGATTCTGGTTCGGCATGGCAAGGCGTCGAAAGACCCGAAATATACCAATGATGAAGACCGTCCGCTGACCGAGCGCGGCAAAGCCGAAGTGACGGCGCTGGCCGAATGGCTGGCCCGCGCGAGCATCACCGTGCACCAGATTCGGCACAGCGGCTTGCTGCGCGCCCAGCAGACAGCGGAAATCTTTGCGAAGCACCTCAAGCCAGCGGACGGGGTGATCGCTGTGCGCGGACTGCTCTTCGACGATCCGGTGGAAGACCTGCCCGGTGAACTGGCGCAGGAAACCGAGCCAGTGATGCTCGTGGGGCACAACCCGTTCATGGAACGACTGGCCGCCGCCCTGCTCCGCGCGGACCCGGCACAGCCGCCGGTGTGGTTCGGCACCAGCAGCACCGCCTGTTTCGACTACGTAGATGGCTTCTGGACGGTCAAATGGGTGCTGCACCGCGAGTTGACCGGGGCGAACAACAAAGACAAAGGGAACGCCTGACGGCGTCCCTGTCCGCAAGGGCGTTCACGCGCAGGCGCGGCTACAGGCCCGTGGCGGCGTAGGCAGCAGTTGCTGTCCGCAGCGGTGGCGTGTAGCCGTCCGCCTGCAGACCGTAGGCCAGCGCCACCAACTCGACCGGATGGATCGTCTTCGCGCCGGTCAATGATGTGATCTGCCAGCGACAGGTTTCGGTGTCGCACACGACCAGCGTCGCCCCTGCCCCGTTTACCTGCTCGACGATGGGGCGGCCCACTGCCTCAGCGATCTCACGCTTCTCGGCCTTGTAGCCGTAAGTGCCGGCGATGCCACAGCAGTCCGCATCAATTTCCCAGCAACGCAAGCCAGGGATCAGATCGAGCACGTCCAGCGCCGGACGCCCCATGCCGTGCGCCTTGAGCTGACACGGCGCGTGATAGGGCAACTCCGCCTCGATGGGCTGAAAGTCTAGCGGCAGGCGGCCTTCGCGGTACAGTTTGGCCAGAAACTCCATGAAGTCGTAGGTGTTGGCCGCGACCAGCAGCGCGTCCTCGTCATCGAGACCCAGCACGTGATGATAGTCGCCCTTGATCGCGGTCATGCAACTGGCCGATGTGCCGACAATGGGAATCCCCCGCCGCGCATACTCGACCAGCAACGCGATATTGGTGCGGGCGTAGCGCCGCGCCGCCGCGAAGTCCCCGTTGGATTGGGCGGGCAGCCCGCAACATGTCTGCGGAGGAATCTCCACATATAGCCCGATATGCTCCAGCACGGCCACGGCCAGCTTGCCGATATGCGGCTCGTAGGTGTTGGTTGAGCAGCCGTGGAAATACACCACCCGATCGGCATCGGAGGCGGGCTGTGGGCGCGGGCGGCGTTTGAGTTCGCGCTTCCACCAGCCGCGGAAGGTGTAACCGGCCCAGCCGGGCAACGGCCCCCGCGCCGAGACCTTGAACGTCTTCTCAGCGATCAGGCGCAGCCAGCGATTGCGCACGCCGAAGTTGAGCAGCGGCGCGAAAGGAGTGCCCAACCGCCCCCATAGCTCATTGCGGCTGAGGAACCAGTTGCGCAGCGACATGCCGTGCGTCTGCGTCAGGGCCGCCTTGGCCTGCGTGTTGATTTCCATCACCTTCACGCCATGCGGACAGACCAGCGTGCAGATGCCGCAGCCGGAGCAATAGTCAATGGAATGATCGGGCGACGGCTCGCCCGGCAGCCGCAACCGTTGCGCCTGCGGCCCGACCGTCTTGGGGCCGGGGAAGAGCGGCGTCACCGCCGAGACTGGACAGGCCGACGTGCAGATATTGCACTTCAGGCAGTGATCTGCCGTGAAGGGAGTCAGATCAATGAGGGAAAACGAATGGTCGGTCATAATGATTCCGCTAACTGTACGAGCGCGTTGATCATGCTATGTTGGTCATGCTATACTGACTGCCAATCCAGTTTGCTGGAGGTGGAAGGCATATGCCTTCGAAGCCCGCAAGGGCTTTTTTGTTCCCTGTACGGCGCTCATGCCCGCGTCGCCAAGGCCGCGCATGCCGCCTTGTACGCCGTCGCCAGGGCCACGCCCTCCGCACAACCATCCGTCAGCGGGTTAAAGCCGGCCAGCAGGTGCCCAGCAGCAAAGACATTCTCCAGCACGGGCGCGCCCTCGCCGTTCACAGGCTGCATCTGCGCGTTGACGCGCAACCCGCTTTCGCGGTGAATCGGGTGCCCCTCCGCCACGAGCAGACGTTCTCTGTACCATCCTGTGCGCCCCTCGCCCTCCGGCCCGCCGACTGGCAACCCGAAGATCGGCTCCCACAGGCGGCCCGTCTCATCGCTTTGAATGCCGCCGTTGTACAGACCGCCCGTCGCCAGGATGAAGACGTCCGCGTAGAAAGGATTGGTGTGCCCCAGCGCGCCGACCTCGACGCCCGTGCAACGCCCGCCCTCCACAATGCCGCGCACGACCGGATGACCGATCTGCACCCGCGCCCGCTGACGCAGTAACCAGCGCCGCAGGCCATTACTCAGCCGCGTCCCCGCCGGGCTGGGCGGCAGGACAGGAATCTCAAAAACGGGGCAACCCAGCGCCTCCTCGAAGTCGCGCAAGACTTCGGCGTGCCGCTCCATGCCCAGCACCGCCGCGAAGCCCACCTTGACCGCATCTTTGACGTGTGGCTGCACCTGGCGGATGATCATGGCGCGCACCGCCGGATCGTCCAGGCGACGGGCCAGGTCAGCGGGCCAGTCGTCCCAGCCCGGACGCCAGCCCTC
>CAKZOB010000026.1 GCA_937135955.1 uncultured Anaerolineales bacterium | reverse complement strand
CGGTCACTCTGGTGGCAATATGGACATTCTTGGCTCATATCCCTATTTTACCAATCTCCTGAATTTTATCCACTCCCCCTGTACTGAAACACCAAACCGGGGCGTAGACACAGCCTGTACGCGCCTGGCAGGTCAGGGCTTTTCAATAATCAGACAGAGGCACACCGAAGAGAGAAAGCCCATACGAGGGATGTGCCTATGGAGGCAGGCGCACGCCCAGGAACCGCTGAACTACAGACCTCTGGGGTTGTGGGGCAACGCCCGCTTTCCGACCTTGGGCACCTTTACTGGAGTTGGGGGGATGGACTGGCAACGCCCCGCCGTATCCTTCTCTGAGGCGGGATTCTCCGGTCGATCCGGCCTGTGCACCGTGCGGAAAAAGGCACCGGAGCGAGCTTCAGCGCAATAGCGCCAGGGCCACGCCCAGCATGGCGGCCAGGATGCCCATCAGCCAGAAGCGTTGCACGACCTGCGTTTCGCTCCAGCCGCCCAGTTCGAAGTGATGGTGCAGAGGTGTCATGCGGAACAGGCGCTGTCCGCCCGTCAGCCGGAAGTAGGCTATCTGCAAGATGACGCTGAGCATCGTCGCCACGGGGATGATGGCGATGATGGGCAGCAGCAACCACTGACCGGTCATCAGCGCGACCATGCCCAGCGCCGCGCCCAACGCCAGCGAGCCGACATCGCCCATGAACATCTGCGCCGGATGCGCGTTGTACCACAGGAAGCCAAAACACGCCCCGACGATGATGAAAGAAAACTGTACCAGAAACGCCTGTCCTTGCAGGTGGGCAATGGCCCCATAGGCGGCAAAGGCGCTGGCGGTGATCAGGCCTGCCAGGCCATCCAGCCCATCCACGAAATTGACGGCATTGCTGGTGCCCACGATGATGAAAACCGCGATGGGAATCCAGAGCAGCGGGGGGATGTCCACGAAGGTGGGGAAGAGCGGGATATACACGCCGTTGGCGTTCTGAAAGCCGCCGCCAGCGAAAGCCATCACCGCCGCCGCCGCAACCGCCAGCACGATCTGAAAAGCCAGCTTAGTGCGGGCGCGCATTCCTTCGCCGCGCTCGCGCACGCCCCGGATGCCTTCCAGGTCGTCTATGGCCCCCAATGTGCCAAAACCCAACAAGACAAACAGAGGTAAAAGGATGCTGGAGCCAGTCACTGTCTCCTGAATCAGGCGGGCTAGGTTCAGTCCCAGCGTGATCAGCACAACCGGCACCAGGATCAGCACGCCGCCCATGGTGGGCGTGCCCGTCTTGGTCAGATGAGTTTGCGGCCCCGTCTCGCGAATCTGTTTGCCCAGCCCCAGCCGTCGCAGAATCTCGACGAAAGGGTCGCCCCAGATGGCAGTGAGCAGGAAGGTGATCGCGCCCAGGCTAAGGGCGAATGGCAGTTCGGGTGTCATAGGTAGATCGCGTCATCCGCTGTCGCGCCCGGACGTTGCGGGGGCGCGTCCCACACGGCGATTGTACGCCAAAGCTGCGCCTCTGCCCAGGGGTGATTGCAGAAGGTGGGCATTTCAAAAAAGTTCACGGTCGGCTAGGCATCAGGGCCGTTCGGGCTTGTCGGGTTTTGTGAACTTAACTGAAATGCACCCCATTTGCTATGCATTACCCATAAGTCTCCCCTCACCCCTACATCCCCTCGCCCTCGCGACTGCGTCGCGGGGCGAGGGGACTTGCTGTCTCTGGCCCAGGCACTCCCCTTGTCCCGCGCTGCGGGAGAAGGGGCCGGGGGTTGAGGGCCATCGGCTCAAGAGGTGGGTAATGATAAGCCGACGCGGAGGAGGGGGCACGAGGCACGCAAGTGCCGAGCGGGGGTGAGGTCAACGCCTCCGCGTCGGGTAAATCGCCGAGAACCTTTGCTCGCCTCAGTTTGAGAGGTACATTTCACAACAGTTCACCCCAGAGCACGGCTTCAGAAAGCCGCCTCGGTGTGCTTGCACTCGTGAACCCAACTGGAATACGCCCTGGCGGGACAGAACCGCTCACGGCCAGACGGCTTCGCCGGCCAGCAGACGGCGAATCTGTTCCGGGAATTGATCGGGATCGAAGGGTTTGCGCAGCAGCCCATCGAAACCGGCGGCGCGCACCTGCGCGATTTCCTCGCGATCGCCGTTGGCGGAGATGGCGACGATGCGCGTGTCGCGCAGGCGCGGATGCTGACGCATCTTGGCGAGCGTCTGGAAGGGGTCTTCGTAGGGCAGGTGAATGTCCATCAGGATCAGATGCAGACGAGGCAGGGTATCGGCGAACTGCACCACCTGCCAGCCGCTGGTCTTCCATTCGCAGTGAATGACGCCCATGAAGGCCAGTTGACGGGCCAGCACCACGTAATCCGGCACCGCGCCAGCTACCACCAGAATATGGGCATCATAGGGGGTCACGGCCTGACTCATGCAACATTTCTCCAGCGCCACCCTCGGCCTATCGCCGGGCGGCGATTGCCAGCGCTGAGTGTTCAATATTCGCGGGCGAGCGGGCTGCCGCCCTGCGCCACCAGTTGATAGCGCACGTCGTCCGGCGGGATCTCCATCAGCACCACCAGCCGTTGCAACAGTTCTGCACCCAGCGGCGCGGCGGTGAGGCTGCCCCAGTAACCATGAGGACGGTCGAGTTTGATCAGGATCGATACCACCGGGTCGTTGGCGGGCAGGAAGGCGACGAACGACGCGATCGAGTTCCCCGGCGCGAACGGCTCATAGCCGTAGGGCGCGGGAATCTCGGCGGTGCCCGTCTTGCCCGCGACCGTGTAGCCCGGCAGATCGAACTCGATCTCTTTGCTCTCGCGCAGCACACGCACCATGATGTCGCGCGCTTTGTGCGCCGCCTCCTCGCTGATGGGCCGGTGAATGGCCGCGGGCTGCGTCTCGATCACCTGACCGCCATCAAGGCGCGCCTTGACGATGTGCGGCTGCATGATCAGCCCGTCGTTGGCGATCGCATTGACGGCGGTGAGCAGTTGCAGCGGGGTCACCGATACGCCCTGCCCGTAGCTGTTGTTGAGGAATTGCGCCTCGCTCCAGGTGGGATCGCCCGGTTCGACCAGAATGCCCGGCGATTCGCCTTCCAGGTCAACGCCGGTGGGACTGCCGATGCCGAACTCGCGCAGTTTGGGATAGACCTTGTACGGGCCGATCTCCTTGTAGATGGTGGCCGTGCCTGTGTTCAGCGAATCAATGAACACCTGCGCGAAGTCCGGGTTACCGTGCGAGGTACGGTCCCAGTTGCAGATTGCCACGCCGCCCGCCTCGAAACAACCAGGGTCGTAATACGACCAGTCCAGGTCGTGCGTGCCCAGGTCGAGCGCAATCGCCATGGTGAGCACCTTGAAGACCGAGCCAGGTTCGTAAACGTCAGCGATGGCCGGGTTGCGCGCGCGTCGCAGGTTCTCCTCCGACAGGTCGCTGGGGTCGAAGGGCGGATAGTTGGCCATGGCCAGGATTTCGCCATTGCGCGGGTTCATGATCAGGATCGTGCCGCCGGTAGCCGTCGGGTCTTTCTCCAGGAAACCGGTCAGCACTTCCTGAGCCAGGAATTGCAGATCGCGATCAATGGTCAGGATCAGACTCATGCCGTCGCGCACGCGCGTCGCCTTGGTCTGGCTTTCCTCCAGGAGGGGGATATTGCTCTTGGTGACGCGCTTGCTCTGCCCGGCCAGCAGGGTCTGGTAATAGCCCTCAACGCCGTAATAGCCCTGGCCGGTGTGTCGGTCATCGGCTCCGGCGAAAATGCCCACGATCTGCGCCATCAGCGATCCCTGCGGATAGATGCGGATGGGCAGCGGCTCGATGATGATCCCGTCAATATCCAGGTCGGCGATGGCCTGGCCGACCTCCGCGCTGACCCGGCTCGCCAGCAGCACATAGGGCGGGAACTGACCGTTGGCGTCCGGTTCGAGCAGGCGATAGAGCTTGTCTTCGGAAAGGCCCACCAGTGGAGCCAGTTTCATCGCCACGTCCTGGCGATCTATCACCTGGTTGGGGCTGATGCCAATACGGTATTCAAACGAATTGGTCGCCAGAAGATAGCCGTCGCGGTCGAAAATCTGCCCGCGCGCGGGCAATATCTCGACCGTCTGTTGGTAACGGCTGCGCGCCTGATTTTCGAGCGCCTGCTTGATCTGCGGATTCATGCGAAACTGAAACGACAGCAGACGGGCCAGCAAGACCAGGCTGACGCCGATCAGAGCCATACTGAGCAGAGTCAGACGCCGGTTGAGGGTTTCGTCGCGGTTCATGGTCGTGTCCTGCCCCCTGGGCGCTACTTATTCTGCCATTCCTGGAATTGACGTTTTAAATTATCCCACTGTTTGCGCAGCCAGCCACCCAACGTTTCGTCGTAGACCTGGGCGGGAGACGTGGGGGTCGGCCTGGGCGTAGGAGTGGTGAGGGGGCGGTCGTAGCGATACCCGTCAACGATGATGTACTGGATTTCGTCGTCGCTCGCCTGACGGAAACCCAGCTCTGCCGCCCGCGTCATCACCCGCGGCAGGCTTTGTAGCTCGGCAATCTCCACGCGCAACCGCTCGTTTTCCTGTTGCAGGCGGGCGCGGTAGTCAGTCATCGCTTCCAGTTCGCGCGCCGAAATGGTGCTGCGCGAAGTCTGGAACAGATACAACGCAGCGATGATCAACCCCACCATTCCGATCAGCCCCAGCGTGGCGACGAATTGCCGCTGATTGCGCCAGGGCGGTTGGATGGCGTGAGGTCGTGCCAGTGGACGGGCTTCGTCGTGATCCATAGGTCAGATGGCAACGCCATTCGCGGCGCTCGGTGTGCCTGCGCGACGAGTCCGCTCCTCAGCGCAGGAAGACCCCGTGTGCGCATTATACCCCAATCTGTTCTGGCACAGGCTGGGGGATTGCATCAAACTGCTTGCCGCTTTACCTCACCCCCAGCCTCGCTACGCTCGGCTTGGAGGCGCGCCAGCGCCGAGCGGGGGTGAGGTCAACCAGAAGATCACACCTGAGTTTACTTCTGCCCATGGTTCTGCTGGCTGGTTTTGATTGCGATTACCCTGCTGGCAGATGGCCCACAGATGTTTGGGGATACCTCAGCGCCCATGCCAGACAAGGGGCGTGTCATGGCATCACCGTCAGAGTGGTCAGGTAGTATAGCGTCGAGCCGGTCGGTGCGCCGTCCGGCGTGTAGAGGGGTAGCGGCGCGGCGCTGAGCATATCGAACAGGCCGATCAGCAGCGGATAGTCGCCCGGCGACAGGTCGCAGGGGACGCGCAGCGTCCGCCCGTCCAGGTGATAGGTGCCCGCCGCCCAGTCGAGAGTACGCGCGCCGCTGGGTTCAGCGTCCACCCTGGCCACGCCCTGCCCTCCGGCGTCGGCCAGCACCAGGCCGATGCCCAGGTCAACGCCCGGCGCGTCAACCGCGTACCACCAGCTTTCGAAGGGCACGTCCTGGCAGGCGCGGACGGTCACGCCGCCCGGCAGATTCCACCCCTGCAGGCTGATCGCGTCGCCGAAGCGCGCCAGGTCGCGCAGGTCGGCGGGCAGGCGGCGGTATTCGCGCAGATAGTAGGTACGCCGGTCACCTACGGCTGTGCCTGTGCGATACAGAGCAAAATCAGCGTGCACGATGTCCAGGAATGGCCCCACAGGCTGCAAAATCAGCTTCTCTTCGCCGTAGAGATACCACAAACGCTGTGCCCCCGCCAGGGTAGCGGCAAAGCCCTGCAGGGCAGCCGGGTCAGCGGTGAGCACACGGTTGAGCAGGTGCTCGGCCTGGGGATACTCGTGTGGCACGTAGCCCACGAAATACATGTTGCGCTTGTCGGGGCGGGTCGGCAGCCGGTCGAACAGGTAAAAGGCCAGTTCGCGCGGCTCCTTGATCCCACTGACCAAAAAGCGATCGTCCGGCTGATAATCCGGCGCGATGAAGGCGACGGTCGCCTTGTAGGGCACGCTTTCGCGGTAGTAGCGGAACTCGGTCAGCGCGGGGATGGCGATCAGGACGAGCGCGGCCACCTGCACCTGCCAGGGCAACCGGCGCAGCGCGAAACCCAGCAGCACGGCCAGCGGCGGCAGCAGGATGATCAGGTTGCGCGTGGTGATGCTGCCCGACCAGATGTTGAGGATGAAAGCGATCCCCAGCCCGAAGAATGGCACCAGCAACAGATAGCCTTTGCGCCATTCTGGGCCGAAGCGGAAGAGGCGTCCCTCTTCGCGTCGCACATAGTGCGCCCCTACCGGCAACAGTAGCGCGACCAGCAGCAACAATTCGCCCAGGGCGAATGGCGCGATCTGCAATTCCCGGTGAATACGCACCAGCGTGTCCCAGTTCGAGGGTAGGGCGTAGGTCTTGCCGCCGCCCCGGTACAGAAAACGGTGCATCAAGGGCAGTAGCCATGCTGTGAACGACAGCGCGATTGCGGCGAATAGGCCAAAGGCGCGAACATAGCGCCCGCGCTCCCAGCGCACCAGGATAATGAAGGTGAGTGCCAACCCGGCCAGCACGTAGGCGGCGAAGTAGTGCGTCTGCAGAGCGGCTACTCCAAATAGCACGAAGAGCAACGCATAACCGAAGCGCGGGCGGCGTACCCAGCGCAGGAACGACAGCAACAGCCCCGCCGTTACCAGCGCCAGGAGGGCATAGGGGCGGAATTCGTGCATGTAGAACAGGGCGAAGGGGGCCGTCCCCAGCAGAAAGAGGGCGTACAGGCCCGTCCAGTGGTCGAACAGGTCAGCGCCCAGGCGATAGACCAGCGCCAGCGTTAGCATGGTGCACAGGACAGACAGCCAGCGCGTCGCTCCCTCGGTCACGCCCACCAGCTTGACCCAGTACACGCCCAGGATACGCCAGCCGGCGGGGTGAGCAGCCTGCCAGGCCATCCATTGCGCTGTTTCTGAGGCATTCAGCACGACGCCTGCGTGTACCGTGTTTACCTCATCGGCGCGGTAATCGCGTTCACGGAAACGCTCCGCTGCCAGCGCCACGGGGAACAGGATCAGCAGGGCGACGATCAGGAGTAGACCTGCCGAAACAGGTTCGCGTACAGCACGGTCTATCCCTTGGGAAGCCACACTCTTACTACTCCCTAGAACCAGGAGCCACTACCAGCATGGGCGCTGTGCCTCCCTTTTGCGACCCCATCACATGCTCACTGGCACGACCGACCGTGTAGATACCTCCATCGTAGGTCACAGTCACAGCCTTCAGGGCGAACTGCGCCGCCAGCATTTCTACCGTGTAATCGGTCGTCACGCAATGTCTGCGTCCCCAGTCGCAACGCGCGATCGGGTCGAACCACACCACCGTCAGCGGCTGGCCTTTCGCCTCCCTGACCAGCGGTTCCCAGCCGTCGAGCGTCTCCGGCACAGCGCGGACGGGTACGCCCGTTTGCACCAGCAGATGCAGCGGCGCATTGGTCAACACCTGGCCAGCGGGTGGGTGCGCCCGCACGGTGCGCACCAGGTCAGAGTAGCGCCACATCTCGTAGGTGGCCTGCGACGCCCTGGAGATGTCCTGCAGAGTGGATAGATTGTCTTGCAACCGCCCGACAGGGTAGAACAGCCATAGCATCGCCAGCGCATTACCCAGCCAGGCGACGGCGCGCCCTCTCTGGTGCTGCCGCAACCGGCCCAACAGTCGGTCGAGGGCGACGAAGGTCAGCCCGATCACAGGGACGTACAGCGGCGCGAGCAGCCGTTCGTCAATGGGGTCGAACTGCACGCGCGAGGCGCTGATCACCACAAAACCGGCGTAGAAGACGCCAAACAGCGCCAGCGGCAACCAGCGCAGCGCCGCCAGCGCTGCCAACGCCCTGCCCCGCTGACGAACGATAACGATCAGCAATGCCGCGCCGATCAGCCCCACCACGATCAGGCTGCCCAGCCGATCGTCGGGCCTCAGGCCTTCCGGCGTCAGCCAGGCGAGCGTCAGATCGTAGACGGCGCGCAGGTTGGCGTACAGGGGGCGCGTAGACGGGCCGCGCTCGCCAGTCATGGTGCCCGCGCGGGCCTGATTGTAGACCAGCCACAGGGCGAGCGGCGCGGCAGCGGCCATGGTGAAGACGACCGCCCGGCGCAGGCGTTGCCGAAGAGATGCGACCTGGTCGAGCAGCAGCCAGAGTCCCCCTACCGCGATCAGCACTGCGCCAGTGTAGCGTTGCAGGCTGGCGAGCGCCGCCAGGAGTGCAGCGATGCTCACCGCGCGCGCCGTAGGGTTCTGCCGGGCGCGATCCAGCGCGGCCAGACACCCCAGGCATAGCAGGACAAACAGCGGCTCTGACCAGGCGAAGGAGGCCACGTAGATCAGCGGATAGCCCAGGGCGACGGCCAGCGTTGCCAGCGCCGCCAGCCAAGCGGAACGCAACAGTCGCCGCAGCAGCATACCGGCAACCATCACCGTGCCCGCGGCTGCGATCAGGTGCGCCAGCCGCAAGGCGTCCAGCAGGTGCAGCGTCTGCCCGACGAGATCGCTCAGGCCGAGCAGCGCCGCGATCAGCAGGGGAAACAGCGGCGGCCACAGCACGAACGGCTCACCGTTGTAGCGGGTGAAGCCTTCGCCAGCCAGCAGATTACGCGCGGCGGCAAAGTAGTTCCAGGCGTCCGGAGATGTGCTGACGCCCCCTGGCGTGCTAATCCACACCAGCGCCGCGCTCAACAGGGCGGCGAGAAGCATCACCGGCCCAAAGACAGTCCGTCTGCTAGGAGGAAGGGGGGCATCCTGGGCCATGTGGCGCAGTCTCCGTCAGTGGCATTTGGGGGCATCATTCACCACGGAGAACGCAGAGGGCACAGAGAAAGCACAGAGTGTCTCTCTGTGCATTCCTCTGTGTTCGCCGCGTCCTCGGCGGTTCTATAAACGCCATTTTCCCGCCAGAGGGCGTTTTAGAGGCCATTTGATAACCCCTCGCCCCGGCGCTGTGCGCCACCCCTCTCCCTCAATGGGGCGAGGGGAAAACCTGGCCCGTCTCCCCTTCGCCCCCTCAGAGGGAGAAGGGGCCGGAGGTTGAGGGGGGCTTTTCAAGCGGTCTCTCAGCCGACTTCCGGTTCGAGCAAAGCGGCCAATCCCAGTTGGCGCAGCCGTTCGGGCGTGGGAACGCCATTGTGATCCCACCCCATGATCCGATAATACTCGTCGAGCATCGGCTCCAGTTCGACGACGTGCCCCGCCGCCGGACCGCCCGCCATCGGCTGACTGAGGTTACGCGCGGGCAGCGTGTCGTTAGCGCGGGCGAATCCTTCGCGCACGTTGAACAGCCGCACCAGTGTCGAGACGCGCTCGCCCAGCAGTTGCAGGTCGGCGGGCGCGGGATAGTCGAAGCCAGTTGCGGCCACCACCAGTTGCCACAGTTCCTTGAGCGTCATGCCATAGCCGGGGAACAGGCATAGGCAGGCGCTGTCCCAGGCGGCGGTGTCGGCCTGCGTGTCGCGGAAGAGCTGCGGCTTGCCGGCGATGGTCAACGGATCGGCGGCCCCGCCAAACAGTTCGCTGAGCGGTGCACCGCGCAGATGGCACGCTCCCCGCTCCGAGACAGCGTAGGCCAGCGCCGTGCCTTTGGCCGCGCTGGGGTGATAGGCGGGCATCTCCAGCCCCTTGACGTGCATGGCGAAGGGCTTGCCTTCCGGATAGCGTTCGGCGATGGCGGCTACACCCTGCGCCAGCCAGACCCCGCACCCCTCGACTTTGGCCATCTTCGCCACCAGTGCCTCGGCGGCAGCGCCGTCACCCCACACAGGCGCGATGCCGTCCAGCTCCGCGGCGCTGATCAGCCCGCGCTGAAACAGCTCCATCACGAAGCCAAGCACCCCGCCCACGCTGATGGTGTCCATGCCATATTCATCGCACCACCAGCTTAGACGGATGATCGTCTCGCGGCTGCCGATGGCGCAGTTCGGCCCCAGGGCGAAGATCGTCTCGTACTCCGGCCCTTCGATCACCTTGCCGTCGTCTAGCGGGATCGTCCATTTGCCGCAACCGATCGGGCAGGCGAAACAGGCGTAGTCCTTCTTCCAGTTGTGCTCGCGGAAGGCCGCCCCGCAGACTTCGTCGGCCAGTTCGAATTGCCCCTGCTGGAAGTTGCGCGTGGGCAGCGCGCCCATCACGTCAATGATCTCCAGGATGTTGGCCGTGCCCTCGCGGGTGAGCAGCGTCGTCTTGCTGGACATGCGCACGGCGCGGAAGGCCAGTTGCAGCGCGCGCTCGTATTTCTGTTTGTCGAAGACGCGCACAGGGCGGTTGCCGCGCACCACGATGGCCTTCAGCCGCTTCGATCCCATCACCGCGCCGACACCGCCACGGGCCAGGGCGCGCGTCTCGTTGAAGATACTGGCTACGTTGCGTTGCTGTTCGCCGGGCGGGCCGATCACCAGCGATTGCCAGTCGTGGCCGAACTCGTCGCGCAGCCGTTCCGTGGCGGCAGTGACCGTGCTGCCCCATAGCTGATCGGCGGGGCGCAGCTCGACCCGATCGTTGTCTATGACCAGCATCACCGGCGAGTCTGCCGCGCCAGTGACCACCAGGGCGTCGTAGCCGGCGTATTTGAGCATCTGCCCCCAATAGCCGCCGCAATAGGCGTCGAAATAGGTGCCCGTGGCCGGACTGCGCGTGGTGACGCCGAAGCGCCCTGCCGTTGGCGCGGTGGTGCCGGTCAGCGGGCCGTTGTGAAAGATCAGCATGTTATCGGGCGAGAGAGGGTCGGTGCCCGGAGCCTGTTCGGTGTAGAGCAGCCACGCGCCCAACCCCTTGCCGCCCAGCACCAGCGGCATGACTTCGGCGGGCAGGGAAGTAGTGGTGATCGCGCCTGTGCTCAGGTTGACCCGCAGGATGCGGTCGCAATATGCGCGTTGTTTCAGGTCCATCGGGTTCGCTCTCTCCTACTCTGCCAGGGGACTGAACGCCTTGCGTTCTTCGATGAAAATGGCGCCGGTCGGGCAGATGCGGGCGCACTCTGGCGCGCCGCCGCACAGATCGCAGACTACCGGATACCAGGGCAACTCTTTCTGTGGCGCTGCGGGCGTGCCGCTGCCGATGATGCGCACGCCTTCGTCGGAATGGACGATCACCTGCGTCGGGCAGATTTCCACGCACTTGCCGCAGTTGTCGCAGCGCTCGACCAGCAACTCCACCGCGCCGCTCTGCGGGTGCCAGCGCAGCGCCTGCGTCGGGCAGACGTCAATGCACTTCTTGCACAGGGTGCAGAACATCACCTTGAACTGCCCAACGCCTTTGCCAGGATCAATGCGCAGACGGGCCAGGTGTGTGCCATAGCTCCCGCCGTCGTGACTCGCCACGCAGGCGACGACACACAGGTTGCAGCCGGTGCACTTGGCCGGATGCGCTTTGAGCTTGACGTACTCCCATACCTCGCCGCGCAAAGCTTCGTCTACCGTCCAGCCTTTGTGCGCGATGCCGCATAGTTGCTCGATCAGGCGCTGCGGGTCGGGCGACTTGGTCACGTTGCGGCCCATCAGACAGCCCGCTGCGCCCGCTTCCTGGGCTTCCGCGTAGAGTTCCAGCGCGTCGCGCTCGTTATCGGAGCGCGCGCCGCCCAGCACCAGCACGGGGATATCGGCCACCTCGATCAGATGGCGGAAGCTGTCTACATCGCCCGTGTAGGGGATTTTGAGGGCGTCCGCGCCGATCTCCGCGGCCTCGCGCGCGCCCAGGGTGAGCAACTCGACGATGTTCGCGCCCGTCACCTGCCGCCCATAGGCGATCGGCTCGATGATGCACGGCAGACCGGCGCGACGGCACTCGTTGACGAAGCGCGCGCACTTGTCCACCCCCAGCGCCTCGACTTCATCGTCGTAGCCGACGAACAGGTAGATGGTGATGGCCGATGCGCCCAGCGCTATCGCCTGCTCAGCGGTGATCATCTTCTCGTTGAGCAGAATGCGTTGCGGCACGGCGTTGGCGACGTTGGATGTGCCCAGGCGGGGCATGTTCATCCAGTCGGCGCGGACGATCAGCGCCGGGCCATCGCGTCCCTGGAAGAGCGGTGCCAGGCGCATGGCCTGGCCGGGGCTGAGCAGGATGCCGTCTACGCCGCCGCGAATGACCGCTTCGGTGATGGCGCGCAGCTTGACCACATTGGGCGTCACATCGCTCATGTAGCCGTGATCGGCGGCGACGCACACCGCGCGTCCGTCCCCATGCCGGTTGAACAGGCGATCCATGCGGGCCTGCAAACCTGCTTTCATCGCGCACCTCCTACGCTGTCTGTGGAACTGCGCCATGTACCAGCGCCTGGAAGGCCGCCAGCGTCCCCGCCGGATCGGGCGTGCCGAAGACGCGCGCGTTCAGCCACAGACCCGTCGCGCCAATTTCCAGCGCTTCGTTGAGCGTGACATCCGTCGGGTCGAATGGGTCGGCTTCGATCCACACCGGCAGACCAGCGGTCATGGTCAGGATGGTGCGTAGCGAGTCCGCGCCAGGCCAGGGGATAACCACGCCGTCCGCCCCGCACTCGATGCTATACGAGACGCCCAACTCGATCGCCTTGCTGCGCAACACGACGCGCGGCCCGCTCGCCTGCACCTCGGTGATGAGGGGCATACTCAGCGGCGTGCCGTTCAGCGCCAGTTGCACAACGTTCTTCAGGCAGCCGGCCTCGATGTGCTCTTCGTGGCCCAGCAACACATGGGCAACCAGGGCGCTCGCGCCCAGATCGAGCGCGTCGGCGGGTTCGAGCAGCGGGATGTGAAAGATCGTTTCGGGCGGCAACACGAAATCTTGGCCGCGCAGGGCATTCGTCCAGTCGGCGCGGACAAGCAGGGCCGCATCGGCGCGGGTGCGCCCGCTCAAACGCCGCGCCTGACCAGGGCTGGCGACGAGGCCGTCGGCCAGCGGCAGGATCGGCGCGACCGCTTCGGCGAAGCGCTCCAGGCCGGGTAGTGCGCCCAGGGCTAGCCCGGCGCTGGTATCCACCACCAGGCTGCGTCCGTCGGCGGGACGGACGAACTCGTTGATCCGGTACAGTTTGCTTTCCATACGTGCTCCTCGTTGTGCTGTCGCGCCAGTGGGGGCGGAGGTCGAGCCTTCACGTCCCCATTATAGCGCCGCTGCCCGCGCGCCGGATAGCACTTTGAGGGCGATGAATGGCCGGATTCCGCGCGTCATTTGGCACTGGTTTTGGGGGAGGGGCCGTTATGACAAAAGTCAAATCCTGCTACAATGGGAGCCATGACCTTAGCGAGGGGGCGATCCGTAATGAGCGTTCCTGACGACATAGAGCTACAAGCCTGCATTCCTGTACCCGTGAATCCCAATGGTTTCAACCCGGACTGTGTGCTGCTCCACGGCCTGAAGCCAGAACATGTCCGCCGGGCTATGGAGGATTTCATAGATTTCCTGGGGTTCATCAACCAACAGCTTCATGCAAAAGGAATTCCACGCCTTGAGAGCTTTCTGATGCCAGCCAACTTCAGCAGTATCGTTGGCGAGTTTATGAACATCAGCATTCCGAAGTATTGTCCCAGGCTGGTCAAGAACCAGCATCACAACGGGCATCCAGATTTGGTGCCGAAGGGCTTGTTTCCTAACGATGCGGTTCAGTATGCGCTGGAAGGTATCGAAGTCAAAGGATCTCGTCATGCGACGGGCTGGCAGGGGCACAATCCCGAATCTGTATGGCTGATCGTGTTCCATTTTGACAGCAACACATCCAACGACACAAGAAGGGGTATCGCTCCCAAGCCGTTTCGGTTCATGGGAGTCTATGCCGCTCGGCTTGGCAAAGAGGACTGGGCTTTTTCAGGACGTTCAGCCACCAGCCGGCGGACCATCACTGCCAGCGTAACGCGGAGCGGCGTGGAGAAAATGAAGACCAATTGGGTATATCAGGTCTCGGACTCAGGTGAGGGGTAAGCTCAGTTGCGTTTTCTTGATGTATAGCTGGGTCAGTGCAGGAATAGCCCGCTGGCTCATGGCATAGTATTCTTCGTGCCGCTCGATCCCGATGCAAGCATATCCTACGGCCTCAGCAGCAGCGACGGTAGAACCAGACCCCATGAAGGGATCAACGACAATCCCTTCGCCAAGAGGGAGAGCAGCATAGACGATCTGGCGCAAGAACGATTGGGGTTTCAGGCTCGGATGGTTGGCTATTCTACGTTCCCTTTGGGGAGTACGCTCACTTTCAATCACGTCTTCGAAGGGATTGCCATCCGGTTTTCTGCGCAACCCGCCTGTTTGGAATTCTTTCAGACAGTCTCCGACCGTCATTCCTTCTGGCAAGGGCTTTCGGAAAAGTCCCCAGGGTTCGTAACAGCCTCGTGGCATTGAGCAAATATCGGGGAACATTTCTTCTGCGTTCTTAGGCCTGTCGCCGCCTCGCATCGTCCTCACTAACCTGACGATCTGTCCGCGAAACTCAAAACCTGCGTCCGCAATGGCCCCGAAGACCGTTTGCGAAAGGAAGACATTAGACGCCAGGAATACATGGCCTCCAGGGCGTAACACCCCTAAAACAAGCCTGGCCCACTCGGAGAAGTACTCTCGTATTCGTTCTCTTTCTTTGTGACTGAGCGCCGTGAATCTTGGCAAGGGAGATCGCTTGTGTCCGTCAAAAGAGGGAGGGATACGCCATATGCCACCATTACCGTTGGTTCGCTTCTCTAGCTGATCCGGATCGTACTCCTTAACGCCGTATGGGGGATCCGTCACAACGGCATGAATGCTTTCTTGTGGTACTTTGGCCATCCATTCAAAACAATCCGCGTGAATCACGATAGACTTCGTGAATGGATAGAACTCGTAACCAGGCGCGTATAGCTTCTGCAGCTGATCTACTGTCATGGTAATCACCTGGCACTCAACGGTTTCTGCCAGCGCCATCAAAAATACGCCGCTTATCAAATTGCATCATAGAACAATTGTTTTGTCAAGCAATTGGCAAAGCGCCAAGCGCCAGGGCGATACCCTGTTATATTCCCACCAGCATCCCGCCGACACGCCCTTGCCCCGACCGTGCTCCCTATGCCCCCGCCGCGCCTCGCTACAGCGGCGCGAACTCGCGGCGCGGGAGCGCCTGCCCCCACAGGCCGTAGGGCCGCCTACCCTCGTGAAGTGCCCCGTCTCTGGGATGGTGTGATTGAGGGGAAAGCCCATGCCCTCCCCCGCTCGCCCGTATCAACAAAGGCAAGAATGCACAAATTTCCCTTGTGCGAACTGCCCAGTGCTCCGTGCGTTGGCTCACTTTTCGGCTGCTTCCCGCTCTGTTAAACAACGCCTATTCAGATAATATGCCCTATTTTGCGCGTAAAATTTAGGCGGTTCGCCTATGCCCCTGATCATCGTCAATTTGTGAATTATTGCACAAAACTCATTTTGTGCGTTTTGCCGTTCGCCGTGTCACGCGAACTTCATACCATTGAAGGCAAGCCAAAAAAACCTACCCGAAATAGTCTTATTTTCCATCGTCCACTGATTGATCAGATCGATCACAGCAGACAGTCGTGTTCCGGCGAATGCCGCCGTCAACGGTCAGCGGCGTTGCGCCGGATGACCGTGTTATCGGTGGGCCGCGCGCCAGTATGCGGGCCGTTCATGCTGAAAGGGGAGCGACCATGCCAGCTCAGACTCTGCGCACTGACATGCCACCTGACCAACCCTTTGGAGCAGAACACGATGCCTGCGCCCTGATTATAAGCGTGCGCAAGCGTGGCGAGAGCACCTATGGCACGCTCAAGCGCGCTCTGGGAGCACTCGCCCACATGGGGCACCGCACCGGTTTTGTTGAAGGGGAAGGCGACGGCGCAGGTGTACAAACGGACATCCCCCGTCGGCTGTGGGCGCGCACCCTCAGTCAGGTGGGCTTGCGAGCGTCCCTGGCTACCGATCCTGCCTTCTGGGTGGGGCATCTGTTCATCCCCAGGCAGATTGATCTGGACATGGCCCGCGAGGTGATCAACTCGCACTTCAACCAGGCCGGGCTGAATCTCCTGGTTGAACGGCCTGGGCGCGTGCGCCCCGAAGCGCTGGGCCGTCACGCTCGCGACAACGCGCCCGTCTTCTGGCAGATCGCCGGTCATGCCGACGTGCCCGACCTGGAAGCGCGTCTGCTGAAGGTGCGCACCGCCCTGGAAGACGCCTTGCAGATTCACTTCGCCTCGCTCAGCGCCTCGACGGTGGTCTACAAGGCGCGCGGCTCCGTGGAAATGCTCACGCAGTTCTATCCCGACCTGCAGGACACCGAGTATCACACAGCGATGGTGCTGTGTCATGCCCGCTATTCGACCAACACCGTCTCGTCGTTCGAGCGCGTACAGCCGTTTTCTCTGATGGGTCATAACGGCGAGATCAACACCATCGCCCGCTTCCGCCAGGAAGCCGAGCAAATCGGCGTGCGCCTGGCCCTGGGCAACTCGGACTCGCAGGACGTGGATCGCGTCTTGCACGCGCTGTGCGTGGACTACGGCCTCGATCTGACCGAGGCCATCGAGATGATCTTCCCGCCTGTGCCGCACGAGGTCGAGGCCATGCCGCCCGCCCTGCGCGCCGTTTATCGGCGCATCCGCCATGCGTTTGGCCCCTATGCGCAGGGTCCGGCGGCGGTCGTGGCCCGTTTCGGCGACACCGTGGTCGCCAGCGTGGACGCGCTGGGGTTGCGCCCGCTGTGGTTCTTCGAGACGGAGAAGGAATATTACCTGTCGTCGGAGCGCGGCGTGGTGCCCCTGGAAACGATGGTGTGCGATGCGCGTCCGCTGGCTCCCGGCGAAAAGCTGGCGCTGCGCGTGGAGCGCGGGCGCTCGGTGACCGTGCTCGATCACGCGCAGATTCGCGCGGCGGTGATGAACGAAGCCTTCCGTCGCGAAGCGCCGCAGTTCGCCGAACGTTACTGGCGCGGCTGGGATCGCTCGTATCCCGCCGGGCCGCGCGCTGGCGGAACCTGGCCTGGCGGGTCTGGCACGGCTCTGTCTCCGCAGGAAATGCCTGCAACGCTGGTCGAGACGGAGGTGGTCGAGCGCCCTGCTCCGCTGCCGCTGGCGGTGAATATGCCCTGGCGACGTCCGGAGCCGTTGCGCGCCGTAGATACGCCCGTGCTGGCCGCGACCGGCTGGAATCGCGAACACGTCAGCGAGGTGGAAAGCCTGGCCATCGAAGGCAAAGAACTGGTTGGCTCGCTGGGACACGACGGCCCGCTGGCGGCGCTGAGCCAGGAGCGCGTCAACCTGGCCGACTATTTCAAAGAAACAGTGGCTGTGGTCACCAACCCGGCCATCGATCGCGAGCGCGAAGCTGAGCTTTTCTCCACCCGCGCGGTGGTGGGGGCGCGTCCGGCCATCGGGCAGGCCCCGCATCCTGGCGACATCCTGATCGAGCTGGAAACACCGTTGCTGCCCGGCGGACATCCTGTTCTGGGCGGGCCGGAGGTGGCGAGTGAGATCGCCGGCGCGCTGGGCACGCTGGCGCTCGACGACCTGATCGCGCAGTTTGGCGAGCGTTGCACCTGGCTGACCCTGGGCGTTTTCGACGACGAAGACGTGAGTGCGGCGCTCAACCGGCTCGCCAACAGTGCCGTGACTGCCGTGCGCGAAGGGGTGCAGTGTCTGGTGCTGGACGATACCGAGACTCTCGAAGCCGGCCTGGGCTGGCTTGACCCGCACCTGGCGACGCGCGTGGTAGATAACGCTTTGCGTGGCGCGGGAGGCGCGGATGACGACAATCTGCGCAGACGGACGGGGATCGTGGTGCGTAGCGCCAGCGTGCGCACCCTGCACGACCTGGCCCTGCTGCTGGGCTTCGGCGCGGATGCCGTCAACCCGTACGGGATGCTGGCGGTGGCGGTGACGGGCGGCAAGGCTCCGGTGACGCTCGACGAGCAGGAACTGATCGAGCGGCAACGCCGTCTGCTAGTGGCGCTCACCGGCGGTCTGGAAAAGGTCATCTCCACCATCGGTTGTCATGAGCTGCGCGGCTATGGCACGGTGTGCAGCGCCATTGGCCTAGCTCCCAGCCTGGCCGATACGCTGGGTGTGCCCAACTACTTTGGGGGCGAACGCGCTGGCCTCACCTGGGCACGGCTGGATCAGGAAGCGGCGGTCCGCGCGGCGGAATTGCGCGGGGAAGCGCGCGCCCAACTGGCCCGCGTCGATCGCTTCTATCCCAAGTTCTGGAAGAAGGCCGAAGCCCTGGCCAACGGCGAAATCACGCTCGACGAGTACAACGCCGCCTACCAGGAACTGACCGAGAAACTGCCTGTCGCCCTGCGGCATGTGCTGGGCATCAAAACGGTGGAAAGCGACATTGATCCGGCGCAGGTAGATATCAGCATCGGCGGCTACGACCTGCCGATCCTGATCAGCGCCATGTCCTTCGGCTCCCAGGGCGAGCTATCCTACCGATCCTATGCGGAGGCTGCAGTACGGCTGAACATTCTGTGTATCAACGGCGAGGGTGGCGAGTTGCCCGATCTGCTGAGCGGCGACTACTACAAGCGCAATCGGGGGCAGCAGGTGGCGTCGGGACGGTTCGGCGTCAACGCGCAATTTCTCAATTCGTGTAGCGTGATCGAGATCAAGATCGGGCAAGGGGCCAAGCCGGGCGAAGGTGGTATGTTGCCCGCACACAAGGTCACGCCCCAGGTGGCGCAAGCGCGCCGCACCAACCCCTACGTCACGCTCATTTCCCCCTCCAACAACCACGATCTGTATTCCATTGAAGACCTGGCCCAACTGATCGAAGAACTCAAGACGGTGAATCCCTACGCGCGGGTGTCGGTCAAGATTCCTGTGGTGCCTGGCGTAGGGGTGATCGCCGTCGGCATCGCCAAGGCGGGCGCAGACATCATCAGCCTGAGCGGCTACGACGGCGGCACGGGCGCAGCCCGCAAGCACTCGCTGCAATACGCGGGCCTGCCCGCCGAGGTCGGCGTGGCGCAGGTGCACCGCGCGCTGATTGACGCCGGGCTGCGGCACCGCGTCGAGCTGTGGTGCGATGGCGGCATGAAGACCGGCTCCGACGCCTTCAAGATGATCTTGATGGGGGCCAACCGCGTGGGCTTTGCGACGCTGGCAATGGTCTCCATGGGCTGTACCATCTGCCGCAAATGCAACGAGGGCACCTGCCATGTGGGCATCACCACGCACATCAAGACGGTCGAGGAGGCGGAGTCGCTGGGCCTGAAGCACTTCGAGCCGCGCGATCGCTGCCGCGCCGTCGAAAA
>CAKZOB010000025.1 GCA_937135955.1 uncultured Anaerolineales bacterium | reverse complement strand
CACAGCACCACCGAGAAGATGGAAACGCCCAGTAATCCCGCGCCCAAATAGCCCCAGGCCAGGAAGATCACCCCACTGTCGCCCAGGATGAGCAAAGTGACGATGAGAATCTTCAGGCTGGGCGACAACACATATTTGCGGAAGAAAATGGCGCTGGGCTTCGAGAAGACGGCGAACAGGCTGTTGAGCGTGTTATCGAGCGCCTGAATAGGCGACAGGGCGACCAGAATCGCCAGCAGTGCGACCGTGCGGCGGTCGCTGATCAGGTTGCCGGCGATAGTACCCTGCAGGGCCACGACGCCCACGATCAGGATCATGCCCAGTCCCAGAATCGTCCCCAGCACCATCAAAATTGTGCCGAACAGGCGCGGGTAGTCCTCGCG
This sequence comes from uncultured Anaerolineales bacterium, assembly GCA_937135955.1. Lineage (GTDB taxonomy): Bacteria > Chloroflexota > Anaerolineae > Aggregatilineales > Aggregatilineaceae > UBA2029. Next base: position 22,368 of record CAKZOB010000025.1, on the reverse strand, counting down.
CTCGTGATAGATGGGCACGAAGCGGGTGACGGCGCGATCCAGCCCGAAGGTGACGATGGTCTCGCCCAGGGACACCAGCGACAGCGCATAGACGAATGCGCCGTAGTCCGCTTTGGTCAGGTAGCGCACGGTGAGCACCTGCACCACGAAGTTGACCGCCATGGCGATCAGTCGCCCGACCAGCAACAGACTGGAACTGCGAATCTGGCGGCGGGCGGCATGGGCGACGGGCGGCGCGGTCTCGGCGGGCTGAGCGCCTGCCGAAGAAGGCAGCGGTAATACGCCAGGCGCGGAATCGGTCAGGTCAGAGGTCGTGCTCATGGTAATGAAGTCCTGACGGGGGGCGAGGCTGGTTCGGCGTTGGAGGCGGGGGCGGGCAGCAGCACACGGGCGGTTACCCCGGCCAGCGCCAGCAGGAACCAGTAGTAGCGCTCATAGGAAAGGTGCAGGAAGATGGCGGTCACCAGGTAGGTGAGGATGCTCAGGATCATCCCCGAAGCCAGCAGATACGCCACGCGGTCGTCACGCTGCGTCTGATGGCGCACTTTGTAGAGACCTGCCAGCGTCACCCCCACCATGGCGAAGAAGACGCTGAAGCCCACGATCCCGGTGTCGGCCAGTTCTTCCAGGTAGAGATTATGCGCACGGCGATTGGGATCGAGCAGTTTGAAGCCCACGCTGCGCCCGTAATCGCGGATGAAGCGGGGCGTCTGCCCTGGCCCCACGCCCAGCACCGGATGGTCGAGGAAGATGCGCAGGGTGGCCAGGTTCTCGGTGGCGCGACCCTGTACGGAGGTATCGGCCTGCGAAGGGTCGCCGCCCAGCAGGGCGATGGCGTCCCCCAGGGTAGAGAGGCGGTAGATGTAGCCGGGGGCGAAGGTGAGCGCCAGTACCACGATCGCCGTGCCGATCGCCGCCGCGATGCGGGGCCGGATCATGGGCGGCGGCATGATCACCAGCACCATGACGCCCAGGGCTACACCCGCCCCACGCGAGAAGGTGTAGAGCGCCCCTCCCAGGATGAACAGCAGCGCGGCCCAGGCCGCCCAGCGTCCACCGCGGCGTCGCTCCGAGAGGCCCAGGACAAGGGTGAGCGGCACCAGTACCACCAACACCTGGGCGAAGCGATTCTTTTCGCCGATTGGCCCGGCGAGTCGCGGCACCCTAGGCTTGTTGCCCAGGAAGTCTTCGTCGCCCACGCTGACCGCCGCACGGGTGACCTGCGCGAAGCCGCCGAAGTCATTGTCGTAGGAGCTGGTGATGCCCTGGTAGAAGGTCACGCCGCCCATCAGCGCGCCCGCCAGCACCACCACCCACAGCGTGCGCCGCAGCATAATCCGGTCGCGCACCACATTGACCACCAGGAAGTAGAGCACCAGCCCTTCCAGAAAGTAGTCTTTGATGCGGCTGAAGGTCAGTTGGGGGTGATCCGATACGGCGGCGGAGAGCAATAACACGGCCAGGTAGACCACCATCAGGTTCGCGACCGGCGTGACGATCAGCCGTTCGCGCCGCACGATCAGCCGGTGAAACAGGGGCACGCCCAGCAGCAGGAAGAAACTCCCCGCTACCTGGGTGGGAACACCCCGCCGGATGATCAGCACGGAAAGGTTGGCGTAGAGGATGAAGAACACCACCAGCGCCACCTGTTCGGGGTTGGTGATGATAGCCAGGGCGATCAGCAGAGCAACCAGCCCGGCCAGCGCCAGCCAGGGGTTGACCGCCGCTAGCAGGAATGCCAGCACGACGCTGCTGAGCGTGGCCACGGTGATCAGCGGCAGGGTGTTGAGCCGCTCGGACTTTTCGGCGAGACCAGGTGAGGTAATCATGGTTGAGTGTCAGCGATCAGTTGTCAGTTATCGGCGATCAGTTATCGGTTGCTGCTGAGCGATTTACGGTTGCCAGGAATCAACAGCGGGCCTTGGCACTGCTCACTGCCAACTCAAGGTTGAAAACTCTTCTGGCGCTGCGGCGTCCAGCGGGTGATGCGCTGACCGCGCAGCACGTTCCAGGTCGCCAGCAGCGCCGCCGCATAGACGACGCAGAAATAGAACGGGATGGCGAATACCTTCAGCCGTCCCCAGCGCGTGCCTTGCCAGGCCCAGCCCAGCAAAGCGCTGCCGTAAAAACCGAGCTGCGCCGGCAATGTTAGCTGGTAGAACAGCCCCTCGTCCCACAGGAAGAGGTTGGCTGCCAGCAGCGCCAGCAACGGGGCGAACATCAGCCGGCGCAGCACCTTGTGCGTGAACAGTTGCACGGCGTAGAAGCCATGGCGCAGCGGGTTGAGCAGTTCGCGCATCACCAGCACGCCGCGCAGCCCGCGCGTGATCACGCGCACTTTGCGCCCAAACTCGATGTCGCTGGACTGCGCTACTGGCTCGTAGGCCACGGCGTCCGGCGCGAAGACCAGCCGGTAGCCCTGCGCGATCACCCGCGTCGAGGTGACGAAATCGTCGGTCACGCCTTCGGGCACGGGCTGAAAAAGCGTCCGGCGGATGGCGTAGATCGCGCCGGTCGCCGAGATGGTGTTGCCCGCGCGGCTCTGCGTGCGCTTCAGCAGCCGGTCGAAGTTCCAGTAACTGCGCTCGCCCGCGCCGGTCTGACCTGTGTCTTTGCCAGAGAGATAGCGTTGATTGCCCGCCACACCCCCGACGGTCGGGTCGGCGAAGGGGCGCACCAGGGCGCGGATGGCGTCCGGCGCGTACAGGCTGTTGGCGTCGGAGAAGACCAGAATCTCCCCGCGCGAGGCACGCACCGCCTCGTTGAGCGCGCCCGCCTTGCCCAGCCGCGGCAGGTCGAGCACTCTGATCCGCGCATCTGCATAGCGCGATGCCACGGCAACGGTGTCATCGTCCGAGCCGTCGGAGGCGATCACCACCTCCAGGCGGTCGGGGGGATAGTCCAGCGCCAGTAGATTTTCGATCTTGGCGGCGATGGTGTCGGCCTCGTTGTAGGCGGCGATGATCATGCTCACGGTCGGCTCAATGTCGGCGGCCTGCACGGGCCGTCGCCACACCATGCTCCGCAGCGCCAGCAGAATGGGGAAGATCAGATAAGTGTAGGCGATCAGCGCCAACGCGCCCCAGAAGATATACACGCTCATGGCTGTACACTCCCCCTGAATAGCTCTACCAGGCGGGCCGCGTTAGCCGCCAGGTCGAATTCGCGCAGCACTTTGTCGCGCCCGCCCTGGCCCAGGCGCGCGCGCAACGGCGGATCAGCAGCCAGCCGCTCCAGGGCGGCGGCGATAGCCGCTGCGTCGCCGGGCGAGACGAGCAACCCGCTCACTTCGTGCTCGACCAGTTCGGGGATGCCCGATAGTTCGCTGGCGATCACCGGTACGCCCGCGCCCATCGCTTCCATCAGCACCACGGGAATCCCTTCGCGGCGGTTGTCGCGGGAGGGGACGCTTGGCGCGACGACAACATCAGCGGCGTTCAGCAGCGCGATCACGTCCTGGCGCGTCTTGCGCCCTTCGAAGCGCACGCAGTCTGTCAGGCCCGCCTGTGCCACCTGTGCCCGCAAAGCTGCTTCGTCCGGCCCATCGCCTACGAAGCGGCAGACGAAGTCCTGGCCACCTTCGCGCAGCAGACGGCAGGCTTCGATCAGGTATGTCTGTCCCTTCACCTCGTGCAGCGTGCCGATGCACAGAATCTGCAGCGGGCCAGCGGGCGCGGGGTGTGCCTGTCGTGGCTGAAAGGTTTCCGTATCCACGCCGCAGTGAATCACCTGCACCTTGTCGCGGGAGTCTTCGCCGCACTCGGCGACGATCATCTCCTGGTTGAAGCGGGCGATGGTCACCACGAAGGCGGCTTCGGCGACCTTCTGGCAGAGCATATGCCGGTCGCGGTGCAGGTCGGAACCATGGGCAGTGAAACTATAGGGAATGCCGGTCAGACGATGGATGACAAAGGCCATCGCTGCCGGATGGCTGGCAAAGTGCGCGTGAATGTGATCAATGCCGCTCGCTTCCATCAGTTGGGCAAAGCGCACCGACTTGGGGAAGAAGGCCAGCGCCCCCAGGAAATAACGGGCGCTGCCCCAGGTGGCACGCAGCAGATCGCGCAGTGCGCCCAGATAGGCGCGGGGTTTGCGGCGCAGATAGTGCCACTGCGCCTGCAGAATCGCCCACGAGAGCAGCGGCTGATAGTGTGCCCGCTCGACCAACGGCGCGGCTTCCGGATGCATGACTGACGTGCGCTCGCGCTGCAGGGGAAAGAGTTCTACTGTCGCACCCTGCGCCTGTACGGCCAGCATCTCATAAAGGATGAAGGTCTCCGTCAGCTTGGGGAAGCGCGACATCATATAGGCGACACGAGGCGCGGGCGGAGCGGGCGGGGCGGTCTCGACCTGCGGGCGGTCGGCGGTGAACACAGCCATCACGCATTCCTCCTCGCCAGGCCATGCCGGACCTGCAACGTTTCCCACAGGGCAGCGCTGGCTGCGCGAGCCGACTGCGCCGGGTCGCCGCTGGTGTCGATCAGACGGGCCTGAGGCAGACGCCCTGCCAGGGCGCGATATGCCTGCCGTTGCTCTTCCAGCGCTTCGGGCGAATGCTCACCCTTGCGCGCGAAGAGCATCAGCGCGGGCGCGTCCAGCACCAGCACCAGGTCGGGCGGCGGGCAGGCGTGAGCCAGCAGCCAACGCCGCGCCCGTTTGAGCGTTCCCCGCGCCCTGCCGCTGCTGAGCAGGGCATCGTAGGGGTAGCGATCGAACAGCACCAGGTGCCCGTGTGCCTGTGCCAGACGTGCCCGCAGGTAGCGCCGCCACTGTGTCAGCAGCAGGCGGGCGAAGCGAAGGCCGGGCAGCCTGTCGAGCGGGCTGTGACGCGCCGCGCTCTTCTGATACAGCCCCATGTAGACCGGCGTCACCGGCAAGGCGAACTGCTCGCGCAGGTGACCCGTCAGCGAGGACTTGCCCGCGCCATCTGGTCCCAGCAGAGCTACGGCGGGCAGCGCCGGAGCGCGCAACAGCCCCAGCAGCCGCCCGATCCCGCGCTCGAACCGACGGCGCGCGCTGCTCCAGCGGGCGGCCAGGGGGGCGCGGCGGGCCAGGTGCGCCCGCACCGCGTCCCGCTGAACCAGCAGCGTATCCCAGTCCCCGCCTTCCAGCAGGGCCGAGAGCGTCGGCCAGTCCATTTGCGGAGACCAGTAGCGCTGCAGCAGCTCCGTCATGTGGAGCGGATCGGTGACCCCCTGGCGCAGGGCGTGCAGGCGCTCCTGGCGGTGCGGCGCAAAGTGCCCTTTGTCCAGCACAGCGTGCAACAGCAGGCCGATCAGTTCTTCTTCTGGCGCGGGCACGAAGACCTCTCCAGCGCAGCGACGGCGGCTGAGACAGACCTCGCCCAGGTCGGTGTGCAGCCGCCCGCTATAGACCAGCCGCGTGACAACATCTGCCTTCAGCCAGATGCCCGCTTCTGCATCAAAGGTCAGGAAGAAGCGATGGGGCGCGTGTCCCCAGGCTGGCAGAGGCACGAATCCCTGCTCGCGCAGAATCCGGCGCAACACGGCGATCTGCTCGCCAGGCACCAGCAGATCGAGTTCGCCGCCCTCTGCAGCAAGCCGATCTAACCGGTCGGCGTCGCGCAGGACGCAATAGACAATTCCCGCGCTGTCCAGGGCGGCGAAGGTGCGCGCCAGTAACGTCGGCATAGACTTCACGACTCCACTGTCTTGCTCGCCACACGGCGCTGCGTGCGGCTCGTCTGCGGGCGCGCTGCGATCGGGGCGATGCTACGCCGCTGCCAGCCCAACCGTCGGCGCAGGCCCTGGGCCGGCGTGACAAGCACCGTCCCGGCGACCGGCGCGCCAACCGCCTGCAGGTTGGTGAGCACTTCGCGCACCTCATGACGGCGGTCGCGCCCGGCCCGCACGGCGATCACGGTGCCGTCGGCGCGCGTGGCCAGCACCGCGCTGGCCGCCACGGTAGCCAGGGCAGGCGCGGCCAGCACCACGATGTCTACCACCTCATCGAGGTGAGCCAGAGCCGCTGCGAAACGCGGCGAGGCCATCAGCGCGAACAGGTCAACGGGCTGCATCCCGGCGGGCAACACGGCCAGCCCTTCGACTGCCGTCGGCACCAGCATTTCGCCCAGTTCGTTGTCGCTGCCGTACCATTCGGTCAGGCCAGCGCGATCGGTCAGTTCGAACATCTGCGAGACCACCCGGCGATACGGATCGGCGTCCACCAGGATCACGTTGTCGCCCAGTTGAGCCAGCACCACCGCCAGGTTGGCGGCCACCTCGCCGCTGCTGCCATCGCCGCGCACATCGCCTACCAACACCCGGTTGAGCGGGCGGCTGTGCCCGGCCAGGCGCAGCTTCATCCCCAGTTGCCGGTAGCCTTCGGCAACCGACGTATCGGCGCGCGCCAGCACGATCGGCCCGTAACGATGAGGCACAACGTGTGTGAGCAGGTTGCCCAGGTAGGGCGCATCGCTGGCCGTGTGCAGATCGTCAGGGGTGCGGATGATGTCGTTGGCGTGTTCGGCAGCCATCATCAGCGCGGTGCCGCCCACCAGGCCGGAGAGCGCGCCCAGGATCGTCTTGAGCGGAATCTGCCGGTCAATCGGCCTGCCGCGCGTGGCCGGTTCCAACACGGTGATCAGGTTGTTGGGCGCTTTCTGCAGGGTGGTGTACAGCGACACCAGCAGTCGCTCGGCCTCGGACTTATAAGAACGCTCCTGCGCGATGCGGCTGGCGATACTGGTGCGTTGCTGCTCCGTGTCGGCCCGGGCCTGTTCTGCTTCAAGCTGACGCAGGGTCTCTTCGCTGGCCCGGATGGCGCTCTCGACCCGCGCGATCTGCTCCTGCAACTGCTGCTGCAGCGCGTCGCTTTGGGCCGCGGTGGGGCTTTGGGCAACCAGTTGATCGGCTACCGCATTGGCGATCTCCGCCGCGCGCTCGCGGTCGTCGTCCAGCACGCTGATCGTGAGAATCTGCGTGGTAGTGTCGGTGGTGATGGTGATCTTGCTTTCCAACTGTCCGGGACTGAAGTCCCAGCCCTGGTCAGCGATAAGCTGCTCCTGGAAGGGGCGCATGGTCGGCAGGACAGCGTAGACTTCCATCAGTTGGGCGGCGGCGCGCAGGTCGTTCAGGTCGGGACTCAGGCTTTGCACCGCCGGGCCGACCAGCAATTTGGCCCTGGCCGTATAGTGCAGTGGCTGACGGCTGCTGAGCGTATAGCTGACCAGGCCCGCCACAAGGGTGGTTAGCGCTAGCAACCACAGCCAGCGGCGGATCATCGGGAGGTAGTGATGCATCATAGACGGTTGTCCCTCTTTGTTCTCGGTAGCAGCATCGCTGCACTCCATCGCACAATCTACCACGTCACGGGAGCAGTTCGCGCTCCCGTGACTGGGGAAAGGGACTGGTACGGCGGGTGCGATGGAGGGGCGGAGAAGCCGTCCAGTTGCTCATAGTGACTAGCGCGCGCCCTGGGTGAACTTCAGCACGGTGCGCACCAGAATGGCCAGATCGAGCGTCAGGCTCATCTTCTCGATGTACTTGATGTCCCAGATCAGGCGCTTGTCGAAGTCGGTATCGCCTCGGTCGTAGATTTGCCACAGGCCAGTGATGCCGGGCTTGACGCTCAGCCGCTGTGTTTGCAGCAGCGAGTATTTGTCCACGCCGAACGAGGTCGGGCGTGGCCCGACCAAGCTCATGTCGCCAACCAGCACATTCCACAACTGCGGCAGTTCGTCCAGGCTGGTCTTGCGCAGGATTTTGCCCAGGCGGGTGATGCGCGGGTCGTTTTCGAGCTTGTTGCCGTGTTCATCCACTGTCTCGCCACGCTCGTTGACGCGCACGCCCAGTTCGGCCAGGCGCTGATCGGCGTTGGGAATCATCGAGCGGAACTTGTACATCTTGAACTTGCGTCCGCCCAGCCCCACCCGCTGCTGCACGTAGAGCGGCGAGGCGCGATCTTCCAGCCAGATCAGCGTCGCCAGCACCAGACCCAATGGCAGCGTCAGGGGCAGCGTCAGCAACACCGCGGCCAGGTCTATGGCCCGCTTGAGGCGCAGGTACAGCCGGCGAGTCTGCGCGCTCTGATAGGGCAGGCGGTTGACCCAGAAGGAGGGATCGTAATAGGGCGTCTCGCTGCGCAGAACAGACTGCGCCTGCGCCATGAACGGCTGCACCAGGTCGTCCCAGCTGGCGAACACGCCTAATCCCAGCGCGTAGAGCAGGCGCGAGACCGGCTGCTGGGGCATAACCAGCGTCCCATCGCCGCTCACTCTCAGCGTGTTTAACTCAGCCGCCAGTTCGCGCCCGGCGTTGTTGTCTTCGCGCGCAGCTACGCGCGCGGGAGTGGGCACCATGGTGCGCACTTCGGTTTCCTGGCACAGGTTCTTGCTGGCCGCCGCGACCAGGTCGCTGTAGATCAAGCCATCCTGCGGGAACGACGCTACACCAATAGGCAGGCGCAGGTTGAGCGACATGCTCACCAGGTCGTGAAGCTGCGCGGCCAGCTTTTCGGCTTCGTTGCGGTTGGTCTCCGGCAGGCACAGCACTAGGTTATCGCCGTGCCAGGCCAGCGGATCGGTGCGGTAGACCATTGACTCGACGAGCTGCGCGATACGCGCCCGCAGATAACTGCGTTGCAGGGCGGCGTGAAAGTCAAAACGGTCGCTGACGGAACTGCGCAATTGCGGAATGCTATCCAGGCAGAGCACCATCAGCGCGACTGGGCGGTTGAAGCGGCGGGCGCGGAACAGCTCACCGTTGACGATCTCCTCACCTTCGACGGCGGACAGGATGCGCGTGCGGTCGGCGTTGATCACCACATTCTCCAGCACCTGCTCCAGCTTGGCGACTGCCAGGGAGATGGTGCGGGTGAGGAATTGCGTGATGAACAGCACGATCAGTTCGATGGGCGTCTCCGGCCAGGCTAGCAGGGGATGCCCAAGCTGGCCAAGCGCCCCCAGTCCAATATAGAGCAGCACCCCTGGAACAGTGACAATCGCCCAGTGCTGCGCTCCCAGGTCGGGCAGGAAGAACATGCCGACGACGATCAGCAGGGCCAGGACATAAACGGCTGGCGAGAGATCAGCCCCGATGAGGTCTGGACGGGCCAGACCAAAGAGGAAGATCAACCACAATGCGGTGGCGACGATAAGAATGCGTAGCTGAAACATACACCCCATCCCCGAACCGACTAAAACTACCTGCGCAACAGGACGACAATGTCCCAAAACATAACAGCGTCACAAGCTTCCCAGACTGTACCGCCGAACTGCAGCTTCACGGCGGCTGACTGTTCCAAACGGTGTTGCCTCTGGCAAGCCAGCAGTCCACGTGCGCCCGCACATTTTGTGCAAGCTGACAGCAATTGGTAAGGATAATACATATAAAAGGATGATATGATTGTAACACGGAAGACCGCATCTTAAAATTTTTTATGGGATAATTCACAAAAATTTTGAAAATTCTTAAGCCATGCTCGAAAATGCGTCACGGAAAAGTCAATGCTACAGGGGAAACAGCGATGTTCTTCCTGTGATGTTTTCGAGTGTTTGACTATGGCGATTCTCCAAGCAGGCTGTGCTGTGCGAGGCGAGACCGCGGGCCCACCACCCTGAGGCCGTCACTGTGTTCGCCGCTTCTGAATTTTTGAAGATACTGGCAAATTGAAATAAATCTGCTAGGATAATAATATAACTCGTTCGGTCACGTCAAGAGACAGCCAAATTCAACAAAAAATCTTTACAACTTTTTTACCTGCCGCGCGGTGGTGGCAAGGGTTCTCTGCGCTGGATTTCGTGGAAACGGGGATGGGATGGCACAGCCTGCAGGGACGGTGGACTTCAACCTGCACAATCTGGTTGGCATTCGGCTGCTCGACGCCCGCCTGGGCGACGTGCGCGCAGTCGCGCGTCAACTCGGCCCGCTTCAGCGCCCGCTGAGCGCACCGCCAGATATCGTGATTTGCTTCGTCGAGCGAATGGCGCTCACGGACACGCTGCGCACCCTGGGCATGGGCGAAGCGGCGTTTTCTGCCGACGATTTCTTTGTGCTACGCAGCAAATACAAAGCTCAGGCCCGTGTGCGGCTGAATCTGGAACAGGCCGGGCAGAGTCCGTGCGAGGTGGTCTGCGAGACAGGGTTGCCCGCTGTGCCCCTGTTGATCCCGCTGATCAACCTGACGATGATCGTCAAGGGAGTGCTGCCGCTCCACGCCGCCGCCTTCACCTACAACGGCGCGGGCGTGGTGGCGACGGGCTGGTCGAAAGGTGGCAAGACCGAAGCGCTGCTCGCCTTCATGAGGCAGGGGGCGCACTATGTGGGCGACGAATGGGTTTACCTGCCCGCCGACGACAGCCGCGCCCTGGGCATCCCAGAGCCGATCCGTGTCTGGGACTGGTATCTGCGGCAGCTCCCCGATCTCCGTGTGCGGCTGAGTCGCAGCGATAGGCTGCGGCTGGCAGCATTGCGCGGGGTGGCGACGTTGCGGCGGCGCACGCCCGCTCTGGTGCCAGGGCGGTTGGCGCGCTTCCTGGAACGGCAGCGCTTTGCCGACCTTGACCCGCGCGCGCTCTTCCCGGCGGAGCGCTGCGCGTTGGCCGGGCGCTTCGACCGGCTCTTCTGGATGGTGACGCACGAGTCCCCGGCAATCGAGGTGCTGCCTGTGAGCGCCGAAGAGATCGCGCGGCGGATGTTGCATTCGCTGCTTTACGAATGGCTGCCGTTCATGGAATGGTACCGCATGTATCGCTTCGCCTTTCCGGAGCGGCGCAATGAGGCGATCGAAGCGCTGGAAGCGCGCCTGACGACTTTGCTGAGCGAAACGCTATCCGGCAGGCCCGCCTGGGTCGTCGCGCACCCCTATCCGGTAGACCTGGCCGCGCTCTTTGCTGCGATGCGCCCGCTGGTGGAGAACGGCGCGGCAGGTGGAGGCGAGGTATGACTGTGCGGTCAGAGGCAGCGGATGGAGTGGTTGCCGGGTCGAAGCCCGGTACTCCGAACGCGATCCGGCGGCTGGACTGGCGTTTCCTGTTGCCCGATCCGTCGCTGGGGCGTGTGATTTACCTGGGGCAGGCACAGAGCGACCTGCTGACTGCGCTGCGCGCGTCCGCTGTGGCGCTGACGGTGGCAGACAGCGCGGTGCCCGGTCAGGGAGCGACCTTCGATACCGCAGTCCTTGTCAACCCATCTCCGCATGATCTGCTAATGGCGGCGGCATTGTTGCGGCCTGGCGGCTGGCTCTATGCGGAGGTGAAGGGTGCGCCGGGCGCGGCTCGTCGGCTGGCGCGACGACTGCCGCAGGCGGGATTCGCGGCGGTGCAGCAACACTGGCACTGGCCGGACTTCGTCCGCTGTACCCGTATCCTGCCTCTGGCCGACGCGGGCGCGCTGACTTTTGGTCTGCTGAAGGGGCGGGGCGGCGCACAGGGCAGGGCTTTGGCGCTGCTGGTAGGCGGATTGGCGCGCAGTGGTGCCCTGTTGTGGCTGGCCCGCTCGATCAGCCTGGTGGCACAGCGAGCAGCGCCATGAACACCGTGCTGACCTTTCTGCGCGATCACCGCGAACGCCTGGCGCTCGCCCGGTGGGGCGTGCCGGAGCAACTGACGGCAGTCCTGCTCACGCCGCGCTTTCAGGCATCGCGCCATGTGATCGCCATGATCCTGCCCGCGGGCAAGGCCGAGCCGGTGTTGGTGGCCAAAGCGCCTCGCCTGGCTCATGACGGGGCCGCGCTGACACACGAAGCGGAGATATTGCGCGCGCTGCAGGATGGGGAAGGGCGTGGCATTCCGCAGGTCGTCGCCTTTGCCGAGGTGAGCGGGTTTCCGCTGCTGATCGAGACCGCGCTGAACGGCCCTTTGATGGATCGCGCGGCGGTGCGGCGCAATCCGACACATTGCAGCGAGCTTGGTCTGCGCTGGCTGCTGAGCGCGGCGACGCCGTCGCGAGGGGAGTTGGACGAAGTCGCCTGGGCGCGGTTGATCGCAGAGCCGGCGGCTGCCTTCGCGACGAGTTTCCCGCTGACAGCCCAGGACGAAGCTGCGTTGAACCAGACATTGGAATGGGCTGCGCACCTGCGCGGCAGTCGCCTGCCGCTGGTACTCGAACATGGCGACCTGAGCCACCCTAACCTGATTCTGTGTCGCGGGGGAGGATTGGGCGTGGTGGACTGGGAACTGGCCCGCCTGGATGGCCTGCCGGGGCACGACCTGTTCTTCTTCCTGACTTATGTCGCCTTCGCCCGGCAACGCGCGGACGAAGTGAGCGCGCAGGTTGCGGCCTTCAGGGCGGCCTTCTTCGGGACAGAGGTATGGGCTGCCCCCTACCTGGCCCGCTATGCCAGTCAACTGAGCCTGAGCGCGGAGCAGATGCGGGCGCTGTTCGTGCTATGCTGGGCGCGCTATACGTGGTCTTTGTGGGAGCGCGTCACTCGCGCTGAAGCGGGGACGGGCGACGACGGCGAGCGGGCCGCCTGGCTGCGCAGCAACCGCTATTACTGGCTGTGGGGAGAGGCGCTGCGTAACGTGCAGCACCTGAGTCTGCCATAACAGGATGCAGAAGACCTCTATGCGTGTACTCTACCTGACCAACGGCTTTCCTTTTCCACTGACCAGCGGTTATCTGCGCCACTATTATCTGATCCGCGAGCTGTCTCAGTGGCACCGCATCACGCTGCTGTCGGTGGTGGGGCCATCCTTTCGCAGCGAACACGCCGAGGCATTGCGCCCCTACACCGAGCGCGTGCTGACTTTTCGCTCCGCGGGGCGGGGACGGTCGCGGGCGGGCAAGGCGCTGGCCTGGGTCAACGCTGCACTGCTGGGACACTCCCCCGAACGAGCCATGCGCCAGGCCATCCGCCAGTTGCTGGCCGAAGAGCGGTTCGACGCAGTGCTGTTCAGCGGCAAGGAAACGCTGACGGCCATTGATGGCCTGCGCACACCGCCCGTCGTGGCAGATTTCACCGATGCGGCTTCGCTGCGCCTGCGCGGGCAGATCGCGGTAAGCGACGGCTTCAAGCGGCTGGCGTTGCATGTCAAACTGATGCGAGTGCGGCAGTTGGAGCGCCGCATTCTGGCGCGGGCAGCGCATAGCCTGTTTGCGTCCGCGCGTGACCGCGACGCGGTGATGGGCGGCCCGCAGCCCACCGTGACAGTGGTGCCTAACGGGGTGGATACAGTTTACTGGCAGCGGCGCGCCCCCGCGCTGGGCGAGCGGACTCTGGTGCTCACCGGCGCGATGAATTACGCGCCCAATGTGGACGCCGCGCTGCACCTCATCCGCGATATCCTACCCCTGGTGCAGCGCGAAGTGCCCGATGCGCGCGCGCTGATCGTGGGGCGTAGTCCACGCCCGGCTTTGCTGGCGGAAGCGAGCCGTCCCGGCGTGACGGTGACCGGCTTTGTGGACGACGTGCGGCCCTACCTGGAGCAGGCGACCCTGTTCGTTGCGCCGCTGCGCTTTGGGGCGGGCATTCAAAACAAGCTGCTGGAAGCGATGGCCATGCAGGTGCCGGTGATCGCGTCGCCGCTGGCCGCGCAGGGACTCTATACTGAGGACGGCGCACAGCCGCCACTGCGTGTTGCCAGCACGCCCGCTGGTTTCGCGGAGACGATTTGCGCGGAGTTGCGGGCGCGGGCCGACGACCCGACCCCCGACGCCGAGGCGCGCCGCTTTGTGATGGCTCATTTCGACTGGGCAGTCAGCGCCCGGCGGGTGCATCAAGCGTTGCAGAAAGTGGCGGGCAACTCGTGAGGATGACGGCGATGAGGATGTTTTCGGTGGCAGTGGTGGGGCCGGACGGCTCCGGCAAGACGACCATCTGTCGGCGGCTGCGCGACACACTGGGCCTGCCCACCCGCTATGTGTATATGGGCATCAGCCCCGATTCCAGCACGGTGATGCTGCCCACTACACGCCTGTTGCGCGCGATCAAACAGCGGTTGGGCGCGCCGCCCGACACGCACGGCCCGCGCGACCCGCGTAGCCTGCGGGGCGAGATGCCACGTCATCCGCTCAAACGGGCGCTGCGCACGATCAAGTCGTTGCTGGCCTTGGGCAATCGCATGGCCGAAGAGTGGTTCCGCCAGGGGGTGACCTGGTATTACCAGTGGCGCGGCTATGTGGTGCTGTTCGACCGGCACTACTTCCCGGACTACTACAGCTACGACATTGCCCCGACGGACGAACCCAGGCCGCTCGCCCGTCGTCTGCATGGTTGGATGTTGCAACATCTCTATCCGCGCCCCGACCTGATGATCTATCTGGACGCGCCGGCGGAAGTATTGCTGGCGCGCAAGGGGGAAGGATCAGTGGAAGTGCTGGAAGAGCGACGCCGGGCGTACCTGGAAATGCGGCAGCACATGCCCCGTTTCGCCGTGATAGATGCTACACAGCCAGAAGACGCAGTGCTGGCCGAGGCGCAGCGCCTGATCCTGGATTTCTATGCCGAGCGAGGGCGGTCATGAAAGACGGGCGATCCGTGGTACTGGTCACCGACGCCGATCGCGGCAGCGCCATCGCCATCATGCGCTCGCTGGGGCGGCGCGGCTGGCGGGTCATCGCGGCTGATTCCAGCCCGCACAGCGTGGGGTTTCGCTCGCGCTATGCAGCCGAGCGCGTGCTCTACCCCGATCCGGCGCAGGATGCCGCGGGCACAGTGGAGACGCTGTCCCACGTCGTGCGCGAGCGGGGCGTTGACCTGCTCATCCCTGTCACCGACGACGTGTTGTTGCTGCTGGCAAAGGTGCGCCAACAGTTTGCCGGAGTGTGCCGCGTGGCCATGCCCGACGACGCGCAACTGGCAGCAGTGGCCGACAAAGGGCAGACGCTGGCCCTGGCCCAACAATTGGGCGTGCCTGTCCCGCTTTCGTACCCGGTGCAGACGGTGGCCGAAGCGCACGAGATCGCCGGTGAACTGCGCTGGCCGGTGGTGGTCAAGCCGCAACGCTCGCGTCTGCAGCAGGGCGACAGCGGCGTTGCTGTGCTGGAAGTGGCCTACGCAGCCAGCCCCACCGACCTGGTGCGCGTCATGAGCCGCTTTGAAGGGCGCTGCCCGGTGCTGTTGCAGGAGTATTGCGCCGGTGTGGGGCATGGCGTCGAGTTGCTGGCCTACGAGGGACAGCCGCTGGCCGCTTTCCAGCACAAACGGCTGCACGAAGTGCCGATCACGGGCGGGGCCAGCTCGCTGCGCCAGAGCGTCCCGCTCGACCCGACGCTCTACGAGTACTCGCGGCGGCTGGTAGCGGCCCTGAAGTGGACGGGCCTGATCATGGTCGAGTTCAAGGTAGGGCCGGGCGGCCCGCGCCTGATGGAGATCAACGGGCGCGTCTGGGGATCGCTCCCGCTGGCGGTGTTCAGCGGCATGGATTTCCCCGCTCGCCTGGCCGACCTGCTGGTGAATGGTCCGCCGTTGCCCCTGCCCGCCGCGCCAGACAGCAGCTATCGGGTGGGCGTGAAGGCGCGCAACCTGGAGAAAGACATCGTCTGGTTGCTGGCGGTGCTGGCCGGGCGGCGGCGCTACCCCTTCCTGGAAGCGCCGAAACGATGGGAGGCTCTGACCGCTTTGCCCGGCCTGTTTGACCCGCGCGTGTGCAGCGATACTTTCGCCTGGGACGATCCGCGACCGGCGCTGGCCGAACTGCCGAAGATTGCCCGTAACCTGCTCCGGAAGTGGAGCAAAGCCAGTCAAGGCAAGGGGGAAACGTTATGATCAAGCGACTGGTGCTGATGGCCATGCGCAGCGAGCCTTTCGCCCGCCTGGTGAGCCTGCTGGAACGCTGGAATGGCTGGCACGCCGATATGCTGGCCGTGCTGACCTATCACCGGGTGGACGAAGTGGGGGCGCGCCCGTATCTCAGCCCGTCGTTGCTGAGCGCCACGCCAGCGAGCTTCGCCGCACAAATGGAGTACCTGGCGCGGCACTATCAGGTCGTCTCTGTGCAGGAGGTGCTCGCCGCTCTGCGCGAAGAAAAGCCCCTGCCGCCGCGCGCCGTGCTGATCACCTTCGACGACGCCTATGTGGACTTCGCCGAGCACGCCTGGCCTGTCCTGCGACGGCTGGGGCTGCCGGTGACGGTGTTCGTCGCAACAGCATACCCGGATCATCCGGAGCGGCTTTTCTGGTGGGATCGGCTGTATCAGGCGGTCAGCAATCCGGCTCGCAGCGCGCTGGATACCCCCGAAGGGCGCATCCCGCTGGGGTCGGCGGGGCAACGGCGACGCGCTTTCAAACGCCTGCGCGAACACGTCAAGACGCTCGATCACGACGCGGCCATGGCCTGGATCGCCGCGGTCTGCGGTGAGCCGGTGCCCCCGCCGGAACCGACTGTGCTCGGCTGGGACGCGCTGCGTCAGCTCGCTCGCCAGGGCGTGACCCTGGGGGCGCACACGCAGACGCACCCGCTGATCAACCGCGTATCGCTGGCGCGGGCGCAGGCCGAGGCGCTCGGTTCGCTGGAAGACCTGCGCCGCGAGGTCGGCGACGTGTTGCCGATCTTCGCCTATCCCAGCGGGGGCGTGGACACGCAGGTCGTCGCACAACTGGCGCTGGCCGGTTTTGCGCTGGCCTTCACCACCGAACGGGGTCTCAACGACCTGCACACTGCCGATCCGTTGCGTTTGCGGCGGATCAACGTGGGCGTGCAGACGCCGCTGGCAGCGCTGCGCGCACAATTGGTGCCCGCTACGTCGGCGCTGGCCGCGGCTGTTGCGCCGTAGAGTGCTACTGGTATCGAAACCTGGACAAGAGAAAAGGAAAGACCATGACTCGTGTATTCCGCTTCCGCTCCCTTCAATTTATCAGCGTGATGATGGTGATCGTGGGCATCGCCATACAGGCGTCGTCATTGCAGGCCGGGCGTTTCTGGCAGGAAGTGCCGCGCCTGGACGGGGTGCACATTTATTTCTCCGAAGACAACAAAGAACTGAGTCCATTCGACCGTTCGGATCAGGGGTTGTCGCGGCTGGCGGGTTTGCTGAGCAGCCTGGGCGCGCAGATCGAGCGGCTCGACTGGCGGCGCGACATCCCCGCCGACGCCGACCTGGTAGTGATCGCCGGGCCGACGAAAGACCTGGGCGATGATCAAAGCGCGCGGCTGTGGGCCTACCTGAAAGCGGGCGGAGCCTTGCTGGTGCTGGCCGAGCCGCTGACCGTGACCAACACGCCCGAAGGCTCGACGCTGGTCGAATACAACAAGGCGTTTCAGGACGGACGCGGCCTGATGTTGCTCACCTGGGCCGACTACGGAGTGAGCACGCGCGGCGACCTGGTGGTGGAGCGCGAGCCGCAGGGGGAATTGACGATAGGTTTCGTGGCCAGTGGCCGACGGGCCGCACATCCCATCCTGGAGGGCATCGAGGGCGACCTGGCCTTTTTCGGCGCACGCTCGATACTCTTCGACGCTTCGATTCAGCCCTTCTCGGTCACGCCGTTGCTCTTCGCCGGTGATGAGTTCTACGGTGAGACAGCTTACATAGACTATGTGCAGGTGGGCGAGATCGGCTATGCCGCCGGGCAAGACACGCCGCCCAACCTGTTGGCGCTGGCTGTGGCCGCCGAAGACGCGCAGCGTACAAGCCGCATCGTCATCATCGGTGACCGCGACTTCGCCACCAACGGCGGCGGGCTGCGCACCTCACCGCCCAACACCGCGGCTTTCGTCTTCCCGGCCAATGTGCAGTTCCTGTTGCAGGCGGTGGCCTGGCTGGTCGGCGCGGATGGCGCGGCAGGCGTGCCGCTGACCTTCCCCACGCCTATGCCGACCGCGACCCCCGCGCCATCACCTGTGGCGACCGAGGAATCCGCCGCTGAAGCGGAGTGAGCAGAGCGTTCTATGCGCAGAATACAGTGGGTGGTCATGATAGGGCTGGCAGTCTCGCTGCTGGCCGGTGGACTCGGCGTGGGGCGGGCGCAGCAGGACACACGTCCCCTAGTCGTGGTGGTAGAGGGACGGCGTCCGCTCGATACGGCTGCCATGACCAATATCGGGACGGTGGGCATCAGCCAACTGGCCGATCAGTTCCGGCAACTCGGCGCGCGGGTGCAGTTCGCGCGGCTGGATGGGCCACTCTCGCCAGAAGCGCGCGTGGTGGTCATCGCGCGTCCGCTGCGCAGCCTGCGTCTGCTGGAGACGGCCTATCTGTGGCAACACCTGGTGCGCGGTGGAGCGTTGTTGCTGGCGCTCGATCCGGAAGAATTTTTTCTGGCGGGGCGCAACGTCCGCCCGCGCTACAACCGCAGCGGGCTGGGGCCGCTGATCGCGCAGGATTACGGGTTGACGGTGGGCGATACGTTCCTGACCGAACCCTGGTATGCGGGCAGCTCGATCCAGAAGCTGGAGAACACCTATGGCCTGGCCTTCGCCGAACTGAGCGGCGAACCAATCACCGCGCCGCTGGCGCAATATGATGTGCCGGTGTGGGTATGGGGGGCGCGCAGCCTGGCGGTAGACCCTCTGGGGGTGGGCAGCGCTGCTGCGCCGTTGCTGGCCGTGCAGGCTGCCTACGCCGAGACCAATAGCGGTGTCTTTCGCACGCGGGCGGTGCCCACGCCCGCGGTCGCGCTGCAATACGATGCGGGCACCGACCTGCCCGGCGGACTGTTCACCGTGGCTGCGCGGGCCATGCGCACCTCCTCCGGCGCACGGATCGCCATCCTGGGCGATTCCGAGCTGCTGCAGAACGGCTATGGCCTGGCGCGCGACGGAGCGGTTGTCCGCTACCCCGGCAACGCCATCTTCACCGGGCGGCTGGCGGCGTGGCTGCTGGGCCTGCCGGAAGAGGCGTGGCCGTCGTTGCCAGCGGGCTGGACGTGGATCGCGCTAGACGGTGATCCCGCCGACTGGGAAGGGCAGGCGCTCGCGCCGACGTCAGACGAGCAGGAGGGGGGCGAGGGAGCCTACGACCTGGCCGAGGTCGCCGCTTTTGCCGATGACCGCTATCTCTACCTGCTCGCCCGCACGTACAATGATCCGGCCCAGCCGGTCTGGCTGGAACTGACGCGCAACGACGGGGCGACGGTGCGCATCACAGCGGAAGGGGCGTTGCTGAGCACACCGGATGGGAGGCAGACCGCTGTCCCCGATGCAGGGCTGGCCGTGGGCAGCGTCCTGGAGGCGCGCGTCCCCTTGCGCGTCGCAGGAACAGGGCGCGCCCTGACGACGGTGTGCCTGGGTGTGGCGGAACAGGCGGACGCTCGCCCTGTGGATTGCCTGGGTCGCCCCCTGTCCGTGCCCGTCGCGCGGACGCGCGCGCCTGCGGACGCGCTGTGGGAGAGGCACATGCTGGTCACCATCTACTCGACGGCGGGCGTCTATCTGCGCCAGGGGCCTTCAACCAGCACGCCCGTCCAGGCTACGCTGCGTTATGGCACCACGCTGGCCGCGCTGGGCCGCACGGCGGACGGCGCGTGGATACGGGTACAGGATGCACGTTACGCGGGCTGGGTGGCGGCTTACCTGCTGACGCCCAACGGGGATTTCTCGACGCTACCGGTGTTGAGCGAGTCCGCCGGCTGACGGTCGTCGCAGCATTTATCGAAGACGCGCTGAGGGTCTAAGGAGCCTGACCATGGTGCACAACCGTTTGTTCACGGGAATCGCGGTCATTCTGCTGACCGCCCTGGTGATTGGGGTTGCCGTCATTCTGCTGCTGTCGCGCTCCTCGTCGTCTTCATCGGCGACGACCAGCACGCCCGCCCCGGCCAGCCCTTCGCCTGCCGTCTCCCCCCCAGAGGGAGAAGGCGGCGATACGCTGGCGGCGCACAAGGAGGCCATCCGCCGCGTCATCGAGGATGTCTTCAGCGACGGAGATACGTCGGCCATTCAGACGCTCTATGCGGCAGATTTTGTGGCCCATCTGCCCATCAGTCAGACCGACCGCCCGGAGTTGTCGCGCGCCGACCTGTCAGAGGTCGTGCACCTGTTGCGCGAGGCCATGCCCGACCTGCAGGTAACGCCGGAGATCATCGTCGCCGAGGGCGACTATGTGGCCGTGCGGGCCACGCTGCGCGGCACGTTCGCCAGCGAGTTCTACGACTACCCCCCTACGGGCCTGCCCGTCGAACTGAGCTTCACTGTCATTCACCGTTTTGATGCCAGCGGAGCCATCGCCGAAGCGTGGGTGACCTATGACACGCTGGCGTTGCGCCGGGCGCTGGGGGAGTCCCTCGAGTAGGGGGCTGGTCATCGAGGGGCAGCAGGGCCTGTTGCCCCTCGATCCGGAAGGTACGGGGGCGAGAAAGTGAGAAAATTTTGACAAATTTTGTTTTTTTCCGAAGGTATGATACAATGACCCATTGATGTTGCTCTAACTATCTTTATAACATTGTCGGATCGGGTGGGGCAGCAAGGTGACTCCGCCACAAACACCGCCCTCGAGTTGAATGGGGATGGGGCTATGAACGGCAGATGGGCTTTGGTGTTAAGGGGTAGAACGCGCCTCTTGCTTGGGCTGGCGCTGGTTCTGCTCACCCTGGCGGCGGCAAACGGATTGCTGGTGGAGCGTCAGCCAGCACGCACCTTTGCCCAGGATGGCAATGTTGGCTATGTAGACTTCAGCTACGGGTCTTCAGCCACTTCGACGCCGACGGGCGAGAAACCGCAAAGCAAGCTGTGGTGGAACGATGGCGTCTGGTGGGGCGTGCTCTATAGCCAGGCGGCGGGCGAATATCGCATCTATCGCCTGAACTGGGCCACGCAGGTCTGGTCGGATACTGGCACGCCGGTGGACGAACGCGAGTCTACCAAGGCCGATGCCCTGTGGGACGCGGCGACGCAGAAACTCTACGTGGTGTCCCATGTGTTCACTACCAGCGCTGCTCCCGCTTCTGAGTCGAGTTGGGGGCGGCTCTACCGCTATAGCTACAACAGCGCCACGCAGCAGTATTCGCTTGATGCCGGTTTTCCCGTCACTGTGACTCAGGGTAAGTCCGAGACGTTGACCATCGCCAAGGATTCGACGGGCAAGCTGTGGGTGGCTTATGTCGAATCGCGCAAGGTGCTGGTCAACCGCAGCCTGGGCGATGATGCCACGTGGGGCACGCCCTTTTTGCTGCCGACTTCGGGCGCATCCAATGTGTCGAGCGACGACATCGCCATGGTCGTCGCGTTTGGGGGCAACAAGATCGCGGTGCTGTGGAGCAATCAGATCGCCGATGCGATGTACGCCGCCATTCACAACGACGGCGCTCCAGATACCACCTGGCAGCAAGAAGTGATGATCCAGGGCAGCGGCCAGGCCGACGATCACCTGAACGCAGCAGTGGATAGCCAGGGGCGGCTGTTCGTGGCGGCTAAGACCAGTCTGACCGGTGACAACCCGATGATCGTGCTCTACGTGCGTGGGGTTGCGGGAGGCTGGACGCGCTATACCTTTGGCACGGGTATAGACAGTCACACCCGGCCCATTGTGGTGCTCGACGAAGAACATGGCGTGGTGCATATGTTCGCCACATCTGGCCAGAGCGGCGGGGCAGTCTATCACAAGCAGAGTGATATCAACAACATCGCTTTTCCGCCCGGCGAGGGCACGGTCTTTATCAGTAACTCATCTACGTCTAAGACCAATGATCCCACTTCTACCAAGCAAAACGTGAACAGCACCACTGGCCTGGTGGTGATGGCCAGCAATAGCTCGACCCGTTTTTACTATCATAATTTCCTCGATCTATCAGGTGGTGGGGGGCCAACCGCTACCCCTAGCAATACGCCGACCTACACCTTCACGCCGTCTATCACGCCCACACCATCGAACACGCCGACGCCGTCGAATACGCCCACACCATCGAACACGCCGACGCCGTCGAACACGCCCACACCATCGAACACGCCGACGCCGTCCAATACGCCGACGGCCACCGCTACCCCAACGAACACCTGGACACCGACGGCGACCTTCACGGCGACGAATACGCCGGTGCCGCCCTCGGTGCTGCGTTTTGCGCCGGGCGACGACGCGCGGGTGTACTCGGTCAGTCCGAACAACAACTATGGTACGTCGCCTTACCTGCGCACGCGGCTGACGAGCACGGAGGAGTACCGCAGCTACCTGAAGTTCACGGTGGTGGGGGTGTCGGGGACGGTGACGCGGGCGACGCTGCGGCTGTACGCCTACGACGGAGGGCCGGACGCCGGACGGGTGTACGCTGTGTCCAACGAGTATGCGACAGGTGGGGTGTGGACGGAGTTGGGGATCACCTGGAACAACGCGCCGGTGCTCAGCGGTGCGCCGCTGGCAACGGCGGGCGCAGTGGACAACAACGCCTGGGTGGAGTGGGACGTGACGGCGGCCATTGCGGGCGACGGGACGTATAGCTTCGGCCTGGCGAATTCGTCCACCAATAGCGTCTACTACAACAGCAAGGAAGCGTTAGGGAACCGGCCTGAACTGGTCATCGAGGTGGACACGGGCG
>CAKZOB010000024.1 GCA_937135955.1 uncultured Anaerolineales bacterium | reverse complement strand
CCTGTGCCTGCGCTGACATCTAGCAGGCCGGTGACAGCGACTTCAAGGCCAGTCTCTTCTTTGACCTCGCGCACAATGGCCTGGGCGGGGTCTTCACTGTCATCCACGAAGCCTGCTGGCAAGGCCCACTTGCCCTTTTCCGGATTGAAGCGGCGGCGTACCAATAACACCCGCCCTCGGTCTTCGATCACGGCAACTACAGCTACTTTGGGGTCCTCGAAGTGAATGAAGCCGCAGGATGGACAGACACGCCGCACCTTGCCGTGTGCGAAGCGATCTTCCAGCGGATTTCCGCAGACCTGGCAGTAGTTGGCCGGGTATCTCATGGACGGCGGCCTTTCCACCAGCCAGCGGCAAAAAGTACTCCGGACACCAGGAGCACAACCCCTCCTCCGATCAGCAGCCAGCGTGCCAGAGGCCTGTCTTCGGAGGGGGAAACCTGTTGTTCGGCGGCGCGCTCTGGCTGCGACGTCTCAGGCGAAGGGCTGGGCGGGGCTACAATTGCATTCCCGGTGATAATCTCTGGCGTCGCCATAGCGGCAAGTGTGGGCTGAGGGCTGCCGGCGATAGTCGCGGGCACGGCTGTCATCGCAGGCGCATCGCGCATCTGCACTTCGCCGGGAGGTGCGGCCATTCCGAACGCTCCGGCTTCGCCAGCGCCTTCTTCTGCAGAGAATGTGTCAGCAGGGAACATCTCTGGCAAAGGAGAGGGCGGAAGTTGTTCCGGCTGCTCCAACATGGGCGCGGGAACAGCCAGCGCGGCCTCTTCGGCAGCAGAGGCTGCGGGTAAGGCGACTGTCGGGAAGGGCGTGGGCGTACCCTGGGGCAGCAGGGTGGCAGTCTCCGGAGGGGTCGCGGTGAACAAGGGGGTAACCTGCGTGGGCTGTGAGGCCACTTCCAGTTCTGCAAGCGGACTGACAGCCGGGGCGGGCTGCTGACTCATGTTCATCACCAGCCCGATCACGATCAGCGCGATCGCTGCGGCTGCACCAAGCGTCCCGCTGACCTGCAACAGGTTGCCAAAAAACGCTCGTCGCCACCAGGGGTAACGCTGGCCGAATACGGCAGGATCGAGGGTAAAGCTGCGCGGAGCTTTCAGGCGGGGGGCCTGCCGCAACAACAGCCGATTGGCCCGCAATTCGTCCAGCACGGCGCGCAGCGTCTCGTCGCGAGCCAGACGTGCTTCGAGCGCGTCTTTTTCTGAGGGGCGCAGTTCGCCATCCAAATAGGCGGAGAGCATTTCAAGATCGCGATCGGGAAGCGGTGTGTTGGGCATGGTACCTGGCTCAGAGTGCCTGTTCTGTCTCGCCCGTCTGGCGAGGCTGTTCTGTCTGTAGACGGTATTCGGCGGGCAAAAGTTCCCGTACGGCGCGCAGACAGTCGCGCAGCCGTCCGCGGGCACGGCTCAGCCGCGACTTGACCGTTCCCACCGGCCAGCCGGTCATAGAGGCTATGTCTTGGTAAGAATATCCCTCGATATCCGATAGCACGGTGACAATGCGCTGATCGTCGGGTAGGCCATTCAAGCAGTTCTGAATGGCCGCATTGAGTTCGCTGCGCTGGACGTACTGTTCGGGATGCTCGGCGTGACTGTGCAGCACAGGCTCTTCGGCGGACTGCGTCTCGTGGAAGTTTTCCAGCGACACAGCGGGACGGCGGCGCTGGCGGCGCAGTTCGTCGTAGCAGGCGTTAGTGACAATGCGCACCAGCCAGGGTTTGAACTGGTCGCCACGGAACTGATGCAGCTTACGGTAGGCAGCGATGAAAGCTTCCTGAGTCGCATCGGCGGCGGTATCGGGGTCGCCCAGAATGCGATAAGCGACCGAATAGGCCATATCCTGGTAGGTCAACACCAGGCGGTTGAAGGCGGAGAGATCACCTCGCCTGGCGGCCTCAATGAGTTGGGTTTCTGCCATGTGTCAGGCGGCCCCGGCATTGACGACAAGCGAAAAACTGCATATACTATCAACCGACTGGCCGAAGTGGCGGAATAGGCAGACGCACGCGACTCAAAATCGCGCGGGGTAACTCCCGTGTGGGTTCGACTCCCACCTTCGGCACCACTCAATACCGGGCCGGGGATATGCGCTTCCCGGCCCTTGCGTTTTTTCTTCTTGTCCGAAGTCGCAGAGAAGATTATAACAGGGGGGAGAATACCGGTCTACAAGGACGGTGCGTGCAAAGTTGTCAGCGATTTGCTTGACGCGGGAGTGTGTAGCAAACGGCCTGATAACATTTTGCACGCGCCCCAAGGACGTGACGGGATACCATGGCGAAACGATGCATCGGATCATTGCTGGTGGGGCTGCTGGTTGGTCTGTCCACGGGAATCTTCCTGGGGTGGGGGCCGTTCCCTGTGGAATATCGGAACAGTCCGCTTGCGGCACTTGCCCCGCGCTATCAGGAAGAGTACACGCTGATGGTGGCGGAGGGGTATCAGGTGGATCGTGACATTGAGGCGGCGCTTGAGCGTCTGCGGCCATTGGGCAAGCCCAACACCATTGACTATGTCATCGAATTGACCGAGCGCTACATCAGCCAGAGCAATATCCCCGCGATTCCTGTCATGGTAGCGCTCGTGGAGGCATTGATCGGGCCGGAGAACCTGCCCGCCATCATGCAACTCTATCGTCCTACCCCCACGCCTGCTCCTGTGCCTCAGGGATAGTGGCCATGACCAGCAGCAAACACGTTCGCACCAGCAGAGGGATTTCGTGGTGGGCGCTGGCGCTTGGTCTGGCCCTGGGATTGGCCGCTGGCCTGGTGTACACCTGGGAGATTGACCCAGTCATCGAGCGCAATACAGCTCCCTGGCAGTTGAGCGCGGCTGCCCGCGAGGATTATGTGGTGGCGGTGGCGCTCAGCTATGCGCAGAATCAGGATATCTTGTTGGCTGCTGATCGCCTGCGCGCTGTCAGCCCCAACCGCAACATCTGGGAAGTGGTGGCAGAAGTTGCCTGTAACCGGGTGAAGCAGGGCAAGACAGTGACCAACAGCGACATTCGCGTGATCCGCGCTCTGGAGCAACTGTATCGTCCTCAGGGTGGGAGCGGTTGTGCGGATGGGCTGTATCCGACGCCCGAACCGATCACTATTGTGCCTCCCACGCCAACCTTTCCCCCGACGCCTACACTGACGCCGCCTCCCTCCAAGACACCTACTGTACCCGGTCCTACTCCGGCAGGCGCAGTGGTTGTAGTACCTACCAGCACACCCGCTTCTGGAACATTCGCACTGGCCCGCTTGCAGTCGTTCTGTGACCCTGAACGGCCTGGCATCATCGAGGTGCGCGTCTATGATGTGCGGGGCAACGGGGTGCCGGGCATTCCAGTCACAGTGACGTGGAGCGGCAACGAAGCGGACACTTTCTTCACTGGTCTGAAACCGGAGCGCGAAGCGGGCTATGCCGATTTCAGTATGGAGGCCGGGCGCAGCTACACGGTGACTATCCCCGGCCTGGTGTCCAACGCGCCGACGGTGGAGGCAGATTCGTGCCAGGCGTCTGTTGATGATGGGGTGGTCACCACAGTTACCTCGTATTATGTGAATTTCCAGGCGCGGTCCAATTGAGATATGGTGCAGGGCGAGCCAGCGGGTAGACACGGCTCGCCCTTTTCCTCTGGTATCATGCCACCGTCATTCTGCGCCAGACAGAGTCCAGGTGTCGAAGCGAGCCGCGGTAGTCGCGTTGACGTTGTCCAGCGTGGGGGCCTGGAGCCAGGCATTGACGGAGAACAGCAGCGCAATCGCTGGAAAGCTGCCTCTTTCCGGCGCGAAGAAGAGTTGCTCTACCTGCGCGTAAAGCTGAGCGCGTTGGGCAATATTGGCCTCGCTACCGGCGCGGTCGAGCAAGTCATCAGCGGAATCACAAACCCGCCCCACACGGAAGTAACCGTAGCGGCAGTGCAGGGCGTCGTTAAGCCAGGCGTTGGCGTCGGGATAGTCGGCGCTCCAGGTACCCAGCCAGGCGTGCGGGCGCGTGAGTTTCTCTGCGTCGTAGTTCGAGTGCGCCAGCTCGATCAACAGGGTGCGCGACACCGTCTCAACCTTGAAGAGATTGGGGTTGCACCCCAGCGCTGCGGCCCACTGGCCGGCGATCGCCTGTCCCAGCGAGAGCCACCGCGGATCGTCGTCGGCAACCCAGAGCGTAAGCGGTTCGGGCATCCCGGCACAATTCGAATACCCGGCTGCCTCATAGTGACTCCGGGCCAGTGCGGCGTCTCCCGTGGAATCCTGACCAGACCCGGCAGGTGAGCCGACTATGCCGGTGGGAGTGAAGGCAGTCGCCGGCAGCATCTCCGCGCCGAAGACTTCTGCGGCCAGGATGCTCTTGTTCAGCGCAGCGGCGAGCGCCCGGCGTACTTCTGGTTGGCCGACCATACTGCGCTCAAACGAGAAGCCCAGCATTGTCAGTGTGGCACCCTGTTCGATATGCAGACGATCTGGTGCGATCACCTGTGCCTGCCCGATCTCCGCGTCTGAGAGTCGCGCGAAATCAATGCGGCCCGCCGCGGCCAAGGACGCGACGCTGTTCGCGTCATCGGTGAACGACAGAGAGACGCGCTCAATACCGCCCGCGAAGGGGTCTGGCCAGAAGGGATTCCTGACCAATACCATCTCTTCGCTCGTCCAGCTTTGCAGCACATAGGGACCGCTGGTCAGAATGGTAGATGGGCGCGTCCAGTCCTGGGCAGCGGTCACCGCTTCGCGGGGCAGGGGGCGGAATTCCGGCGTACTGAGGAGGCTCGGCAGATAGCCGGTGGGGAATAGCAGTTCGATCTGCAAGGTGTGCGGGCTGATAGCGCGTACACCGATCTCGCGCGCGATGAACAGATCGTTGATGACCTGCGGAAACGCATTCGCGACGGTCAGACAACCGCGGATGACCATCAGATTGGCTGTAACAGGCGAGGGACGGGTAGGATCGCAGGCGCGTTGAATGGCATAGACGACATCCCCGGCAGCAACAGGGCGTACTACCTCGACCGCCTGAGTCTGGGGATTGTAACGCACCCAATTGATATCCTCGCGCAGCTCGAACGTCCATGTCAGGCCATCTTCGCTCACCGACCAACTCCTGGCGAGCATAGGCTCTATCCGCGCCGTGGCCGGATTGAAGCGCGTCAATCCGACGAAGAGGTTTTCGACTACGTCGCGTGTGGAGAGATCGAAACGGGACAGAGTTGTTGGATCGAGTGAAAGGGGCGCGGGCATGGCCACGCGCAGCTCAGACGCGGTGCCCTGGGCCAATGCAGCGGGGGCTAGCAGCGCCTGGCCGGTGAATGTCAGGATCGTGATGCCCAGTAGCATCAAAGTGGGTAAGCGGAAATGATGTGATCGGGTCATTGCCATAGCTCGTTATCGAAGATGGATACGGACAAACGCTGCGATTGTAGCGCAAAGGCATTCCGTAAACCCAACGGTTACACTATGGCTTCCTGGCAGGCTCGCGACTCTGGGGCTTCGTCAGCCCTTACAACACGAGCCGCATTTCCAGTTGGACCTGGATCACTTCATAGCCTGTTGCCAAATAAGCGGGCAATCCTGGGTCGTCTTCGGCCACGTTGTAGCTGAGGCCGAGCGCTTCGGGCTGCAAGCGGTGCAGATGGGCGAGAATGGCCTGGGTGATGGCAGCGCGGTCGTATGCTGGATGAGTGGCCAGGTCGGCCAGCCTGATTTCCGTATGATGGCTCCAGCCGAGAGCGTAGCCTACTAGGTCTTCGCCATAGAGGGCGGCCCAGCCACGCAAGAGGCTGGCGCGATGTTGCAGGGAGCGCAAATCGCGCTGCCAGCAATTGGGATGGTCGTGAAAGGGGGCGAAATAGCGCAACAACTCGGCGGCGGGCCAGGTGCGTATTGTGTAGCGAGAGTCGGGCTGTGTCAGTGATTGAGGTTGGCGCTGCAGCACCAACAACCGCCTGACGGTCGCGAATCCTAGCTGGTGATATAGGTGAAAGGCCCCCTGGTTCTGTTCGATGACTTCGAGCCGTACTTCGGCGACTTCGCGGTGCTGGGCCTGGTTCAGCAAATAGTGCATCATACGACGACCGATCCCCTGTCGCCGCCGTTCGGGAATGACACCCATACCGCCGATCCAGGCGGTGCGGCTGCGCAGCCCCAACAACCCTGTCCCCACTATTTGTTCTCCTTCGACCGCGGCGACGGAGGCATCCAGGTCTACATCATCGTAGCGAATGAGGGTGCGGAACGAGCCTGCAGTCATCACGATGGGCGAGTAGTAGTCCGCATAGGCGCGGTTGAAGGCGGCGGTGAAGGCCTCAAAGTCCACCTGCGACACGGGGTAGAATTCAATCGAGGGCATGAAGCGAGTTCCTTTTCGGGTGGTCCAATGCAGGCAAGCGCTCCCCTGCAATGGAGATGTTGGCCGACCTATTCTAGCGCAAACCAGGGGACGAAGGGGCTGGGAGAGTGGGAGGCCAGAAAGCCGGGGTTTCTACTTGCGCAATGTAACAGAAAGGGTATAGTGGCATACAGTGCACAGTGGATGTGAGGATGAGCGCCCATGTGGGGGCAACGATTGACGCGCAATCTCACCGATCGAGTCCTGGGCGGTGTGTGTGGGGGATTAGGGGCCTATGTAGGCGTCAGCCCCTGGTGGGTACGTGCCCTGTTCGTGGTCCTGGGGCTGTTCACGGCAGGCACCGGTGCCCTGATCTACCTGGCGCTGTGGTTCATTTTGCCCGCGCAGACTCTGGCGGACATCCCTGCTGACGCGGAAAAAGACGAGCGCGTCAGCCTGCCGGAGACTGTAGTCCTGGTGGGCATAGCGGTAATCATCATGGGCCTGATCATCCTGGCGCGGAATCTGGGCATCCTCTCCAGCACCGGCGGTGACGCATTCCTGCCGCTGGTGGTGATCGGGTTTGGCTTTGTCTTGCTGATCAAACAGCTCTGGAGGGCAGCATGACCGTTGCTCGCCGACAGATCATGTGGCCTCTGCTGATCATGGCCATCGGCACGGTCTGGTTGTTGGCGGTGGCGGGGATCATTCCCGACGCCGTCCGCGATCTGTTGCGGCGAGCCTGGCCAGCGCTGCTGTTCCTGTTTGCGTTCGATGCTCTGGTGGGAAGAAAGCGCCTCCGGGTAGGGCGTGTCAGCCTGGAAGCAAACTGGCTCGGCCTGCTCCTGACCGTGGCCCTGGTGACTGGGACGATCTGGTTTGCCTATCAGCAACGGGCGGATGTGCAGCGCACAGAGAACGTGCAGGCGCTCGATCAGACCTTGGGCGCAGAAGTGGCACAAGTGCGGGTAGAGGCGCAGGTGCTGCGTACCTCAGTGACGATTGCCGCGGCGGAGGCAACCGATGCGGTCAGCGCCCGGTATACTGGCAGTCGCGAAAGCCGTGTGACTCTGCAATGGACTGTCGAAGGTGACACAGGTGTCCTGACACTGGCTGAAGAAGCGCGCAGTTCAATTCCCAGACTGAGTGACTACGGGCGAGGATCCGTCGAGATTCTGCTGCCGACCTCCGTGCCGATTAACAGCCTGCGCGTGCGCGGAGATAGCGGTGATGTCAGCGCTGACCTGAGCGCCTTGCGAGTCGAACGCCTGGAACTGGCGACCGATAGCGGCGACGCTGTGGTGCGGTTGCCCACGCGCGATGTGCTGCAAGGCCGCCTGACAGTGCGCGGAGGCGACCTGGAACTGTTTGTGCCAGAAGGGATGGCCCTGGACGTCAAACTGGAGCCGGGCAGCGGTGAGCCGGAGTACGTCTATGACAGCTTCCGCTATGACTTGCTCCGCGACGGAGAATTGAAGCGCCGTAACGTAGAGGCATTCCAGTACGTGTTGGACGTATGGTTGCGTGGTGGGGCAAAGCTGGTGGTCACGGACAGCCCGTAGCGTGCCGCTTTCTAATACCATCGCAACTCAACAGTGGGTTGACTCTGATTCTGAAGTCTCATATACTGACCTAAACAGTTCTCAAACACGAGGAGGCAGGTGCTGATCACTCGATCGGTGTCCTGCAAGCGAGTATGCGTTTTGTGGCAACACACATACACACAAGAAGTAGAAGGCAAAGCACGCTGGCAGTGTCAGGGTGCTTTGTGCTTTGTAGGGCTTTGTTCGCTTGAGCGATGAAGGAGCACACAGATGGACTACGGGATGATCAGCAAGATCGAAAAGGCGAAGCGATATGCCGAGCAACGCGACAGAATTCGTTTTGTATCGTTTCATGTGACGTTTGATGGAGATAATAACCCTCATACAGTGACTTATTCGCAGGGGCAATGGGGATGCGACTGCAGTTTCTTCCAGTCGCGCGGGGTGTGCAGCCATACCATGGCGCTGGAACGAATTCTCGCGGGCATGCTCCCTGAGTCCATGAACGTAGATTCTTAGCTCGACCTTCAAGAGAGATTTTCTGCTCGAGGTGGCTCGGCGCAAGGCGGGCCACTTTCTTTTTGGGGCCTGCAGGATTGGGGAATGGGTGACCTTCCTGTGTAAGATCGGTAGGCGATATCGCAGATTGCCGGTTGTTCGGGAAGGGTTCTTCGGGTAAAATACTCGCTCTAGTCGTCTGTAACGCGGAAGGGAACAGAAGCCGTGACAAAGTCCGATGTGCTGCGCGCCGGTCGCCGCTCAGCGACACTGGTCGTCGGACTCGTAGTGAGCCTGGTGTTCCTGTATTTCGGTTTGAGTGGACTCAAACTATCAGAAGTCTGGGATGGTATGCGCGGCATTCACCTGGGCTGGCTGGGGGCAGGAGCCGCGGTGTACTTTCTGGCGGTGTGGGGTCGCACTTGGCGCTGGCACTACTTGCTGCGCTCGATCAAAGGTATCAGGCTGCGCCGATTGTTCCCTATCGTCGTCATCGGATACATGGGCAACAATGTCTACCCCTTTCGGGCTGGTGAGGTGATCCGCGCCTATGTGCTCAAGCGTGACGAACAGGTGAGTATGTCATCCAGCCTGGCGACAATCGTGGTGGAGCGCATCTTCGACGGCCTGGTGATGCTTATCTTTGTATTCGTGGCGCTGCCATTTGCTGACTTTCAAGAGTCCTGGCTGCGTGACGTGGTCTTCTTCTCGACCCTCCTGTTCTGGGGGGCCTTTCTGGCTTTCCTGTGGGTGGCGTTGCGCCCGCAGACCATGCGCCGGCTCTATAGCGCAGTCTTCGACCGGCTGCTGCCCGCTGGTCTGAGCGTTCGCTTCAAGGGGCTGGCTGACCATTTTCTGCTCGGCCTGGACAACCTGCGTCACCCGCGCGATCTCTTCATGACGCTGGTGTCCTCGGTGTTCATCTGGCTCACCGAGACCACAAAGTACTGGCTGGTCATGCACGCTTTCGATTTCGAGGTGAGCTTCTTTGTACTGATGGTAATGACCGCTGTTGTCAATCTGGCGACGACTCTGCCCTCGTCACCCGGTTACGTGGGGACCTTCGATACGCCAGGGATCAAGACGCTGACTGCCTACGGCGTGAAAGAAACGACGGCGGCGTCTTATACACTGGTGCTTCACGCCGCCTTGTGGCTGCCGATCACCATGCTGGGCTTCTATTATCTGTATCGCAAGGGACTGAGCTGGCAGGATTTTGCCCGCGCCCAACAGGCAGTGGGGGAGGGGGAGGCGTCGGATCAGGCGGTCGCGTTGGAACGAGAGGGTGTTGCCTGATGCAGCGGGTGGCAATCATTGGGGCTGGGGCCACTGGGCTGGCTGCCGCCTACGATCTGGCACGGCAGGGTATCAGCGTTGATCTCTATGAGGCCGGGGCAGAGGTGGGCGGTCTGGCGGCTGGCTTTAAGGACGAGCGTTGGGAATGGACGTTGGAGAAGTTCTATCATCACTGGTTTGCCAGTGACAATGCAATCCTGGGCCTGATCGCCGAACTGGGAGCGCAGGATCGGGTGTTATTCCCCCGCCCGACTACTTCGCTGTGGCTGAACGGCAAGGTCTATCCCATGGATCGCCCCAACATCGTTGTAGCCAACCTGCGCCTACCGCTTTCTTGGCCCGCCAAGATACGCTATGGGGTAACAGGGTTGTACCTGCGCCTGACCAGGAACTGGCGTCCGCTGGAACGGGTGACGGCTGAGCGCTGGCTGCGGCGTGCTATGGGGCGCGAAGCCTATGAAACTCTGTGGCGCTCTCTGTTGATCGGCAAGTTCGGAACTTATTATGATCAGGTGAACATGGCCTGGATGTGGGCGCGTATCTACAAACGCACGCCGCGGCTCGGCACATTTGTCGGGGGATTTCAGGCGTTCCTGGAGTTGCTCTCGGAGCATGTGCAGCAGCACGGGGGGCGGGTTCACCTGAATTCACCCGTACGGCAGATTGAGAGAAAAACAGATGGAAAGCTGAGCGTGCAGGTGCAGGAGCAGGTCGAGGAGTTCGACGTGGTGATCAGCACATCGTCACCACGGGCAATGCTGCACCTTGCGCCTCAACTGGAAGGGCCGTATGCCGAAAAGCTGCGCGGTCTGCAGAGCATGGGAGCCGTGGTGGTCATTTTTGCGCTCAAGCACCAACTGCTGCGCGATGGCACGTACTGGCTGAGCCTGCCCGCGTCACAGCCCGACAAGCGCAACTCGGAATTCCCGTTTCTGGCGCTGGTCGAGCACACCAACTACATGGACGCGCAGCACTACGGGGGCGACCATCTGGTGTACTGCGGCGATTATGTAGTGCCCGACCACGAATATCTGCATCTCGATGAAGCAGAACTGGTGGCGCGATTTCAGCGCGTTCTGCCTCGTTTCAACCCAGCATTCGAGGCGCAGTGGATCAGGAAATGGTGGGTCTTTCGCACGCCATATGCGCAACCCGTTCCTTTTGTCAATCAATCGCAGCAATTGCCGGAACTGCGCACGCCGATCCGAGGGCTGTACTTCGCCAGCATGAGTCAGGTCTATCCCTGGGATCGTGGCACCAACTACGCAGTGGAGATGGGGCGAGACGTGGCCGCACTGGTGCTGCGGGACCTTGCTGGCGAGGGAACAAGAGGAGGTAGCGTGGGGAAAGCGTAGGGAATCTTATCTGGCCGTGGGATAATTTCGCGGTATACTCCATTCGTGAAATCTATCACAAATTGCCCTGAGCACACATGAGGGAGAAACCATGAAGAACATCACCGTAGTTGGAGTGGGCTATGTGGGCCTGGTGACTGGCGCATGCTTCGCCGACCTGGGGAACAAAGTCGTGGCCCTGGACATCAACGAGGCCAAGATCGAAAACCTGAAGAAAGGGATCATGCCAATCTACGAACCGGGATTGGCTGAACTGGTGGCGCGCAACGTCAAGGCGAATCGCTTGTCATTCACCACGTCCTATGAGGAAGCTCTGAAAGACGCGGAGTTCGTCTTCATCGCTGTGGGCACACCGGAGGGCGTGGATGGTGAAGCGGATCTCAAGTATGTGCGCATGGCCGCCGAGGCGGTTGCCAAGACCATGGATCATCCCATGATCATTGTCAACAAGTCTACAGTGCCCGTGGGAACAGGCGACTGGGTGGCCGACATCATCCGCGAGAATCAGCCGACGCCCATTGACTTTGCCGTGGTGAGCTGTCCTGAGTTCTTGCGCGAAGGATCAGCTATCAGCGATTTTCTCAATCCGGATCGCACGGTACTTGGCTCCGAGAATCAGGAAGCTGCCGAGCGGGTGGCACAACTGCATCTACCTTTGCGCGCACCCATTGTGGTCACCAATCTGCGCACCGCGGAGATGATCAAGTATGCCTCCAATGCGTTCCTGGCGACGCGCATCAGTTTCATCAACGAAATCGCCAACATCTGTGAAGCGCTGGGGGCAGACGTCAAGGAAGTGGCGCGGGGCATGGGGTTCGACAAGCGCATCGGACATCATTTTCTGGAAGCGGGGGTGGGGTACGGCGGCTCGTGCTTCCCCAAGGATGTGAAGGCACTCGCCTATATGGCACAGGTGCACGGCAAGCACCCACAGTTGCTGCAGGCAGTGATGGACATCAATGCCTATCAGCGCAAGCATGTTCTCCTGAAAGTGCACGATTTGCTGGGGAAGGTGGAAGGGCGCGTGATCGGCTTGCTGGGACTGGCCTTCAAGCAGAATACCGACGACATGCGCGAAGCGCCTTCGATCACCATCGCCGAATATCTGCACAACCATGGGGCAGAGGTGCGCGGTTATGACCCAGTCGCCATGGAGGTGGCGCGCGGGATCATGCCCTATATGATCATGGCTCAGAATCCCTACGGGTTAGCTGAGGGTGCCGATGCCCTGATCGTGGTCACACCGTGGAATGAGTTCATGCAACTGGACATGCAGCGGATCAAGGACTCCATGCGCACACCTGTATTGATTGACGGGCGCAACCTGTACGAGCCAGCGGAGATGCGTCGGCTGGGCTTTCAGTACCGCGGTATCGGGCGTGGCTATGACGGAGCGGCTTTGCGCTGAGTGCGCGCCAATAAACGTATAGCAGGACACAAGCAGGGGTGCTCCAGTCGGGCATCCCTGCTAAACTTATGCACGGTAACCTGATCTGCATGCCGTGGAGAATTCGTGACGACAAATTGTGTCGCTTGGCACTCGACCGCGTGGCAAGGAACTGTAAGGCAATAGAAGAAGGGAGGCGAGCGCCATTCCTCACCGGGGCGCGCGCAAAGGTTGTCAGCGATTGACTTGACGCGGGGGTGTACCTCACCTCTGCTCGGCACTTGCGCGCTTTCTCTTTATGCGGGAGGAAAGAGCGAGTCGGGCGAAGCGAGGCTGGGCGTGAGGTAAACCAAAGCGCGGCACACTGCCTGACACATCTTGTACGTCCTCCGCCGGGCCGAAGTCCGGTATCCCCTGGCGCAATTTATATGGCCAACGAAAATTCCCAGGTAAGCCGGCATGTGCTGGACAACGGGTTGATCGTGCTCCTGAAAGAAGTTCACACGGCCCCTGTGATCAGTTGGTGGATGCTCTACCGGGTCGGTAGCCGTAACGAAACGACTGGCAAAACGGGCATCTCACACTGGGTCGAACACATGCTGTTCAAAGGCACTGACCGCTTTTCTGCGGGTACCGTTGATAGTCTGATCGAGCGGGTAGGTGGGGTGTGGAACGCGCAGACTTCCTATGATTACACCGCCTTTTTCGAGACCATGCCCGCGGAGCATATCGAACTGGCGCTGGCGATCGAAGCTGACCGCATGACCAATGCTCGCTTCGATCCGCAGGAAGTGGAGAAGGAGCGCACGGTCATCATTTCCGAGCGCGAGGGATCGGAGAATTCGCCGACTTTCTGGCTCTACGAAGAAACGCGCGCTCTGGCTTTCCGCGTACACCCCTATCATCATCCGATCATTGGCGATATGGCGGATCTCCGCACCATTACCCGCGATGACCTGTACCAGCACTATCGAACCTACTACAATCCCAACAATGCGATCGCGGTAGCGGTGGGCGACTTCGAGACGGGGACGATGCTCAGGCTGGTAGAAAGTCACTTTGGGCACATTTCTCCCGGACCACAGCCGCCGCCCGTGACGCGGACTGAGCCGCCGCAGTACGGTGAACGCACCGTGCGGGTCGAACGCGAGGGTAATGCCGCGTATGTCTTTGTCGGCTACCGCGCACCCGCTGCCACTGATCCGGACTGGTTCAGGCTGGCGCTGGTGGATAGTGTGCTGGCGGGAGCAAGTGCGCCTGGGGGAAACGGGATTGGCAACCGAACCTCGCGATTGTACAAGGCTCTGGTGGAAACTGAACTTGCGAGCAGCGTGAGCGGCGGACTGTACCCTTCAGTTGATCCGTACCTGTTCAGCATCATGGTCACCGTGCGGGATGGTCGCCGACCCGAAGAAGTGCAGGCTGCACTGGATGCCGAAGTGGAGCGCGTGGCGGCAGGCGAGATCGGCGAGGCAGAACTGGACAAAGCCCGCAAGCAAGCCCGTGCCCTGTTCGCCTATGGAACAGAGCGCGTCACCGGCCAAGCTTTCTGGCTTGCCTTCACAGAGAATCTATCCAGTTACACCTGGTACGAGAATTATCTTGATCATTTGGCCGCAGTGACCTTAGAAGATGTGCGCCAGGCGGCGCAGCGCTATCTGCGCCGCTCGCAGCGCACAGTGGGCTGGTTCATCCCGGTACAGGATGTCGTTCAGGAAGGTGGGGCGCGATGACCACCTCTGTAGCCTTGCCCGGCCCACACGATGTCTTCCGGCGTGCCCTGCCCAACGGAATAGTAGTGCTGGTACGCGAGAACTGGAACAGCAAATCGGTCGTGATCAGCGGCTGGGTGGATGCAGGCAGCCTCTTTGATCCGCCGGAACACGAGGGATTGGCTTCCTTTGTGGCGGAGATGTTGCTACGCGGCACCCAGCAACGCGATTTCCAGTCTATTCACGAATGGCTGGAAAGCTGTGGGGCCAGTCTGGATTTCAGCGCGGGGCGGCATTCAGTGGGGTTTGCGGGCCGAAGCCTGGCCGAAGACCTGCCGGGGTTGATGAGCTTGCTGGCCGAAGCACTGCAACAGCCAGCTTTTCCTCCGGAACAGGTCGAGCGCCTGCGCGGGCAAATGGTGACAGCGCTCAAGATTCATGAGCAGGATACCGAGTACGTGGCTTCGCGGCTCTTTCGCGAGATCGTCTATAGAGACGGACATCCCTACAGCCGACCGCTAGATGGCAAGGTCGAGACGGTTACTGGCTTCACCCGCGAGCAAGTGGTGGAATTCTACCAGAAGCATTATGGCCCGCGTCGGATGACCATGGTCATGGTGGGCGCCGTGCGGGCAGAAACGGCGTTTCATCTCGTGGAAGACTATCTGGGTGACTGGAAAAATCCGACACAGCCAGAACCGCCGACGCTTCCCCCTGTGCCTCTGTTGACCGCTATTGAGCGCCGCGAGGCAGTGCTGCCTGGGAAAAGCCAGGCCGACATTGTGCTGGGCGTCAGCGGGCCGGCGCGCCTGGCTGCCGACTGGGTGGCAGCCAACCTGGCCAATCATATCCTGGGCGTCTTTGGCATGTACGGGCGTATCGGAGCCAGGGTGCGCGAACAACTCGGCATGGCCTATTACAGCTACAGCCGTCTTGATGGCGGCCTGGGCCCTGGCCCCTGGCGCGTTGTTGCTGGAGTCAATCCGGCCAATGTCGAGCAGGCCGTGAGCGTTATTCGGGGAGAGTTGCGTCGGATCACGGAAGAACCGGTCACCGAAGAAGAGCTGGAAAACAGCAAGTCCAATTACATTGGCAGGTTGCCGTTGCAGCTCGAGTCGAATGACGGCGTGGCAGGCGCTTTGCTGAATATCGAGCGTTACCAACTGGGGCTGGACTACCTGTTGCGCTATGCGGACGAGATCAGGGGGGTGACGGCAGAGGATGTCCTGGCAGCAGCCCGGCACTATCTGAACCCCGATGCCTTCGCGCTGGCGATTGCC
Organism: uncultured Anaerolineales bacterium; assembly: GCA_937135955.1. Classification (GTDB taxonomy): domain Bacteria; phylum Chloroflexota; class Anaerolineae; order Aggregatilineales; family Aggregatilineaceae; genus UBA2029. The sequence continues at coordinate 65,252 of CAKZOB010000024.1, read as the reverse complement.
GGGCCGGATCGGTCTGGCGCGTCGGGCTGAGCGTACTCACAGAGGCGATGTGAGGGATGGGCAGGGTATGTTACGCATCGGCGTAGACCTGATTGAAGTGGAGCGCATCCGGGAAGCTATGGAACGCCATGGGGAGCGCTTCTTTACACGCTTTTTCACGCCGGTGGAACGCGAACAGTGTGGGCAAAACGCGGCACGGCTGGCCGCGCGGTTTGCCGCCAAAGAGGCAACAGCCAAGGCGCTGGGGACGGGAATTGGCACGATATGCTGGGTAGACATCGAAGTATGGTCGGACGAAGCAGGGCGACCGCATCTGCGCCTGTACGGTGAGGCGGCGCGGCTGGCATCCGCTTGTGGATTGCATACCTGGCAGGTCAGTTTGAGTCACACGCGCGAACACGCTGTGGCTTTCGTAGTGGCTCAGGGCGAACAACCTGAGGTGCTCTGATTAGCGTGTTGGACCTGGAGCATGGGACGATCCAGGCAGAGATAGGGTTCCTTATCGGGCAAGGCCCGATCTGAAAGGTCGGTTTCGGGACAGGAGAAAGGACAAGACCTTGATCCGCAGGAAGATCATTCTGATCACTGGCGCTAATGGTGAAGTGGGCCATGGGCTGATCCAGCAATTGGGCGAGCGCGAAGATCGGTTGCCGATCGTCGTGCTGGATATCAAGAAACTTGACTATGCTCTGCGGCCTTTCGTCAGCCGGATCGTGGTGGGAGATATTCTCGACACCAAGCTGCTAGAGACGCTCTCGACGGAGTATGAAATAGACACCATTTACCATCTGGCCGCTCTGCTCTCAACCAGCTCGGAATTCAACCCAGAGAACGCGCACCGGGTCAATGTGCAAGGGACAGTGAACCTGCTAAAGATGGCCATTGACCAGGGAGAGGCGCGCGGGCATCCGGTCAAATTCCTGTATGCCAGTTCGATTGCTGCCTATGGAATGCCCAGCCTGGCGGTCAAACAGCAAGCGGGGTCTGTAACCGAAGACCAGTACCTTGAACCGATCACCATGTACGGCTGCAACAAGCTATACTGCGAGCATCTGGGACGTTACTACGCCCGGCACTATCGCCAGCTTTCGGCGCAGCGCGCGGTAGGTGTAGACTTCCGGTGCGTTCGCTTTCCTGGCCTGATCAGCGCGGTTACGGTCCCCACGGGCGGCACCAGTGATTACGCTCCGGAGATGTTGCATGCCGCGGCACAGGGCAAGCCGTATGCGGCGTTCGTGCGCGAAGATACAACCATTCCGTTCATGGTCATGCCCGATGCCATCAAAGCCCTGCTCATGCTGGCCAACGCGCCGCGCGAACGGTTGTCACGGCTGGTCTACAATGTGACCAGCTTCAGCCGCTCAGCAGGAGAACTGGCTGACATGGTGCGGGCGGCATTCCCAGGAGCGCAGATCACCTTCCAACCATCAGATGCACGACAATCCATTGTGGATAGCTGGCCCTGCGCGGTGGACGACAGCGCGGCCCGGCGCGACTGGGGGTGGGCACCTGATTACGACGCGGAGCGTGCCTTTCACGATTACCTGATCCCCACCATCGTGGAGCGTTATCGCTCTCCGGCGTAGCGCGGCGGGAATGTGCGACAGCCTGCCCCGGTCAGGGGGCTGCTGTGCTCTCGACTGGGGCGGGCGGATCGTCGCGCACATTCCGCAACACCCACCACGACACTATCCCCGCGACAAAGATAAACACGCCAGCGATGGTAAAGACGGTGCGCGCGCCAATCTCATCCATCAACAGGCCAGCGGCTCCCATAGACGCGATGTTGGCCACATTCACAATGGTGCCCTGAGCACCGCTGGCCCGTCCCAGTTTGGCGCTCGGCACGTGTCGCTGCATCAATGTGGCAGCCACAATCTGGGGTGGGGCGATGGTCAGCCCAACCAGGAACAGGACGCCGACCATCAGAACGTAGTTTCGCACTACGGAGACAACGACCGTCATGATGCCAAAGCTCACCATGCTCAGGCCGATCAGGTCGCGCGCCTGGTAGCGTGTTGCCAGGGAAGTGGTAACGATAGCGCTGCCCAGCATAATGCCGATCATCTGCGAGAAGCGGATCGGCCCCAAACCTTCCTCCCGCATCCCCAGCTCGTTGATCAGTAGGGGCACGAAGGTCACGTTTGCTGCCCCAAGCCCCAACATTAATGCCAGGAAGCTGATGAGCACGCCACGCATGACCTGATCGGTGAGGACATAGCGCAAACCTACGAGCAGTTCGCCCATTATCACCGTCAGGGTGCGCAGCGCAGCGCTCAAGTGCTTGGTGCTGCCTGTGGCAAGGTGCGCCATCGCTAGCGGTGATGTGCTGGCAACTTTCCCCAAAGTACTTATGCGGGCGATGAAATAGGCGGAAACGAAGAAAGACAGGCTGTCCACCAGGAACCCGGGCGCGGTGGCATGGGCTGTGCCAACCAGCACGCCCGCGGCTGCAGCGCCCACCACTAAAGACAGCGTGTGAGTGAGTTGGGCCAGGCCATTGGCGGCCAACAACTGCTCTCGATTCAGGATCAGCGGGAGCAGCGCAGTGCGCGCCGGAAAGAAGAACGTGCTCACTGTGCTCAGCAACACTGAGATGAGCACGTATATCCAGACCTGATCGAGGTTGCGCACAAGCAGAAACCCCAGAGCCAGAATACCCCGGATGACATCGGCAGCGATCATCACTTTTTTGCGGTTGGCACGATCTACCAGCGTGCCAGCGACCATGCCCAGTAGCAGCGAGGGTAGAGCGGAGAGAACAAAGATCAGGCTAAGCACGCGCCCCACGCTGGCATTCGCTTCGTTCGCCATGCGAATGACCGCCAGAGTCATGGTGTTGTAGGCCATGGCATCGCCCAGGAAGGAGATCATCTGTCCCAGCCACAGGTTGCGGAAGTCAGATACGCGCAGCACGGCGAAAACCGGCGTATCGCCACGATAGAACAGATAGTGGGCGAACTGCCGAAACAGGGCCAACCGCCCTCCAAAGAGTGTCATTTTTTCCTTCTTGTCTCGGTGACAATGGCGCACTGAAGCTGGGCCGTGGCCGTCGGGCTGGCTTGCCAGGGGGACGAAGCCCAGGCCTGGAAAGGACGTGCGGAATGCGCTTACTCGTCTTCGTCCAGCGTCAGGGTAGAAAGATCGTCGTCGGTCACAGACAGATCGTAGGCGGGGACGACGATCTCAAAGCCCTGTGACTCCGCCCATCCTATCAATTCCTCAACCAGACGGGCCAGCTCGCGATGATCGCTCACCTGAGGCCCCTGCCACAGAATGACTTTCTGCGGCTCGGTCCCGTCGCCCTGGTAGAGAGTCAGGCGACCGGTGTCATCAAGAGCTATATACGCGGGTTGATGGGACATTAGTCACTATTTCCGTCTTCTCACTGGCAGTCAATGGTTGCAGTATACCATGCAATGCTCTGCAACTCTCTCTTCGTTTTGCGGATGAGCTATGCTCAACTTGAGAGCATTCACCAAAGGTGTTTTCGGGCCGATCGTGCTAGGATAGAAGGTCACAGCATAAGGGACACCTGTTTCACGGCAGGGCGCACACAGGTAGGGTAACATGGTCGGAAATGCAACCGGTGCCGCTCCGGACGTACGGGCCAAACGGGTGGTGGTGCCCATTGCCAATCCTGCCACTGCGATGGGGTTGATCCGGCTGGCATGGCAACTAGCCGATCCTGACGAAGGACACGTTGATGTGTTGCATGTCACGCTGGCAGGTGCGGAGCACGATCAGAAAACGCTGGATGTACTCAGTTCCGTTGTTGAAGAGGCTGTAACCGAAGGCATCAATGCCGGGCTGATTACACGCACTGCGCCAAGTATAGCACGGGGGATTTTAGACGCGGCACTGGAGCAGGGTGCAACGTTGCTGGTACTGGGCTTTCAAATGCCCGCGCGGGGGCGGGTGACGCTGGGGCCAATTGTGGAAGCGGTGGCCCGTACTGCGCCGTGCGATCTGGTAGTGTTCCGCGCGCCAGGAGTGAAGGCGGTTCGGCTTGAGAATATCCAACAGGTGATCGTGCCCGTGCACGGCAGCGAGAATTCCAGAGTGGCGGCTCGGCTGGGATTGGTTCTGGCGGATGCCTATCAGGCAGAGCCTATGGCGATCTACGTTCAAACCGAGCCCGACTTGCCCAGTTGGTTTGGCCTGGCTCGCATCGAGGCTTCGCTGGTGGGGCTGGAAGGCGCTCGGCGCTATCAACGTCAGGTAGTGCGGGCAAACGATGTGGTCAGTGCGGTCGTCAGCCGTAGCGATCCAGACGACTTGATTGTGCTGGGTTTTTCTGAAAGGATGTCTCTGGATCGCTGGATTTTCGGTGATATTCCTCAGCGCATCTTAGCGCAAGCTGCGGGACCGGTGATACTGGTCAGGGAAGCTAGCCGCCCCGGCCTGTCGCCCATCGAACAGTTGCGGCGGCGGTGGCTGACGCGGCTGATGCCCGTGCTGACGCCATCTGAGCGCACCGATGTGATTCACGGGGCGGTTGAACTGAGTCAGCCCGGCATCAATTTTCTGTTCCTGATGGTTGTGTCGTCGCTCTTGGCCTCTTTTGGCCTGCTACAAAACAGCGCGGCAGTGATCATCGGAGCCATGCTCGTTGCACCTTTGATGTCCCCGCTGATGTCTTTTTCGGTGGGCCTGGTGCAGGGTAACCTGCGCCTGATGCGTGGGGCAGCTTTCACGGTGGCTCTGGGAGTGCTGATCGGGCTGAGCGTGGCTGTAGTCGGGGGCACTATTATGCCGATCCACGTGATCACAGGCGAAATGTCCGCACGAGGCGAGCCGTCGCTGCTCGATATGGGCGTAGCGATTGCTTCGGGGGCGGCAGGCGCGTATGCAATGGCGCGGCGCGATGTGCCGTCGGCTCTGGCTGGAGTTGCTATCGCTGCAGCCCTGGTGCCGCCACTGTGTACTGTGGGCCTGGCTCTGGCATTTGGGCAGATGGAACTCGCTTCTGGTGCGGGCCTGCTCTTTCTGACCAACATTGTCAGCATCAGTCTGGCTGGGGCGGGAGTGTTTGCCTGGCTGGGGCTGAGACCTGCGCCACAAAGCCGCACCTGGCGACAGGTGATCATTTCGCTGATCGTGTTGATGATCCTGGCACTGCCGCTGGCCAGTGCATTTGTACGGGCGGCCCGCACGGCTCAGCAGGTAGAGGCGGTGCGCCGGACGCTGGAGCAGGAGTTTTCCGCCAATGAGATCGTGCAGGTGACCATTGAAGGAGATCGGGTGATTGTCACCGCCAGAGGGACACAGATCATCACTCGCGACGAGGTGCGCCTGGCTGAACAGGCTATTGAGCGAACGCTGGGGCGCAACATCAGCCTGGAAGTGACGTATTGGCGCACGCTCACACCATAGCGCCGAGGGGAAACATGCGCGTCTACTATCAGCTTACCATGCAGCGCTTGATGGGAGCGATACTGTTCATACTCCTCTTTACCATGGCGGTCCGCGTGCCTACTGATACTGATACGTGGTGGCACTTGCGCAGTGGACAGGTCATGGTGAAAGAGCATACCATTCTGCGCCACGATCTCTTTTCTCACACGCGGCAAGGCGAAGCCTGGATCAACCATAGCTGGGGCGCACAGGTCATTCTGTACGGTGTCTATGAACTGTTCGGCGGAGGCGCCCAACCAGGAGCAACCGGTAACATCGGCCTGTCTCTGTTCACAGCGGCGCTGGCAACGGCGGGGATGGGCTTGGTATATGCCATGTGCGCGGGCAACGTGTACGTGCGCGCCTTTGCCGTAGTACTGGGGGCAGCGACCGCGGCGGTCTTCTGGGCGCCGCGCCCGCAGATGTTCTCCTTCGTGCTGGCGGCGGGTGTTCTGTACCTCCTGTACCTTTACAAGCGTCGGCATATTGACCGGCTGTGGCTGATTCCAGTGCTGGTTGTGGTGTGGGTTAATCTGCATGGCGGGTTTGCCATGGCGTTCCTTCTGTTGCTGGGCACGCTGGCCGGAGAAGCGCTGGGCAACCTGGCAGGCGACCGACGATCAGAGGTCATGCATGGGGCGCGGCTGAGAAAACTGGCCACGGTGACGGCGGTGTCCGTTCCTGCTGTCGCGATCAATCCCTATGGCATCCGTATGCTGGCCTATCCGTTCGAGACGGTGAGCATTGGGGCCTTGCAGGATTTCATCCAGGAATGGGCGGCGCCAGATTTTCATCTGCCGCAGACATGGCCTTTTCTGGCGATGTTGCTGGCGCTGCTGGCCGTCCTGGCGACGAGCAAAGAGCGGACTGACTGGACGGATCTTGTTCTGGTGATAGCTACCGCGGGCATGGCCCTGATGGCTGGGCGCAACATCGCCCTGTTCGCGGTAGTCGCTACGCCGGTGCTCTCGCGGCAAGCAGACGCCTGGCTGACAGAGCGCGGCTGGCAGTTGCGACCGCGCCGAACAGTGAGTCGGGGGATGCTGTTTGCCAACTGGGCGCTGTTGGCGCTGGTGGCTGTGGGGGCACTCGCCAAGATTGCGACGACGCTCAGCGAACGGACGCTCCGTCAGACGCAGGAGGAATTTTTCCCGGTGCAGTTGGCCGATTATCTGCAACAGACGTCGCCTGCAGGCAGGCTCTTCAACAGCTATAACTGGGGCGGGTATCTGATCTTCGCAGCGCCTGGGGTGCCTGTCTTCGTGGATGGGCGAACCGACCTCTACGGAGATGATCTGCTGGAAAGGTACCTGGAGGTTATCTTGCTACGCGATGGCTGGCAGCAGACACTCGACGAGTATGAGATCGATCTAATAGCTATTGAGTCGGACAGCACTCTGGCCGGAGCGTTGCGTCTGTTGCCCGACCGCTGGCACGAGTTGCGGTTCGATGAGGGGCGTTCGGCCTTGTTTGTGCGCCAGGCAGGGGGATAAGGCGTGGCCGATCAAAAAGAGCGCTTTAGTTTGCCAGCCATGCTCCTCGATTTCCGGCTGCTGATCCTGCTCTTCCTGGGATGGCGGCTCACGCTGGCGATCGTTTATCAACCGGCGCTGGTATCAGTCGGCGACGAACAGGGAGGGGCAATCTCTGTCGAGCGTGGGTTGAGCGCTTTCGGCGATCTACCGTACTATTACCGGTTGGTAACCCTGGCCGACCAGGGGCTGCTCCCGTATCGGGATTACTGGTTCGAGTTTCCACCGGTTGTCTGGCTACTCTACCGGGGACTGTACGTGATTGCTGGCGTGGGACATGGTCTCAGCTATCCGGCCTGGGCTACGCTGGCGGGGCTGACCATGACAGGCTGCGACCTGGGCATTCTGTACGTGCTACGCCGGTTGGGGGAACGATTGCACGGTCTGCAGACAGGGGTGGCACTGGCCTGGATGTATGCCTTGTTGGCAGCGCCGGCGATCGTCCCGTGGTGGACTTTCGAATCACTAGTGGCGCTGACGCTGTTGCTCGCGCTGTGGTGGTTGCTGAACAATCGCCTTGGGGCATCTGCGCTGATCACCGTGGCAGGTGTCTTGACCAAATACATACCCCTGCTGATCCTGTTCGCCGTATGGCGCTTCTGGCCGGTGCGCCAGGCGTGGCGCTTCACGGCGCTGGTCGCTATGGCGCTGGTCATGGTGGCTGGGCTGCTGTGGGGGTGGGGCGGCAAGATGACTTATGCGTCGCTGGCAGCTCAATTCCACAAGGCTTCCTATCAGACTGTGTGGGCCTTGCTCGACGGAAACTGGCAAACGGGGTTATTTGCCGCGCCAGAACAGCGAACTGACGCAGACACTGCTTTCGTGATGACAGGGAAAACGGTCGTGCCTGTGTGGGCGCGCACTGCGCTCCTGGCAATGCCAGGAGTCTGGTTCTGGCTGCGTGTGCGCGGTCGGGACGAGCGGACGGTCGTTGCGTTTTTCAGCGCAACAGTGGTGCTGTTCTATCTGTGGGCGCAGGGCTGGAGTCCACAATGGTTGGTGGTGCTGTCTCCTCTGATCTTGCTCAACTTCCCACATCGCGTGGGGGTGATGACCTGCGTGGCGCTAGCTTTCGGTGCATTCATCGAGTATCCAGGTATGTTTATGCACACAGCGGAAACAGGGGGTGCTATCAGCGGCGCGCTGCGCCCCACTTACGGATTGCTGGTGCTGGCGCGGACATGCATATTGGTTGGCGTCGTAGTGGGCCTGGGAAGGCAACTTGGCGGTGAGACGATCTAAACGCACACTACGGCTGCGCTCATTGGTCTGTCTGGTGCTGATCTTATGGCTGGCCTTTGGCCTGCGCCTAGTCAATTTGGGCGGGCGGGCGCTATGGTATGACGAAGCCTTCGCTGTGCTGTTCGCCGAAAAAGGGCTGAGCGCCATGCGCGAGGGCACGCTCGCCACGGCTGAAGGTTCGGCAGCGGATGTGCATCCGTTGCTCTACTACAGTCTGTTGCACAGATGGATGCGTGCTGCGGGGCAATCGGTGGTGGCGGTGCGGCTGCTGAGCGTCTTGCTGGGACTGCTGACGGTGGGATTTGTCTATAGACTGGCGCACGATTGGTTCGGCGAAAGGACGGCCCGCGCCGCCGGAGCGATTGTCGCGGTTGCCCCCTTTCACGTGCAGTATTCACAGGAAACGCGCATGTATGCGTTGCTCGCATTGGCGCTGATGGCCAGTACATGGGCCTGCTGGCGCGGGTGGCGTCATAACCGGGCGGGCTGGTGGCTGCTCTTCGGCGCTCTGGCGGGCATAAGTATGTACGTGCAGCAACTAGCGGCGTTCTATCTGTTGGCGCTTGGGCTGCTGCCGCTGTTGTACTATGACAGGCGGCGCATGGTTTCTATGGTTGGCGCGGGCCTAGTGGCGTTGCTGATCTACCTGCCGTGGCTGGTACATCTGCCAGCGCAGATGGGCAAGCTGCGCCAGTATTGGGTGGAGCGCCCCAACATACTGCATCTGTGGCTGGCCCTGCGTTCATTTGTCTCAGTCAACCTCGACTTTGCACCGACGTGGTGGCTGCCGACCTTTCTGCTCGCGGCGATGTTGCCGGTCTTCGCCAGCCTGGAATGGCGGCGGGTACGCCGTTCGCTCCCGCGCGTCTCCCAGGAACGCATGGCTGTTGACTGGGCAATGTGGTTGGCGCTGGCACCGATGGTCTTCATGTGGGTCGCGTCATATCTGCTTCAGCCCGTCTTCCTGTCGCGTGCGCTCCTACCCTCGGCGGTGATGTTCTACGTGGCCCTGGCATGGCTATTCACGCGCTCGCGTCTCCCGCTCGCGATCAGAGCGATGCTTGGCGCAGGTTGGGGAGTGGTGATCGTATTTGGTCTGGTCACACACTATACATGGGACAGGTTTCCCAATCCACCCTTCGATCGGGCGGTGGCCTATTTGCGGGCACACCTGGCTGAGGGTGATGCAGTAGTGCACGGCAACAAGATCACCGCGCTGCCCATGCTATATTATGACCGTGATGTGGCGCAACGCTATGTAGGAGATATTCCCGGTTCTGGTTCCGACACGCTGGCTGTACCGACACAACGGGTATTAGGCGCACTGGCCGATGCTTGTGTCGCTGAAGCGGCGCAGGGCGCGCCACGGGTGTGGTACATCGCCTTCGATCGGCTGGAGGAGGAAATGGAGGGGTTGATCGCCGAAAAGCCTGACTACGGCCGCTACGACGCGCTTGGCTGGTTACGACAACACTACACGTTGCAAGACACGACAGCATTTCACGATCTGCTGGTCTATCAATTTGTGGGGCCAGACGCAGAAGCAAAGCGCGCCGTGTGCGATTGAGGATAGGGCACCATGGTAGCAATGCGAATGACCATGTGGGCGAGCCGACGAAGACAGGCGGGCATCCTGGCGGCGATCTTACTGCTGGTGTTAGGTGCAAACGTGGTGGTGACACATCAGGTGCTCACCGCGCCATACCCTGGGCACAACGACTTTATGTCGCGCTGGGAAGGCGCGCGTTCGTATTGGCGAGATGGGTTGGACCCGTACGGCGATCAGGCAAGCGCCAACATCCAGCAGCGTATTTATGGCCGAATGGCTACACCAGAAGAAGATCCCGGCTACTTTGCCTATCCCTTTTACACGGTGTTCTTGTTGTGGCCCCTGGTGTTTGTTCCTTATGCCTGGGCAGCGGCCATCTGGATGGTGGCGCTCGAAGTCTGCCTGATCGCGGCGTTGCTGCTGCTGTTCGACCTGTATCGCTGGCATCCTCAGCCGGGGCTTTGGGCAGCCTTGCTGTTCTGGGCCATCGTCAACTACTATGCAGCACGCGGTCTGTTTTTGGGACAACCTGGACATCTGGTCTACCTGTGCCAGGTGCTGGCGCTGTGGGGGCTGGCGCGCAGGCGCGATCGGCTGGCAGGAGGGACACTGGCTCTCTCTACCATCAAGCCGCAGATGGGTTTCTTGCTGGTGCCATTCCTGCTTCTACTGGGATTGACCCTCAGGCGCTGGCGCTTCGTCGGCGCTTTCCTGGCGACTTTTGGCATGCTGATGGGGGCGAGTTTCTTGTTGCTACCCTCATGGTTGGGAGAGTGGATCGAGCAGGTACGTCTATACCCGTCCTATACGGCAATCGGCGCTCCAGTCTGGATCGTCACGGACTACTATCTGGGGCTGGGAAACGTGGGAGAGTGGGGTGTCACGGCGTTGCTGTGGACATTCCTGGGCTGGGCATGGTACACAGTGCTGTGGCGAAGGAGGCTGGAGTGGCTCGACTGGACAGTCATGCTCACTTTGACTGTCACCCATTTGTCAGCCGTGCGCACGGCGACGCCACATTTTGTTGTGTTTACCATCCCGCTGGTGTTTTACTTGAAGCAACTGGCTCAACGGGGCAGAGGCGGCAGGCGCTGGATCGCGTTGATCCTGGTGGGGACGCTCATTCTGCCCTGGGCACATTTCGTTTTGACAGTCGAGGGGCGTTTCGAACATCCGACGGTATACCTGCCAGTACCTTTCGGCGTGTTGCTGGCGCTGTGGTTGACGCGCAGACAGTGGCAGCAGACACCCTCTGTCTTGGCTCCGGAAGGCAAGGTGTGATGTCTGTCACCCGGCAGTATGTGCTGATCACTTTGCTGGCGCTGGCCTGGGCTGTCCTGGTGGCCTTCATGCTGTCACAGCCGGGGTACACGGATGCGTACTACTACTACAATGCTGCTAAGCGTCTGGTCGAAGGGCAGGGGCTGACCGACCCTTATCTGTGGACGTATTTCAATTTGCCAGATCGTCTGCCCGCCCCCAGCCACACTTATTGGATGCCACTGGAATCGTTAGTGGCGGCGCTGAGCATGCTCGTCTTCGGCACGACCTTTCGCGCGGCGCAGTTCCCCTCAGTGCTATGCTACACAGGGCTTGTGCTGCTGGCATTCGGAGTAGGGCGAAGGCTGGACGGCGCGGCCAGGCACGGCTGGCTGGCGGGGCTGCTGTTGCTGTTCAGTGGCTTCTATGTGCCATTCTGGGTGACCACAGATACATTCGCGCTCTATGGGCTGATTGGCGCTCTGGCCCTCCTCAGTATGGCCAGGGCAGCGGAGAGAGGACAAGTGCGCTGGTATGCACTGGCGGGGGCTTTGTGTGGGCTGGCGCACCTGACGCGCGCCGATGGCGTGTTGTTGCTGCTTGTCGCTGTTGGGGTGGCGCTGGTATCCAGCAAAGCGGGCGGCTGGCGAGCCGTGGCGCGTTTTGTCTCTGGCGTTGTACTGGCCTACCTGCTGGTCATGGCTTTGTGGTTTGTGCGTAACGTGTCTGTCCTGGGCACGCCGTTGCCGCTGGGGGGCACTGATACCATCTGGATGCGCAGTTACGAAGAGCTGGTACGCTATCCTCCCGGTTCATCGCCCGCTGACTTCTTCGCCTGGGGTGTCGGGCCGATTCTGCGTTCACGCTGGACGGCTTTGTTGAACAATCTCGGCACGCTGATAGCAGTCGAGACGTGGGTGGTGTTGGGGCCTCTGGCGTTGCTTGGGGCGTGGCGACTGCGAGAGAAAGCGTTAGTACAGTGTTTCGCTATCTACGCAGTGCTCTTGCACCTGATCATGACGTTTGTATTCGCGCTCCCCGGTTACCGTGGCGGACTGTTTCACTCGGCGGCGGCGCTGATGCCGTTCTGGGCAGCCATGACGCCGGTAGGGTTAGAGGTAGCGGTAGCCTGGGCGTCACGCCGACGAAGATGGCGCTACAACGAAGCGCGGCGGGTATTTTCGGGGGCAGCGGTGGCGCTGGCTTTCGCCCTCTCGGTGGGCCTGCTGCATGGCCGGTTGGGCAATTGGAACACCAATGCGGAGAATTACCGAGAGCTAGGCGCGATGCTATCTGCGGATGCGGTGGTGATGATCAATGATCCCCCCGCGCTCTACTATCACACTGGTCTGGCCGGGGTGGTTGTCCCCTATGCCAGCCCAGATGTAGTGCCGGAGATCGCGGCGCGTTACGGCGTGACGTATCTGCGGTTGGACATTGATCACACGACTCCCTTCACTGGGCTGTTCCTGGGAGAGGAAACGCGGCCCTATCTAAAGCTGCTCCATCACGAGGGAATGCAAACGCCTGATCCGGACGATGACTGGTTGCTCTTTGCCATTCAGCAAGGAGACAACACCCCGTGAAACGCCGTGTCACGATTTCTCACCTTGATCTTTTGCTGGGCTTTCTGGCGCTGGTCAGCGTGCTGGTGTACGTGGGAGTAGCCGCCAGCCTCGATGAGGTGGGGTATCCGCTGGACGATGCCTGGATTCATCAGACGTATGCCCGCAATCTGGCTCATACAGGTCAATGGGCGTTCATACCCGGACAGGTGAGCAGCGCCTCGACAGCGCCCCTGTATACCCTCTTGCTTGTACCTGCCTACGCCCTGGGGATTCCGCATTTCCTTTGGACATTTGGCCTGGGGGTTGGGGCGCTGTGGCTGGCTGGCAGTCTCAATGCCCGCTTGGCTGGACAACTGTGGCCAAGAGTGCCCGGCGTGCGCCTGTGGACGGGCGTTTTGACCGTGTTGTCCTGGCATCATGTGTGGGCGGCAGCGTCTGGGATGGAGACGATGCTCTTCGCAGCGTTGGCGTTAGCAACGATCTGGGCAACCTGGATAGATGCAGGGCACCTTGACAAAGCCACGTCGGCGCGGGGTATGGCCATGCGTGGCTTTCGCGCCGGGCTGATCGGAGCGGCGTTGACTCTAACCCGTCCGGAGGGAGTGATTCTGGTTGTCCTGGCCGGCCTCAGTCTGCTGCTGTCTCAGGGGCGCACAGTGCAGGCACGCTGGCCAACGGTCACAGCCTGGGGGGGAGGGATGCTGACGGGCTGGCTCGTGCTGTGCGGCCCCGCAATGGTTTGGAACTGGCAGGTGAACGGCACTCTGTTGCCGGACACAGCGGCTGCCAAGCAGGCGGAGTATGCGCCAATCGGTGAACAGTGGTCATTGCCCGAACGCTTGTTTCGTGTAGTCATTCCCCTACTCGCCAGCAACCTCACCCCTCTCCTCCCAAGCATCGCACTCAGCACAGCAAAACTCCTCAGACCCAACCGCCCATACCCCACCCCGGCCTTACCGCTAGCTTGGGCCGTCACACACATCACCGCCTACGCCTGGCGACTCCCCGCCAACTACCAACACGGGCGCTACCTCATACCCACCCTATCCGTATTCCTGCTCTACGGAGCAGGGGGGACACTCGCACTGATCCAGCAGTGGAGACGATCACCGGCAGGGCGAGTGATCTCACGCAGCCTAGCTCTCTCTACTCTAGCAGTTACTGCGGGTTTCTGGGGCATCGGTGCCCAGCAATACGGGCAAGACGTGCGCATCATCAACACGGAAATGGTCGCAACCGCCAAGTGGATTCACACCAACCTCCCCACAGACAAACTACTCGCCGTGCACGACATAGGGGCGCTAGGTTACTTCGCGCCCAGACCTATCCTCGATCTGGCCGGCCTGGTCAGCCCAGAGGTCATTCCGCTGTTCCACAACGCAGACGCACTGATGCGCCTGATGTGCGAGCGCCAAGTCAGCTATCTGATGGTAATGCCCGACCAACGCCCAGTCCCCGCAGACGATCCGCGCCTGGACGAGATCGTGTACGTGACTAACGCGCCCTACGCCCCCGCCGCTGGAGGAGGCAACATGGCCGTTTACAGAATGGTATGGCCAACGGGGTGTGCCTGGTGAGAACCTATGGCAAGACTGCTCGCATGTTCTATTGTGTGATTGCGCGCGATAAACTATGCTAGGATCACAGGGTAGGGATTGCCTGTGCATAGCCCCAGCATATGGGAGTGAGTTTTCCCAATGTCATACGACCAAAGCGCGTATGCTCCTCCACCGCGCATTACGCTGGTAATTGTCGACGATCACCCCGTCTTCCGGCAAGGGTTGCGAAATATCTTCGCTGTGGAAGATGATATCCGACTCCTGGCAGAGGCCAGCAGCGGCGAAGAAGCGCTGCGCCTATGCCGAGTCCTGGTGCCCGACGTGGTGGTCCTGGACATCAACCTGCCTGGCATGAACGGGCTGCAGGTGACGCATCAGCTCAAGGTAGAGCAGGTGCCCACTGCCGTTGTGCTGCTCACCGCCTATGACGACTTTGAACAGGTATTGCACGCCATGCGCGCGGGAGCAGCAGCGTTTTGCCCCAAGGACATCGAACCCGAAGCGCTGGTAGACGTAGTGCGCCAGGTGATGCGTGGCCTGTACGTTGTCAATGGCGAAGTCTACACCCTGGCCGAGCTAAAGGAATGGCTCGACGCCAGTGTGGAAACGGCCACAGGCCCCTACATGGTGGATCCCAGCGAACACTTTGTACCACTCAGCGCGCGTGAGATGGAAATCCTGGAATACGTGACGCGCGGGAAGAGCAACAAAGAGATCGCTCAGACGCTGGGGATCAGCCATCAGACTGTGAAAAATCATATGACCTCGATCCTCAAGAAACTAGACGTACGCGACCGCACACAGGCTGCAGTATACGCATTGCAGCGCGGCTGGGTGCGTGCGCAGGACAAGAAGCCCTAGGCACAGTGGCAAACAGACTGTGAGGGAAAACAGCGATGGCTCAGGGTCTTCAGAACGAAGTGTTGCGTGAACTGGAAACAGAGTACGAGAATATCCGCAAGCGTGTACAGGAAAATCAGCGCCTGATCGAGCAGACACAGCTCGAAGTGACCCGCTTGCGCGAACGCAATATCGCTATCAGCGCGCAGTTGAGTCGCGTGGAGACGAACTTCGACACCATCCCCCGCGCCGACATCAAGGCGGCCTATGACAGCGCTATGGATGCCAACAAACGTCTGTTGACGCTGCAGGGACAGCTTGAGAAGGCAAAAGCCACATTGAGCGAACTGCAACGCTTCGAACAACTGCTAGGGCGGCTGCTCGATCTGGTGCGCGCCCTGGGTCCCGAAGCAGCAACTTACCGCGTGCCTGTGCCAGCACCTGCGGCCAATGAGCACGATGCGGAGCAGCTATCGCGGCGGGCGATCATCAACGTAGTAGAAGCACAGGAAGCGGAGCGGCAACGCCTGGCACGTCAGATGCACGATGGCCCGGCACAGTCGTTGACTAATTTCATCCTGCAGGCGGAGATCTGCCAGCGGTTGTTCGATCGGAATCCCGACCGCGCTCAGGAAGAACTCAACAACTTGAAAGCTGCAGCGAATAGCACTTTCCAGAAAGTGCGCGATTTCATCTTCGATCTGCGCCCGATGATGCTCGATGATCTGGGTCTGGTACCTACTATGCGCCGCTATGCAGAGGCATTCGAAGAGAAAACGGGCATTCAGACCCAATTGAACGTGTTGGGCGATGAGCGACGGTTGCCGAGCCATATCGAGGTCATGATGTTTCGCTCGATCCAGGCCATCATGGCCAATGCACGAGATAACCTGGGGGCCAAGACCATCAATGTAGTGATAGACGTCGGCCCGGACTGGCTGAAGGCAACCATTGAACACGATGGGCGCAACTTCGATCCCGCCGAGGCCCTGGCGCACAGTGAGCAGGGAGACGTATCTGGGCTGCGCACCCTCAAGGAACGGATCGAACTGGTGGGAGGGATGTTAGAAGTCAACAGCGCGGAAGACGAACCCAATCGCTTCGTTGTTATGCTGCCCGCCGTTTGACAGGTGGAAAGATGGCGTTCAAGCATCAGGAGCGGAGGGTGGCGTCCTCGATAGCGCTGCCCTCCTGCGTTTTGGGACTTTGGGCCTGTTTGCGCGTTTTCGACATCAGACTACACTAATTAGCAATTGAGACGGGTTGTCACGTGGCCTGGTCTATCCCGGTGCAGACCATTCGGGAGGGAAAACCTTATGCGAGGTCGAGTGCTGATCCTGTTGGGCATGGTCATCATCCTGGTGATTGTGCTCGTGTTCGTGTTGATGTCCGGCGGCAATGAAACCGGACAAGAAGGAACAACTGGAACTCCGGCTGTGGCGGCAGAGACTACTCCCCTACCTGAGGAACTCAGCCCACGTTTCCTGGATATGGTAGAGATCGTGGTGGCGATTCAGGACCTGCCGCGTGGTATTGTGATCCCACCTGACGGCGTCGGCGTGCAGCTCTGGCCACAGGAGGCGTTGCCCGAACCCGGCAACTACTTCACGGCAGAAGAGCTGGAGGATGTGATCGGTCAGATCGCACGCACCGATATTCCACGGGGGATGCCTATTCTGGCCAGGCAGATCGTGCCCAATCTCTATGAGATTGCACAGACGGGATCAGATGCAGCAGCTCTGATGCGGGCCTTTGAAGACGACCAGCCACGGGTGGCCGTGTCTATCCCGTTGGATCCTACAGGAGTAGGGCAGGTAGCTTACGGCATCCAACCGGGCGACTTCGTAGACGTGATTCTGTCCTTCCTGTATATTGACGTGGATCCCACGTTCCAGACGCGCATGCCCAACAACGTCTCCCTGATCACGCGACTCGAGACGGGCGAATTGAGCATCGGTGCCCCGCGGCAAGGCCGACCGGAAGCCAGCACCCTATCTCCGGAAGGAGTCTTGCTCAGCCCCAGCGAAGCCTCCCAGCGACCTCGTCTGGTCACGCAGCGCACGGTGACTAACGCCTGGGTGTTGCACGTCGGTTACTTCCCACCAGGTGGGGACATCGTGGGCGCGACCCCCACGCCACAGGCAATCGAAACGGTTCCGCCGCCTGGGCAGGGGGAAGCGCAACAGGCAACTCCGCAACCGACGGCCACGCCTTATTTGCCCCTGATCATTACTCTGGCGGTGACGCCTCAGGACGCGCTGGTGCTCACCTGGGCAGTGGACGCCCAGATTCCCATCACTCTGGCACTGCGCACGGCTGGTGACAACAGCGTTGTGGCAACCGACCCCGTGTCGTTGGACTACATGATCCGCACGTATAATGCACAGCCGCCGGTAGCGTTGGAGTTTGCCCTCGAACCGCCGATCACCAGCGTGCGACGCTTCGACATTGGGCAGCTACACAGCTTCTTGCAGCAGACAGTCGGTCAGGCTTCCGCAGGGGAATAGCAACTTGAGCAGAAGCGTTGACTTTGCGTTAAAATAGCATAAAGGGCACGCGTTCGCGCGAGCGTCCGCATGCCCTTTATACTCATCGGCGGACGGTTCACTGGATACAGTAGATTGGTGGCGCAGACAGGGTAACGAATATGAGCAGCGAGCGTCAAGTCATCAAAGTGCTGATTGTTGACGACATTCCGGATACGCGTGAGAACATTCGCAAACTGCTCGCCTTCGAGCCGGACATCGAAGTAGTCGGCGGAGACGGTGCCAGCACAGGGCGCGAGGCCGTTGAACTGGCTACTCAGTACAAGCCTGACGTAGTACTGATGGACATCAACATGCCCGACATGGATGGCATCACTGCCACCAAACAGATCACGATGGCGGTACGCACGGCTGCTGTGGTGATCATGTCGGTGCAAAATGAGCAGGGTTACATGCGTCAGGCCATGCTGGCGGGCGCGCGTGACTTCCTGACCAAGCCGGTGTCCAGTGAAGAACTGTACGCCACCATTCGGCGCGTGTACGAGCGCAACGAGCCGATTCGTCAGCAAGAAGCGCAAATGTCGTCGCTGCGCACAGCCGTAGCTCGTGAGGGCAAGCCGAGTGTCCTGACTCCGATTGCCGGGGCAGGGCATATCATTGTCGTCTATAGCCCTCAGGCAGGCGCGGGGGTTACCACAGTTGCCACCAATGTAGCTGCCGCATTAATGCGCCACGATACCCGCGTGTTGCTGGTGGATGCCAACCTGCAATTCGGAGATGTTGATACGTTTCTGAATGTGCAGGCACAGCGCAGCATCGCTGATCTAACCAAGAATGTGCACGACATTGACCAGGAGATGATTGACAGCGTCCTGGTCACACACGCCAGCGGTTTGAAGGTGCTGACAGCCCCTCCGCTTCCTGTAGCAGCGTATGATATTTCGTCGGACGCGGTTCGCGAACTGGTACAACAACTGTCCAAGTCCTACGACTTCGTAATTGTGGATACGCCGACACAGTACGACGACATGACCCACAAGCTGTTTGATGTAGCGGAGCGGATCATCCTGGTCGCCAATCCGACCATTCCCTGCGTGCGCAATGTACGCAAGATGCTCGACATCTTCCGGGACAGCGGGATGCTGGACAAAGTTCTCTTTGTGCTCAACCGCGTGCTGAGCGAGAAAGAGCGAGGACGAGGGGCAGTGCCTGTCAGTTCCATCGAAAGCCATCTCAAGTTCAAAGTGGTGTCAACTATTCCGTTGGACAACGCAGCCACGCTGGTTGCAGTGAACCAGGGCGTTCCGTTGGTCGCCAAGGCCAAATCCCAGTCTCCGGGTAAAGAGCTGATAGAATTGGCCGAACAGGTGCGGAAGTCGGTGGAGCAGGAAAGACCAGAAGAGAGCAAACCGCAGAGTGAGCCGCGTTCCAAGAGCGGCCTGCGGGCTTTACTGAGCGGAAACTGATGGTGTTTACGGAAATCAGTCGGGAGAGCAAGGAAGCAGTCGGGAGGTGAGTATGTCCCTGTTGCGGAGAATAGAACGGGGCGGTCAGGCGGGCGAGAAGCCGCAAACGTCCAAGCTGGAGCAGGTGCGTCAGGCGCAGGTACCTACCGCGGCGGGCGCTGTCGCAGCGCGCCGGCCTGATGGTGGGGGCTATCAGGACCTCAAAGTCCGCATCCAGAACAAGTTACTGTCGGAACTGGATGCCAGCGTAGACCCGCGCTCGCCAGAGGTACGTGCGGCGATCGAGGAGTTGTTCACTACCATCCTGAACGAAGAGAGCATCGTGCTGGGGCGTCAAGAAAGGCAGATGCTCTACGAGGCCATCGTCGCCGAAATCCTGGGCTATGGCCCGCTAGAGCCGCTGCTGGCCGATGACACCATCACCGAGATCATGGTCAATGGCCCCAAGAATGTCTATATCGAGCGCAACGGTAATATCCTGCGCACCAATGTCACCTTCGAAGACGAAGACCATGTGCTGCGGGTGCTCGACCGCATTGTGGCTCCTCTGGGTCGTCGTATTGACGAGAGTTCACCAACAGTAGATGCACGCCTGCCGGATGGTTCTCGTGTGAACGCGGTGATCCGCCCGATCGCGCTCTGCGGCCCGACGATCACTATCCGTAAGTTCTCGCGGCGTCCTTACACCGTTGAAGACCTGATTCGCTTCGGCTCGATGACGCCGGAAATCGCCGAGTTCCTGCGAGCGGCTGTGGTAGCTAAACTCAATATCATTGTGTCCGGGGGTACTGGTTCGGGCAAGACGACGCTGCTCAACGTGCTCTCCGGCTTTATCCCCAATGACGAGCGCATCGTGACCATCGAGAATGCGGCAGAGCTTCAACTACGGCAGGAGCACGTCGTCCCGTTGGAGAGCCGTCCCCCCAACATCGAAGGGCGCGGCGAAGTGAGCATTCGCGACCTGGTAGTCAACTCGTTGCGTATGCGTCCTGACCGCATCGTGGTAGGCGAGTGCCGCGCAGGTGAGGCTCTGGACATGCTGCAGGCCATGAACACTGGTCACGAGGGTTCGATGACGACCCTGCACTCCAACAGCCCTCGCGACACACTGGCTCGTCTGGAAGTCATGTGCCTGATGGCCGGTATGGACCTGCCAGTGCGTGCCATTCGCGAGCAGGTCGCTTCGGCCATTGACCTGATCATCCACCAGGATCGTCTGCGCGACGGCTCGCGCAAGATTGTGAAGATCACCGAGGTACAGGGCATGGAAGGCGACGTGATTACCATGTCCGACCTGTTCGAGTTCGAGCAGACGGGGCTGGAAGCGGGCAAGGTGATCGGGCGCATTCGTCCGACCGGTCTGCGGCCCAAGTTCATTGACAAAATCGAGGCTGCAGGCATTCACCTGCCGTCGTCCGTGTTCGGAATCGGTGTCTCACGCTACTGAAGCGGATGCACTGACCCTTCTATGGCTGAGGGTGTGGGGGGAAGGCAAGGCAGGTCCCGCTGGGCGAACAGGCAGCCATCTTGCGATGGCTATCGGGCAACAGGACTTCCCTGGTAGAATAGAAAGTAACAGCAAGAGCGCGGGGAGGGCAGAAGCAGATGGAAATCGCGATAGCGGGCGTAGCCGGAGTCATGGCGGTGATCATCCTGATCGCCGGCGTGATCAGCATACGGGCCGAGCGGCGGGAGCAAATCGAAGAGCGCCTGGGGCGCTATACGTCGGAGCCGAGCAGCCTGCTGGTCGAGTTCGAGGAACTGCAAAAGCCCGATCCGACACACGAAGCTACCCTGATCACACGCCGGCTGGACGCCATTCTGGCAGATAGAGGATTTGCGCAGAAATGGCGTACGCAATTGTCACGCGCCGATCTCAAACTCACCGTCGCCGAGTATCTGGCCCTACATGTGATCACGTCCGTAGGCGGCTTCCTGATTGGACTGGCAATGTTCGGCGGCTCGCCTATTGGCGCTGGTGTGGCTGCGGTGGCCGGTTTCTTCTTTCCCCGTTTCTATGTGGCCCGGCGGCAGTCCAAGCGCCTGAGAACATTCGAGAATCAGTTGCCGGATACGCTGTCGCTGTGGGTCAACGCGCTACGTTCTGGCTATGGCGTGTTGCAGGCCCTCGAAGCGATCTCGCGCGAGTCTCCGGAGCCAACCGCCAGCGAGTTCCGCCGGGTCGTGATGGAAGTCCAACTTGGCATCCCCATGGAGAACGCGCTGGATCACCTGCTGGCGCGCATGCCCAGCGATGATCTCGACCTGATCAACACGGCGGTGAACATTCAGCGCGAAGTTGGCGGTAACCTGGCCGAAGTGCTGGAATCGATCGGACACACGATCCGCGAGCGTATCAAGCTCAAAGGTGAGATCCGCGTGCTGACCGCGCAAGGGCGCATCACGGGCTGGATCATCTCGTTGTTGCCGATAGCGCTGACGCTTTTCCTGTATATGGTCAGCCCTGGCTACATGTCCAACCTGGTAGAAAACCGCATGTGCGGTTGGCCAATGCTGGGCTGTGGTCTGGGGCTGATTGGCACAGGCGCCGCGATCATTCAGAAAATCGTGGACATCAAGTACTGACAGCAGGTTGGGTGTTGGGCGAGAGTGGACTATGGACCCGATTATCCTGATTCTATTGGTCGCAGCGGCACTTCTGCTTGGTGGCCTGATCGCCGTAGGCTACTCAGACCGAACGGATGCCGATCCGCTCGAAAAACGTCTGGCGCAGTACGGCGATCGGGAAGTACCTACGTCGCTCGAAGAGATCGAACTCTCTTTGAGCACGCGGGAGCGTGTCATCATTCCCATGTACAAGGCGCTGGCACGCTTCGCGGCCAAGTTCACGCCCGAAAACCAGATGGAGAGTGTGCGCCGCCAGATTGAACTGGCAGGCAAAACGCAGAGTATGGAACCTGCGGTGTTCTTTGGGCAGCGCATCGCTCTAACCATTGGTATGGGGGTGGGCGCGTTCGTGCTGTTTTTCTTCTTCACCAACTGGGGGGCCGTCAAGGGCACGCTGGGGACCATTGGTGGGGCAGTGCTGGGCTACTATCTGCCACTGCTCCAGCTCAAGAGTCAGATCAGCCGCCGCAAGGATGCCATTGTCCGAGCCTTGCCCGATGCGCTCGACCTGCTCACCATCTGCGTGGAAGCTGGGCTGAGCTTTGAGCAGGCAATGGGCAAAGTCTATGAGAAATGGGATAACGAGATCGCCATTGCCTTTGGGCGTGTGTTGCAGGAGATTCAACTCGGCAAGCGCCGTAGCGATGCCTTGCGCGACATGTCAAACCGAATGGACGTGCCCGACGTTACGACCTTTGTGGCCGCGCTGATCCAGGCTGAGCAGCTCGGTGTGAGCATTGCCAAAGTGCTACGCATCCAGGCAGATCAGATGCGCGTCAAGCGTCGTCAGCGCGCGCAGGAAAAAGCGCAGCAAGCGCCGGTGAAGATGATCGTCCCGATGGTATTCCTGATCTTCCCATCGATCTGGATCGTGTTGCTCGGCCCGGCAGTGGTCATATTGCTGGAGTCGGGTGTTCTAGGGTCTTTCTGAGCAGCGCACACATGAGACTGACTTGACCCATCTACATCTCAACGCAAACCGGCAGCGCGGAGAAACTGGCTGGCGAGGCCGGTTCTCCGTCGATGCCCTCAAGCTCCTGGCACATCAGGTGTCGGTCACTGCGCTGGACCTGATCTTTCCGCCGCAGTGCGTACACTGTCAACGTGTAGGGAGCTTTTTGTGTCCGCGGTGCCTGGCGCAAATGGAAACAGCTCCGCCGCGCACGGTACAGGGGCTGGACGATGTACGTGTCGCACTGACCTTCGAAGGACCGGTGCGCTCGGCGATCCATGCACTGAAGTACGAGGGTGTCAAACGTCTGGCCGAACCGCTGGCCCTCTTGATAGTCTCGGCGCTGGAAGACACGAACTGGTCAGTGGACATGGTGTGCCCTGTGCCCTTGCATCAGCGCAGGGTGCGAGAGCGCGGTTACAATCAGTCAGCGCTGCTAGCAAGGGCGCTGGGGGAACACATGAAGTGGGAGTACTGCGAGGAGGCGATATCGCGCGTGCGTGAGACGCAAACGCAGACGCATCTCAACGCCCAACAACGCCGTGAGAATGTGGCGGGCGCGTTCACAGCAGCGCCTGCCCAGGTAGAGGACCGCTGTGTAGTTGTGGTTGATGACGTATTGACGACTGGTGCAACGCTGGAAGCCTGCGC
This sequence comes from uncultured Anaerolineales bacterium, assembly GCA_937135955.1. Lineage (GTDB taxonomy): Bacteria > Chloroflexota > Anaerolineae > Aggregatilineales > Aggregatilineaceae > UBA2029. The sequence goes on along the minus strand of CAKZOB010000024.1, from coordinate 42,122 downwards.
CACTGCCTTTCGCGCCGCAGGTGCGCGGAGGGTATACGGTGTAGCGCTGGCCAGCGCCGTGTTTGCGGATGCGGGCATGGGCGTGTTTGGCACGCCTGGCTTGCCGTGAGCGCCACTGATGAAAGGAGTATAGGCAATGGAACTCAGAATTCATGCTCGCAACGTTGATGTAAGCCCTCGCCTGCAGGAACACGTCGAAAAGAAAGTGAGCAAACTGGATCGCTACTTACCCAACATTCAGGAAATCCGCGTTGACCTGGCTATCGAACGTCGCAAGCAAGGCATGGATCAGTGCATTGCACAGCTCACCCTGCGCAACACACGGGGTGTCATCCTGCGGGCGGAGGAGAAAAAGCAACCGGATATCTACGCGGCTCTCGACGTGGCGCTCGACAAGATGTACCGTCAGATCGAACGCTACAAGGGCAAGCGCAAGCGTCGCGGGGCAGGGCGCTTCTACGAAACCGAACAGGCTCTAGAGAGTGTGGAATCCGTGCCAGGAACAGCAGTCGAGGAAGAGGAGGAAAAGACAGCCATTGTGCGCCGCAAGACTGTCACGCTGATCCCCATGAGTGAGGAAGAGGCGATTGACCAGATGGAATTGCTGGGGCACAACTTCTTCGTTTTCCTCAACGCTGAAACGGCCAAACTGGGTGTGTTGTATCGCCGTGAAGACGGGAACTACGGGGTGCTTGAGCCTCGCATCGAGTGACGAGTGATCACGTCTCTTCGGGGGCCGGGATAGCCCGGCCCTTTGTCTTTGGTAGCCGCTGTTTGGTCGCGCAAAGGTGTGCAAAATGTCTGATATTGGGGCAGTGATTATGCTGGGGCCGCAGGGGGAATCACAGGCAGAACAGTTGCTCCACCGTGCCACACAGGCCGCAGCAGTTGACCTGATCGAGGCTTTGGCACGGGGAGGACTGGCTCCCATTGTCCTGGCTGTGGCGGACGCGCAGCCCCTGCAGCCACAGGCAGCCTACACTCTCGATCTGGACGCTCCGGGCGCTGAGTCATTTCACTTCGGGGAACGCTTGGCCGGACTGGTGGAGCGGTATCCGATGGCTGCTGTCATGTATTTCGGTGCGGCAAGCGCGCCGCTGCTACCTGGAGCGGTCATCGGGTGGATATGCGCCACCCTGCGGGCAGCTCTCCACGCGACGCCGGAGCCACGATTGGCGATCACCAATAATCTGCATTCCAGCGACTGGGTGGCTTTCACGGTGAGCAAGGCGGTTATTCCCATCCTGCGGCAAGTGGGGCGCGACAATAGCCTCGCCTGGGTCTTACAGCAAGAGGGCGGTTATCAGGTGATCCGTCCGGTAGGCATGCGACCAGCCTGGGCCTTTGATCTCGATACACCAGCTGATCTGGCGATTGTACGTGAGCATCCGGACTGTCCGCCGCATTTGCGGGCCATGTGCCACGATGCTCTGCTCGACCGGATACCGCTAGCTTCGGTGCTGGATACACTGGCTCGCGACGGCAGTCGGGTCGCCTTGATCGGACGTGTCGCTCCGCAGGCCTGGACAGCGCTGAACGAAGTGACGCAATGCTGGGTGCGCGTCTTCGCCGAAGAACGAGGCATGGTAGCCAGCGAGCGTTTGGCACGGGGAGAAGTCCGGTCTCTGCTTGCCCATTTAGTAGACTTGCTCGGTCCACAGGGCTTCTTCAACGAACTGGCTGCGATGGTTGACGCAGCGATCATTGATTCGCGAGTGCTAATGGCTGCTGCGGGGCATTACCCCCTTGCAGGCGAGCGCTTCTTTTCCGATCTGTATCTTGTGGATGCTATTGCCGACAAATGGGTACAGGCGTTCACCCAGGCAGCGGCAGCCGCGCCAATTCCCGTGTTGTTAGGAGGGCACAGTGTAGTGGGTGGAGGACTTCATGTCATAGCAGAACTGGTGTCCGCACGGCGCGCAGGCTGAAGTCAGGTCAGGAGGAACGATACAGACGACGTAATTCGACGTACTTTTGCAGCTCGTACCAGGCCATCAGCAGGCTGAGGCGCAGACCATGCCATCCATCCCTGTAGCCTCGCAGAGCGACAAACCGCCACCCAAATTGCCACAACGGACGGGTGACAAACTTATGCAGCCGGGGCCGGATGCCCTGTTCCTGCAAGATACGCGCGTCGAATGCCACGTAGCGCCGTTGCTTGGCCCGAAACTGGCGTAGATCGCGGTAGTTGAAGTGCAGAAAAGGCACAGTCAGATAGCCAGGCTCGCCATCGAGGATTACCAACTCGTGCACATGACGCAACGGATCGTAATGGGCGTAGCCGCGATGCAGCAGGCGCATCTGATAATCCGGATACCAGCCAGCATGAAGGGTGAGGCGTCCGAAGATGTAGTTGTGGCGGGGAATCCAGTAGCCGTGATGCGTCGGATGTTGCAGGGCAGCGCGGACCTCCGCTGCCTGTTCGGCGCTCGAACGCTCGTCGGCGTCAATGAAAAGAATCCACTCCGCCTCGACCAGGCACAGGGCGTCATTACGCTGCTGCGCGTAGTTCTCGAAGCGATTCGCGATCACCTCTGCGCCGGCCTGCGCAGCGAGAGCGGGCGTATTGTCAGTGTTGCGGGTGTCCAAAATGACGACTACACGGTCGGCCCAACGCACACTTTCAACACACGGCACGATGTTCTCTGCCTCGTTGCAGGCCAGGATGACAGCAGCCAATTCGGTGGGCACAGGATTCCTCACAGCGACAGAATAGTCTGATAGGCAGCGGTCAGCGCCTCGTGTTCGGCAGAGGAAAGCCGCCCTTGCCGGAAAGCTCGCTCGACCTCTTGCAGACGGAGGCGCATTCCCAGGCGCACTATGCGCCTCGCCACGAAGCGCTTGGGAGGCGCGAAGTAGCGGTCGAAGAGGCGCAGGCGGCTGCGCCAAAGGTTAATCAGGCTCTGCGGGCGAACTTGGCCGGTGCTCTGACCCCCCAGGTGAATGACACGAGCGGCTGGCACAGTATAAATCTCCCAGCCAGCACGGCGAATCCGGAAGCTCCAGTCAATCTCCTCACAATACATGAAATAACTTTCATCCAGCAGACCGGCCTGTTGGATCGCTTCCCCCTGTACCATCATGGTGGCCCCCAGAGTGTAGTCAACGCGGAAGGGGACGCCTCGCTCGTACCGACGGCGGGCGTAGCGCCCATTCAGCCACGAGTTGTACAGGCGAGCAGGCGCAGGGAACAGCTCGATCCCCAATTGCAGCAGACCGGGAAACCTGAACGCGCCGTGCTGAAACGAACCGTCCTCATAAGTCAACTGCGCGCCGACGACGCCCGCGCGCGGAAGGCTGAACAGTGCATCGTACAGGGTTCGAGTCGCGCCCGGCAGAGTTATCGTGTCTGGATTCAGCAGGTAGACCGCACGTGGTAGAACAGGACGGCTTTCGGCAGCAACCGGCTCACCAAAGCCAAGTTGTCGCAGCGCGAGATTGTTGCCCGCCGCAAAACCCAGGTTGCGGTCGCTGGCGATCAGCGATACCTGGGGATACTGCTCACGAATGGCCTGCGGCGTCCCATCTGTCGAGGCACAATCCACAACCCAGACTTCGGTTTGAGGGCCGTGTATCTCCACATCGGTCAGCAGGGTGCGCAGCGCATTCAGAGTTAGATCGCGCGTGTTCCACGAAACGATGACAACAGCCAGCTCAAGAGACATGGACGATGGCAACCGGCGTGTAGCAGGTCTGAACGCTCGATTTCACGGGAAAAAGGCCATCCGCCAGCCGGCCCCTTCCAGCATGGTGACGAATGACTGATAGTGTTGCGACCTGACAGTCAAGATGCCGTCGGCATCCAGCAGCCGCCTGATGCGGGTGGTGCCCTCTACCCGATCGGTGAAGAAAGCTGTGATTGACTCGACAAGCGCGGCCCGCAGGTCTCTCGGCAATGCGTTTTCTGGAGCAGCCACCAACACTTCATAAGGGAGCGTGCTCGCGGCAATGCCATGCCATTGATCTGTTGTCGCCGGTGCTGTTGTGTCAGCCGCCGGGACAATGACGTGCACTGCAGCCTTGAGGTCGTTGTAGTCGGGACGTTCGCCTTCTACGTCGGCCACAGCGGAGACTGCGTCGAGCAAAGCCTGATCGAAGTCTCCCGGACGAAAGGCGGCTGCCGCACACTCTCCCGCCTGCAGGGCGAGGATAAGCGAGGCATCATCGGGATAATCGCGGATGGCCTCAAGGTCAATGAAAGGGTTCACCCCGGCGCTGCTCAGCAACAAAGCGGGCAATACCCACGCCACCGCTACATCCTGGTCACCGCTGCGGCAGAAGGTTTGCCCTGCCACCTGCGACAGATCAGTGATTTCAGTCCGCGCGACGATCTCGGCGCTCTGCCCGATCGTGAAATTCGGGGAGCGCCCACGTTTCACCGCCAGCAAGGGCGTGACCTCGCATTCCTGTTTGGCTGCAGCGTAAGTGAACGCGCTGACCCAGGCCAGAGCAGGCGCACCACTACACAACCGATCAAGGGCGCTGTCCTCATCGGCAAGCTCGACCTCAACGGACAGCGCCAGACTATCACTCAAGTGTTGGGCCAGTTGCTGTGCAGTCTGACGGGTTGCCGAGGTCTTCCGATCGCTGGGCACAGCGAAAAGCAGCATAACAGGGCGCTCTGCGTCACCGATGGCTGGCGCTTCGTTCACTTCGGGCAGGGCGGTAGAACGTACAGTAGGGGTAGGCGGAATGCGTGTAGGCACGCGCGTGGGACGACGCGAATCGTCCGCCCCCCCGCAGGCCAGCAGCACTGTGCTGAGCATCCACATGAGCATGACCATCATCGTTTGGCGACGAGTTGGCAAGTTGATAGCTCACCTCCTGCCTGAATAGCTAGTTTCTGGCCACCATGGTACAGCATCTGTCTAGAGCGGGCAAGACGGGCGGGAAACGCTCACTCCGTGGAGCTAGTGACTGTCGCCAATTCGATTTCGCGCGCGCCGACGCGGCTCTGGAAAGCCGGTATACCCACGTCTTCGTGGATCAGGCCCGCCCAGCATTCCTGCGGGTTACGGGCCTTGCGAAGCTCAGTCATGCGGATAGCGCCCCAAACCTCAGCACGCTGACCTGGCAGCAGGTAATAGTAGGTCTCGCCGGTCTCCTCGTCATATACAGCCTGAAGTTCTTCCAGGGGAGCCAGCGCCCAGCGCCAGGGGAAGTCGCTGTAGGCAGTGTCACAGTTGATGCCGATGCGCCACGCTCCCGATTCCTCGTAAGCCTCCAGGCTAGCCGCTCGCTGGCTGAACTGATAGACTGTGCCGGGGAACGGGCCAGCGGTTCGCACGGGCGTCGAACCGTAGTTGCTGACAGTCAGCTTGAACACCAGCAAATCGCCCAGGGGCATGGTGAGCGTGGTGAGATCCGATATTACGCCTTCAGGTTTGGGAATACGCTCGCCCTCTGTATTGAGATCGGTGTAGTAACGATCGTCGTAGGGCATGGTTCCGAAGTAGACAACCGCGCCGGTTGCCTGTGGCACGATCTCAACCTGCGGCAATCCACCGTCGCGAATGCTCAGGCTGCCCTGGCGCACAATGCGTTGTCCCTCGGCATCCTGGGCAACCGCATAGACTGTATACTGGCCGTCAGGAGGCGGTTCCATGCCCTGGTCAACCCCTCCGTCGTAGTCGAATTCATGGTTGCCCATGTCACCAGGAAGGCGGCCTTCCTCCCGCTCCGGCAAGTAGTAGCGCTGACTACTGGCATCTTCCAGATAGACAGAGAGTTGAGCGGGCTTTTCCAGGTAAACATTGATGCTCACGCGGTCGCGGATGCCGTCCTGGTTGGGGGTAAACTCGGGGGGGTGAATCTCGAACGCGGAAATCTCCGGCAGGGCGCTATCAGCGTCAGCGATTTCGAGGACTCCTGACTTGCGCTCCACCGTCTCGCCGTCTGCCGCCTCGATGATCCACGTGTAGCGGTCATTGGGGATCAGGCGGCGTTCGATGATCCCCGCGATTTCCTCTCCGGGCAGGGTATAACCTGCGACGATCCCGCTGAACAGAACGCGATAACGACCGGCGACCCGTGGCTCGTTCTGACGGAAATAGTAGCGGGTGCCGTCGCTGCCATCGAGATAGATGCTGATCGTTGCCGGACGAGAGAGACGGTATTGCACGACGGCCAGATCGTCAAGTCCGTCGGCGTTGGGCGTGATACGCGCCCGGTCGAAGGAAGCGCTGACCAACAAAGGGAGCGGTGGGCGCAGTACGATCACCCCAACTGTCACCACGACGGCCAGCGTTACCAGGGCCACAACCAGCGTCAGAAGCCTGGGGATTGGCATAACACACTCGTCCTGTCTTCAGTCCTGCCGCGGGAGTATTGTACCAGAAGGTCGCCGTTTCCGGCACAGGCGTCAGCCGAACGGTGGTGAGCCAACTGCTGCCAGATGAACTAACAGGCACGCGGGAAGAATGAATCAGGGCTTGTCCTGTCTCCGGTTTATGGGTAGTATGTGGGATATGTGGGATATTGCGTGTAACCTTGGGGGTATTGTCCTGCCCTGCGAGCAGATTGCACGCCTAACCGGCCCTGATAGGCCGCTGTACGCACAGGGAAAGCGGATGACTCCGTCGCATGAGCTAGAAACGTATGCAGAGGCTATTGATTACCTTTACAGCTTTGTCAATTGGGAAATAGAACGGCATGTGCGCTACGCCCCAGAGGTTATGACCCTGGATCGCCCGCGCGCACTGCTGGCGGCCCTGGGCGATCCTCACCGCGCCTATCCGGTCATTCACATCACTGGCACCAAAGGCAAAGGATCAGTGGGGGCGATGTGTGCGGCGGCACTGCGCGCTTCTGGCCTGAAGGTAGGACTGTATTCCTCACCGCACCTGCAAGACTATCGAGAGCGGTTCCGCATTAACAATCAGCTCATCAGCCCAGAAGACTTCACCGCGATGGTGAACCGCTTACGCCCCGCGGCAGAGCGCATACCAGATATCACATGGTTCGAAGTGACAACAGCGCTTGGCTTTCTGTATTTTGCCGAGCAGCAGGTAGACGTGGCAGTAGTGGAAGTCGGGTTGGGGGGGCGGCTCGACGCAACCAACGTAGTTACGCCCGTCGTTTCGGTGATCACCAGCCTCAGCTACGACCATACACACCTTTTGGGAGACTCGCTGGCATCTATCGCTCGCGAAAAGGCCGGTATCATCAAGCCAGGGATACCGGTTGTCAGCGCGCCGCAACCTTCCGAAGCGCTGGCCGTGCTGGAGCAGGTCGCTGAGCAGAACGGATCGCGATTGATTCTGGTGGGGCGCGACTGGCTCTTCCAGCCAGAGCGCAGCACACCGCACGGTGAATGGTTTAGCGCTGGTCCCGCTGCCGGACCACAGCAGTCTTACTTCACCGCGCTGGCTGGCGACCATCAGGCGATAAATGCCACGGTGGCTTTGGCGGCGCTGGACTGTGCTGCGCAGGCGGGATTGCCGGTGAGCACAGAGGGAATCCGACTGGGCTTTGAGCAGGTTGACTGGCCCGGACGATTGGAGGTTGTGGAACAGGCTCCTCTAATTGTGCTCGACGCAGCGCACAATGGGGAATCGGCGTGGCGGCTGCGTGCGGCGCTGGATGCCATGTTTCCGCAGCGCCCGCTCATTCTGATCTTTGGGGCTTCGGCAGATAAGGATGTAGCGGGCATGTTTGCGGCGCTGCTCCCTATAGCTGATGCTCTGATTGCGGCGCAAGCAGTGCATCCGCGCGCCCTTGAGCCGGCGACCTTGACAGAAGCCGCACGCGAGGCCGGTTTTGCGCGGCCAGTACACGAAATAGCCGATGTGCGAACGGCTTTGCATCGGGCCCGTTCTCTGGCTGGAACTGAAGGCCTTGTTCTGATCACCGGATCGCTGTTTATTGTCGGGGAAGCCCGGACGGTGCTGGGATTGCCAGTAGGGCACACGCAGCGGGCAGTAGAGGGTGTAGAGGGTTACGATGCGTCGGTGGGCTAGCCGGGCCAGGATTGTTGAAGACAGGGTGGTCATGCCGTGGTGGAAGGCTGGCTGTTGTCCATGATTGGCCATAGTCTCAACGACTTCTTCTCTATCAACGACGCACAGCCGGACGCTGACGGTTTCATCGAAGCAGTGCTGTTGCCACTTGCCGAAACCGTCGTGTATCCGAACATGGTGACTCCGCTCATGCTAGAGCGCGAAGCTGATATCGCGGCAGTCGGTGAAGCGCAGATACGCCGGGAAACTGTGATTGGTGTCCTGATGCGCGGCAATGAGATTGCTGCCCCAACCGCTGAAAACCTGTACACCCTGGGCACGGAGATGGCCCTGGGCCGCTTGATGCACCTGCCCGACGGTGGCACTAGCGTGCTGGCCCAGGGGAGACGGCGTGTACAGATAGTAGAGTTTCTGCAGACAAGTCCCTATATCCGGGTGCGCGCACGCCCGATAGCTGAAGACGTGTCAGAGACGCGCGAAGTAGCGGCCCTGATGCGCGCGACACTGAGTCTCTTTCAGAAATGCGTCGAACTCAGCCCGCAATTGCCAGAGGAAGCCTACGTGTATGCGCTCAACATCGAGCATCCGGGCTGGCTAGCTGATATGGTCTCGTCCACGCTAGACCTGCCGCTGACGGAACGGCAACGTCTGCTGGAGACCACTGACCCGGTCGAGCGCCTGCGCCGCGTGAGCAGCCTGCTGGGACGCGAGCTGGAAATGCTGGAACTGGAAGAGAGCATTCAGTCGCAGGTACGGCGGGAGGTAGACCGCAACCAGCGCGAGATGTTCCTGCGCGAACAGATGCGCGTGATCCAGCATGAACTGGGCGAAGCGGACATCTTTCAGCAGGAACTGGACGAACTGCGTCAGCGGATCGAGCAAAAAGAGATGACGCCGGAGGCCAAGGATAAGGCTCTGAAAGAACTGGCTCGCCTGACCATGATCCCTCCGATGGCCCCGGAAGTGGGGATCATTCGTACTTATCTCGATTGGCTGCTTGATCTGCCCTGGGTGACGCAGTCGGAAGACAATCTCGATCTGGCTCATGCCGCGCGTGTGCTGGATGCCGAGCACTACGGATTGATCAAAGCCAAGGAGCGCATCCTGGAGCATATGGCTGTCCGCCAACTGGCCGGCGAGGCCATGAAGACTCCCATCCTGTGCTTCGTAGGCCCCCCAGGGACGGGTAAGACCTCGCTGGGCAAGAGCATCGCCCAGGCGCTGGGACGCGAGTTCGTGCGGGTCAGTCTGGGTGGTGTACACGACGAGGCCGAGATCCGCGGACACCGCCGGACGTACATCGGCGCGCTACCGGGGCGGATCATTCAGACGATGCGGAAAGTGGGAACGATCAACCCCGTCTTCATGCTCGACGAAATAGACAAGCTGGGAGTGGATTTCCACGGAGACCCGGCAGCAGCCCTGCTGGAGGTGCTCGATCCGGAGCAGAATCACGCCTTCTCCGACCATTATCTGGACGTCAGCTACGATCTGTCGCACGTGTTCTTTATCACCACTGCCAACTATCTCGATCCCATTCCACCTGCGTTGTTGGATCGCATGGAGGTTATCGAGTTTCCAGGCTATGTAGAAGACGAGAAGGTGAGCATTGCCCGGCACTTCCTGATCCCGCGTCAGCTCAAACAGCACGGACTGGGCGATAGCGGCGTGCATTTCGAAGAAGAAGCCATCCGTCTGATCTGCCGCGAGTACACCTACGAAGCAGGAGTGCGCAACCTTGAGCGCGAGATCGGCAAAGTTTGCCGCAAGCTGGCCCGGCGAGTGGCCGAGGGTAAGCGCGCCACCAAGCGCATCACCGCGGAAAAACTGACCAAGTTCCTTGGCCCGCCGCTATTCCTGCCCTGGTTGCGCGAAGAAAGCGATGAGGTTGGGGTGGCAACGGGACTGGCCTGGACCGAGGCTGGCGGTGACATCATGGCAATCGAAGTCACGCTGATGCCCGGCAAAGGCAATTTGCTGCTGACTGGTCAGCTTGGTGATGTCATGCAGGAATCAGCGCAGGCAGCACTGAGTTACACGCGGTCGCAGGCGCGGCAGTTGGGAATCGATCCGGAGGAGTTCGACCGCGTGGACATTCACGTACACTTGCCAGAAGGAGCAATTCCCAAGGATGGCCCATCTGCGGGCATCACCCTGGCGACCGCGATGATCTCGGCGCTTACGCAACGTAAAGTCCGACGCGATGTGGCGATGACCGGAGAGATCACCTTGCGAGGGCGGGTGTTACCGGTAGGCGGTGTGCGAGAGAAGGTGCTGACTGCGCATCGGGCGGGAGTGCGACAGGTGCTGTTGCCCAAACGCAACGAGAAAGACCTGGTGGAAATCCCTAAGCGCGTGTTGCGCGGGTTGGATGTCCAACTGGTATCGCATATGGACGAAGTGCTCGCCTACGCTCTGCTGCCACCTGACGCAACGGGAGCGGCAGGTGCTGGCCACGTCTCAAAGCTACCCAGGAATGACAACGGGGAATGACTGGGGGTGACTATGGATGCGCAAGACAGCAGTACCGCACAGACGATCTCCAGAGAACGATTCCTGGAACCGAACCAGAAGATCACCGCCCAGGAAGCGCTGGAATTGCTGCGCAACGGGCGCAGTGAGACGGTGGACTGGTTGCCGGGCCGGGCACAGGTCAGCGATATCGCCGCGGTTTTGGTGGCGATGGCCAACAGTCACGGCGGGACAGTGGTATTGGGCGTAGCTCCCCGGACAGACAAACCGGCAGGCATTGACGACACGGAGAACGCGATCAATTGCGTGCTGGAAGCCGCGTTGTCCATTGAGCCACCGCTGATCATCCCCATGCCGCAGGTCGTGCAGGTACAGGGGTCGCCACTGGTGGTGGTGCAGGTGCCGCGGGGTATGCCCTACGTCTACGCCCTGGAAGGGCGCTTCCTCAAGCGTGAAGGGGCCGCCAATGTCCCGCTCTCGCCATCCGCGCTGCGACGTCTGATGCTGGAGCGGGGGGATGTCTCCTTTGAGGCAGAACCGGCCCGCGACGCACACAAATCTGACCTGGACTGGGCCAAGGTGGAAGAATATGTGGCGGGCCTGAGCGGGCTGGCTAACATGCCACCGGAGCAGGTCTTGCTCAAGCGGGGCTGCCTGATTCGCCGTGGAGACGAGTTGGTGCCCACTCATGCGGGCATTCTGCTATTCGGCAAAGACCCGCAGCAGTTCCTGCGCGGAGCAGATATTACGGCGGCGCGTTTTGCCGGGACAGAAATGGGCGACGTGTTCACCCGCCAGGACATCACCGGCACGCTCCCCGAACAGATTCGGAGGGCGGAGACATTCCTGGCCGACAACCTGCGCAAGGGAGTGCAGCTCAGTGACCGCATGGCCCGCAGCGAGCAGATGGAGTATCCGCTGAAAGCCGTCCGCGAACTGGTCGTCAATGCGGTGGCACACCGCGACTACAGTATCCAGGGCGATGGTATCCGGCTCTATCTATTCGCTGACCGGCTGGAAATCACCAGCCCGGGCGGGTTGCCGGGGCCGGTGACCGTGGAGAACATCGTCGAGGAACGCTTTTCGCGTAACTCGGCTATCGTGCAGGTGCTATCGGACATGGGCTTCATCGAGCGGCTGGGCTACGGGGTAGACCGCGTGATCGCTTTGATGCGCCAGGCCAATTTGCCCGATCCCAAATTTACAGAGACGGCAGGTGGTTTCCGCGTGACGTTGTACAACACCGCCGTGCCCAAAACTGCCGAGAGCGAACAGGAACTGTTTGGAGGCGTCTTCCGCGGGGAACCCATCAACCGTCGCCAGGAATACGCTCTAGATTTCCTGATCAACCGCAAGAATCCGCGCATTACCAATAAAGACCTGCAAGAAATGTGCCCGGAAGTGCATTCCGAGACCATTCGCCGTGACCTGGCCGATCTGGTCAGCCGGGGCATTCTGATCAAGATGGGCGAAAAGCGCGGGTCTTATTACGTGCTCAAGAAAACTCAAAAATAGACTCTGTACGTATTGGGGGGAATCCGGTACTATCTTCCTGCTCGCATCCAGCCAGGCACCTCTGGCGAACAATCAATCGGTCAGTCTCTGGACGTGTTTCGGTGAAAAGAACGAGAATCCTGCTCTTGGGCGTATCGCTGATCCTGCTGGCGGGCTGTAACCTGTCGGTGCAGTCACCGACGGCCACGCCCACAGCAACGGCATCGCCTACGGAGACTCCTTCTCCCCAGCCAACCCCAACGGCCAGTCCTACATCTACGGCGGCGGTCTCAGCCACGCCCACCATGACGCCGTCAGCAACACCGCCCCCAACTGAGACACCGCCGCCCACGCCTACCTTCACACCAACTGCTACACCCTATCCAGTAGCGGGATTGGCCAATGATCAATGGTCGCCGGTCTCTCTTCCTGCGCAGGTGCGCGGAGGGCTGGATCGCCTGTACTTCGCGATCGTCAGTCTGAATGAACGTACCGGTGGCACGTCGAATCCCAACACTCCGGTTCCAGAGCAAGAGGTTGAAACGTTGTTCCTGGTCAACCCATCGAGCGGAGAGCTGATCGAACTCTTCGATCTACCGGTCTCCACGGAGGATCGCATCTACTGGTCTCCCGATGGGCGGCGGGTAGCCTACTTCCTGGAACCAGCACTACAGGCAGATGGCACGCGAATCGGCGGTCTGTATCTGCTTGACCTGAACCTGGGCATCAGCCTGCGGCTATTCAACATCCCCTCACTTAACCCGCGCGGCATTCCGGAACATCAACCCGTATGGTCGCCAGACGGCAGCCGTCTGGCGCTGGCGTTGCCGACAGCCTACGACGTAGATATCTTCGTGATTGCGGCGGACGGTTCAGGATTTCAGAATCTGACCGCGCATGGGGCGTTTGATTTCTGGCCCGTCTGGTCACCAGATGGACGTATGATCGCCTTCGTGTCGGATCGGGAGCGCTGTCCGACCTGGACGCCGGATGAGGAGGGCAGTTGCTCGCAACTGGACGCGCCCATGCCCACGGGGGGTAATCTCTTCGTGGCGGATGTGGAAACCGGCGCAGTGCAACGAGTATCCGACCTGTGGGTGGATAGCCCGCCGGTTTGGGTGAGCAACCTGCAGATCGCGGTGACTACGGGAGCTTCCGACCTTCTGACTAATCAAACGGAAATCTGGCTGACCAACGTCCAGGCTGGGACAGCGCGGAAGATCTCCGAGGGCGAAGGGGTGCTCAACATCGGCGCGGTGTGGTCGCCCGGCGGTCAACAGGTGATCTACCAGGAATTGACCGATCCTCCTCGCATTGTGCTGCGAGATTCGCGGGGCACACTGATCAACCAGACTGAACGATACTTGTTCCCTCGCCTGGGTTTTGCGGCAGCCTGGTCGCCCGGTGGAGAGTGGGTTGCCTTTGGAGGACGCAATGCTCAGTGCCCCTACGGGCTGGTTGTCGCCCGTAACACGCTGGAGATTGTCTATTCGGGTACCACGCCGGGAGCCTGCGATCCCCGCTATTCGCCAGATGGCCAATGGCTGGCCTACGCAGGCTTTCAGACTCGCGCCGGCGCTGCCGATGGCCGACTGGACCTGTACGTCGCCAGCCCCAATGGCTATAACGCGCGCAATCTGACCAGTCGGCTAAAAGGAGAGGTTCGCCTACTGGGATGGGTGGGGGCAGCGCCCTGAATGCCCATCTATTCACGGACAAGAGCACAGGAGGAAGGGGTATGTCGCCGGTCACCGCACTTGTCACCGACAGCACCTGCAATCTGTATGCGGAGCTTGCCAGGACTCATCGCATTCATGTTGTTCCACTGTATGTCTTGTGGGGTGACCGGAGCTACCGCGATGGGGTGGACCTGGGCGAGCGCGAGCTATTTCAACGTCTGGCCACAGAGCGCGAAATTCCCAAGACTTCGCAGGCGACGCCGCAGGACTTCGTGGCCGCTTTCGAACAGGCGCGGGCCGCAGAAGGCGCAGACGCAGTCGTATGCGGCGTACTCTCCAGTGCCCTGAGTGGAACTTATGCTTCGGCGATACAGGCGCGGGAGTTGGTCAGCTTTCCCGTGCATGTGGTGGACACGCGCAAGGTTTCGTGGGCATTGGGGTTTACCATGCTGGCCGCAGCAGAAGCGCGTGATGCAGGCAAGTCGCCAGAGGAAATTGCGCAGGTTATCACCGAAACTGCCAGCCGCACGCACATTCTGTTCACCATCGAAAGCCTGGACTACATTCACCGGGGCGGTCGCATTGGCAACGCCAGTCGCCTGCTGGGGACAGCGCTCAACATCAAGCCACTGCTCGAAATCCGCGACGGGATCGTCAACTCGGTCGACAAAGTACGCACGCGCAAGCGCGCTCTGGAGCGGATGCTGGATTTGATCGGTGAGATGGGCAATGGCCGTCCTATTGCCCGGCTGGCAGTCATTCACGGTGATGCCGAGGCAGACGCAGAAGCTCTGCGCGAAGCTGCGTTAGCTCGCTATCAACCGCGTGAGGTTTTCCTGTCGTATGCAGCCGCTGTGCTGGGCGTACATGTGGGGCCGGGCACGGTGGGAATGTGTGTGGAATATTCGGCCTAAACTGGCCACCTGAAGCGTAGGATGGTGGGATATTATCCCGCACTTCACCACATAACCCGCTTCATTTCCCACATATCCCACGTTATCCCATGTTTTCCCACTATGAATCCCACACTATCCCGCAGATGTGGATAAATGTGGGATTTGCTCTGCCCGGTTTCTGGACGTGCCCAGGCGATCCAGAATATCGCGCAGGCGATCCTGCCACGCTTCTTCACTGTGCGTGGCATAGGCAAACCAGACAGCGGTACGGCTGACGCGCGTATCTTCGCCCAGCAGTTGCTGCAGCGCCGAACGGTCTACGGCGGCCAGATAGGGCAGTCGGATCGCTATCTGATTTCCTTCCGCTGCGACCGCCGAAGCCCCGGCGCGCTGAGCCAGCAGTTTGACCTCGATCTGAAACAGCAGGCCGTGCACAGCACGCGGCAACGGGCCAAAGCGATCTGTCAATTCCTCGCGCATTTCCTGGAGGCGTTCCAGCGAATTGATTTCGGCCAGGCGGCGATAAAGCTGAATGCGGAGCGAGGGTTCGCCGACATAGGCGGTGGGAATATAGGCTGGCACAGGCAAATCAATGGTGACAGTAGGAGTCGCTACCGGCGACTGGGGTGGGGGGCTTTCCCCCTTCAAGTAGCGCACTGCCTGCGCCAGCAACTGCGTGTAGAGATGGAAACCTACCGCCGCGATATGTCCGCTTTGGCGAGTGCCGAGCAGATCACCGGCTCCCCGAATCTCAAGGTCGCGCATGGCGATGGACATGCCAGCGCCTAGCTCAGTTTGCTCGCCGATCGTCTCCAGGCGGGCGCGCGCTTCGGGAGTCAGGCGGCTGGTACGTGGATGGAAGAAATAGGCATATGCCTGGTGTGCGCCGCGTCCCACACGTCCGCGCAGTTGATAGAGCTGCGCCAGGCCGAACCAGTCGGCGCGATCCACGATCAGCGTGTTAGCGTTGGGAATATCCAGTCCGCTTTCGATAATTGAGGTGGTGACCAGCACGTCGAAGTCGCCCCGGGTAAAGGCGTTCATGATGATTTCCAGGCGCTGTTCGTCCATCTGTCCGTGGGCCACCACGAATTCGGCTTCCGGCACCAACTGGCGCAGGCGCGCAGCGACGGTATCAATAGTCTGCACGCGGTTGTGCACGAAGAAGACCTGTCCGCCGCGGTCAATTTCGCGCAGGATGGCCTGACGTACCAGGTCGGGGTTGTAGATGCCAATGTGCGTCACCACGGGCAGGCGTTCTTCGGGCGGCGTCTGAATCATGCTGATATCACGAATGCCAGTCAGACTCATGTAGAGAGTGCGCGGGATGGGGGTGGCAGTGAGAGTCAGTACATCCACTTCCGTGCGCATCCGCTTGAGGTATTCCTTGTGCGTCACGCCAAAGCGCTGTTCTTCGTCAATGATTAGCAGACCCAGGTCTTTGAATTGCACGTCTGGCTGCAACAGCCGGTGCGTGCCAATCACGATATCCACGCGCCCCTGGGCAAGATCGTAGAGGATTTGTCGCTGCTCCGCCGGGCTGCGGAAGCGCGAGAGCATTTCCACGCGCACAGGAAACGGCAGAAGGCGGCGGGAAAAGGTCATGAAGTGCTGCTGAGCGAGCACCGTTGTCGGCACCAGGAGCGCCACCTGCTTTCCATCCATCACCGCTTTAAAAGCCGCCCGCAGCGCCACTTCGGTCTTGCCATATCCCACATCGCCACAGATCAGGCGATCCATGGGCTGAGGGCGCTCCATGTCTGCCTTCACTTCAGCTAAAGCGCGGAGCTGATCCTCGGTCTCCACGTAGGGAAAAGAGGCTTCGAGTTCGTGCTGCCAGGGGGTATCGGGGCTGAAAGCATGCCCAACAACCTGCGAGCGGGCAGCATAGAGTTCCAACAGTTCACGCGCCACTTCTTCGACAGCCTGGCGCGCGCTCTCCTTGGCCCGATTCCAGTCCTGCGTGCCCAGGCGATTCAGTTGCGGCGGCTGATCGTCCGCGCCGACATAGCGCGAGAGGCGGTCGGCCTGGTGGATCGGAACGTAGAGCAGATCGTTGCCGGCGTACTCTACAACCAGGTATTCGCGCTCGCTGTTGTCCAGAATGCGCTTCTGTAGCCCCGCGAAGCGTCCGATGCCATACTCCACGTGAACCACATAGTCGCCGACGTTCAGGTCGGCGAAGCTGGCCTCTGGCGGGAGGGCACGGGGTTGAGCGCGGCGGCGCGGTTCAGGGCGTTGCCAGCCGAAGATTTCGGCGTCGCTGAGCAGGTGTAGTCGCCCCTGCTCACTTTTCAGCACCCACCCTTCAGCCAGTGTCCCCTCCACAAAGACCGGCATTCCCAGAGGAAGGGATTCGGTCACCTGGCTGACGGGCGGTATGTAATCGCTCTGTTCGCCCCACAACTCGGCCAGACGTTGCGCCTGCTGCGTCACGACGATCACTCGTTCGCCCCGGTCAAGCAAATCGGCCACGTCCTCCAGTACACGTCGTACCTGCCCTCCGTAGCGCGCACCGGGGGCAAGCAGATCACCCAGGACAGGTTCTTCGGCGGGCAACCTTTCGGGATTCGCGGCAAGATGCAACACTAGACGAGTCGAAAGCTCGTCCTGGAATTCGTCCCAGGTGACATACGGTAAGGGACAATCCGCGGGGAGCTGCCCGGCACGCACGCGCTCTTCCCGCGTCGCCAGAGCCTGTTCTTCGAGTTCATTGACACTCGCGCGCAACTCGTCCCAGTCTTCGACGATCACCAGCGCATCGGCGGGAAGGTAGTCGAAGAGACTAGCCGGGTTGCTGTATAGATAGGGCAGATAGAATTCCAGATAGGGGAAAGCCATCCCCTCAGCCAGGGCCTGCTGGTCGGGGCGCGCCGAGACAGCGTCTTCCAGCGGTTCCGGTTGAGCGGCAAACCAGGACGCCAGTCTCTCTGCCACCTGAGGCGCATAGCGCGGCAGGGCCTCCCGCGCAGGCGTCACCAACACCTCTTCGATGTTGGCCTGCGAGCGTTGCGTCTGGGGATTAAAAGTGCGCAGGCTCTCAATTTCGTCACCGAAGAATTCGATGCGTACAGGTTGGGCAGCCGTGATGGGAAAAATATCCACAATGCCGCCACGCCGACTGAATGTCCCCGGCTCGACCACCACGCTGGACGGCTGATAGCCGAACTGAAGCCAAGTGCGCAGCAAAGTATCCGGCGCGGCCCGCTGGCCCGTGCGCAAGATGCGCGTACCAGCCTGGAACTCACGCGGCGGCAGAGTCTTCTGCATGGCTGCATACGCAGACGTGACTACCAGGGGCAGAGTAGTCGAGATCTGCCGGACACCCACAGGTTTGCTCAGCGCGGCCAGGGTTTGCAAACGGCCCTGGATGGCCCGCATACTCCAGGGCGCGCGCTCATAGAAGAGGGCTGAGGGTTCGGCAAAACGGTGCACTGGCCGCTCCGGCATCCAAACCGGAAGCTGTTCGACCAGATTGTGCGCCCGATCCACACGTGCGGAGATCACCACAATGGGGCGCTGCAAGTCCTGGGCGAGACTGGCAACCACAAACGGACGGGCAGCCCGCATCAGATGCTGATCGGAGACAGCTACTCCCCTGTCCAGCGCCTGAAGAACCCCTCTGTAGGTGCGGGTTGAACGCAGGTATTCGAATAGGCCGGTGAGATTCATAGGGGCTTACCCTGTCAATCGGGAAGTGAAGTGGAGTCTGGGGTGGGATGTCGGGCAGAAGCAGGGCGCGTATTGCGCTGCAGCACCTCCTCCGCCGACCCATTGTAGCGATTCATGGCCAGGTCAATACCATCTGCCAGCCAGGTCTCGATGGCGAGGACCACCCGTGTGATCGCCTCCTCGATCAGCGGTTCCTCATGTTGTCGAAACGGCAACAACACATAAGCCGCCGGATCCATGCCGTGATCCGGACGACCGATGCCCACGCGGATGCGGGGGAAGTCTTGCCTGCCCAGGCGCTGGATGATATCCGTCAGACCACGATGTCCGCCGGCTCCGCCCTTTGGACGGATACGTAATGTCCCGACTGGCAGATCCAGATCGTCGTACACCACGATCAGGTTCGTCGGTGGAATCCGGTAGAAAGTCAGCAATCCCTGCACAGCGCTGCCACTCAGATTCATATAGGTCTGTGGCTTGGCGAGCAGAACGCGACGCCCCGCGATCTGTCCGAGCGCGATCTTGGCCTTAGAGCGCTTCTTGTCCTCAAAGGACAGGCCATGGCGGCTCGCCAGCGCATCTACACAGCGAAAGCCAATATTATGGCGGGTATTGGTGTATTCGCGCCCTGGATTGCCCAGACCTACGATGAGGGAGAGTTCAGCCGCGCTCATTTCAGGTGTTGCTTCCTCAAGCTGCAATCAAGATGCGTCCCAGTCTCCAGGCCAGCGTCCCGGCCAGGATCGCGACTGACCTCGCCCGGTAAGACGGCGCACCAATGAGTAACCGACCATCAGCATAAACAGACCAACGGCCAGGTAGAAACCAGTGCAGAAAGCCTGGCGAACTCGCGTCAGGTTGATGCGGGTACTGTTCTGCCTGGTTACGGGTTGCGCCGTGTCTGCCCCATTGCGTGATGACAGCCCCTCTGGCTCCCCATCGTCCACCTCGACGGGGTTATTGCTTGGTGGCTGCACAACAGGCGAAGTTGGCGACGGCCCCGGCGTGACAGACGGCGCAGCCGGAGCCGCTTCGACTACGGGAATAGTCGGCACAGGTGTCGGTGCGCGATTGGTTACTTTGAGATTGGAGACAATGTACTCACCAACCTGTCCGTCATCGAGAAACACACGCAGGCGTAGTCGGTAGACACCGTCGGGGACGACGTTGGTATTCCAGGTGCCAAGAACTCCATCACGAACCTGTTGCTGAACCGCGGGTTGCACCAACAGCCAGGTGACCGTCGGGTCGCTGAGATCGTCGTATTCCAGCGTGTAGCGAGCAAACGCGGATGGATGTTCAGCGCTGCCCAGGATATTCACCAGGCCGAACAACTGCTGTCCATCAATGGGAGACGTAATGATTGCACGCACCTGATCGAGGGACTGGGCACGCGCGATCCCATTGTCTGTGAGCGCGCCCAGGCCAGAACACGCGAGCATGACAATAGCAGCCAGTGCCACGCACAGTCCGCGCGACATTTCCAGCGTCCGCCTTGCGAACCAATCATAACGCCATTGCAATCTGGTGAGTTTAGCAACCGCGATCCAAAGGCGCAAATCGGATTTGGCACGGGGAGCGTGCAAAATGTGGCAGGCAATTTGTAGCAGTCTGCTGCCCCTCTCCCTCGCGACTGCGTCGTGGGGCGAGGGGACTTACTTTCTCTCGCCCAGGTGCTCCCCTTCGCCCGCAGCGCGGGCATCGGGCGCAGCAAGGTCGCTGACACCCTTTGCATGCCCCCTATGCTGACAGGTCTTTGCGACGCACGTCCCTATCGCTTATCATGACAGTATACTGGAGTCAGTTTGTGTGTTCTGCGAGCAGCGTACCGGGATGTGTGTTCCACGGGCACGCTGAAACCGAAGAGCGAGTTTGGGTTGGAGCCTCTTCGCTGGAGCAAATCTGACAGGTAATGCGCAGTCGCAGGCGCAGCAGTTGAGATGTCACACAAAAGAGGGCTAACACATCATGCCAGCCAAGGGAAACGACAATGTACTGAACACACCGATTGATGTGTCCCTTGGGCCAGGGGCCTCACCGGTGCACTACTGGGCAGTGAGCAATGACGAAGCCGAACTGATTGCGGGCGGTGTGCCAGTGGAGGCGCACGTTTCGATCTACGTGAATGGTCAGGAGCTGGCTACCCTCATGTGCAGTCCGACGGATCAGGAAGCGCTGGCCCTGGGCTTTCTGCGCAATGAGGGCATCATTGAGTCGCTGGGGGACGTAGGGCTGGTACGGTGCAACGTGCCGGGCACCACCGTTGATGTTATGTTACATGTCAGTCAGTTTTCATCGCCGCGCCGCATGATACTCACGTCAGGGTGTGGCGGCGGCCTGACTTTCCAGGCCATGACCGACCAGCATCCGCCCCTACGCTCTGACTTCAAAACCAGTCCGCAGACCCTGACCCTAAGAATGCGCGATCTCAACCTGGCTGCCCGCCTTTACCGCCAGGTGCGGGGCGTTCATACCTCTGTGCTGGCTGATGAGAGGGAGGTGCTGCTGATCGCAGAAGATGTTGGTCGGCACAATACCATTGACAAACTGGCGGGCAAGGCGCTGATCGCCGGTATACCGACACAGGAGCGGATGATCATCACCAGCGGGCGCATCAGTTCGGAGATGCTGATGAAGGCGCGGCGGATGGGAGTGCCCCTGGTCGCAAGCCGCACCGCCCCGACCAGCGCCTCGGTGAGTCTGGCGCGCACCTGGCGGATTTGCGTGGTGGGGTATCTGCGACACGGTGGAATGCGCGTCTATACTTGCCCGGAGCGGCTAGGACTCATCCGTGAATAGCGAAAAGCTGTGGTCAGAGCAGGCCATGAGTGTGCCGCACCTGCTCGACGAGCCGACTCACGTCGCGTGACGGAGTGGGAGCAGAGCCAAGGGGATCCGAAAAAACAGCGTCTCCCAACATGGCCCGCACGATGTTGGCCCAGCCGTGACTGAGCACCTCCAGATGATAGCCCCCTTCCATGACAAAGACGATGTGCCCTTTGCACCAGGCGCGAGCGCCTTCGATCAGTCGTTGGCACAGGCGATGATAGCCCTGCAGCGACAGCGTCATGTTGGCCAGAGGATCAGCCCAATGAGCATCGAAACCAACAGATGCCAGAATCAATTCGGGCGCGAAACGCTGTAGCGCGGGCAGAACTACGCGCTCGAAGACCTGTTCATAACCTTCGTCGCCAACACCGGGGGGTAGGGGGATATTCAGAGTGTAGCCTTCTCCAGCAGCGCGCCCCATCTCGTACAGGCTCCCAGTGCCCGGATAGAGCGGGGACTGATGCGTGGAGATGTATAGCACCGAGGGGTCTTCGTAGAAGATGTCCTGCGTGCCGTTCCCATGATGGACATCATAATCCACGATGGCGATCCGTTCTACTCGATGGGTCTGCTGAGCGAAACGAGCCGCTACCGCAACGTTATTGATCAGACAGAAGCCCATAGCACGCGCGCGCGTGGCATGATGCCCCGGTGGACGAACGAGCGCGATTGCCTGGTCTGCTCTACCTCTGAGCACTCCATCTACTGCAATGGTAGCGGCCCCTGCCGCCAGCAGGGCGGTCTCAAAGGATCGGGGAGTCGCATACGTATCCGCGTCGAGCCACTGAGTGGAATTGGCGTGCCTGGTTCTCTCCAGTTGAGCCACATACTCTGGGACATGAACGGAGTGAACCAGGTCCAGGTTAACAGGTTGCCCTTTTTCTGTCAGAGTCCGTGCCAGCAGCCCATCGGCGACCAGTTGCTGGCGAATGGCCTGTAGCCGTCCAGCATGTTCGGGGTGCCCCGGCATATCGTGTTGGTCGAAGCGTTCGTCGGTGATCAACAGCACGGTCATGAGCAGCGCTCCTGTTGGTATATCAGTTTCATTCTACTGGCAGGTGAGCCAAAACAACAAAGGCGACTCCCGGCCTCAGGCCAGAGAGTCGCCTGTCTCACAACGTCATGCTGCAAAGAGCGCGTCGCGCTCAGTCTGCCGAGACCATGTCGGCGGTGACGCGCTCCACCACTTCTTCAGTCGCCAGGGTATCTTCGCGATCGCTGCGGCGCACGGCCCAGACCATCAGCACGATGGCAATGGCGACGCCGATGAGGATACCTGCGCTATAGCCTTCGTATTCCACGACCAGCGGAGCCACGATCAGCGCGACCAGGTTCATGACTTTGATCATGGGGTTGAGGGCAGGGCCAGCCGTGTCCTTGAGCGGATCGCCCACTGTGTCGCCGACAACGCTGGCCTTGTGATTCTCGCTACCTTTGCCACCGAAGTAACCGTCTTCCACGTACTTCTTGGCATTGTCCCACGCGCCACCTGCGTTGGCCATGAACACGGCCAGCAACTGGCCGGACAGGATCACACCGGCCAGGAACCCGCCGAGCGCCTGTTCCTTGAGCAGGAAACCTACCGCGATCGGCGCGAGCACGGCGATCAGGCCCAGCGGCACCAGTTCCATCTGAGCGGACTGTGTGGAGATCGTGACCGCCTGAGCATAGTCGGGCGTCTTGGCCCCGCTCGCGATCTCCGGATCGCGCAGTTGACGGCGCACTTCAGCCATGATCAGGCCGGCCGCGCGGTTCACCGCTTTGATCAGCAGGCCGCTGAACAGCAGAGGCAACGAACCGCCGATCAGCAGACCCACAAAAACTACCGGGTCGGCCAGGTTGACGATCTTCTCGAAGTCGGGCTTGACGCGCTGAATGTCGGAGAAGAAGCTGCCAAAGAGCGACACAGCGGCAATCACAGCCGAGCCGATGGCTACGCCCTTGGTGATAGCCTTGGTGGTGTTGCCCGCAGCGTCCAGGTCGGCCATGATCTGGCGGGCCGTGGGACTCATGCCAGAAAGCTCACCGATACCGTTGGCGTTGTCCGAGATAGGGCCGAAGGTGTCCATGCTCACGTTGTTGCCCGTGTGAGAGAGCATACCCACACCAATCAGCGTCACGCCAAACAAGATGTAGCTGTAGCGATGGACTTCCGGCACCTCGTGCATGCTGACCAGGAACAGGGCAAACACCATGATCCACATGGCCGAGAAGAAACCTTCCACCAGGTGATTGCGCATACGGCCACGGATGATCATGATGACGGCCAACACCAGGCCGATCAGCACTACCGGCAGCTTGAGATCGTTGGGGAACTCGTAGCTGTAGACCAGGATGGAAGCGGCCAGGCTGGCCACGATGACAAACAAAGCCCACACGCTAGATAGGTAGCCCAGCGAGAGACCTTCCAGAATGACCGAGGCCGGGCCGAAGCGAGTGGCTGCCGAAATCGTCTGTACGCGTTTGCTCTTGGCGCTGGTGGCGTAGGAGGTCAACGGGTTGAATGCGACCGCCAGGGCCACGCCGACTGCTACCAGCGTCGCCAGGGAGAGTTGCCCCGCATAGAGCCAGGCCAGCAGGAAGGTGGACAGAATGGTGATGCCGCTGGATACCTCGTAGCTCTTGTACATGGCCTCTTCGGCATCGTCCACGCGCCACAGCGAGACCGCATAGGTCCCCACGATGGAACTGACGACGCCAATGCCGCGTACCAACAGCGGCAACACGATCCAGTACAGTTCGCCATTGATAGCCGTGAGTGCCAGGCCCAGGATCAGGCTGGAGACAATGGTCACTTCGTAGGACTCGAAGATGTCGGCGGCCATGCCTGCGCAGTCGCCCACGTTGTCGCCCACCAGGTCGGCCACCACAGCCGCGTTGCGCGGATCGTCTTCCTCCATACCGGCTTCGACCTTGCCAACCAGATCAGCGCCAACATCCGCGGCCTTGGTGTAGATACCGCCACCCACGCGCATGAACAGGGCCAAAAGCGTACCGCCGAAACCAAAACCTAAGAGCACATCGGGAGACGCCTTACCGAAGATGATGAAGATCATCGTGCCACCAAACAGGCCCAGCCCATCAGTGAGCATACCGGTGATGGTGCCGGAGCGGTAGGCAATCTTGAGTGCTTCCTGGTAGCCACCCCGTTCGGCGGCAGCGGCAACACGCACATTGCCCTGCACTGCCATGTTCATGCCGAAAAAGCCTACCATGGCCGAGAAGGACGAACCCATCACGAAGGCCAGCGCACGGGCAATGGCGATCACCAGACGAGCTGTGTCTTCATTGCCGTCAAAATACTCGTTGGCTTCGGGGGTGGGTTTGACTACGAAGACGCTCAGGAACATGGCAATCGTCAACAGGGCGATCAGAATAGCCACAGTTCTGAGCTGCGTGCGCAAGTAGGCATTCGCTCCATCGCGGATGTGGCCCCAATGGCGCTGCATTTCTTCGTTGCCCTTGTCTGCGGACATAATGAAGTTGCGCAGCCAGAGGGCGTAGCCAAGCGCCACACCGGCGATAGCAAGGACGAGGAACACCATCACTTGCTCAAAGACCTCGATATCCATCTGAAACATATTCCGGTACCCCTCCTGATGGGCAGAGCAGCCCAAAGTGTCACAGGTGCAGACGGCTCAAAAGGATCGGTGCGGGCTTCGATTGCCGTAGTCCGACGCTTTGGGGCATCGTCCAGACAACAGGCTGAATTTTACCGCGCAGCCCGGCAGAGGGCCAATACTTTTTGCCAACTGACTGCTGGCATGAGGACGTTTGTCAGGAATCTACCAGTTAGAAGAGGCGAGCGATTTCGTCTCGCTGGGGGCGGGGCAAGGGCCCTTTCCTGAGATCATTCACGGCAGCCGGGCCTGCGACTACCCGACCGATCGGGAAGATCGGAAGCTGTGCCTGCCAGAAGGCTTGCAGCAAAGCGGATACTTGCTCTGGAATAACGGTCAGCAGCAGTGCACCGGACGCGATGGCTGCTGCTGGGTCCAGCCCATAGAATTCGCACAGCTTCCTACCGTTCGGCAACCACAGTCCGGGCGAGTCATAGAGCGATACTTCGAGAGCACACCCGCCGGCTTCGGCCAGTTCCCACAGCGCGGTGAGTAAGCCCCCTTCGGTAGGATCGTGCATGCTGCTGACGCCGCCCACCTGCATCGCAATTTGAGCGTCACGTACCACGCTAATGCCTGGGTCGTACAGGAAACGGGCACACTCGTCAAGGAAATCAGCAGAGAAATGGGACAGGAGTTCCTCGCGTTTCTCACGGGCAATGATAGCCGCAGCTTCGATGGGTACACCTTTGGTGAGCAGGATCAGGTCGCCAGGGCGTGCACCGCCTGTGTGCACCAGGCGATCGGGGCTTACTTCGCCCAACATGCATCCTACGACGATGGGACGTTCCAGGTCTGCGGTGATCTCGGTGTGTCCACCGATCACGCCGACATCCAGAGCGCGACACGCGGCAGCGATCTGATCGAAGATGCGGCGGACAAGCTCCGGCGTCGCGTGTGCGGGGGGCAACAGAATACTGGCGAGAAACCACAAAGGAGTCGCACCAGTCGTGGCGATATCATTCGCACAGACCTGGACGGCGTACCAGCCAATGGCGTCGGTGGCAAAAGTGATGGG
The DNA here is from genome assembly GCA_937135955.1 of uncultured Anaerolineales bacterium. Lineage (GTDB taxonomy): Bacteria > Chloroflexota > Anaerolineae > Aggregatilineales > Aggregatilineaceae > UBA2029. The sequence continues at coordinate 16,484 of CAKZOB010000024.1, read as the reverse complement.
ATCGGTCTTGACCACCAGGTAGCAGTTGGGCATAGCCAGGACTGCCGCATCCTCGCCGACCGCTGGCCCCAGCACCACACGTTGACCGCCGGGCAATATGCTCAGCAGTTCTCTCAACATATCGGACGGCAGTTTTCCGACAGGAAAAGTGGACATGGCAGTCTGGTGACCAGAGACAGGCGCTGAAAAGGCAGGTCCCCGAAGCTCGTTCGGGGACCCCGGTCTTGCGCGCTGTGACACCCGATTACTTCACCAGAAGGAGGGGTGTCACAGCGCTGCGCATGGTACTACTATCGTGCATTGACACCACCTCCTTCTTATTGGGATGGCTATGGGAGGGCGCGAGGCGAATGATCCCCCGCACGTGTGGTGATTATCGCATGTGAGCACAGGCGTGTCAAATGGACGCAATGAGCTATTTCAGGGTATGCCCACTGCGATCCGGCGAATCGGGTGCCAGCTTCTGCGGTATACTTCGGGTGCTACGGGAGAGAGTCCGATCATGAGCGAGAACTGGCGCCTGTTTATCGCGCTTCATCTACCATCCGAAGTGATTGCTGCCCTAGATACGGCTCAACATCACCTGCGAGTGACAGTGCCTCCTGGGGTGGTCTCCTGGGTCGCGCCGCGCAGCATTCACCTGACCCTGAAGTTTCTGGGCGATGTTCCATTGAACCAGCGCGAGTCCATCGCCGAAGCGTTGACGACCGTGGCCCGTGCCCATGCTCCTTTCGATCTGAGCACGGGAGGACTGGGATGCTTCCCGCATCAGCGCAACCCGCGTGTGGTATGGATCGGCGTGCAAGGGCAGCTCAAGGCATTGCAACTGCTTCGCGACGCAGTCGAGGGAGTCATTGCCCCATTAGGGTATCCCACAGAAGATCGGCCTTTCAGCCCGCATCTGACGTTGGGGCGTGTGCGCCGCGACGCATCGCGCAGCGCCGTGCAGACGCTGGGAGCGGTCATGGCCTCGGCTACAGCGCCGCCCCCAGTAACGTGGACAGTGACGGAAGTCGGACTCTTTCGCAGTGAATTGAAGCCCACAGGAGCCGTCTACACCCTGCTGCATCGCGCTCCGCTCAGCCAAGAAGCTGGACGGTAGGGCAGGATGGCGCTAGCAAAGGCCCCTGGGCACTGCTAAAATAAGGGGCAAGCGTAAGGGTAGAAGATTATGGGAGGATGAAACACTGGAACCTGTAGACCTGGCCCGGATCATTGTTGATCTGGCAACCGATAAGAAGGGTGAGGACATTGTCCTCATGGATATGCGGCAGGTATCCCCAGTCACAGACTATTTTGTTATTGTCAGCGCCACCTCTGATCGTCAATTGAAGGCCATCATCGAACATGTAGCTGAAGAAGTGAAGAAGCATCACGACATCCGCCCATGGCACATCGAGGGCAACGCCGTCAACGGATGGGTGCTGATGGACTATGGGAACGTCGTCGTGCACGGCTTCCTGCCCGACCGCCGCGCCTATTATGATCTGGAAGGGCTATGGCGTGAAGCGCCCGTGATGGTGCATATTCGCTGACAGCGGCGTGAGTTGTCCGGCTCACGCCGCTGCCCGGCGCTGTATCCTGAACCCTGGGGTTCAGTTACTCGACCTTCTCCAAAATCCAGCGATCCACATCGCGGGTCCAGGAGATCAGCTCTTCCGCTTCAAAGAACAGCGCAACCTCCCGCTGGCTGCTGGCCGGACTATCCGAGCCATGGACCAGGTTGCGGCCTGTCTCCAGCCCGAAATCCCCACGAATTGACCCTGCAGCGGCGTCGATCGGTTTTGTGGCGCCAATGGTATTACGGGCGATCTGCACGGCATTGGGGCCTTCCAGCACCATCACCACAACTGGCGCAGAGGTGATGTAGTCCAGCAGTGATTCGTAGAAAGACTTATCCCGGTGCTCGGCGTAGTGTTGCTCGGCCAGGGCACGGTCAATGCGCATGAACTTCATCCCCACGATACGCAAGCCGCGTCGCTCGAAGCGCGTGATGATCTCCCCAATCAGACCACGCTGCACGGCGTCTGGCTTGATGATAATCAGCGTACGTTCCACAGTGCCTCCTTCGTGGCGCAAAAAACAACGGGCTGAATTGTAGCTTCAGCCCGCCTGAATGCCAACTGCGAATTCAGTTAGAGTTGTTCAAGGGCGCGCCGATAGGCGTGCAGCGCTTCCTTCAGCTTTCCGTGCCGCAGATAAGCGTCCCCCAACAGCCGATGTAACCGTGCCTCGCGCGGACGGCTTTGTAACAACTGGATCAGATCGCCGATCACATCTGACAGTAACTGAGACGCTTCGATCAGGATTTCGTATTGTCCCAGGCTTTGAGCGCTTTCTCCAGCGGCCCATAGAGCGCGGGCCAGGGTCAGACGAGTGGGGTGATCGTCCGGCGCGGCGCTGAGCCGTTGCTGGTAGACCGAGACCTGTCCAGGATCAGCGGAGGCTTGCGGTTCTGCCGCCGATTTTGCCGGGCTGGTCGGCGTGGAAATTTCCTCTGCAGCGGGTGCAGTTGGTTTGTCCAGGGCGCGCAACCAGTCTGTCGCAGCCCCTGCCGACTCGCTTTCCTGAACAGCAACCGACAGCCAGGACTCGTCAACCTCTGGCACTTGCTCCTCAGCAACCTGTCGCAACCAGTCTGGAACGTCCTCTCCAGCCAAAGCCTGAGCCGGTTGTTCCGCATCTTCCAGCAACCAGGCCGGCATGTCGACAGGCATGGCTGGCTGGAGTTCTGGCCCCCCAGGTTCTTCATCCGGCATAGCCTGTACCTCAGCCTCGTCCGTTACCGCCCCAGTTTCGAGTTCCGCGCTGACCTCCATCGCCCAGTCAGCCAGTTGCTCGGCAGCAGGTTCTGGTTCGAGGTCGAGCAACGCGGACAGGTCGGAGGCAGAAGCTGGCTCCTCGAGCGGCTGCAACTCTGCGACCCATGACGGCAGCGTGGCTGGCTGTGCGGGTTCAGGTTCGGGTTCGGTCTCTGGCTCTCCGGTTTCGGTTTCCTGTACTGTGGCAAGGCGCGCGGCCTGGCGCTTCAGCCAGGCAAGCTCCTGTTCCGGCGTCAACCGACCGCGGGCCAGAGCGCGTTCGATTTCTTCTTCCGTCAGGCCCGCCAAGGGGTCTTCTTCGAGATCCTCTACGCGCAACCAGGCAGCAGGGGAAATTTCGCCTGGCTCCGGTTCCTCCACAGCCAGAAACGGGGCCAGATCGGCCTCTGGCTCGGCTGCCAGTTTTTCCAGCCAGGAGAGGGGATCGTCGCCAAAGCTATGCTCCTCCAGGGCGGCGAGCACACGCAGGCGAGACGCCGAGAACTCCTCCGGAGCTTCTGCTGTTGTGTCTGCGGCTGAGAGCGACGCTTGCTGGGTATCCGCCAGGCTCTCCACGGCTTCTGCGGGTTCGGCAGTTGCTGAAGCCGCATCCATCACCTCCGGCAGCGCTGAGGGGTGGGTGGCTTCGTTCTCGACCCCTCTGAAGGCCTGAGCAGTGGCTTCGAAGGGCACATAACCGGGTTCATCCACGACCGCATCGGGAGGCGGTTCAGTGATGGAGAGGTCGGCAGGAGTCAGTAGTTCCTCCGGCTTTGCTCCCTGACGTACCGCCAGACTTTCCAGCCAGCGCATGGGATCCATGCCACCCAGGAAGTCGTCCTGATCTGTAGCAACAGCAGGCTCTCCTTCGGCCTGGGTTTCGACCGGGAAACCTTCCTCGGCTTCTTCCACCTGGTCTTTGGGTAACTCATCCCAGGCCAGCGTATCTGGAGCTTCTGTCTCAGGCGACCAAGCCATCTCTTCGTCCGGAAGACCCCAGTCAAACGTGCCGGGTTCCTCAGACGCCAGGCTCTGCATGGCACCAGTCTCGGCTTTCACGGCCAGTTCGTCCAGCCACCGCATCGCTTCTGTCGAACTGTCCAGCGCGGGAACAGTCTCGGCTGGCTCGACTTCGGCTTCTTCCTCAAGGAGATCCGTCAACCAGGTATCTTCGGCCATCTCTGGCTGCGGAGAAGGCTCCTCGGCTTTGAACACCGGACTTTCGGGCACTGCCTCACTGTCTGACGGAGCAGGCTTCGCCTCCCTGAGGGGAGAGTCCCCTGTGATGGAATAGGGTACATAGCCTGGCTCGTTAATCTCGACATTTTCCGGAACAGGAATATCCATATCCGCAGCCGTGATCAGTTCGTCTTCGCTGACCCCCTGTCTTCTGGCCAGGCTTTCGAGCCAGGCCAGTTGTTCTTCTGGAGTCATCTTATCGAAATCGAACTCATCTCCGGGCACGGCAGGGGGCGGTGTCATGGTATTTCCTCCTCAGCCCATCGGACGAACCCGATCATGAGGTGCAGTTGCCGCGAGATCATGTTTCATCCTCTTCGGCAACATCACGCAGCCATTCCGGCGGCGTGGGAGGAGTATCCCCTCTCAGACCGGACAAGTCTTCAGGTATTCCTTCCAGGGGAGCCCGCAACCAGATGGGAACCCAATCGCCAAACGAGAAGTCCTCTGGAACTGGCTCGTCAGCATATTCATCATCAGCCGGAAGCTGGACCGCCTCTCCCTGACGTTCCAGAGAGACTTCTTCTGCCCAAGTATCAGACAAAGCGGCTTCTGGAGCAACTTCGAGATGTTCTGCCAGCGGCTGCGTCTCGGCTTCTGGCTGGCCAAGGTCCTCTGCGGCCAGAAATGCCTCCAGTGTTTCCGGCATGGACAGACTTTCCTGTTCTGTTTGCGCCATCTGTTCGAGCTGCTGCGTTCCTTCATCCGCGGTAGCAAAAGCTTCTTCTGGCAAGGCGAATAGCTCATCGGTGGCAAACAGTTCGCTGAGCTTGTCCGCTTCCGAGTCGGCGATAGCCATCAACCATTCCGGAATTTCGCCTTCAGGCTGAGCCGCTTGTTCGGGCGCTGCTCCCTCGTCCACAGGAACGTTCTCCGGCGCGCCAGCTTCTGCCTGTCCAGCGAGTTCTTCCGAAGAAAGGACAGTGGTTTCTTCACCGAATCCCTCGTCATACTCTTCGTCATACAGGGGGCGCGTGACAATTTCGTCCAGGGCGGCTGGAACTGTCTCCGGCAGCTCACCGGTCTCTGGCACTTCGTCGCCCAAGAAAGCGGTCATCCAGTCCGGGCGCTCGTCCGGCTGCAGGATCCCCGTCTCGCTGGCGGCCTGATAACGCGGCACTTTATCGGCGCTACCTCCCTCGAATGGGTCATAAGGCTGGCTGAGCAGGGCATGAAGTTCCACATCGGAAGCAGGCTCGACTTCTTCTTCAGAAATCCCGGTCAACCAATCCGGCTCTGTGGAGGGCACTTGGTCATCGGCACTCGCCTCAGCTTCGGCAGAGAGGGATTCTTCCCCCATCTGAACCGTGGGGTACTCCTGGATTTCGTAGCCCTCCGGAGGGGTTTCCTCATCCAACGTTTCCAGCCAGGAGACCTCAGCACTGACTGGAGCCTCCTCAGCGCTGACCTCTGGCTCTTCCTGTTGATCCGGCGGTTGCTCCTCGGCCAATATCTGAAGCCAGTCTTCTTCAGCCTGGGCAGCCGCCTCGACTGTTTCCTGAGGAGCAGCTTCTACGGAGAAATCGGACGGGGCAACCTGGGCGGCCTCGATGATCTCCCACTCAGTCAGTAGCGAAAGTTCTGGCTCTTCCTCCGGAGAGGCAGAGATTTCTGTCTCAGCAGGCAGGATTTCCGCCAGTGTATCGCTGGACTCTATGTTCAGCGGGAAATCCGACAAACCAGGCTCGTTCGCAGTCGCTTCGGCGGGAGGGGCTGCCTGCCGGATCCAATCGGGAAGCTCAACCGCGGGTTCGGCCAGAGCCTCTTCTGGCTGCTGGTCCTGTGCCCCAGCAGCGGCCAGGGCAGCCAGCAAATCTTCGCCGTCGGCGTCCAGAGAGTCCCCAAGCCACCGCAGCGATTCGTCCAGAGCAGCGACAGCCGCGCTTTCTTCTGGGAGTTCGGGCGTTTGCTCATCGCTCAGCGCGGCGACCAAATCGCCCAGGCTTGGCTGGGTTTGATCCTGGTCAGGGGGTACTTCCTCCGGGCCAGGCAACCATTCTGGCAGCGAGATCGGCTCAGCCGCTTCGTGCAGCAGATCGTCAGCGGCCAGGATATCTTCGAAGGCCGCGTCAATCTCCCGGTGTAACTGTTGCTCATCGGGATGTGCCAGGGCGGCATCCAGGATACGCTCCGCTTCGTCAGTCTCCTGAGACGCCGGAATCCCTGCACCCAACCACTGCCCGAAGATATCTTCGGCAGATGCAAACTCAGGACTCGGCGCTTCAGCGCTCTCACCGACATCTTCGCTCAGGCCCTGGAAGACCGACCAGTCCACTTCGCCAAAATCAGGAGTCTCGCCCAGTTGATCCAGAAAATCGGCTTCTGGGGTCTCTTGTTCGGGAAGCGCGGAGGAAGTCCAACCAGGGATTTCCTCGGCCTGGACGCTCTCTGGCGAGAGGTCGCTTTCTGCAGAAAGCGCCTGCCACAAATCGGATGCGGCAGCTTCTGGGGGCGCGTCCCAACCAGCAAAGCCCTCAGTAAGCTCATCCGCCTCATCCGACTGGTCGGTCTCAAGGATCCAGTCCGCGTCAATGGCGGGTTCCTCTGCGCCCGCCGCCTCCTCGACCGGCACTTCCTGCGGCCAGGGTGTGTCGGGAACAGGGAAGCTATCCTCAAGATCGGGGGGCAGGGAGAGTGCATCCGACATGCTCTGCGCAATGTCGGGTGAGCGTTCCTTGTGCCAGAGAGTATCCAGGTCTGGCACCGGAATTTCGCCGAACAAAGCCGCCATATCAAGCTGCGCCGAGCCAGCCTCCTGGCTTAGCGCTTTTTCGTCCAGAGGCTGACCGGGCACGGCGAACAGGTCTTCCATGGAGACATCCTGGCCCGGAGTCCCCAGCTCCTGCACCCAACCGGGCGTTTCTACGCTCAGCATGGCCTGACTCTGTCGGTAGTAATCCAGGCGCGGCAGCTCGACCGTATCGGGCAGGTCGCCATCAGGTTTGAGGATACGAGCCGCCGTATAGGGGTCGAGCGCGGCTACGCGGTCGAGAAACGGTCGGGCGTCGGTTGGACGTTCGTTGGCCAGCCACAGCTCGGCCATGATCCGGTTGGCAGCCAGGCAGTTAGGCAGCCGTTTCAGCAGGTCAATGGCGACTTCTCCGGCCTCGACCTGATGCTGCCCCGCCCACAGCGCTTCGGCCAAAAGAGTCTGCAGGTCTGCCCGCTGCGGTTGATGTGCCAGGGCGGTGCGGAGTTCGGCAACGGCTTGTTCGTAAAGCTGGCCCTGGAAATACTGCCGAGCCAATGCGCCGCGTGTTAACTGGACTCGCGTCGGGGCGCGATCTTCCCCATCCCGTCTGACATACAGTTCGCGCAGGGCATCCTGCAGCGCCGCATTACCCGGCATCTGTTCATACGCGCGCTCCAGGTGCCAGATCGCCCGGTCGAGTTCATCCTGGCGATCGGAGAGTTCGCTGAGGCCCAGATGCGCGACATAGTCGTCGGGAAGCACGCTCAGCACCCGCCGAAACACTTCTGCTGCTTCGCCAAAGAGTTCGGGCGCATCGTCCTGGTGGGCTTTTTGTAGCAGCGCCTTTCCCAACAACCGATAAGTTGCCACGTTCTGGGGAAAATGTTGGAGAATGTGCCGGCAATGGCTGATAACTTCCGTCGGCGCGTCCTGATCCAGCAGGCGTTCCATTTCCTCAAGATACGCGCGCAGCGTGATTGTTTCGGCCATGGTGTACTCGCTTCCAGTCATGGGCCATATCTTGCCCCGGCGTCTGGCCTCATTATAGTCGAACGCTACCGGGCACGCATTAGAACAAATGTATGAGCAAGAGTTGCTGATGGCCAGTTTTTGGCTTACGGCGTGTTGTTGTACAATGAACGCGCACACGTAGCACCGGTAAAGATTTGGCAGGGGTGAGGCGCGACATATGGGGCAGGAATCGCTCAACCAAATGCTGCATCAGGGCATCGCTGCGGCTCGTGCCGGGCAGCGCGAAGCAGCGCGCACCATCTTGCAGAACGTTGTACGGCTCGACCCACGCAACGAGATCGCCTGGATGTGGCTGAGCAGCGTGGCGGCTGATGACACCGAACGGCTATTCTGCCTGAAGAAACTTCTGGAGATCAACCCTGCCAACGAGTTTGCTTTGAAGGGGCTGAAAGCGCTGGGCGTTGAGCCAGGGCGTGGCGCAGGGGAACAGGTCGGCAGCACGGTGATCCCGACCCTGGATGAGAACAGGTACGCCCGTGTACTACAGGCTGTTGACGATTTCCTGCGGCGCTATCAGGCTGGCCTGTTTCCCGAACCCTCTACCGTCGTCTGGTCTCACAAGCGCAAGGGGCGCTATGCCGAAAGCGGTGCCACACAGTTGCGTCAGGCTATGGCGGCAGCCGCCATGTTGTTGCTGGTGGTGCTGGTGGGAGGAGGTTTCCTGGTGCTGAGGGCCAGCGGACTGCTTGAAGGGCCAGCAGAACCGGAAGGGCATCTGATCACGCGCATGCCCTCACAGACGCCTCGCCCCACGTTCACGCCGACCAAGGGCGGGCCTACGCCGACGGACTTCCCGCAGCCGATGGCCGTACCGCCGACCGAGATTCCCTCCGATCTGGTGGCTGGCGATCCCTTTGCCCTGGCGGAACCCACCGAAATCTATCCACGTGTGCATCCCAATGTAGCGCGGATAGTTCAGGAAGCAGCAGGATATTACACCATCGGCGAGTACGAGACGGCGCGCGATAAGCTGAGGACCGAACGCGAACGGTCGGGCCAGCACTGCTATCCTATGCTCGTTTACTATGAAGCGCTTAGTCTGGCCGCGCTGCGCAATTATCAGGAGGCCATGCAATTACTGGAGTGGGCACAGAGCTTCAGACCGGAGCGCGGTTACTCAACCTGCCAGAACGAACCGATCATCCTGGCAGGTATGGCTGAAGTGTTATACCAGCAAGACCCCCGCTCCACGCGAGCACTGGACCTGGCCACGGAAGCGTTGCGGGAAGACGGGCGGCTTGTCCAGGCCGCGGTAGTGAAGGCGCGGCTTGAAATGGCGCGTGGCGACCGGGCAACTGCGCGCAGCACGATCGCGCAGGCATTGGTAGAGCGCCCCAATGATCTGAATCTGCTGGTTGTGGCTGCTGAGATCGAACTAGACGACAATCAACCGGCAGTCGCTCTCAATTATGTGGGCCGCGCGCTGTACATGGACCCGGCTTTGCTGCCTGCCCTGCATCTGCAGGCGAAAGCTTATCTACGTCTGGCGGAAGACTCTGGGCCGGGAACCAGGCGACTCCAGTACTACGGGCTGGCAGTGCGTAGCGCGCAGTCGTTGCTCCTGTACTATCCTGGCGATCCGGCAGGGTATCTGTATCTGGCGGAGGCACGGCTGGGCGAGGGCAATCTGCAAATGGCCGAGACCGCGCTGGCACGCATTCTGGAAAATGCCGACAGCCTGCCCGAAGAGAGTGACGCGGTGATCCTGCAGGCTTATGAACTGCGCGGGACGTTATATTTCGCTCAGGGCCGTTACAGAGAAGCGCGGGCAGACCTGCGCCAAGCCGTCTTTGCCGACGATGGATCGCTGAGAGTCGAAATCGCCGAGCATCTGGCAGATATTGCCATGCGGCTGGGGGACTACGCGGATGCGCAATCGTGGGTGAGCCAACTGGTAGCAGCGCAGCCACAAAACTCCGCATATCAGCTCTGGCAAGCGCAGTTGTTGATTGAGGTATGTTCGCTATATCCGGGCAAACTGTCGTGCAGCTATGCGCCGATGATGGCCAAGCTATCAGATAGCTTCATCAGTACCCTGGCAGATGAAGACCAACAGGCAGAGGCACACTCCCTGCGGGCGCAGGCGCAGTATCATCTCACTCTCCAGCAGCAGGGGGCTTCCTTGACAGGACAGGGGCGGCTTGCCCTGCAACTGGCGTTGAACGATCTCGTTCAGGCCCTGTTGGTACGCGATGATCCCGTCGATCAGTACTATCGGGGTCTGATTCTGGAAGCGCTGAGTGACCCGGCGCGTGCTGCCGAGTCCTACCGCTGGATACGCTTCTGGGCGGGGTGGTATCGTTACCCCTTTGTAGACCCTACGTTTGAGGCGCACGCGGCGGAAGTGGAGGAGCAGGCGCAGGCCTGGTGGGAAGAGCAGGCCAGACCAACAGCCACACCCACGCCGACACCAACCCCGGAGCCGACGGTCATCACCCGAACACCGCCCAGTGGCCCCGCGCGAACTGGCACACCAACCGCCATGCCGCCGACGGCGTTGCCTGAGCAGATACCATGAAGGGGCGAATGAAAGTTTTCGGCTTCCCGCTGAGGAGCGGCTAAACGGGCGGCCAGGGACGACTCGGGCCAGCGCCAGGGAAAGGAAAGAACGGAGAAGCCAGCAAGCGCTCGACGCGATTGTGCAGCGCTGTTATCTCGCGCTCCGAAAGAAAGCGGCACAACTGCTCAAGCAACGTGCTGTCCTCACACAGTAGCCCACGCAGGGTATCCACGCTGGTCAGGAGAGAAGCCGGAACTGGCTGCCCGGCAAATTCCCAGATGACCGTGCGCAACTTGGGCGCGGGGTGAAATGTCAGCCCGTGATCAATGCCCCATAGTCTGCCACGCGGATCAAGCAGTACATGTCCCCCTTTACGATCCGCATTGTTAACCAAGTAGTCAAAAACAGCGAAGCGCTGAAGCTGCTCGACAAAGCTATCGTCCAGGCTGAAGTAGGTTACACGCGGATCGTGCTCGACGAAAAGCTGCCAGGAGCCAACGCCGTGTGGGCCATCGCGGATGACGGTAGGTGGCACCAAGTACCAGCCCAACGCTTTCGACGTCAGATACGAGAGAAACTCACGCTGATACAGAGTGCCATCGGGGAAATCCCACAAAGGGCGCTCGCCTCGTTGCGGCTTGTATACCACCAGAGCGCTCAACTCAGCGTCGCGTACCGAAAGGAGGATCGCGTAATTAGAACCCCACAGGGCCTTGGACACGGCACGTTCAATCTCTCCGCTGCTGAGGAGAGTCTCAACACGCGCCATGCTCACCCACTGGCCGCACAGGTAAACGCGGTCCAGGGGCTTTGCGTCAGGTACGGATAGTTCATTATCCATCACGTCCAGTAGTAGATCAGGTGACCGTTGGTCTTGGGATCGGCGCGGCCCTGCTTGACCACATTGCGCGCATGTTCCGCCAGGGCGCGCACCTGTTCGCGCGTCGCCCAGAGCCGAATTACCCGCGGATCGGGAACTTCAAGTTGTTCGTCTTCCACCACCAGTTCCTGAGCGACCAGCACCACCAGATCGCGCTCGGCATCGTAGCCCAATCCCATCTGGCCTACGCGGAACAAGGGTTGAACGGGATCGCGCAGAGACATATCCCACCGAGACAAATCTACCTCGGCTGCTGGGGCGACCTGGTACTTATTGCTCAGATCGTCCAGCATTTCATCCACCGCTTCTGATAAGGCCTGGGCCTGTTGCTTCTCGATGATCACCGTCACGAGCTGCCGCCCCTTGCCTGCCTGCAGATGAAACACGCGGCGACCTTTGGGGCCGATCGTTCCCACGGTGATGAAATCAACAGGGTCTAGCTCAATTTCTCTGGGCTGCATACGACCGGTATTCTCCTCACGAGGCGCTAGGGCCACGCTGTCTGTACTGATTCTAAGCGCAAGGGCATGCTTTTCCAAAGGCTCAGCTTCGGCGGCGCACCAGGGCGCGCAGTCTGCGCCAACCGCGAACCTCTCTGAGCGCAGCAGGCGGCGGCACATGGGACGCATCGTTAATGCAGCGAACCAGCGGACGCTCTGGCCCCAGGTACAAAATCGAGAGCGAAGCGGGCGCGACCTCGATGCGCTGGAACAAGTCAAGATGCATCCCCAGGTAGTGTGCCAGGACAAGCTTGATAATGTCGCTATGTGACACGACCACGATCCGTTGGCGACTATAACGGTCAGCCAGAGTCTCGATCGCGCCAACCGCCCGCATCTGAGCCTCGCGGAAGGATTCACCACTGGGGAAAACGACGCGGCTGGGATACACCTGTACCAGACGCCACAAAGGCTCGCGGCGAAGTTTGCGCAGAGGTCGCCCCTGCCATGCGCCAAAACGCACTTCTCCCAGAGCGTCTAGCGTCTGCACCACCATGCCTGGATGGCGAGCAGCGATGGCTTCGGCGGTTTCCATAGTGCGCTCCAAGGGGCTGGAATAGATTGCAACGATGCGCACGGAGGATAGACGCTCGGCAAGGGCAGCCGCCTGCAGGCGACCGTGCTCATTGAGATGCACGCCAGGAGTCCAGCCGGCCAGTTTGCCTGTTCGTACCCAGTCGTTTTCCGCGTGCCGCACCAATACGATTTCCGTCATGCCACGGCCCCTCCCGCGCTCGATGATAGCACAATCTTGAGCGATAGACGCGATGACCTGCAGCAGAACAACCCGAAGTTGTCAGGTAGCACGACCTGAACTAAGGTTATAGCAGCGCAGGTGCATCAGACGCGATAGAATGGCCGTCTTGTCTTCAGGGATCAAGCCCTTGACAGCGGTCAAGTTCCTTATTAAGGTTGCCGGAACGATCCGTGCCAGCCGTGATCTCAGCTTACACAGGAGATTTCTTCATCAATGGGACGCGTGGTGAATATCAATAACCCGACCAGTGTCCGTAATTATCAGATGCGCACAGCCGCCGAATTGCTGCGGCACCTGAGTCAAAAGGCCGAACTGGACAACGAAGCGAAAGATATGGCTGCCCAGCTAGCGTTGTGTCTGCGGACAATAGACGAAGGCATCGAAAGTTCTGCTCTGGCGTGGGAGAAACGCGATTACTGGCTCAAAGCCGAGCAGCTACGCCAACGCTGGACGTGGGCCGGGGCTTACGCAGCTCGCCTGGAAAAACTCATCCGGGACGAAGAGTGGGAAAGCCTGCCTCGCCTGCTGGTCGAGTTGTTCCCCAGGTTTGCGGATATCAAGGTCACGCGCCTGATGCGCGAGTCGGACGCCTGGGAGGGAGCATATCAAAGACTGCTGAGCGAGAAAGCCTGATGGCCAGGTACCTGTCTCTCTTGTCATGATCGCTATGAGGTGAAGCGTGTCCCTGGACGAAATCCTGAGCCTGGCGATCACAGTGGTCACGATTACCGGTGTGGTGATTGCCGTCAATCTGATCGAGCGTCAGCCGATCGTCCTGAGTCGTTGGACACGACAGCCTCTCGATCTGCGGACCTATGTTCGCCGGCTGATGCTTATACTTGACACCCTCATTTTGGTTTTCGGCGTTGTCTTGCTGGCAGTGGCCTATCTGAACCCTGACGCCCTCGGTGAGGTGAACAAGTCCGAAGTGTGGATAGGTTCTGTGGCCGCTATTCTCACCGGAGTGGCGGGGATCGCTCTGCTACCGTCTGGGGTTCGGCATCGAATCGCAGTGTTGTTTCCTCCCGCTGAGGAAAACTACGAAACCGCTCCTGTCTCATCCCTGTCAGACTGGACATTACAGCCCAAACCACAGTCCACACCCCTATTCCCACAAATCTTGAACTACTACACCGAGGAAATGGTTTCAGAACCGAGTATGCCGCCGATGCCCGCTGTGCATGCAGCAGATGATCGCCGTCAGTCCAGCAGGGCAAGAGGTGGTTTCCGGCCAGACTCGATCGTCCACCTGGCTGCCATGTATATCTGCCTGTATGGGGTAGGCCTGCAAGTCATCACTTTTGCCCTGGGCGGAGGGCTGACAGGGCTTGCGGAAACCTATGAGAACGGGCTTGGCATCGCCGACCTGTTGGCCAACTTTATACCGTTCGTTGTGCTGAGTCTGTTTGGGGTAGGGCTAGGCACACGCCGAAACTGGACACAGGTGCGCGAACGCCTGGGGCTGTACTGGCCAGGGCAGCGCGGCATCATGATTGCCCTGGTTCTGGTCGTGGCCCTGTTCGTATTTGTAGCGACGCTCAGCGCCATCTGGATGGCGTTGGTGTCGGAGGAAACCTATGAAGAACAAACCAAAGCCTCTGACGCCCTTGCCGAGAGCGTCAACTCGGTTTGGCTGGCGTTCCTGGTAGCGGCAATGGCTGCTATCGGAGAGGAAGTCGCCTTCCGCGGTGCCTTACAGCCCGTCTTTGGCCTGTGGCCCACGGCCATCGTGTTCACCCTGATCCACGCTCAGTACACGCTGACACCGGCCTGGCTGATCATCCTCGGCGTCGCGGTGACCTTTGGGTGGCTGCGCGACAGGTACGGAACCGGCGCTGCGATGATTACTCACTTCTTCTACAATTTCATCCCGCTGCTGATCTCGGTCACTGCGCCTGAGGAAGCGCTGAGCGTGATCTTCCTCCTGTTCCGCTGAAGCGTGTCGCGCGCTCAAGACCGTTATCCCGGTTTGCCAGGCACGATGTGATGCTCGCGGCAGCGGGCCTCGTATGCTTCGGCTGCGCCCACCATGATGATGGGATCGTCGTAGCGGGCGGGCTGGCCGTTGACCAGGCGCTGCGTCCGCGTTGCTTCTTCGCCGCAGACCATACAGATAGCATGGAGCTTGATCACTTCATCGGCCCGGCATAGCAGACTGGGCATCGGGCCAAAAGGTTCGCCGCGGAAATCGGTATCCAGGCCAGCCAGGATCACGCGAATCCCTCGCGCGGCCAGTCGCTCGACAAACCGCACAATCTCCTCGTCAAAGAACTGTGCTTCGTCAATGGCCACTACCGTTGTGTCTGGTTCAATGAGCGACGCGATCTCGGCAACTGTCTCCACGGGAATAGCCTCAAAATCCTGGCCGTTGTGTGAAGTGACCCGCTGCAATGAATAGCGCGCGTCAATAGCCGGTTTGAAGACCTGCACCTTCTGGCGTGCGATCATAGCTCGCCGTACCCGCCGGATTAGTTCTTCTGTCTTGCCGCTGAACATGCTGCCACAAATGACTTCGACGCGGCCACTGTGATGCTTCATGTCCGCCGTCCCCTCTTTCAGAAGCACGATTACGGGTGAATTCTACCACCAAACAAAAGGGCAGGTTATCCGCCAGAAAACCTGCCCCACAACTCAGAAGGGAGTACAAGCGCTATTCGGCAGCGCTTTCGCCGGGAATCTGATAGCCGCGAGCGCGCAGCAACTTCTTGGTGTCGGCCAACACCTTGCGCCCGATGCCGGGGATAGCCAGGATGGCCTCATCGCCGCCCTCTTGCCAGCGAGCCAGCAGGTCGCCCACGACCTCGATACCGTTCTCGATCAGGATGTTGGTGTAGCGCTTTTCCAGGCCCAGCTCGACAATGGGCACTTCCGGAGAAGTAGCCCGCTGTGCGCGCGCTTCGACTTCCGCCAACTTGCGATCGCGCTCCAGCAAGCGCTTCACGAAGCGATCTACCTGGCCTTCGGTGTCCACAATACGCTGCTCGCCAGTGTAGAAGGGGTGGCAGGCGGAGCACACGTCGGTGCGGATTTCCGGCACAGTCGCCCCGACCGTCCAGGTATTGCCACAGGCGCAGATCACCAGCGCCTCAGGATACCAGGTAGGGTGAATTTTCTCACGCATTCTCTATCCTCAACCTTTCGCGCCACGGTTCCCTGCCAAAGGGGATGCGTGGCGGTATACCTCGAAGATATCGCGATGACGGGCGAAGTCTACGCCTGAGGGGTCGCCGTAGCGCCTGGCTTTTCAGGATAGACGCTGATCCGTTTGCGACCGCGGGAAAAGGTTTCAAAGACCACGTAGCCTTCGGCAGTGGCGAAGATGGTGTAGTCGCGGCCCATGTCGACATTCTTGCCAGGGTGGAACTTGGTTCCACGCTGACGAACGATGATATTGCCGGGCACTACGTATTCGCCGCCGAAGCGCTTCACGCCCAGGCGCTTGCTCTCGCTATCGCGCCCGTTGCGAGTCGAACCGCCGCCTTTTTTGTGTGCCATTGTCCTGTTCTCCTCGTCCCCGCCAAGCGATCACCTATACGCCCGCGATACTGTCAATGCGAAGCCGGGTGTAGTACTGGCGATGTCCCCTGCGCCGACGATAGCGCTCCTTCGGTTTGTACTTCCAGACGAAAATCTTGGGGCCTCGGCCCTGCTCAACGACAGTCGCCTTGACTACCGCCCCTTCGACTGTCGGGCGGCCAATCAGCGGCTGACCTTCGTCGGGAGCGACCAACAACACATCTGTCAACTCCACGGTTGCGCCTTCTTCATAGGGCAGCCGCTCAACGTCAATCAACTGCCCCGGCTCGGCCCGGTATTGCCGCCCACCTGTCCGAACGATTGCGTACATGCGATACTCCAATCTTCACTTGCCGCCGCTGGTAGCTCAACTGACACACAGCCGCCCCAACGGGGAAAATTGGTTGTGAAAGGACATTGCTGTGGATAGTTCCCCACAGCGCGTGCGCTATTATAGCCGTGCCCCAGGGAAGCGTCAATGCTTGTTCTGTGGGGGAGTGGATAAAATTCAGGAGATTGGTAAAATAGGGATATGAGCCAAGAATGTCCATATTGCCACCAGAGTGA
>CAKZOB010000023.1 GCA_937135955.1 uncultured Anaerolineales bacterium | reverse complement strand
GCTGACGGCTAACCGCTGACGGCTAACCGTTGACCGCCGCTGGCTGTTCGCGCTACTGTGTTCCGGCCAGTTGAGCCTGGCTGATCCAGCCTTTCAGCCCCAGGCAGTCCACCTCATACCAGTTGGTGACGCCATCGTTGCCCACCCGCAGAATGGTGACGGGCGCGTTGGCAAAACAGACGCTGGTAGAAAGCGAGCGCTCTTTGGGCTGCGTGTAGAGCGGACGGGTGAGCGGCGTCGGCGGCAGGATCACCTGTTCGCCCACTTTGAAGTACGGCTCTGCCGGTTCGCCCAGGCTCAGCGCCGGGTCGAGCACCTCGGCGGGGACGGGGCCAATGCCCAGGAAAGCCCGCCACTGATTTTCCAGTTCCAGGAAGGGCTGACCGGTGGCTATCTCCAGCGCCTCGGCGACCGTATGCCCGCCTCGCATGGCTTCGACTATGGCGCGGTAGGTGTCCATGCCGCCGTGCGTGTCTACGAGCCAGGTCATGAACGACGCGCCCATGTCGTAGATCAGGTGTGTGCAGCCGTCTTCAGCCGCGGTCAGCGCGCCACCGCCGGGGCCGGTGCCCTGCAAGGTGGGGAAGTCGCCGCCGCGCAGTTCGGCCAGTGTGCTCAGCCGCTCGTGCACAGGGTATTCCTCGAACGTCTCGAAGAACATCGCCTGCCCCTCCACCCACCAATCCGGGCCGCGCAGCACGCCCAGTTCTTGCTGATAGAGGTGCGCGACCTCGTGCGTGGTGGTGGAGGCAGCCTGCTGCATCTGAAATTCAACCGTTGGGTTCTTGGGATTCCAGATGCAATTCTTGCGAATTTCCGCCGGTTCGAGCGTGCGCACGCGCTGAATGGTGCTGCCCGCCTCCTGAATGGTGGTGCCCGTATACCCCAGTTGTGTATCGTCCAGGCCGGAGTCGGTGTGATATTCCAGCCAGGCCGGGCCGGGCGGGAAGATCACCGCCAGCGGACGGTAGGGCAAGGGCGCGCCGAAGCCTTCCAGGTAGCGGGCGCGGTTCTGGGCCATGGCGTCCAGCACGTAGCGCCCCAGCTCGACCGGCATCCCATACCAGTAGACCAGGATGTCTGCGCTTTCGGCGCGATACCATTCGCGCGTGGGATCGTAGTAGACGGCGTGTACGGGCGCGGTCTCGGCGTCGGTGGGGTTGCCGCGCACCACCCAGCGGGCGTCTACCTCGTGCCAGGGCGGTAGCCCGCGCCCCTCGTAGGGAATGGCGATCCACTCATTCGGCGCGTCGCCGGGGCGGGCGGTGATGCGCCCCCCTTTGCCCGTGGCAAACGTGTAATAGAGGATCACCCGCTCGATGGTGACCCCTTCCGGCGGGGTGATGATGGCGCGGAACTCCAGACCGGCGGGGTAGCGCGAGCGGTAGGTCATGCCCGTGAACGTATAGCCGTTCACCTGCTGGTCGGGGTAGTTTTGCGCTTCGTCCTTCCCGCCGACGACGGTGTAGGTGAAGTCGTCCCCCTGCGCGCCGACGGCTAACGCGCTCGCCAGCAGCAGCGCGATCGCCATGGCCGCCGGGAACCATCTCCGTTGGGCGTGTCTCTTCATAACGATCTCCTCTGTGGTCACCTGGTCTTCCGGCTCTCAACCCCTTGCACCGCGGGTGAAGGGGCGGACAGGCATCTTTACCTCACTCCCGCTCGGCGCTGGCGCGAGGCTGTGGGTGAGGTCAACCACAGCCCAGCACACGGCCTGACGCCGTTTGCGCGCTCGCCCGCAGGCGCTTACCTCATCCCCGCTCAGCGCTGGCGCGCCTCGCGCCTCAGCTCCGCGTCGGAGAGGGAGCAAGCCGAGCGCAGCGAGGCTGGGGGTGAGGTACACTGAGCGAGCCAACCTGTATACATCCCTGTCTGCCCTTGAAGTACGGCAGGCGAAGGGGCGTGTGGGCAGTTTGCAAACCCGCCCCCGCTAATCGGCGAGGCTGCCCCTCATCCCTTCGCTCCCAGCGCCTCGCGCGCCCCGCGCCCATTGGACGGGGCGCGCGCTTCGCGCCGAAACTGGCTCATGTACAGATCGTAGTAGAAGCCTTTGGCTGCGAGTAGTTCGTCGTGCGTGCCCTGCTCAACGATGCGCCCGTCGTCAATGACATACACCCGGTCGGCATTGCGGATGGTGCTCAGCCGGTGCGCGATGACGAAACTGGTGCGCCCCTTGAGCAGCACTTCCAGCGCGGCCTGGATCAGGCGCTCGGTGCGCGTGTCTACGCTGCTGGTCGCTTCGTCCAAGATCAGCAGGCGCGGGTCGGCCAGCACAGCGCGGGCGATGGCCAGCAGTTGGCGCTGCCCCTGGCTGAGACCCGTCCCGCGCTCGCCCAGCACGGTCTGATAGCCCTGCGGCAGGGCCATGATGAAGTCGTGCGCATAGGCCAGTTTGGCCGCGGCGATCACTTCCTCGTCGCTGGCGTCCAGCCGACCGTAGCGGATGTTATTCATCACCGTGTCGCTGAACAGGAAGGTATCCTGCAGCACGATGCCGATCTGACGGCGCAGGCTGGCCTGCGTCACGTCGCGCACGTCGTAGCCGTCCACCAGCACCGCCCCATCTTCTACGTCGAAGAAGCGCGGGATCAGGTTGATGATGGTCGTCTTGCCCGCGCCCGTCGGACCCACCAGGGCGATCGTCTGCCCCGGCTGCGCCTCCAGGCTGACATCGCGCAGCACAGGTTCGCCGGGCAGGTAGCTCATCGTGACGTGCCGCAGCTCGACATGCCCGCGGATGGGCGGCATCTCGATCGCGCCGGGCTTGTCGGTCACGTCTGGCTGCATATCGAGGAATTCGAAGATACGTTCGGCTCCGGCGATGGCGCTCTGGATGTTCGTCCACAGGGTGGCGATGAGCTGGATTGGCTGGTTGAACTGCTGCGTATACGAGACAAAGGTGACGATCAGCCCCAGCGAGATAGTCGTCCCCAGCAGGTCCTGGTTGCGCAGCATGAGGATGCCCCCCACGCCCGCCACGACCACCACCGAGAGATAGCCCAGCGCGTCCAGGGTGGGGGCCAGGGCGCTGGTGAAGGCCACCGCGCGGATGTTGGCGTCGCGGTTGGCGGCGTTGGCCTGGCGGAAGCGGGCGATGTTCTCTTCCTCGCGCAGGAACGCCTGAGCTTCGCGCACACCGGCGATGTTCTCCTGCAGGTCGGCGTTCACCTCGCCGATCTCGCGCCGCGCCCGCCGGAAGGCCCTGCGCGCCTGATCCGAAAACCACACCGTGGCCCACACCATGAAGGGCACTGTGACCATGCTGATCAGGGCAAAGGGGACGCTGCGGCTGAACATGGCGTAGATCAGCCACAGGATCAGCAACACGCCGCGCACCACCTGCACCAGGGCGAAGCTGATCGCCTGTTGCAGGGTGTCGGTGTCGTTGGTGATGCGGCTCATGATCTCGCCCGCCTCGTGCTGGCCATAGTAGGAGAGCGAGAGGCAGTGAATGTGCTCGAAGACCCGGACGCGCAGGTCGCGCAGCACGCGCAGCCCGGCCCAGCGGGTCAGGTAGAATTGCAGGCCAGTCGTCACCGCGCCGCCCAGGAAGAGCGCCACCAGCAACAACACAATGTGACGAATGCCCGCTACCGCGTCGTCGCGCGAGAGCGGCCCTGTTTGCCGGTCGAACCAGCAGTTTTGCTCGGCGGCCTGCGCCATGTTCTGCGGCCCGCCCAGTTGCTGCTGCCCATAGGGGGTCAGGTAGCAGTCCACTGTCTGCCCGATCAGGTCGGGGGTGATCACCTGCGACCAGGCGCTGAAGATCGCCAGCCCCAGCACGATCACCAGCACGAAGCGCCGTCCGCGAAACTCCTTCCACAGGCGGCTCAGGGTAGGGCGGACGCTGCGGGCCTTGCGGGCCTCGGTCTCGAAGATATGGCGGCGATCCATCATGGCCGCACCTCCTGTTCGTCGGGGTTGGCGGGCGCTGCTTCCAACACGGCGTCTTCCACCAGTTGCGAATCGTAGATTTCGACGTAGAGCGGGCTGCTTTCCATCAGTTCCTCGTGTGTGCCGCGAGCCACGATCTGCCCCTTGTCCAGCACCAGAATCTGGTCGGCGTTGAGCACGGTGCTGATGCGCTGTGCGATGACGAAGCTGGTGCGCCCTTCCATCAGCCGGTCGAGCGCCTGTTGAATCTGGTACTCGGTGGCCAGGTCTACGCTGCTGGTCGAATCGTCCAGGATCAGGATGCGTGGGTTCATCAGCAGGGCGCGGGCGATGGCGATGCGCTGCTTCTGCCCGCCGCTGAGGGTCGCCCCCCGCTCGCCGACGGGGGTGTCGTAGCCCTGCGGAAAGGACATGATGAAGTCATGCGCTGCCGCTGCCCTGGCGACCGCGATCACTTCGTCCAGCGAGGCATCGGGCCGCCCAAAGGCGATGTTGTCGCGGATGGTGCCGCTGAACAGGGTGGTCTCCTGCAACACGATGCCGATATGCGACCGCAGGCTGGCCAGGGTCACGTCGCGCACGTCGTGCCCGTCCACCAACACTGCGCCGTCGGTCACGTCGTAGAAGCGCGGGATCAGGTTAATGATGGTCGTCTTGCCGCTGCCCGTCGCGCCCAGCAGGGCGATCGTCTGGCCGGGTTGCGCCGCGAACGAGACATCTTTCAGCACATATTCGCCGCTCTTGAAGTAGCGGAAGGACACGTTGCGGAATTCCACATGCCCTTCGACGTGCTTTAGCTCCGCTGCCCCTGGCCGGTCTTCGACTTCGTTCTGCGCGTCGAGAATCTCAAAGATGCGCGTGGAAGACGCCGCCGCCTGCGACAGCAGGGAGATGATAAACCCCAACTGCCCCAGCGGGAAGAACACGTAGACGAGATAGAGGCTGAACTGTTGCCACTGGCCGAGCGTGAGCGTGCCGTCCAGAATCTGCAGCCCGCCCGCATAGAGCACCGCCGCCTGCCCCAGGTTGGCGATCAGGAAGGTGGCGGGGAAGATAAAGGCGAAAGTGCGGCTGATCTTCAGGTTTTGCTCCAGGTGACTGTCCGCCGCCTGGCGGAAACGCGCCTGTTCGTGTGGCTCGCGTACAAACGCCTTCACCACGCGGATGCCGGCCAGGTTCTCCTGCAGGATCGTATTGAGGGTAGATAGCCGTATCTGCAGGGCGGTGAACAGCGGTTGCGCCACCGCCCCGAATACCAGGAACATCAGCAGCGCCAGCGGCAACACCGGCAGCGCCACCAGGGTCAGCTTCACGTTGGTGCCCAGCAGGATGATCAGCGTGCCCACCAGCAACACTAGCGCCTGCAGGGCCATGATCAACCCCTGGCCGATGAACAGGCGCACTTTCTCCACGTCGTCGGTGGCGCGGATCATCAATTGGCCGGTCTGATTGCGGTCGTGATAGCTGAACGACAGGCGCTGAATCTTGGCGAATAGCTCGTTGCGCAGGTCAAAGGCGATGTTCTGCGACAGGCGCTCGCCCATGTAGCTCTGGACGAAGGAGAAGAAGCCACGGGCAACCGCAAAGATCACGATGGCGATGCCGGTGGCGATGATGGCATTTTCCGCTCCGGAGGCGTCCAGCCGCAGTTGTTCCAGCGACACGCCGCGCCGGGTGGCAGCGGCGGCCTGTGCCTGCGCGGGCAGCGACAGGATCATGTTGGCCGTCACGCCGTCGGTGATGGTGTCTATGATGTGGCGCACCAGCCAGGGCACCATCAGTTGCGCGCCGGTCGAGACGAACAGCGCCGCATAGGCGGCCAGGGTTACCCCCCGGTAGCGGCCCAGGTAGCGCAGCGCGCGCCCCAGCGTGACGAAACCCTCGCGGCCCATCTTCTGCCGCCCGCCAGGGGGGACAGGCGAAGCCATTTGTGCTCTCACCCTTTGTTCCTTTCCGTTCTGCCAAACTGAAGTTCCATGTGCTCAGTGCTGTGCTCAGGGCGCTGGTGGCGTCTGTGCAGAGGACGCCAGCTCAGCGATCCGCTGTGCCAGGTCTTCGCGGAGCTTATCGAGCAGCGCGATCAGAGTCTGTTGCTCCTGCTCGCTCAGCCCCTGAAACAGGGTGTTGACAAATGTTGCGAATTCCGGCGCGCGCTGACGTACCAGGGCCTCACCCTCTGGCGTCAGGCGGATCAGCCATTGTCGCCGGTCGTCGGGGTGAAGCTGACGGACGATCAGCCCCTGGGCTTCCAGCCCGTTGAGCAGCGTGCTGACAGTGTTGCGGCTGACGCCCAGACGATGGCTCAGTTCACTGGGCAGCAGACCTGTCTCGTTGCCGTGATGCTTTTCAACCATCAGCAGAATCAGCAAGCGCATCCGTGCGTGCGAGAGCGCATCCTCTTTGAGTTGAGCGCTCAGGTGTTGACCGATCAGGTGTGTGGCCAGCTTCAGGCGAAAAAAGAGCGCCATTCCGCGCACATCCGAAGCGCCGAAGATCGCTGCAGCCAGATGCTCGTCAAGTGGGGGAGGCGGGGGTATGCATTGCGGCCTCATGCGTTTCTCCTATAAATAGTTCCATATAGAATTATACGCCACCGAACTGTCATCGCCAAAAAGGGGCGCGAGCAAAGGGTCTCAGCGATGTGCCCGGCGCGGGGACGCTTACCTCACCCCCGCTCGGCGCGCGAGCGCCGAGCGCCCCCTCTCCGACACGGAGAGGGGGCAAGCCGAGCGAAGCGAGGCCGGGGGTGAGGTAAACCACAGCGGGGCACACGGCCTGTCACAGCTCGCGCGCGCTCCGCTTCCCCTGCGGTTGAGCCAGAGCCGCTTTGAGGCTATATTTGCCCTGTTGCTCACGGCACAAATCCGGAAAGAAGCCATGCGCCTTTCCCGCCCTTTCACCCTGACCGCCCTGGTAACGGCGATATTCTGCGGCCTGCTGGTCACCGATGCGCTGCCCTGGCTGCGCGGAGATGTCCCCTGGATACCGCTGTTGGGTCGCTGGCGCTGGCCCTACGGACATCCGCGCTGGCCCTGGCTGGTAGGGTCGGCGCTGGGCGTGGCGCTCTATGTGGGAGGAGCCTGGCGTTTGCTGGTGCGGAGTGCGCATACTCGCCGCGTCTCCTTCCCCCTTCCCTTGCTCCTGTGGACTTTTGTTGGGGCGGCGCTGCTGCCGTTACTGCTGCTGACACTCGAAGGCCGCCCCATCTTCCTGCTCTTCACCCGCTCGGCGTCGGTCGTCACCAGCGGCTATCACTACGCCGCCGCCGTCAGCCCCGACCTGGGCGATACGCTGCGCCACTGGCCGGAATTCATCGCCGCCATACGCCAGAAAACCCACGCCGAGCCGCCCGGTGGGGTGATGCTCAGTCCGCCGGGGCTGCTGGCCCTGTATGAGGGCGTCGAGCAGCTTTTGAAGGCGGCACCTCCCATCGCCGGGCAGATGGGATCGATCGTGCGCCCGTTGCAGTGCCAGAACCTGGACATGATGACCTGGAGCGATGCGGTGATGGCCAGCGCCTGGCTCCAGATGTACATGCCGCTGTGGGCTGCGCTGGCCGTTGCACCCCTGTATCGGCTGGGCGCGCTGCTGTTCGACCGGCAACGAGCGCGGCTGGCAGTGACCCTGTGGGCGCTTGTGCCGGGGCTGACGATCTTCACGCCGCGTTTCAACGTCTTTTTCGCGCTGATCGCGCTGGTGATGCTGCTGGGGCTGTGGCGCGGGCTGCTGCGCGAGCGCCCGCCCTGGATCGCGGGCAGCGGTTTCGTGCTCTCGGTGGGGCTGCTGTTCAACCTGTCGCTGATGCCGCTCGGCCTGCTGGCTGGCCTGACCATCCTGGGCTACCGCCTGTTGACAGGCCCGCCTGAGTTGCGCCTGGCGCTGCGCGACCTGGCGCTATTCGGGATCGGCTGCGCTTCCGCCTGGGCCATCTACTGGGTGTTGTCGGGCGTCTCGCCCCTGGCCATTGCCAACAAAACCCTGGGGACACATTACAAGCTATATCGCCCCTATCTGCCCTGGCTATTGCTGCATCCCTACGACATGGCGATCTTCACCGGAATACCCGTGATGATCCTGGCCCTGGGGCGGATCGCGCAGCTACGCCGACTCCGGCGCAAGGGCACAGCTATCCTCCCCGCGGACGTGTTCGCCGGAGCAGCGGCGCTCACCCTGGCACTGGTGACGTTGAGCGGGACCGCCCGCGGCGAGACGGGGCGCGTCTGGCTGTTCTTCGCGCCGGTCTGGCTGCTGCTGGCCGCCGACAGGCTCGCCCTGCTCAACTCGCGCGAGCGCCTGGGCTTTCTGGGCCTGCAGGCTCTGTGCCTGCTATCCATGGCCGCAGTGCTGCGCGCCAACTTCACCGCTCTCACCGAGCCGCCGCGCCCTGCCGCAGTCGCGCAGGGGGCCACGTTCTCCGTCAACGCGCGCTTCGCCAGAGGCGAAGACCGGGCGACTCTGGTCGGCCTGAGTGTAGACACCACCCCCACCACTGTCACGCTGCACCTGCACTGGCGGGCGGACACGCGCATCAACCGCCCTTATGTGCTGGCGCTGGTCAGCGTCCCCCCCGATGGATCGCCCCCCGCCAGCCTCACCTGGAACCCCCAGGGCTGGAATTACCCGCCGTCGTGCTGGACACCGGGGCGGGAGTTCGTGGACACGGTGACGGTGCGCCTGGGCGACCGGCCAATCCCCGGCGACTGGTTGTTCAGCCTGTCGATCCTGGATGCCTTCAGCCGCGAGCCGATGCAAGTTACCCTGCCCGACGGCACCGTGTCCGCTCAAGTGGGCATTGGGCCGGTGCACGTCGAGGACTAGCCCGCTGGTTTCCTGGGCTTCGCCGTCTTTTTGGGGGCGCGCGCGAACTGTGACGGGCCGTGTGCCGCCGTCTGCCGCCCCTCACCCCTAATCCCCTCTCCCTCGCGACGGCGTCGTGGGGCGAGGGGACTTATTGTCTCTCGCGCGAGCGTTCCCCTTCGCCCGCAGCGCGGGAGAAGGGGCCGGGGGATGGATGAGGGTCACCGAGCGCGGCAAGGGCGCTGACAACACTTGCACTCGCCCCCCGCGGCTCCCCTGAGATGTGCCCCTTCCCAAGCTGGGCTACAATACCCCTGCACCACATACCGACAGGCCCACACGGACGCTGGGAGGGCATGTATGACGGGGAACAGAGGGCTGACGGCCCTGATCGCGGTCTTGATCAGCCTGGTGCTGACCGGTTGCAACTTCAGCCTGGGCGGCGAGGAAGAAGCCGCGCGCCGTCCCACGCTCGGCCCGCCCATCCCCTGGGCCACTGCCCGCCCCACAGAGACCCCCTTCGTGCTGGTGGTCACCGCGACCCTGCGGCCGACGCGGCCTGCTCCCTCTCCCACGGTGACGGCGCTCGTCGCCGCGCCGACCAAGCAGGCCCCGCCGACTCTCTCGCCCACGACGACGCGGACGCCGTTCACCATCCCTTCGCCCATCGTCGCGCCGACGCTGACCCCTGCGGTAGTTGTCTTCCCGACGCTGACCGCCGCGCCCACGCTGACCGTCCCACCGCCCACCATGACCCCGCCGCCGTCGTTCACGCCAGCCATGGCCGCCACCAACACGCCTCTGCCCACCGCGCTACCGGCGGCACAGGTCTGTTCCACATGCGCCAATCTGCGGCTGCGCGCCAGTCCGGGCACGGCGGGGCAGGTGCTCACCCTGCTGCCCGCCGATCTGCCGCTGTCGGTCATCGGGCGCACGGCGGACAACGCCTGGGTGCAGGTGGTGCTGCCCGACGGCTCTAGCGGTTGGGTAGCCGCGCAATACCTGACGCTGCGCATTGATCTGAACGTGCTCAGCGTGACCGGCGCGGCGCAGGATGCCCCGACTGCCGTCGCCAACACAGCGGGCGTGGTATCGGGCGTATCCGCCAACGCGCGGCGCATCCTGCTCGACGGCCTGGCCAAAGGCAATCTACCGCACAGCTTCACCAGGGTGGGGGACAGCATCAGCGCTGCGCCGCAATTTCTGACGCCTATTGGCAGCGGCACCTATCGGCTGGGCGACTACGGCTACCTGAGCACGGCGATCAGCTTCTTCTCCGGCCCCAACGGGCGCGGAGCCAACCCCTTCTCCGCGGCGTCGCTGGCAGCGCGCAATGGCTGGAGCACCGCGAGCGTGCTCGACCCGGCCAATGCTGATCCCAGTGTCTGCCGGGCGGGCGAAACGCCGCTCGCCTGCGAATATCGCCTGACCCGCCCCGCGGTGGCGCTGATCATGTTCGGCACCAACGATTCCGGGGGGATGCCGACGGCGACCTTCCAGGCCAACCTGCAGGCCATCGTGCAGACTTCGATCAGCATGGGTGTGATCCCCGTCCTGAGCACCATCCCGCCCAAGCGCTACAATCCGGCCACCGATGGCCGCGTGGCCGAATTCAACCAGGTGATCATCGCCACGGCCCGCGCCTACGACATCCCTCTGTGGGACTACTACCAGGCGATGGTCGCCCTGCCCAACAACGGCCTGGCCCCCGACGGCGTGCACCCCTCTGCCCCGCCGGACGGTCTGACGACCATCTTCGACGCCGAGCACCTGCGCTATGGTTACACAGTGCGCAACCTGACCGCTCTGCAGGTGCTCTACACCCTCTGGCAACAAGTGCTCTACGACGCCGATCAGGTGCGGCCAGCCACCGCCCTGCCGCCAACCTCACCGGCAGGCGGCGCGCCCGGCGATCTCAACGATCCGGCCTGCCTGGGGGTGCCGCCGCCGCGTCTGACGGTCGGCGGGCAGGGGCGCGTGACGCCCGGCCTGCCCAACAAGGTGCGCAGCGCCCCTTCGACCAGCGCGGCGGCCATCGGCAGCATCCCCGGTGACGCCGTCTTCGCGGTGATTGGCGGGCCACGCTGTGCCGACGGCTATCTGTGGTGGCAGGTCAACTACAACGGGCTGATCGGCTGGACAGCCAGCGGCACGAGCAGCGAAGACTGGGTCGTGCCCTACCCGTAGGCTGGCGTTACCCACATCTTGGGCCGGTGACCCTCAACCCCCGGCCCCTTCGCCTGCGCTGCGGGCGAAGGGGAGCACTCGCGCGAGAGACAATAAGTCCCCTCGCCCCGCGACGCCGTCGCGAGGGAGGATTCTCAGCGATGCGCTCACCCGCAGGCGCTTACCTCACCCCCGCTCGGCGCTGACGCGCCTCCAAGCCGAGCGTAGCGAGGCTGGGGGTGAGGTCAATCCCAGCGCTGCACACGGCCTGACACAGTTTGCGCGCGCTCATGTGAGACGCAAAGGTGGACGGACAGAGCGAAACCGTTATGATTGGATCGTGAGACTTTGCCGGGCGCGGCTGGTCGGAGAAACTTACCGAACAAGGTTTTGAGAGCAAAGACAGGAGGGCGAGCGATGGGTCGTAAGCGTTGGATTCACGCGGGATGGTTGCTGATGAGCCTGGCTGCGGTCGGGCTGGCGGGCATGTGGCCGGTGTCGTGGCGGGCACACGCGCAGGGCGATCAGAGCTGCGCACAGCTTGCCGAACAGGCCCTGGCCGAAGCTACAGTATTCTGCAGCGGTCTGACCGCCGGTGAAGTGTGCTACGGCTATGATCAGGTGTCCGTCCGACCCGTTGGTGCGAGCGACGCGCTGTCCGTCCAGGCTGGCGACCGCGGCACGCTGGAAGCGCTCGACGCGGTGATGACCGCCGCCGATCCCGCAGGCGGAGCGTGGGGACTGGCAGTGCTGGCGCTGCCCGCTGGCGAAGGGGGTATGGTCACCGCCGCCCTCTTTGGCCAGGCGACGGTTGCCCGCCCGCCTGTGACAGTCGCCGAACGGCCCACGCTGCCAGTGTTCAACCGGGGGAATGCGCCGATCAACCTGCGCAACGGCGCGGGCATTACCTATCAGGTGGTGGGGCAGCTCGCGCCGGGCGAAGCCGCGCTGGCCGACGGGCGCAACGAGCAGGGCGACTGGCTGCGCCTGCAGTACGCGGGCGGGATCGCCTGGGTCTTCACCCCCTTGATCGGCTGGGAGGGCGATCAGGGTGCACCCGATGCGCTGACCGTATTGCTACCCAGTGATGTCACTCCCGTCGAGCCACCCGCTGCGCCATTCGCCGCCCTGACGCTCTCGACTGGCGAGGCGGCCTGCGCCGAGACACCGTCTGGCCTGCTGCTGCAATACAGCGGCGAGCAGCCCGCGCAACTGCAGATCAACCAGACCGGGTTGGAATTCTCCGGGGCGACGCTGCTGGTCACGGCGACGCCGGGCGAGGCGTTGCGCGTACGCGCCCTGGCCGGTTCGGTGATGGTGACAGCGCGCGGCATCGCCCAGGAGGTGAGCACAGGACAGGCGGCGCGCGTGCCCTTGGGCGGCGACGACGGCCTGACGCCCACCGCCATCCCCTCTGTAGAGCGCTCCTACCCCTTTGCCGAGGTGGCCTACGCGCCGCTGGCCTTGTTACCGCAGGAGGTGGCGTGTACGGTGGGGCTGGTCACGCCCGCTTCGGTGACCCTGCGCGTGGGGCCGGGGATGCAACGCGGCGTGCTGGCCAGCATGTCACCGACGGCCAGCTACAGCGTGCTGGGCTGGGCCAGCGATCCCGACGGCGCGCCCTGGTGGCAACTGGACACAGGCACACAACCATCGTGGGTGGCGCAGGCAGACGTGCGAGCCATCGGCGCGTGCCAGGCGGTGGCCCAGGTCGAACCGCCGCCGCTGGTCTTCGCTCCGCCCGCCGCTCCCGCTGAGGGGGGCGCTGCGCCTGAAACGGGGGTGGACTTCGCGCCGGCGGGCAATTCCGTCTGGCAGATGCGCCCCGGCAGCGACAACATGACCGGCGAGTGTTCGGGCGCGCCCGCTATCAACTTCTGCGATCACCTGGCGGCGATCGCGCCCGTCGCGGGCGGCATCTCGTGGAAAGGGATGGAAGCCAGCCCCTACTACCTGACGCGCATTCAGCCCAACGTCTACGCCTACAGCGGGCCGAATGTGCTGGGCACGGGCACCGTCTCGATGACGCTGACCTTCACCAGCGAGACGACGATCAACATGGTCATGCGGCTGGTGCTGGCCAGCGAGCCGAACTGTCAGCACGTCTACTACTACACCGGCACGCGCAACTGGTAGCAGCCGGACGGGGGGAGGCTGAGAGCGCAGGCGAGCAGCCCTGGGCGGCGGGGGGGTGCATTTCACAACTGAAATGCACCCCTCAAACTGAGTGCGTGCAAAGGTTCTCAGCGACTTGCCCAGTGCGGAGGCGCTGACCTCACCCCCGCTGGGCGCTGGCGCGCCTCCAAGCCGAGCGAAGCGAGGCTGGGGGTGAGGTAAACCACAGCACACGGCCTGTCACAGTTTGCGCGCATCTCTCAAATTGGCGGGGCTGTTGTGGGCGCTTCGCGTCTCGGCGGTTCAATGGCTGTCCGGTGCCACCGTCGTGCAAGAGTAGGGCAGAGGGCGAGAGACCGCCGGACTCCACGATTGCAACGCGCAGGGGGGCGGGCTATAATCCGCCCCGTCCTGGGGGTTGATCACCGGGGGACAACGGAACGGCAAACGCACCCCTGGCACAGCAGTCGTTCGAGCCAGGGGATTTTGTTGGGGAGGAATGACTGTGGTGAAAGAGCGGATCACGATGGCAAAAGCCCGTATCTGGTTGAGCGTGGGGCTGGCGGCTCTGGTCGCCCTGGGCGCACTGCTGAGCGCCGGACAGCCCGCGCACGCCCAGGATACGACGAATCTGCTGGTCAACGGCGGGCTGGAGAACCCCTACTATGGGCAGGGCGCGCCGACCCGCACCGCTCCCAACGGCTGGAGCCTGTGGGTGGGCGCGGGCGCGCCAGAAGCCTTCCCACACACCGACAAGGTGCAGGTGCTCGACGGCGAGGTGTCGTGGAATATTAAGCAAGGGTACGCAGTCTTCACCGTTGCGGGGTATCAGCGCGTCAGCGGCCTGACCCCTGGTGAGTCGGTGAAGCTGACCGCCTATGGCTGGGTGTATACCTGCAACGATACCACTACCTCGTGCATCATCCCCGATTTCCCCTATCGGCGCTCTGACACGGCGGCGGGCGCTTCGCTCAAGGTGGGGATCGATCCCACCGGCGGCACCGACCCGCTCTCGCCCAATGTGGTCTGGTCGGGCAGCGCCGCGCCCTACGATCAGTGGGCCGAACTGACCGTGACCGTGCAGGCGCGGGGCGATAGCGTCACCGTCTTTCTCTATGCCACGCAAAGCGCGGGCCTGGCGCTCAATAACGTCTACTGGGACAAGGTGTCGCTGGTGCGCGCGACAGGTGGGGCTGTGACCAGGCCTGCTCCCGCCGAAGTGCCCTTTGTCACCCCGCAGGGCGTGCGGCCCGATGGCAGCATTATCCACGTGGTGCAGTCCGGCGACACGCTCTCCAGCATCGCCTACGCCTATTTCGAGTACGGCGTGACCATCGAGAGCATCGCCGCCCTGAACAACCTCAAGCCCAACGCCCGCTTCCTGCAGATCGGGCAAGAGCTGGTCATCCTGCCGCCCGGCTCGGTGGATCCGGTGACCGGCAAGATCATTTCCGGCGGTGGGGCGGCGGCTGCCGCTCAGCCGACCCTGGTGCCTACGCCGGTGCCCACGCCGACACCGCTCGGCGGCGAGGGCGAGACGACCCCGCCACAGCCCGCCCCACAGGCGACCCCTGCTGAGCCGCCCGTGACCTACGGGGCGGTGCAGGCGGAATTCGTCCCGCTGGAACGCGGCGCGATGTTCTGGCTGCAGGATACCAATCAAATATTCGTGCTGACCTACGGGGTGGACGATCTCAGCGGCACCTACAAAGCCTACCAGAATACCTGGATGGAAGGGATGCCGGAGATTGACCCCAACCTGGAAGCGCAGGTACCCGCGGGCTTCAGCCAGCCCACGCGACGCTTTGGCCAGGCGTGGCGCACGTACGCGGGGGTGAAGGATGCGCTCGGCTGGGCCATTGACCGCACCACGCCCTATACAGCGCTGGTCGTGCGGCAGGGCGGCACGATCGTCTTCAACGGCCCAGAGGGTCGCGTCTATCAGTTCGAC
This sequence comes from uncultured Anaerolineales bacterium, assembly GCA_937135955.1. Lineage (GTDB taxonomy): Bacteria > Chloroflexota > Anaerolineae > Aggregatilineales > Aggregatilineaceae > UBA2029. The sequence continues at coordinate 32,587 of CAKZOB010000023.1, read as the reverse complement.
GCCGAGGGCAACTGGCAGGCGTTCAGCCTGATCGAGGCGCAATAGTCGGCGCGGGTTCGCGACGCCGATCAACGCATTAGCACAGAGCGGGGGTGCCTCACCCCCGCTCGGCGTTGATGTGCCTGGGCATTATCCCCAAGTTCCCCCTCACCCCTGCATCCCCTCTCCCAACGCTGTGGGCGAGGGGACTTACTGTCTCCCGTGCGAGCGCTCCCCTTCGCCCGCAGCGCTGCTCGCCAGACGCACGATCTCCGGCCCCAGCGACGCCGCCAACTGCCCCGCACAGACAGGCGTCAGGTGCACCGCGCTGTCGGTGTAGCAGGCCGCGTCGGGCAGCGCGTCCCACAGATCGAGCAGCGCCCAGCCCTGGCGCTCGCTCTCCTGATGCAGCCACTGCCGATAGGCGTCGTAGGCCCAGCGCGGGTAGAACGAGTTGTAGCGGATGTCGCTGTTCGCGCCCCGGCTGATCAGCATCGGCTCGTTGACCAGCAGGATCGGCGTATCGCCCGCCAGCGTCACCCCGGCCCGCAACACGTCGAAGACCAGGTCGGCGGGGGTGAAGAGGTCTTCCGTCAGGCCGTGCCAGGTACGGTCGGCGGGCAGGTCTACGGCGCGCGGCGTGTAGTCGTCGCGGTATTCCTGGTCAATCCCTGTCACCGCCCAGGGCACGCCGTAGAGTTGCAGGCGCAGCAGGTCGGCCAGCGCGCGCCGTCGCCCGATGAGGGTCTTGTCCCGCCAGGAGAGCGAGACAAAACGCGGGTCGTCTGTCCGCTGGGCCAGGCCATAGCGGACGATCAGGCGGCGCACCGGCTCCGGATTGTGTTGCAGCAACGCCGGATCGAGCTGCGCGCGCTGATCGAACGACTCCAGGGTGAACAACCAGACGATCAGGTCGGGCTGGTAGCGCCGCGCGTAGTCGAGCAGCAGCAGGTCTTTGGTCAGCGACATGGTGGGGTAGCCCAGGTTGTAGATGCGCACCCGTCGCCCATCGGCAGTGCGCAGCCCCGCCGCGTTGAGTTGCCCGGCGAGCGTCTCCTCTGGCCGTAGCAGGATGCCCCACACCGACGAATCGCCGATCAGCACCACGCGGAATTCGTCCCCGCGCGGTGGACGGGCCACCTCGTGCGCGGCGAACATGGCTTCGAGCTGGAACAGGCTCAGGTTGTAGGCCACAGCGGGGTTTTCGCCATAGGGCAGGCGCGGTCGCCCGGCAAAAAGGCGATTGTAGGCCGAGAGCCTGCCCAGGGTGGGCAGCGGATTCACCGCCACACACAGCAGGTTGAGCGCCACGAACAGCAGCGCCGTCTTGAACAGCACGCGGGCGACGAAGCGCCAGCGGTAGGGCGGAGCGGCGGCGTAGAGCCAGTGCCAGGTTGTCACCGCTCACCACCTCCACAGCCGGACGAATACGTCCCAACTGATCGCCAGGTCGGGCAGGGCGAACCACACCCACCCCAGCACCACGAAATGGAAAGTAAGGGCGATACCGGCGACTTCTACCGCCCGCCCCAGGCGGGGATGCTGGCGCAGGCGCAGGTAATAGGGACGGGTGCGGTCGCTGTAGACTTTGTGGACGAATAGCCCCACGCCATGCCACAGCCCCCACACGACGAAGCCCCAGGTCACGCCGTGCCACAGCCCGATGGCCAACATGGTTGCCAGTTGGCCGATCAGCGCCAGGACGGTCGGCGAAGGCTTACGCGGGCGGGTGAGCAGAGTGCGGCTGAGCGGCAGGAAGACGTAGGAGCGCACCCACTGACTGAGCGTGATATGCCAGCTTTGCCAGAAGACGGTGATATTGCGCTTGAGATAGGGTTGACTGAAGTTCTCCGGCAGGCGGATGCCGCACCACTGCCCCAGGCCGATGGCGATGTCGGTGTAGCCGCTGAAGTCAAAGTAGAGCTGGAAGGCGTAGGCGTAGAGCAGCACCCACAGCCCCGCCGCCGACTGCGCCTGTTGCGCGTTGGTGACGTTGAGCGCCAGCAGCGCCAGGCTATCGGCGATGACGAATTTCTTGCCGATGCCCACTGCCAGGCGCATCCCCCCGTGTACAAAGCGCGTCGCGTCCAGCGGGGGCAGCGCGCGCAGGTCGTTCAGGAAGCGCTCGGCCCGGTCAATCGGCCCGGCGGTGAAGGCCGGGAAGAAGATGGCATAGGTGATGTATTCGCGCAGCGTCAGGGCGGGCAGTTGACCGGTCTGCCGGTCGCGCAGGGTGTGCAGCAGCCGAAACACCACATACGAAAAGCCCAGCCACGAGAGTTCATCGGCGCGGGCGAGTTGCGTCGTCTGGCCCTGCCAGCTTCGCAACAGGCGGCTGGCCGCTGTGCCCAGCGCCTCTGTCTTGAGCACAGCGAAGAGCGCCAACACGCCCACGGTCAGCGCCAGCCTCAGCCAGTTGTCGCGCACTCGGCTCAGCGCCAGCAGCACCACTCCCGCGCCAGCCAGCCCCAACGCCACCGGAAGGACAGGCGGCGGAGCCGAAGGCGTCAGGCGGTAGGCGGGCACCAGGTAGCGCCCGAACGAGAGCACCAGCACCAGGGCGGCGATCAGCAGGGCAGCCAGGCGATCAGCGCGGGTCACGGCTTGACCGGGCGCGCGCGTCGCCAGCCAGCCTGCGACCACCAGGGCCAGCGTGGCGGTGGGGAAGAGGAAGTCCAGGCGGCGGATGGTCAGGGCGGGCTGCAACCAGTAGATGGCCAGCACACTGCCAACGAACAGCGCCCATTGCCGCCAGCGCACCGGCAGTGTGATCGTGGTCAGCAGGATGAGGACGGCGAAGACCAGGATATGCGTCAGGGACATGAGCGCCAGAGACGTACTCGCAGATACCGGACGCGAGCCATTCTACAGGCAAGGGCCGCGCCTCGCCAGCAAGAGCTGCCCCTCACCCCTCTATCCTCTCGCCCACAGCGTTGGGCGAGGGGACTTGCTGTCCGTCGTGTCGCCCGCCAGCGCTGACCTCACCCCCGCGCCGGGCACATCGCTGACAACCCTTGCCCGCACCCCCTGCGACTTCCGCGGCGAATTTCCCCTTCCGCCCATCCCGCGCCGGGCCTGCCTGTCTCCATCCTCGCTTCGGTGCACTTCGTGTCCCATTCAGCACGCTGTGCCAGAAAATGGTGCTGATTGTTGACAGTGTGGTATAGTCAGCGTACCATAAATACTAACTAAAAGTACCTGAGCAAGTGTGAACGTTTCCACTATGCTTACTGTACCCTGGGGCCGTTCCGTTCGGCGGCCCAACAGGAGATTTTTTTGAATGGCCAGAATTGGTATTGGAGTGATCGGTCTGGGGCGCATGGGGCAGGTCTATGCCACCCATACGGCGCGTCAGATCGAAGGGGCCGACCTAGTCGCGGTGGCCGACCCCGACGACGAAGTGCTCGCCCGCTTCGCCGCGCAACTGCCGCAGGTCAAGACCTTCAGCGACTATCACGACCTGCTCGCTGACCCTCGGCTACAGGGCGTCATCGTCGCCAGCCCCACCAGCACACACCGCGATGTGGTGATCGCCGCCGCGCAGGCGGGCAAGGCCATCTTCTGCGAAAAGCCTCTGGCGCTCACTCTGCGGGCTACCGACGAGATCATCGAGGCGGTGCGCCTGGCGGGCGTGCCCTTGCAGGTGGGCTTCATGCGCCGCTTCGACCGGGGTTATGCCGAAGCGAAGCGCAAGATCGAGGCGGGCGTGATCGGTCAGCCGGTGGTGGTGCGCTCCGTCGGGCGCGACCCGCACCGCACCAGCCTGGAATTCGCCAATCCAGCCGTCAGCGGCGGCCTGATCGTGGATATGGCCATTCACGACTTCGACTGCCTGCGCTGGCTGATGGACGACAATATTCAGCGCGTGTATACCGAAGTGGCAGCGCTGGTCTACCCCGAACTGCTCGACGTGGGCGATGTGGACAATGCGCAGATCAACGTGCGCTTCAACGGTGGCGGGCTGGGCCATGTCGAGGTTAGCCGCACAGCCATCTACGGCTACGATATCCGCTGCGAGGTCGTGGGGGCCAAAGGGACGATCGAGATCGGCTACCTGCGCGAGACGCCCATTCTGGTGCTGACCAAAGAGGGTGTGACGCACGATGTGGTGCCACACTTCCCGCAGCGCTTCGGCGCGGCCTATACCGCGCAGCTTGAGCACTTCGTCGAATGCCTGCTGCACGACCAGCAGCCTGCTGTCACCGCCGCCGACGCGCGAGCCGCGCTGCTGGCCTGCCTGGCGGCGACCCGTTCGCAGCACGAGGGGCGGGTGGTCTATCTGGACGAAGTGAATGCCGGCTGACGGAAAGGCTTCGATGAGCAGGTGGGAACACAGGGAAAGGAGGTATACCACACAGACCACGATCCAGTATCATGTTCAGTAGACCAGAGTCTCTCTTTTCGCCAGCTTTTACAGAAGTTTTAGGAGGTAGGAAATGAAACGCCTGATTACTGTCCTGGTAGTGCTGTTGGCAATGGCGGCTTTCGTGGGTAGCGCGGCGGCCCAGGAAGGGATGCGCCCCTATCGTATCGTCGTGGTCACGCACGGGCAGGCCGCTGACCCCTTCTGGTCGGTGGTCAAGAACGGCGTGGATCAGGCCGGTAAGGATATGCGCGTGACGGTTGAGTACCAGGCCCCTGCTACCTTCGACATGGTCGCCATGTCGCAGTTGATTGACGCAGTGGTGGCCTCCAACCCCGACGGCCTGGTGGTCTCCATCCCCGATCCGGACGCGCTCGGCCCTTCGATCAAGGCTGCGGTGGCCGCCGGTATTCCGGTCATCTCGATCAACTCCGGTAGCGATGTGGCCGAGGAATTCGGCGTGCTGGCGCATATCGGGCAGACCGAGTACGAGGCGGGCTATGGCGGCGGGCAGCGCATGGCTGCCGCTGGCGCGACCAAGGCCCTGTGCGTCAATCACGAGGTGGGCAATGTGGCGCTCGACCTGCGTTGCCAGGGCTTCGCCGATGCTCTGGCCGAGGCGGGCGGCACGGTGGAAGTGCTCGCCGTTGACCTGGCCGACCCGACCGGCAGCGCCAACCGCATTGCCGCCGCGCTGACCGCCGATGAGTCTATCAACGCCATGCTGACGCTTGGCCCCGGTAGCGCGCTCCCCGCGCTGCAGGCACTGCAGGACGAGCAACTGCTGGGCAAGGTGTTGCTGGCGACCTTCGACCTCTCGCCCGAAGTGCTGGAAGCGATCCGCGACGGCAACATGCTGTTCGCCATTGACCAGCAGCAATATCTGCAGGGCTACCTGCCGATCGTGTACCTGACGCTGTACCTGGAGAACCTCAACACCCCTGGCGCGATCCTGGTGCCGACTGGCCCCGGCTTCGTGACTCAGGAGACCGCCGCCCAGGTGATCGAGTACGCGGCGCGCGGTACTCGTTAGCGGGCTGGCTCCGGTCAGGTCAGGTTTGTCTATCTGCTGTGGGATCGGTCAGTAGGGGCGTATGACCATACGCCCCTACTCCCATATCCCTGTGATCACGGAATCCGCCCGCATATCTAATGGAAGGTCGTCATGTCGGTTGAGGTGAAAACCAGAACTTCCCCCGACGAAAGATTGTTGCAGGAGAGCCTGGCCAAGAAATTATTCCGCCGCCCAGAATTGGGAGCGATCAGCGGGGCGGCGTTGGTATGGGTGTTGTTTGCCCTGATCGCTGGCGATCGCGGCTTTGTCAGCCTGCGGGCAACGGCTAACTTTATGGAAGTGGCCTCCGAACTGGGCATTCTGGCGGTGGCTGTGGCGCTGTTGATGATCGGCGGGGAATTCGATCTGTCCATCGGCTCGATCATCGGTGGCGCGGGCATGACCATCGCCATCCTCAGCGTAGAATATCAGTGGAACCTGTGGGCTGCCATCGGCGTGGCGCTGCTGTTCTCGCTGGTCGTGGGGGCCATCAACGGCATTCTGGTGGTGCGCACCAGGCTTCCCTCGTTCATCATCACCCTGGGCAGCCTGTTCATCATCCGCGGCATGACCATCGGGCTGACGCGCCTGATCACGGGCCGCACGCAGGTAGGCGGGATCAAGGCGACCACGGCCTACGACTCAGCGTCGAGGTTCTTTGCCAGCGCCATCGAGATCACCGATCCGGCCTCCAAGCGCGGCTTGCCGGCGGAGTTCCCCGTCTCGATCCTGTGGTGGCTGGGTCTTGCCGCCATAGGTACTTATGTCTTGCTGCGCACCCGTCCTGGCAACTGGATTTTTGGCATCGGCGGCGACGCCAACGCCGCCCGCAACGTCGGCGTGCCGGTCGGTCGCATGAAGGTGATCCTGTTCATGGTCACGGCGACCTCGGCCTGGCTGGTGGGGACCATTCAGGTGCTCTCGGCGGGCGGCGCGGATACATTGCGCGGCGAACAGCGCGAATTCTACGCCATCATCGCGGTGGTGATCGGCGGGACGCTGCTCACCGGCGGCTATGGGTCGGTGATCGGCGCGGTCTTCGGCGCGCTGACGGTAGGCATGGTACAGCAGGGGATCATCTATACAGGGGTGGACTCTGACTGGTTCATGGTATTTCTGGGGGCGATGTTGATTGTGGCCGTGCTGGTCAATAACTATATTCGCAGACGGGCAGCGGAGGCACGGTGACGTGAGCGCTGAGCAGACTCCCATCCTGGAAGTGCGCAACGTCTCCAAGTACTTCGGCGGGGTCGTTGCGCTCAAAGAAGTCTCGATGGACTTGAAGCGCGGCGAGGTGATGTGCCTGCTGGGCGACAACGGCGCGGGTAAGTCCACCCTGATCAAAATCCTGTCTGGCGTGTACCGACCCGACGAGGGTGAATATTTGCTGGAAGGCAAACCCGCCCATTTCACGTCGCCGCGCGACGCCCTGGAGCGCGGCATTGCCACCGTCTACCAGGACCTGGCCATGATTCCGCTGATGAGCATCACGCGCAATTTCTTCCTCGGCTCGGAACCGACCAAAGGCAGAAGCATTTTCAAGCGCTTTGACATCCGGCGGGCCGATGCCATCGTCCGCGAGGAGCTGCATAAGATCGGCATAGACATTCGCGACCCGGCGCAGCCGGTCGGCACGCTTTCCGGCGGCGAGCGGCAGTCGGTGGCCATCGCGCGGGCGGTTTACTTCGGCGCAAAGGTGCTGATTCTGGACGAGCCGACTTCGGCCCTGGGGGTCAAACAGGCCAGTATCGTCTTGCGCTATGTGGCGCAGGCGCGGGCGCGCGGGGTGGCCGTCATTTTCATCACCCACAACCCGCAACACGCCTACCCCATCGGCGACCGCTTCACCATCCTCAAGCGCGGGCACTCGCTGGGGACGTTCACCAAAGCCGAGCTTTCGCGCAACGACATGATCCAGATGATGTCTGGCGGGGAGGAACTGGAAGAGCTGGAACGCGAACTGCACGAGTTCCGTTTGCAAACGGGTTAGCGCGCAGAGGCGAGAGAATAACGCAGGCCGGGGTTGTCTGTTCGGCCCGAAGTTTAGGATGATCTGTTTTGTAAACCGCTGCAAGAGCGGGTGAGGATAGTTGAGGAAAGGATCATGACCACACTGACGACTTACAAAAGTCCTCTGCATCAGATGGTCTGCACGACCAAAACCGACTACTGGAACGACTCGTCTTCGGTCGAAGAACTGACTTACGCCATCGAACACGGGGCAGTGGGGGCCACCAGCAACCCCACCATCACCGTGTCCGTCCTCAAGAAAGAAATGCACCTGTGGCGCGAGCGCGTTCAGCAGGTGATCGCCGAAAACCCCACCTGGACTGATGCGCAGGTGGCCTGGAAAATCTTCGAAGAGGTGGGCGTCAACGGGGCGAAGCTATTGCAGCCGGTGTTCGAACGCGAAGGCGGCAAGAAGGGGCGGCTTTCCATCCAGTCCAACCCCACGTTCTACCGCGACACGAAAGCCATCGTCGAACAGGCGGTACACCTTCACCGCCTGGCCCCCAACATTCAGGTCAAGATTCCCGTGACTTCGGCGGGCATTCCGGCCATCGAAGAGGCGACCTATCGGGGCGTGAACATCAACGCCACGGTCAACTTCACCGTGCCTCAGGCAATTGCTGTTGCCGAGGCGATCGAGCGCGGCCTGGATCGCCGCGCAGCAGAAGGGCACGACATCTCGACCATGAGTCCGGTGTGCACGATCATGGTTGGGCGCGTGGACGACTGGATCAACGTGCTGGTCAACCGCGACCACATCACCGTGCACCCCAGTTATCTGCCCTGGGCGGGCGTGGCCGTCATGAAGAAGGCCTACCGCATCTTCCAGGAGCGCGGTTATCGGGCGCGCCTACTGGCCGCGGCCTATCGCCATCACCTGCACTGGACGGAATTCATCGGTGGGGACATGATCGTCAGCATCCCCTACGAGTGGCAGCGCCGCTTCAACGCCTCCGACCTGGAAGTCAAAGAGCGCATTGACGAGCCAGTTGATCCGGAGATCGTGGACACGCTGTACCGGCACTTCCCGGACTTCCGGCGGGCCTACGACGAAGACGGCCTGACCATCCAGGAATTCGACACCTACGGGGCGACGGTGCGCACGCTGCGCGGCTTCATCGCCTCCTACTACGAGCTGATCGCGCTCATCCGCGAGCAGTTCATGCTGCCCAATCCGGACGTGCGCGCATAGGGGTGCGGGCAAGGACTCTTAGCGATTTGCCCGCTGCGGAGGTGTTGACCTCACCCCCAGCCTCGCGCGCCAGCGCCGAGCGGGGGTGAGGTAAGACGCCGTCATCTTGCTGTCAGCCGCGGATCAATTCGGTCAGCTTCTGGGCGGACTGCTCCTTGATCAGCTCGTGCAGGCTGCCCCCGTGACTGTCCATGGTAACCACTGCCGGGAAGTCTTCGACACGGATCACCCAGAAGGCTTCTGGCACGCCAAAGTCCAGCTTGTAGACAGTCAGCACTTCTTTGACGCTCTCGGCAATGAAGGTGGCCGCTCCGCCGATGGCGTGCAGGTAGACCGCGCCGTAGTCCTGGCACGCTTTGAGCGTCTGCGCCCCCATGCCGCCCTTGCCGATCACCGCCCGCACGCCGAAATGAGCGATCACGTCCGCCTGATAGGGTTCTTCGCGGATGCTGGTCGTCGGCCCGGCAGCGACAAACGACCACTTGCCATCAGTCTGCTGCACCACCGGCCCGCAGTGATAGATCACGCCGTCGGCCAGCACCTTCTTGAGTTCCTGGTAGAGCGCCGCTTCGGCAGCGGGGGGATTGCCGCCCGTCTTGACGAAGTTCTCGATCATGTACTTGTGCGCGGCGTCGCGCGCGGTGACGATCACGCCGTTGAGGCTCACGGCTTCGCCCACCCGCAGCGCGCGGATGTCTGCCTCGCTGATGGGGACGGTCAGCTTACGCATAGGTGATCTCCTGCCCGATGACACGCATACTGGCGCGACGATTGGCCCAGCACATATAGGCCACGGAAACGAAGAAGGAAGCGGGTAGCCGGTGCAGGGTGCCGATCTTGACGCCCAGCACTGTCGTCTTGCCGCCGAAGCCCATCGGCCCGATGCCCAGTTGATTGGTTTCCTCCAGCAGGCGCTGCTCAAGCGCGGCCAATTCGGGCTGCTCGTTGGCATCGTCTACCGGACGCAGCAGCAGTTGCTTGCTCTTGAGGTAGGAGGTGCCGCGGTCGCCGCCGATGGCGATCCCCAGTACGCCGGGTGAACATCCCAGCCCCTGGGCCTTGTGCACGGCGTCGAGCACCACGCGCCGCACGCCTTCCAGGTCGCGGCCCGCGCCCAGCTCAGAGTTGGGCAATTCGTACTGCGTGCTGACGTTTTCGCAGCCACCGCCTTTCAGGATGAGATCAACCTTGATCCCTTCCTCGTCCCATTCCTCGAAGTGCACGGTGGGGAAGTCCACGCCCGTATTGTTGCCGCTGTTTTTGCCCGTCAGGCTATCTACAGCGTTCGGACGCAGAAACGACCGCTCGGTGGCGATGGCGCAGGCGCGGCGAATCTGATCGGCCAGGGCGCGCGTCGAGACGCCCAGCGGATAGTGGATGGTGAAAATGGGCGTGCCCGTGTCCTGGCAGATGGCGCTGGAGCGGGCGCGGGACATCTCCACGTTTTTCAAGATGGTGTCGAGCGCCTTCTGCGCCGCCGAGCCGGGTTCTTCCTGGTCGCGGGCCTTGCGCAGGGCGCGTTCCATGTCGGCGGGCAACTGCGTGGAAGCGCGCCGGATCAGTTCCACAAATGCCTCGGTCAAATCTTGCATCAGAGAATCCTTTTCACTCGCTATCCGGAACAGGGTAAGCGTCACGCTCACTCCTACTACTCATCATAATCGTCTTGCCGGGCAGATGCCAACTCGACCGGCGGGGGCAGGGGGATTGCATCAAACCGCTTGCCGCTTTACCTCACTCCCAGCCTCGCGCCAGCGCCGAGCGGGGGGGAGATCAGCGCCTCCGCAGCGGGCACATCGCTGAGACCCCCTGCTCGCACTCAGTTTGAGGGGTGCGTTTCACGGCGCTGAGCGAAGCCAGGACTTTCGGGCAACGCCCGCGACATCCCCCGCTGGCGACTAACGAGCAACCAAGGTTAATTCTCAAAGATTTAATAGTCTATTAACCGCTTTTTCGGACTCTCCCACTAGGTTTTATGGCGTAGTTTCCTGATTGATGGCAACATAGCCATTGGGAGGTATACGAACATGAAACCGTCCAAGCTGTTCTTCCCCATCCTCGTAGGCATAGCCCTGGTGATTGCCACTGCGCCATCGCTGACTTCTGCGCAAAGTGGAAGTGGTGTTTTCCCTATTCCGCTGGATCATCCAGCCGCTCCCTTCATCGAGACCCAAGCTTACGCTATGGCAGCAGGTGCCACTGCTGAATGGCGCAAGATGGAAGGCCTCGCCATTGACGAAACGAACGGTTACCTTTACATCGCTATGAGCGAAATCTCAAAGGGGATGTCGGACGGAGAGGGCGATATCAACGTCCCCCAGAACAAGTGCGGTATCGTCTATCAGGCGTCGCTCGATGCTACCTACAACATCAGCACCCTGAAACCCCTTGTGGTTGGCGGCCCGACAACCGACGATCCGGCGAATCCCTGTGACGTCAACAACATTGCTAATCCTGATGGGTTGGAAGTAGATGCGCGTGGCCGGATATGGATTGGCGAAGACACCGACAATCATGAGAATAACGCCCTCTTCGTGTATGATCCGGCTGACGGTTCGCTCAAGCGCTTTGCCACAGTGCCGCTCGGCGCAGAGGTTACCGGTCTGCGGATCACCGACGACGGCACCATCTTCTTCAACGTGCAACACCCCAGCCCACGGGCTATTTATCCTTACAACCGCGGTGTTGTCGGTGTGGTCGTAGGCTTGACAGCCAACGACGATTTTGAGCCAGTCCCTGTACCCCAGGGCGACCAGAAGCTGGTTGTACAGGTCCCGGCTGGTGCAACCTACGTCCAGCTAGGCCGCGTTGGCGAGCCGATCCCCAATGCCCCTGACGGTGCAGCGTTTGGTGAAGTGCGCAGAGTGGATGGTTCCACACAGTTCTTCTGCAACGATCCAGACGGGAACATGTGGCTGCCGATTACCGCCAACGAGGGCTATCTCTACACCAACTTTGAGTGCCGCCCAGGAGCGGTCAGCAAGCTTTACCTCCGTCGCGATGCCAGCGGGATGTGGCAGGCCATTGAGGGCGAACGGGTGGTCTTTGACGCGGTAAGGGGCACATGGAACAACTGCAATGCCAGCGTGACCCCCTGGAATACCGGTTTGACCAGCGAAGAATATCCAGCCGAAACGGTGGAAGATTGGCAGACTGGTCAGGCGCAGGGTGCCATGTCCGAATATCTGGGACATCCGGCCAACCCCTACGACTATGGCTACATCGTCGAGCTGATCCCGGCTCCTGGCGTGGGTACCCAGGTGGTCAAGCACTACGCAATGGGCCGCTTTAGCATGGAGATGGCGCTAGTAATGCCCGATGGCAAGACCGCTTACTATGGCGACGACGGCACGAACCGCATTCTGTACAAGTTCGTCGCCGAGGACGCGGGAGACCTGAGCTATGGCACGCTCTACGCCGCGAAAGTGACCCAGAACGCGGATGAAAGCTTCAACATCGCATGGATCGAACTGGGTGTCGGTGATAGCCAGGAGATCTGGGAAGCGATCCGTTCGTTCGACGCCGTATTCGCTGGCTAAGTTCACTCCGACCTAAGAACAGCCCGGCAGCGAGTCATGCCGGGCTGTTCTCCTCGTGTTGGTTTGCATCCCATCATCATTGCGTCTAGTTACTCTCAAGACCGGTGGTTGCCTATGAACCTCTTGAATAGAATTCGCCGTTCTATCTGGCGTATGACCTGGCCAACCGACGATCAGGGTCGAATGAAACTGGTGCTTAATGATCTGCTGCTACATTTGCATCCAACCACGGTTCCACTCCGCGCGCTCAAAGTGACCTACACCTTTGGGCTGGGCGGTCTGAGTATCCTGCTGTTAGGTGTGTTGGCGATCACAGGGGCGCTGTTGCTGTTCGCTTATACCCCTACGCCCGATCAGGCACACAAGAGTATTGAGACTCTCCAGACCGAAATATGGTTGGGACAGTTTGTGCGCAATTTGCACCATTGGAGCGCCAATCTGCTGTTGATCCTGGTTGTTTTGCATATGCTGCGCGTCTTTTATACAGCCGCTTTCCACCATCCCCGTGAGTTCAACTGGGTGCTTGGCCTAGCTCTATTGCTGCTGGTGGCCGGGGCAAATTTCTCTGGCTACTTGCTGCCCTGGGATCAGCTCTCATATTGGGCGGTCACCATCGTCACAAGCATGCTCGATTATATTCCTCTTGCAGGGCCAGCCATCAGGCGAGCTGTGCTGGGTGGACCGGAAGTGGGTGCAAGCACGCTGCGCAATTTCTTTGCGTTTCATATATCTGTCCTGCCCTTCAGCATATTCGTCATCGTTGCCTTCCATATCTGGCGCGTCCGCAAAGATACGATCAGCATTCCCCGCGCAGTGGACGAGGATCCCCCCACTAAGCGGCAGCTCAAGTACGTGACGACGGTTCCCCATCTGGTAGTGCTGGAGGTTACCGGTGGATTGATAGTTCTGGCACTGCTGCTGTTATGGTCAGGCACAGTTAATGCGCCGCTACTTGAGAGTGCGGATCCGCATCACCCACCCAACCCGGCCAAAGCTGCCTGGTATTTTGTAGGTTTCCAGGAATTGCTACTGCACTTTCACCCCGTTTACGCTTCGTTTGTGATCCCCGCGCTCACACTGCTTGCGCTGGTGCTGTTGCCCTACCTCGACTTCGACCCCGACCGAGACCCGAACGTGACCGGAATCTGGTTTCGATCGGCGCGTGGGCGTCGGTTGGCTGGGCTGGGCCTGCTGGTTGGCACTGTTTGGACGACACTGATGGTAGTAATAGACGAATACTGGCTTGATCTACCCAGCCTGCTATCTTTCTTGCCAAACAGCATCAGCACCGGTCTCATCCCGCTGCTCGCTACTTTACTGGGATTGTTTATTTTCCGGCTCGCATTACGGGCACATGGTGCTACTGCCAGCGAGAGCAACATGGCGCTGTTTTCGCTGCTGTTCGCGGCTTTCGTCACGCTGACTGCGATCGGCCTTTTCTTTCGAGGCCAGAACATGGCTCTAATGTGGCCTTGGGAGGTATAGATGATCAGTAAGCCTCAACTGGCAGAGCAGGAGCTTTCAGCAGACAGTAAGTTCTCACGGAGAAGCTTTCTGAGGAAGATATGGTTGGGACTGGGAGTGCTCACCGCAGGCGAGGGGATACTGGTGGCACTCCGTTATTGGGGATCGCGCAGAGCAGATAACCCAGCTGGCACAACTATTGCTGTCGGACGGCCAGATGATTTTTCCCCAGGCACGCTCACCTTGTTTCCCGAAGCGCGTTTGGCTTTAGTGCGCCTGGACGATGGCGGTTTTCTGGCGCTGCACCTCAAGTGCACCCATCTGGCCTGTGTAGTGTCCTGGGATGATGAGGAGGGCAGCTTTGTGTGCCCCTGTCATGGCTCGCGGTTCGATCGAACCGGCGCTGTGCTGAATACACCTGCGTTACGTCCCCTGGGACGGTTTCACCTCAACATAAGCGCCACCGAGATTGAAGTTGACACAGGTCATTTGGTTGAACGTATCCACGTTAGCCCTGATGATGTCACGTATTGGTCTGGCGAGTGAGCGATATGACACAGCGAATAGCTCGGGTTGGGATTATCCTCAACGTTGTAGTCATATTGATAGTGACCATCATCGCGCTCAGGGAACCAGCACGACAGACAGAAGCCAGGGCCAGACAACAAAAACAAGCCCTAATGCGCGGCATGGACCTGTACGCTCTCCATTGTGCAGAATGTCATGGTTCGCGTGGGCAGGGTGAGATTCAGGAGGGGGCCAGCAAGCTCGACCAGGAGTACATCCGTGGCCAGGATGAAAGCTGGTTATACAAAGTGATTGCGCGTGGACGAGACAATACCGATATGAGAGCCTTTCATCTCGACGAGGGAGGGTCTTTGAACCGGCAGCAAATCGAAAGCCTGATCGCAGTCCTCAAGGTTGGCTCCTGGGATGAGGTTGCAGTCCGCGTAGAGGCCCTGGATATGATTCCGGAAGAAGAGATGACCTTGGCGGCGGCATCTGCTCTCCAGGAGAACCCGGCGGATCACCAGCCGATAGCCGATGACACTGAGTCGCTGGCGGGTTCGGCTGAGCAGCAGGGCCCAGAGACAGTGATGGTGTTGACGGGTTCCGAATTCCCCTATGATCCACCGAGTCCCCACCCCACCGACGGCATGAGTGGGCGACAGCTTTACAAACAATTCTGCGAAGAGTGCCACGGTCAACGAGGGAGGGGAACTGAAGACGCCCCGGCTCTAGAGGCGTTGAACGCCATAAAGATTGCCAAGACCGTGCGCGATGGCCCGGAAGATATGGATGCTTTCACCCATGAGGATATCCCCGATCGCCAACTCAACACGTTGATTGACTATGTGCTATCGTTTCATCCCGATAGCCAACCTCGCACGGACACTCTCTTCACTCTACCTTGATGGCCCGGTCAAGGCCAAGGCGATGAGCGGACGCCAAGACCGTTAGAGCGGCACTGGTCCTGGTACGAGCGTGCAGGCGGCAGCGGGTGCATTTCAGTTGAGTTCACGAGTGCAAGCGCACTGAGGCGGATCGCTGCAGCCGTGTTCTGGGGTGAACCTTTGTGAAATGCACCCTCAAACTGAGTGCGAGCAGCGTTGACCTCCCCGCGTCGGAGAGGGGACAAGCCGAGCGAAGCGAGGCTGGGGGTGAGGTAGCCCAGCCGTTCAGGATTTCTGAAATGGTCTCTGAGGCGATACGCCTGTGCGGCGGGCCAGCCATTCGTCCAGCAGGCGCAGCGCCAGCGTTCCCAGCACCCAGGCCAGGGCCAGCAGCAACACCCCCTTGTACGGGTTGGCCACAGCGACATAGCGCGGCTGCACATTGAGCACCACCGCGCTGGCCGCCGCGTGATTGGCCACCACCGCGCCCGCGCTCAGCACCAGGGGCAGAGCACGTCGCGCCCAGGGCACCAGCAAGACAACCGCCCCCACCGCCGCATACCACTGATAAGGGTGTGGGCGGCTCAACGAGCGATAGCGCAGCGCGACGCGATCCACCAACCGGCGCACTGCCCAGCTATCGGGCCAGGGCGGGCACATGGCTGCGGTGATGTCGCGCATGATGGGGCGCAGTGTCTCCGCGCTGACCTGGTTGGCCCCGTAGAGTATCCAGTCTTTCTCCAGGTATTCGCGCGTCAGGCGAGCTGTCCGTTCTTCCACGTCGGCGCACTGCACGTCGCTGGGCAACAATTTGCCGCTATACTGCAGACCATGCTGCCGCAGATAGTCCGTGAAAGCGTCCAGGACCTGCCGACCGAACTCCACCGGATGCGCCTGCAGCATCTCGCGGTAGGCACGTGCGTACAGGCTGCGCACGGTCGGCCAGTCACCTTTCTGCCGCACCAAGCACAGGTTGAGGCTTTCCCCTTCAGGACAGGCGGTTTGCAGCGCGATCAGTTCCGCCGAGGCCGGGCCGTTGTCGGCTTCCAGCAGGCCAGATAGCTTGAGCGGTCGCCCCAGCATGAAGCTGCCCCCGCCATTGAGTTCCAGCCGGTCGAAGACGACCCGATTGAAGAGCATGAACAATCCCAGCGCCAGGGCAAAGCTGCCCCCCAGGGCCGCCGTTCGCCAGAGCGAGCGCGTGCTCAGCAGGAAGAGCAGGCCGAAGGGCACGATCAGGTAGCGCCCCACCGGGCGAATCAGCAGCACCAGCGCCAGCAATACCCCCAGCGCCACGTCGCCCGCTTGCAGACGCCGTCCGCTGGGCCGCCGCACCTGGATCAGAAAGACGCTGAAGGCCAGGCTCAGCGTGAACATGTAAAGCGGCTCGGTGGAGGTGAAATTATAGAGGATGCCGGTCTGCGGGTCGGCCAACACCAGCAAGGCCGTGCCGAAGGCCAGCGCCGGGCTGTAGGGGCGGATGCCCCAGTAGAAGATCACCCCCTGCAGGGCGGACAGGGCTACCTGCAGCAGAATCAGCCAGTAGATGCTGCCCAACACATAGTGCGTCAGGTAGATCAGCAGGGGATAGAACGGGTAGATCAGCTCGAAGACGATCGGCGCATCCAGTCCCTCGAACTGCGCGGCGTAGAGAAAATAGTCGGTGGAGTCCGCCCCGTGCGCTGGCGGATAGGCGATCAGAAAAATGGCCGCCCGCGCCACCCCCAGCGCCAGCAGCAGCCACCAGGTATAGCGAGAATCGAAGAGCGGGCGCAGCCGCCGGTACCAGGTCAGCAGCGCCGGAGCGCGCAACGTCGAACTGCGTAGAACTGCCTGAGCGAAGCCTTGCAACCCCCTGCCCCTTTCTGTGCATCGGGTCGCCCGTCAGCGACACGGGCGGCGCTATTATAGCCGCCCGCCGGGAGCTGTCCAAGGGGGCGATATGAGGGGGCGCGCGCGAACTGTGTCAGGCCGTGTGCAGCGCTGTGATTGATCTCACCCCCAGCCTCGCTACGCTCGGCTTGGAGGCGCGCCAGCGTCGAGCGGGGGTGAGGTCAGCGCCAGCGGGCGGGCGAAGGGGAGTGCCTGGGCGAAAGAAAGTAAGTCCCCTCGCCCTGCGACGCCGTCGCGAAGGAGAGGGGATTGAGGGGTGAGGGAAAAAGCGCTGCCGTCTGCAAAACGCCTACCAAAGGGCTGTTTACAGCGAGCAGCACATCAGGTACAGTGATGATCAGGCCAGCCCATCCCTTTCTGGCGGGTATCGCGGACACTGGCCGAGAGGAGGTGTGCGAATGCTTCGTCGAATTGCAATTCTGGCGCTCGCCCTGCTGTTGATCGCGCCGATCGGCCCGCTGGCCCATGCCCAGGGGGGCGACGCCAGCACTGCCTACCAGTTGAACATGCGCACCGGCCCCGGCACGGGCTTCGCGGTGATCGTCACCCTGCCCGCTGGCACCGCGCTGACCCTGGAGGCCCGTAACGCCGATACGTCCTGGCTGCTGGCACATACTCTGGACGGGGCGCAGCGCGGCTGGGTGGCCAGCCTGTACCTGAAATATGCGCCGGGAGTTAGCGCGGCGCTGCTGCCCATTAGCGAAGAGATCATCGGCGGGGCCGCGCCTGCCGCGCCGCAGGCCGCCGCGCCCGCGCCGGAGGGGCTAACGGCCACGCCCCGCTATCAGATGAACGTGCGGGCCGGGCCGGGCACGGGACATAGCGTGCTGGGTCAGGTGAGACCGGGCACGGTGCTGATCCCGGAAGCTCGCAATGGCGATGCCTCGTGGGTGCTGGCGCATACGCAGGATGGGGCGCTGCGCGGCTGGCTGGCGAGCCTGTACTTGAAGTTCAGCGGAGGGAGCGCCTTCAGCCTGCCGCTGAGCGACGAGATTTTGCCCGCCGGTGCGAGGGCAGCACCCGCCGCGCCTGCTGCCGAAGCGTCCTACGCAGGTATTCCCCTCGGCGGCTTTGACCTTTCTACGGTGGCGGGCATAGACCTGACCGCCTACCCGGTGGTGGGGCGGGCGACGGGCCGCGCACGCCAGATTTTCCTGGACGGACGGGCCAGGGGCAACAACCCCCATGTGGTGGCCAAGGTGGGTGACTGCTCGTCCGAGCACTGGTATTTCCTCAACCCGTTCGCCTGGGGCCAATACAATCTGGGCGGCTACGGCTACCTGCAGGCGGTGATCAATCATTTCGGCGAGTCGCTGGCCTACGATAGCGAGGCGACGCACAACGGCTTCAACGCCAACGCCGTGATCGCGCCAGAGTGGGCCAACCCCGCGGTATGTCAGCCGGGCGAATCGCCCCTGGAGTGCGAATTCCGTATTCACCGGCCCAGCGTGGCGATCATCATGTTCGGCACCAGCGACCTGCTGGTGATGACGCCCGGTGAGTTCGATCACTACATGCGGGAGATAGTGGACAAGACCATCGAGGCTGGCGTGATCCCTATCCTCAGCACATTTCCCGGCAACCGGGGCTTCTGGGATCGCACCATCCTCTACAATCAGATCGTGGTGCGTATCGCTCTGGACTACAACATCCCGCTGATCAACCTGTGGCTGGCGCTGGAATCGCTGCCCAATCATGGGCTGGAGCCGGACGGTTTTCACCTGGGCGAGCCGCCCTATGGCACGTCCTGTTACCTGACTGCACCCTATCTCTCGACGGGCTACACCATGCGTAACCTGGTGACGCTGCAAACGCTGGATGCGGTCTGGCGCGGGGCGATGTATTAGAGACCGCCTGAAAAACCCTACCCTCCCGGCCCTGCAGGCCAGTTCCGTTTTTCGGCAGGAACTGGCCTGTTTTTCAGGTGTGGGCCTGATGTCAGGGGGTGCGTGCAAAGCTTCTCAGCGATGTGCTTGATGCGGAGGCGCTCACTTCACCCCCGCTCGGCGCTGGCGCGCCTCCAAGCCGAGCGAAGCGAGGCCGGGGGTGAGGTCAATCACAGCCCAGCACACGGCCTGTCACAGTTCGCGCGCCTCTCAAAGTATGCCCCTTGCTGTGTTCCGGCCAGGAAGGACTTATAATGAACTCAAGCGCGCTGCGCCACTATCTTCCCTCAGGAGCCTGCCATGCCCGATTCGCGCGGATATCTACTGCCTGCCGAGCGCCAGATTTTGCTCCAGCGCTACGCGCCGGTGCTGGTGCTCTTCCCAGAGCTTGAGCGACAGGCCCCCTACCCGGACGAAGGCGACGCCATCTACACCATGCGCGGCTCCTACCATCCTCGCGCGGTCGAGTTCTTCCTGCAGGAAGCGCGGCCCCGCTATCGTCCTCTCTACCGGCTGAGCCATCCGCAACGCTGGTTCCGCCGACGGAGCCTGCAAGAGGAGATCGCCGCGGTCAGCCTGGCCATCAGCGAGGCGCAGGTCGAAGAGGCGGTGCAGGCATATGGCGACGACCCGCGCTATGCCGGGCTGACCGCAGAGGAATTGCGGCGGGCCATGCGCACGCGCCTGATCCAGCAGGAACTCAGTCAGCGCCTGCAGGGGTTCGATTTACCGTTGGGGCGCGGCGACAACATCGCTTTCTGGCGGCGCTACTTCAAACTGCTGGCGGAGTCCGCGCCGGACGTGCGGCGGTGTGTGGTCTACGGACGCCTGGTCCAGGGGCGCGCTCCCCTCGACGCGCGGCTTTCGGCCACCGAAGCGTTGCTGCGCCGGGGGTTGGCGCAGGGGCCATACGATGTGCGGCGTTCGCGGGTGGCGCTGCAATACTGGTTTCACTACTACTACGACGACTGGGCCAACCGTCATGAGGGCGACTGGGAAGTGATCACTATTCTGCTGGAACTCGGCGAGCAGGTTTTCGCCGAAACGCGCCCCCTGGACGAGTTGACCCTATTGACAGGCGTGCAGGTGCTCGACGTGGGCTATGCCACGCACGAAGACGGCTACCGCCGCCTGTGGACGGATGTCCAGAAGACCGCCGCCGGTCGGCCCCTGGTCTATGTGGCGCGGGGATCGTCGGCGTCCTACTTCGCCTGGGAGATCGAGGGTTATCCCGCCTCGGCGCGGGTGAGCCTGGTGGAGAAGGTTTTCTCGCTCCCCGGAAAACTGGTGCGCGGACGACGCATCTTCGGGCGACGCTGGGACGCGCGCTTCTCGGCTCGCGTCACCGGCCAGGACCCTAAGAATGTGGACTGGGTGGCCGCCGATCCGCTGGCGCACGACCGGCACCCCTCCGGCCCCGACAACTGGCTGGAGCGGCTGGTACCGCCTCCCTGCCGGGGCGTGCGACGCATCCCCTCCACGGCCCCCGACGCCGGTCTGGACGACGCGACCTATCATCTGGAGACAGACGATCTGTTCTGGCTGGAGATGGTGCACGAATATGGCGTGCAGTGGGGGCAGGAATCGCCGTTGCCCGGCGCGCAGGGTCCCAAGGGGCGCGATCCGCAGCGGCGCGCCCGCGAACGCGCCGAAATCCATCAACTGGCCGTGCTGGAGACGCGCCTTGAGCGGGCATTGCTGACGCTCGGCCAGGTGCGCTGGGACTCCGAACACGCCATCCCCGAACTGAGCGCCGCCCTCAAACCACTGCGGCCCAGGAATCTGCAGCGCGAAGGGTGCTTCCCTCGCAGCGCGCACACGCCGATTTACACCATGTGGGCCTGGATTCTCAAGGAGCACCCCGAAGCTTGGCCGGGCGGGCCGGGGCTATGGCTGCGGCTGGTGTTTCGTCGCCTGCTGTATCCGGGGCCGTTGCAGTTCCTGCGCCAGTCTCCAGAGCCAGACCCTCTGCTGGCCCGCAAAGACCCGCTGTATCACCTCAAGTCGGCGCTGGCGCTGGTGCGCCGTACGCGCTACGAGGTGCAGCAGGCGGGGTCGAAGTGGGACAACCCTTTCGCCTGGGTACGTCACGTCTGCCAGGCGGACACCTTCTACTACGGCAAGAAGCGCCAACCCAAGGCGCGCGCCGACCTGCTGCCCCTGCTGGACTGCGTGGATACCGAGATGTCGCTGGAGTAGGGGCGGTTGCCGTCACGCTGGCAGCCCTTGATTTGATGACTGACGAGAACAATCATTCTCATAAGCGATCCGCTCCCCAAATCCCCTCAAACAGTCGCCGACCCTCGCCCTTTTCACCCTGGTCAAATCTCCCGCCATTGCCTATACTTAGAATATGCAACTATTAGAAAAGGAAAGTGATCCGCTGATGACCGAGCAATGTGCCGGGGCGGTCATGGAGACTGTCCCCCTGGTGATGCGGCTGATCCGTGCCGAGATGCGCAGTCATCGCTCGCCCGATCTGTCGGTGCCGCAGTTCCGCGC
The DNA here is from genome assembly GCA_937135955.1 of uncultured Anaerolineales bacterium. Classification (GTDB taxonomy): domain Bacteria; phylum Chloroflexota; class Anaerolineae; order Aggregatilineales; family Aggregatilineaceae; genus UBA2029. The sequence continues at coordinate 11,311 of CAKZOB010000023.1, read as the reverse complement.
TCTGCTCTACGTGAGTCGCCGCGCCGGAGCCTCGCTTTCGGACGTAGCCGAGCATCTGGGCCTGACGCTCCCCTCGACCTCCAGACTGGTCAACCGGCTGGTGGAACGCAACCTGCTCGTGCGGGCGAGCGCCCCCGACGACCGCCGCCGGATGATCCTGGGCATCACGTCGGACGGGCAAACGGTGCTGGACGCGGCAGCCGGGGCCACGCGAGCGCGGTTGATGGAGCGCCTGGCGACGCTTTCGCCTGAGGAATGCGAGACGGTGATCGCCGCCATGCACCTGTTGCAGCGGGTCTGCGCGCTGGACACGGCCATCGAGCCGCAAGAGAGGTGAACCGAGTGCCCATCCTGGAAACACGAGAACTCACGCGACAATTCGGGACGCTGGTTGCTGTGAACCGCCTGACGATGTCCGTCGAGCAGGGCGAAATCTTCGGGCTGCTGGGGCCGAATGGGGCGGGCAAGAGCACCGCGATCAAGATGATGACCACGCTGCTGCCGCCCACTTCGGGTGACGCGCAGATCGCCGGCTATAGCGTGACCCGTCACGCCGGTCAGGTGCGGCGGCTGATCGGCTATGTGCCGCAGATGGTGTCCGCCGACGGCACGCTGTCCGGCTACGAGAACCTGTTGATCTTCGCCAAGCTCTACGACGTCCCGCGCCGCGAGCGCGAAAAGCGCGTGCGCGACGCGCTGGCCTTCATGGGCCTGGCCGACGCCGCCGATCAACTGGTGCGCACCTACTCCGGCGGCATGATCCGGCGGCTGGAGATCGCGCAATCCATGTTGCACCGACCTGCCGTGCTGTTCCTGGATGAGCCGACGGTGGGGCTGGACCCGGCGGCGCGCCGCCTGGTGTGGGAGCACGTGCAGCAGCTCCGTGCCGACTACGGCATGACGATCTTCCTGACCACGCACCTGATGGAAGAAGCCGACGCGCTGTGCGATCATGTGGCGATCATGCACCTGGGCAACGTGGCGGCGATGGGCACACCCGCTGCCCTCAAAGCGTCGCTGGCCAAAGAAGGCGCGACGCTGGACGATGTATTCATTCACTATTCGGGCAGTGCTTTGGAATCCGGAGGGACTTACCGTGACGCTGCAAGAGCACGGCGTACCGCGCGGCGGCTTGGCTAGCCAACGCCTGCTGCGCCCGCTGACCGGTCTGCACACCTTCGTCAACTTCCTGCGCAAGACTCTGGTCATCGCCGAGCTGGAGGCGCGCAAGCTGCGGCACGACCCCACTGAGTTGATCACGCGGGCGGTGCAACCGGCACTATGGCTGCTGGTCTTCGGGCAGGTTTTCACCCGCACGCGGGCCATCCCCACGGGCGACGTGCCCTATCTCGACTTCATGGCTCCCGGCATTCTGGCCCAGAGCGTGCTGTTCATCGCCATTTTCAGCGGCATCGCCATCATCTGGGAGCGCGACCTGGGGATCGTACACAAGTTCCTGGCCAGTCCTACGCCGCGCGCGGCGCTAGTGCTCGGCAAGGCGCTTTCGGCGGGCGTGCGGGCGCTGACACAGGCGACCTTCATCTACTTGCTGGCGCTGCTGCTGGGCGTCAACCTCAACCTGCACCCGCTGGCGTTGCTCGGCGTGCTGACGGCGGTGATCCTGGGGGCAATCCTGTTTTCGACGTTTTCGCTGATCATTGCCTGCCTGGTCAAGACCCGCGAGCGCTTCATGGGCATCGGGCAGGTGCTGACCATGCCGCTGTTCTTCGCCAGCAACGCCATTTACCCCATTGACATCATGCCAGACTGGCTCAAAGTGCTGGCGCGCATCAACCCCCTGTCCTACGAAGTAGATATGCTGCGCGCCCTGATGATCGGGCAGAGCAGCGCGACCGGGCTGCTGGTAGACTTCGGGGTGTTGGTGCTGGTGAGCGCCGGGCTGCTCCTGATCGGCGCGAAGATGTACCCGCGCGTGGTGATATAGCGGGGGTTGTCAGCGATGTGCCCGGTGCGGGAACTTACCTCACCCCCGCTCGGCGCTGACGCGCCTCCAAGCCGAGCGCAGCGAGGCTGGGGGTGAGGTCAATCACAGCCCAGCACACGGCCCGTCATATGTTGCGCGCGCCCTCAAATTAAGCGCCTTGTCTGCTGCATTATCAGCCGAACGTGAACTTTCGTAAAATGTATCTTTTTCTCATCAGACGCTTAATTGATATAAATCACAATAATATCGTAAAATATTGAGAGGGTGCGCCCAGTCTTGTTAGCGCCCCCGCTCCAGCGGGCTGAGCAAGCAGGGTCTGGCCAGCGCCGGGTCTGCAACGTAGTGGAATCGGGGTTGAGGAAGGAAAAAACGCGATGTTCGCCACAGTAGAGGAAGTCCGTCAGGCGCTCGCGGGGCAGCAGTACATCGCCAACGACGAGATCGCCACTGTTGTCTTTCTGGCCGAAAAGCTGGGCAAGCCCATCCTGGCCGAAGGCCCTGCCGGTGTCGGCAAGACCGAACTGAGCAAGGCGTGGGCCGCCGCCAGCGGGCGCGAACTGGTGCGCCTGCAATGTTATGAGGGGCTGGACGAGAGCAAGGCGCTCTATGAATGGGAGTACGCCAAGCAGATGCTCTATACGCAGTTGCTGCGCGACAAGCTGGCCGATCTGCTGGCCGACGCCAGCTCACTGGGCGAGGCCGCCGATCGGCTGGCCCGCGAGGAAGACGTCTTCTTTTCCGACCGTTTCCTGCTGGCGCGCCCCCTGTTGCGAGCGATCCAAAACGAGCACCCGACCGCCCTGCTGATTGACGAGATTGACCGCGCCGATGCTGAGTTCGAAGCCTTCTTGCTGGAAGTGCTCAGCGACTTTCAGGTGAGCATTCCGGAGATCGGCACGATTGCCGCGCGGCAGCACCCGGCGGTCTTCCTCACCAGCAACAACACCCGCGAGCTGAGCGAAGCGCTCAAGCGGCGCTGCCTGTATCTCTACATTGACTACCCCGACACCGCCCAGGAATTGCAGATCGTGCGGCTGAAAGTGCCCGAACTGGCCCCCCGCCTGGCGCAACAGGCGGTCGAGGTGGTGCAGTCGCTGCGACAGCTTGATCTCAAGAAGAACCCCAGCGTCAGCGAGACGCTCGACTGGGCGCGCGCGCTGGTCGCCCTCAACGCACAGGCGCTTGACCCCGACGTACTGGACAACACGCTCACCGTGCTGCTGAAGTACGAGGCGGATGTCGAACGGGCACGCCGGATGCTGCGGCGCAGCGAAGGAGGCAGTGGCAATGGAAGACCGTATCGCTAGGTTCATCGCGGCGCTGCGGGCGGCGGGTGTGCGCGTCTCCCTGGCCGAAAGTCAGGATGCCTGGCGGGCCATCGAGCAACTCGGCGTGCGCGACCGCGATACCTTCCGCCTGAGCCTGCGCTCGACGCTGATCAAAGAGGCTGAGGCGTTCCCCACCTTCGAGGAGCTATTCGAGCGCTATTTCGGCGCGTTTGCGCCTCCTTTGCTCGACCCGCAGAGCGGCCTGTCGCCAGAGCAGCAACAGCAGTTGCAGGAGGCGCTGCAAGAACTGCTGCGCGAACTGGCCCGCGACCTGCAACGTCTGCTGCAATGGTTGCTCAGCGGTCAGCAGCCCTCTCAGGAAGACCTGGAGGCACTGGCCGAACAGGCCGGGCTGGATCAGATGTCGCCGCAGTCGCCCGGTCAGGTGCAACGCGCCGCGCGCCGCCTGCTGGCCCTGCTGGACTGGCAGCAACTCCAGGAATTGCTGGAGCAACTGTGGGAAATGCTGGCCGTAGCGGGCATGGATCCGGAAACCATCGAGCAACTGCGGCAGCAGGTGGCCGAAAACCAGGCGCGCCTGCAACAGCAATTGGCCGACTTCGCCGGGCAGCGCCTGGAAGATCGGCGCGTTGAGCAGGCGCAGCGTCGCCCACCCCGTCACGACCTGCTCGAACGCCCCTTCAGCAGCCTGTCACCGGCGGAGATGGAGCAGTTGCGCGAGCAGGTGCGTCGGCTGGCGGCCCGTCTGCGCACGCGGGCGGCCCTGCGTCAGAAACGGGGCAAGCGGGGCAAGCTCGACCCCAAGGCGACGCTACGCGCCAACCTGCGCTATAGCGGCGTGCCGTTCGAAATGCGCTTCCGTCAGCGCCGCCTCAAGCCCAAGCTGGTCGTTTTGCTCGACGTGAGCACCTCCATGAGGCCGGTCGCCGAATTCTTCCTGCGCCTGCTCTACGAGCTGCAGGATCAGGTGCAGAAGACGCGCAGCTTCGCCTACATTGATCACCTGGAAGACGTGACGCCCGACCTGGCAGCGCACCCCATCGATCAGGCTGTTCACGTGGTGTTGACCAAGTTACCGCCCGGTTACTACAACACCGACCTGGGAACCAGCCTGCGGCAGTTCGAGGCGCGCTATCTGGACACAGTCGATCACCGCACCACCCTGATTGTCCTGGGCGACGGGCGCAACAACTACAATGATCCGGCCCTGGACGTGCTCGGTCGCCTGAGCCGCCGCGCGCGCCGCCTGATCTGGCTGAACCCGGAATATCCGGCGCAGTGGGGCACCGGCGACAGCGATATGCTGATCTATGCGCCGCTGTGCAGCGAGCTATATCAGGTGCGCAACCTGGCTCAACTGGCCGCCGCGGTGGATCGCATCCTGTTGTGAGAGGCTTCGAGCGGACTCTCGCAGGGGGTGCGGGCAAGGGGTGTCAGCGATGTGCCCGGCGCGGGGGTGAGGTCAGCGCTGCTCGCATTCAGAAATCCGCCTCAGTTCGCTTGCGCTCGTGCACTGAACTGAAATGCCCCCTCACGGCTCCAGTTCGATATAGATGCGCTTGTTGATCCGCCCCTTGCTCTTGTAGTCCACCACGCGGATATGCCCGACCTCGGACGTATTGCGGACGTGTGCGCCTCCGTCGGCCTGCATGTCCAGCCCCACGATCTCCACCACGCGCACCTGGCGAATGCCCGCCGGCAGCAGGTTGATCTTGGTGCGGATCAGGTCGGGAATCTGGAAGGCTTCTTCGCGGGGCAGGATGGCGACGCGCACCTGGCGAGCGTTGGCCACCTCGCGATTGACGGCTTCCTCGATGGTCGTCACCAGCTCTTTGTGCATGGTCTCGAATTCGAAATCCATGCGCCCCTTCAGCGGCTCCATGTCGCCGCCGGTGACCAGCGCGCCGTAGTCGCGGAAGACCACCCCGCACAGGATATGCATGGCGGTATGCGTGCGCATCAACTGATAGCGGCGTTCCCAGTCCAGTTTGCCCAGCACCGCGGCCCCCACCGGCGGGAGCGGGGCGGTCAGGTCGAGGATGTGTATCACCTGCCTCTGCGCCGAATAAGCGCACTCGACGCGGTAGACGCCGCCGTTATACTCCAGCGTGCCGGTATCGGGCGGTTGCCCACCCCCGCCCGGATAGAACGCCGTCCGGTCGAGCACCAGGCCATGCCGTTCTTCGTCCACGGCAACCACTTCGGCAGAGAACGTCTGCAGATAGCTATCCTGCTGATAGAGCAGTTCGGTCATCCCCCTGCCCCCCTGACGCCATCGCTATCCCATCAAGCCCAGCCGTTCGGCGACGATCTCGGCCACGTCTTTCACCGCTGGCCCATCCTGGCCCGCTGCGTCCTGGCTGGCGTCGGCGAACATGCGCAGGCAGAACGGGCAGCCAGTGACCAGCAAATCCGCGCCAGTGCTTTTCGCTTCGGCGTAGCGCGTCAGGTTGACGCGGGCGCTGCCGTGTTCTTCTTCCTTCCAGAACTGCGCGCCGCCCGCCCCACAACAGAACGACTTGCTCCGCGCCCGCGGCATCTCGCTGAGGGCCATGCCCGTCACGCTCAGCACGTCGCGCGGGGCGTCGTAGAGGCCATTATGCCGCCCCAGGTAACACGGATCGTGAAAAGTGACACGCCCTGCCTTGTCGGCGGGCAGGCGCAGGCGCAGCCGACCCGCGCGGATCAGCTCGGCGATGAACTCGGTGTGATGCACGACCTGATAGTGCCCGCCGAACTGCGGATATTCTTTGGCGAGGGTGTGATAGCAATGCGGGCAGGTGACCAGGAGGCGCGGCGGATTGACCTCGTTGAGCGTCTCAATATTGGCGGTGGCCAGCTCATAGAACAGGTACTCGTTGCCAGCGCGGCGGGCCGTGTCGCCGGTGCAGCGCTCGCGCTCGCCCAGCACAGCGAATTTGACCCCCGCCGCGCGCAGGATGTGCACCAGCGCCCGCGCGATCTTCTGCGCGCGCGGCTCGAAGCTGCCCGCGCAGCCCACCCAGTAGAGTACCTCGATCTCACCCGCCTCCTCGACAGTGGGCACGTCCAGTCCCTCCGCCCAGGCCAGCCGACTGCCGCCCATCTGCCAGGGATTGCCCGCCTTCTCCATGCCCTTGAACGCGCCCTGCAACTCGGCGGGGAACTCGCCTTGCGTGAGCACCAGGTCGCGGCGGATATCGAGGATGTCGAACATCGGCTCGTTGCCCACGGGGCAGATGTCTATGCACGCACCACAGGCCGTGCAGGCCCACACCGCCGAGGGCGTGATGGCGAACTCCAGCAACGGGCGCGGCGACTCGCCGCCCGCTGCCAGCAGGGCCAGGTGCTGGCGAATTTCGTAGCGTTTGTTGATCTCCAGGGCCGAGGGCGAAAGTTCCTTGCCGGTGAGGTAGGCCGGGCACACGTCCTGGCAGCGGTTGCACATGATGCAGGCGAAGGCGTCGAAGAGCTGCGTCTTGCTCAGGTGCTCCAGCCGCGCCGCGCCGAATTGTTCGCGCTCGTCGTCGGAGAAATCGAGCGGATCGAGCGCCCCCAGCGAAGCGCGTTCGGGCCGCGAGAAGTAGTTGAGCGGCCCCATGAACAGGTGCATATGCTTGCTATAGGGGAAATAGGGGATGAAAGCCAGGATGGTGCCCAACGCCAGCCACCACATGGCGTGTTCGCCCACTTCCAGCGCGTCGTGACCCAGGCCGCCCCACAACCCGGCCACCAGCGTGGCGAAGGGCTGCCAGCTATCGTCGCCATGCCGCGCCACCCAGAAGCTCTCGCCCAGGAAGCGCCCGCCCACATGCGTCAGGATGAACAGGCCGACGATCAGCGAATCCTGCCGCAGGCCAGCCAGGACGCGCTCGTGCAGGCGGATGTTGTCGCGGAAGTGCAGCGCTGGCGCGTTGGCGACGAAGCGACGTAGCAGGAAGTAGATCATGCCCAGGATGACCAGCACGCTGAACACATCGGCAACCAGCCGGTACAGGTCGCCGATGGCCCCGCGCCCCAGGAATTCCACCGGAAAGTACCCTTCGATCAGGTCGCCCAGGTTGACCAGCGCATAGAACAGAAAGCCCCACACGACGAAGCCGTGCATCAGGCTGGTGATGGGGCGGGCGCGAAAGACGGTACGCTGGGTGATGGTCACGTCCAGGGCGCGCCACAGACGGCGTGGCAGGTCGTTATAGACCAGCGCCCCTTCGCCGCGCGCGATGACCTGGAATGCGCGGCGGAAAAAAAGCCGGGCCAGATACAGCGACCCGGCGGCCAGTATCACGAAAAGTATTTTTTCGAGCGGGGTGAGCATGGGTCGGTTTCCTCCAGGCGCGGGCGCACCGTGCGCAAACGGTTATCCTCTTCAGGGCTGATCGCCGTTGCCATCAGCCTGCTTGCGCATATGCTGTTGCAACGCACTAGCCAGATAGGTTTGCAGCCACACCATCAATTGCTGGTTGAGCGACTCGGAGATGTGGATGGACAGCAGAGACAACGGCTCGGCGAGCGTCAGCAGGCTGCACAGCCGATCTTCGCGATTGGGTTGCTGGAGCGCCGTCTCGATATACCGTGCCAACGAAGGCTCAGGCACCCGCTTGAGCACATCGCGAATGCCCTCGCGATCGTCGTGCACGACGTTGTGCGCAACCTCCAGCAGGTTGTGCAGGCCAGCGCGCGCGTTGAGCAGCAGATGAATGGAGAGCGGACGCTCCAGGGTGAAGGCGACATCGCTCAGCAGATCGAGCACCTCGTCTATGTCCTCGGTATTGAGGGCCAGCAGGCGCGCCGGGACGATCGTCTCGTGGGGCGTCAGAGACCATTCGTCGCCGGTGGGCGGGAACGACACGTTGACGCTCTCGGCGAACCTGGCAGACCAGGCGAACAGTTCTTCCAGGTCTTGCTGCAATTGCTCGTCCAGGTCTGGCAGGCCCTGGAAGTCGAACGCCTCGAACTCATCATCAAAGTCGTCAAATACTTCGAACTCGTCGTATAGGTCGGACTGCACCGCCTGATAGCCCGGACGCGGCGAGTGGAGCAACACCTTGGGGAAAGACATGGGAGCGCGGGAACGCTCATCCTGAACAAAGCTGGCCAGCGCAGCGACCGGAAACCCGCTGCCGAAGAAGAACAATTCGTAGCTCGACCGCGGGTTGAGCCAGGCCCACCAGTTGACTTCGTGCGGATCTTTGATCTCGGTGGGCGGCGTCCCATAGAGGTAGAGGCCCAGGCGCTGCAGGGCCTTGGCCTCCCATGTCCGGGACCAGCTTTTGGCCACCTTTTGCCAGGAATCATCGGAGGTGACTATGTCGTCCAGCGACAGCACGCCATGCCTGGGCGAGAGCACCAGGATATGATCGAACTGCTGATCCTGCGCGTCTATGCACGCCTGCTGAAAGGCGTCTCCGCCGTAGAAGTCGCGCGGTAGCTGCGGGCGCTTGGCGTGAGTGTCGCTGGCCACGATGAGCGCCACTTTTTCCCAGACCTGCGGTTTTTCGCGCTCGAACAGCACGCGCGCCACCGGGTCGAGGGTGATGCGGTAGATGTGCCAGCGCTGACGCCCCTTGCCGCGCCAGACAACGCCATCCGCCTGGCGATAGCTGGCCGTGTAGAGCACTGGCGACGCGCATTGCCAGGCCAGCTCAAGGGCCATATCGGGTGCGCCGCCGATGCGGGGCGTCCGGCCCCCCTCGTACAGGATTTCTCCCTCTTCGTTGAAGGCCAGCCCGCGCAGTCCCAGGTTGTAGAGCACTGTCGCCAGCCACACCCGTTGGCTCAGTTGTTGCGGGCTTTCGGCTGAGCGCGTCCTTTCGAAAAACCAGCTCACCTGCAGATGCTCTTCCGGCGACAGCGCCGGGTTCTGGGCAAGCCGCTCCCGCGCGCGCTGCTGAATAGCCACCACCATCTCGCCCCGCTTGTCGAGCGGCACCGCGGCGTCTATGTATTCGACGTGCAGCCAGCCCAAGACCCGCAGTGACTGCGCGCGTCCGTCGGGCTGAGAACGCACCGGCTCCTGGGTGCCGAAGACGTGCGTCAGTTCTAAGGCACTCACCTGTACAGGTTGCGGCTGACACTCGAAGCGGTAATTGCTCAGCAATGTGTCCAGAATCGTCCGGTCCTGCTCGCTCATCTACCCTGTCGCTTTCTTCTTAGCAACGCTCTGTATCACGCTCTGAGTGTACACCGATTTGACCGACAGACAAGGAATTTGGATTCGGGGCGCGAGCACCGGTTGTCAGCAGCTTTGCTGCGGGCCATCGAGCGCAGCCGCTGACAGCCAGTGTATGCATCCCCACGGGAAACCCGCTTTTGCACTGGCCTCACTCACGTTATAATCACGATTGATCTAAGCTGGCGGGATGTTGGGGGAAACAACGGTTCAGCGCTGACCGGTGGGGGACACTGCACACAGACACTGCCCATCTCCTTAGCTGCCGGTTTTTTCTGACTTTCTGGCTCCCCGCTTAAAGGAACTGGAGATGGAAACAGAACTCGCCCAGTATATACGGCTTATCCGCAGGTGGCTCTGGTTGCTCGTGCTCGCGGCCTTCCTGGCCGGAGGCGCGGCCTACCTGCAGGCCAGCCGACAGATAGACGTTTATCGGGCCAGTGCGACCATCTCCGTTGGGTCATACTTCCAGGCTCCGAACCCTACCGCGGGCGAGATTTACACCGGCCAGCAACTGGCGCAGAACTACGTCGTGCTCGCCAAGAGCCGCTCTGTCTTGGAAGCGGCTATTGAGGAAGGCGACCTGCCCGTTTCCGTTGGCGCGCTCAGCGGCTCGCTCTCAGCAAGCGTCATCGAAGGCACCACCTTCATCCGCCTGACAGCCACACACACCGACCCGATCCTGGTGGTGCAGATGGTGGACGAGGTGGCCAAACAACTTATCTTGCAAAGCCCCACCAACCTGACGCCCGAACAACAGGCCCAGGTAGACCTGGCCACCCAGGAGATCGCCCGCCTGACTCAGCAACTCGAACAGTCGCGCCAGCGTCTGACGGCGCTGCAGGCGCAGATCGCGCAAACCACCAATCCATCCGAACTGGAACGGCTGAACGAGCAATACAACACGCTCATCACCCAGATCAACGAAACGTCCGCAAATATCGCTCAGTTCAGCGACACTGTCACTCGCCTGCAGCAACGCACCAACGCGCTGGAGATTGTCGAACCGGCGCATTCGCTGGGCAAGCAGCCGCGCGACACGTTCCAGACGACCGTTCTGGGCGCGATGGTGGGTGCGGCGCTGGCTTTTGGCCTGGTGCTGTTACTGGAATATCTCGACGACACCATCCGCACCGTAGACCAGGCCACACAGGCGCTGGGCCTGCCTACGCTGGCCGTCATCCCCAAGTTCGGCAAAGCGCGCGATAGCTATTCGGAGCGGCTGATCGCCTACCGGCAGCCGGATTCGCCCATCGCCGAAGAATACCGCACCCTGCGCACCAACCTGATGTTCTCCGCCAATGGGGGCAAGGCGGTGTTCCTGGTCACCAGCCCTGGCCCTGGCGACGGCAAGACGATCACCGTGGCCAACCTGGCGGTGACGATGGCCATGGCTGGCTGGCGCGTGCTGCTGATTGATGCCGACCTGCGTCGCCCGCGCCTGCACGAGATCTTCAATGTGGACAGTCGCGTCGGCCTGACCACCCTGCTGGCGCTCGATCCCGGCGAACTGAGCGGTAGCAGTTTCTCGCTGTATCGGCTGCCCGACACCTATGCCGAGTGCATCCACGAGACAGAAATCCCCGGCCTGTACCTGATCCCCTGCGGCTATCTTCCGCTCAACCCGGCGGAGGTGCTCGGCTCGGCCAATATGCAGCAGTGGTTTAAGCTCTTCCGCTCTTCGCCGGATATTGACATCATCCTGATTGACACGCCGCCGGTGCTCATCGCCGCCGACAGCGCGGTGCTGGCGTCGAACCTGGGCGTGCCCGCGGTGATGGTGATCGAGGCGGGCAAGACTCGCCCGGCGGGCGCGCTGCGGGCCAAGGAACGCCTGGCCTCGCTGGAGATAGACATTAAGGGTCTGGTGCTCAACGCGGTGCGCCGTCGCGACGAAGGCTACGGCTACGGCTACGATTACTACTA
>CAKZOB010000022.1 GCA_937135955.1 uncultured Anaerolineales bacterium | reverse complement strand
GAGGTCAACCAGAAGATCACACCTGAGCTTACTTCTGCCCATGGTTCTGCTGGCTGGTTTTGATGCGATTACCCTGGCCCCTGATTCTCTATACGCTTGTCAGCCTGTTTCCCCATGCTATAATCGCCGCACTCAGGCGACTGCGGGCGTTTCCGTCGCACGCCCCGCCCTTGAGGAGCGAACACGTGAGAATCTTCGTCACCGGAGCGGGTGGCTTTGCGGGCGGCCATCTGGTCGAACATCTGCTCCGCCAGTCTAATTTGCGTCCCGACGACATTGTTGCCGGCGTCTTGCAGCCCGCCGGTCACAACCCGGCGCTCGACCGGCTTGGCATTGTCCAGCGTCAACTCGATCTGCGCGACGCTGAAGCCGTGCACGCGGCTGTCGCCGACATCCGGCCCGACCTGGTCTTTCACCTGGCCGCCCTGGCTGATGTGGCGCAATCCTTCAAAGACCCCTGGGGCACGCTGGCAAACAACATTCACGCTCAGGTGAATCTGCTGGAAGCCTGCCGCCAGATTGTGCCCACCGCCCGCGTGCTGGTGGTCAGTTCGGCGGAGATTTACGGCGCGGCTCCCGCCGACGCGCCCCTCGACGAAATGGTTCCCTTCGCCCCGACCAACCCTTACAGCGTCAGCAAGGTGGCGCAGGACATGTTGGGCCTGCAATACTACCTGGCTTATCGTCTGCCAGTCGTGCGCGCCCGTCCCTTCAATCACATCGGCCCCGGCCAGGGTAGCGGTTTCGTGGCCGCGGACTTCGCCAGTCAGATCGCGGCGATAGAAGCGGGGCAACGCGAGCCGGTGATGTTTGTGGGCAACCTGGACGCCGAACGCGACTTCACCGATGTGCGCGACGTGGTGCGCGCCTATCTATTGTTGGCCCAGCAGGGGCAGGCTGGCGAAGCCTACAACGTGTGCAGCGGGCAAGGGTACAGCATCCAATACCTGCTCGACACATTGCTGAGCTACGCCACTGTGCCGATCGAAGTCCGCCAGGACCCGGCGCGTATGCGTCCCTCGGATGTGCCGCGCCGCATCGGTGACGCCACACGTCTGCGCACCCAAACCGGCTGGACGCCGCAGATTCCCTTTGAACAGAGCCTTCTGGATACCCTCAATGATTGGCGCGTCCGCCTCGGCCTGTCACCGCGCGACGCGCATTCTGCAGGAGCAGAACGACGATGAACAAACGCGCACTGATTACCGGAATCACAGGACAGGACGGATCGTATCTGGCCGAGTTCCTGCTCGAAAAAGGCTACGAAGTGTTCGGCCTGGTGCGGCGCACCAGCACCGTCAACTTCAGCCGCATCGAGCACATTCAGGATCGCCTGCACCTCATCCCCGGCGATATGCTCGACCAGACTTCGCTGCAACTGGCCTTGCAGGAATGTCAGCCCCATGAAGTCTACAACCTGGCCGCCCAGAGCTTCGTGCAAACGTCCTGGACACAGCCGGTCTTCACCGGCGACGTGACCGCGCTGGGCGTCACCCGCCTGCTGGACGCCATCCGCCACGTTGATCCCTCGATCCGCTTCTATCAGGCGTCGAGCAGCGAGATGTTCGGCAAGGTGCGCGAAGTGCCGCAGCGCGAAACGACTCCCTTCTACCCGCGCAGCCCCTACGGGGTCGCCAAGGTCTACGGCCACTGGATCACCGTCAATTACCGCGAGAGCTACGGTCTGCACGCCACCAGCGGCATTCTCTTCAACCACGAAAGCCCGCGGCGCGGGATCGAGTTCGTCACGCGCAAGGTCACCTACAACGTGGCCAAGATCAAGCTCGGCCTGGCCAATGAACTGCGCCTGGGCAACCTGGACGCTCGCCGCGACTGGGGCTTTGCGGGCGACTACGTGCGCGCCATGTGGCTGATGCTCCAGCAGGACACCCCCGACGACTACGTGATCGCCACCGGCGAAACGCACTCGGTCGAGGAACTGGTGACGGTCGCCTTCGAATACGTCGGGCTGGACTGGCGCGATTACGTGGTGCAAGACCCGCGCTTCATGCGCCCCGCCGAAGTAGACCTGCTGGTTGGCGATGCGTCGAAGGCGGGCCGTGTGCTCGGCTGGGAGCCGAAAGTCACTTTCAAGCAACTCATTCATATGATGGTAGACGCCGACCTGGAGCTGCTCAAGTCTGGCGGTCAGGCAACATAGAGAAGTGAACGGTGAGCCGTTTCCAGCCATCAGTTTAGCAGTGTGTTCGCAACTGCCGGCCACCTGCCGCCGCTCGCTTTGAGCAGAGCACCTCTAACTGATCTCTGCAAACCGATCACCGACAACCCCCATGCCCCTCATTGACACGCACTGCCACCTCGATTTCGACGCCTACGACGGCCTGCGCGATGAGGTCATGGCTGAGGCCGCCGCATACGGCGTGACGCGCCTGATCAACCCCAGCACTGACCTGGCCCGCGCCCCCGTCATCCTGCGCCTGGCCGACACCTACGCTGGCCTCTACGCAGCGGTAGGCGTGCACCCCACCAGCACAGGCAGCTTTTCTCCCGACGACCTGGCAGCGCTGCGCGATCTGGCGACACACCCCAAAGTGATAGCCATCGGCGAGATTGGCCTGGACTATTATTGGGACACCGCACCCAGAGTCACACAATGGGCCGCCCTGGAAGCACAACTGACCCTGGCTGCCGAACTCGGTCTGCCGGTGATCCTGCACAATCGCGAAGCCAGCGACGACCTGCTGGACATTCTGACCCGCTGGGTGAGCACGCTGTCCGCTACCCTGCGCGATCGGCCCGGCGTGCTACATTCGTTCTCCGCCCCCCTGGCTGTCGCCGAACGTGGCCTGGCCCTGGGTTTCTACCTAGGCTTCACCGGCCCGATCACTTTCAAGAATGCCGACGACCTGCGCCGAGTTGCAGCGAGTGTGCCGCCGGACCGTCTGCTGGTCGAGACCGATGGCCCCTTCCTGACCCCACACCCCTATCGCGGGCGTCGCCCTAACCGCCCCGCCTACGTGCGCTTCATCGCCGAGCGGCTGGCCGCGCTGCACAACATGCCGTTTGAGGACATGGCGCAGCAGACCACCGCGAATGCTCAGCGGCTGTTTGCCTTGTCAGGTGATGAGCGCGATCGAAGCTCTGGTCATTAGATAATTAACAGTTGTCTACCCCAGCCAGATACTGTAGAATTGAGCATGTCGCTGCGGTTCGCACGACGAGTCCCGTTGTGTAATGAGCGGATGGGGGACGAAAGGCGCGGCATTTGCCACAACCTGCAACACTGTTTCATATCCGGCGACAGGCGCAGGTTCCCCCCAGTATCCACATGTCTTGGCAGCCAAGGAGGAACCATGCGTTTTGCTCGCCGCCTGATGATCAAATCCGCCCAGGAATGGGGTATATCTCCTTCCATCGCCTATCTGATCTTTCTCGCCCCCTTCGTCGTCAGCGCCTTGCTGATCCCCACCCGACTTGACAAAGGGTTATACAAGCTGCTGCTGGACGAAGATCAGTTGTTCGAGTGGGCCACGTTTGTCTGCTTTGTCCTGGGAACCCTGGTAGGTCTGGCCATTGTGCGCAATCGCTGGCAGGCGCGTGACCGCCTGGGCATCATCCTCTATCTGCTTTTCACTGCGCTGATGTTCTTCTCGGCAGGAGAAGAAGTATCCTGGGGGCAACGCATCTTCGACTTCGACACACCGGAGGACCTGGTAGAAATCAATAAGCAGGACGAATTCAACCTGCACAACATCGGCGAGTCGCTGAACCTGTTCCGGGCACTCATGATCTTGATCGGCCTGGGTGGTTCTACAGCCTACGTGCTCAATCAGCGCTTGCAGATCGAGCGTTTTTGGGACAACGCCGATGTGCTGTTGGTGCCGCCTTTCTTTTTGGCCAGCACCTTCCTGATTGTGCTGGCCTACCGACTGTTCCGCCTGTTCATCTGGCGCAAATCTGGCTTCACCATCACCAAATATGCCGAATCGATCGAATTCTGGCTGGCCTTCGGGCTGACCGCCTTCGGCTTTCTGGTCTGGCGACGGCTGCGGATGCAGCAACAGGCGTCTTCCGTCGTCCTGGCCGATTCGGAGACTGTTTGAACTCTCCCGGCCCTTATCTCCGTGCACCGAGAGGGTGATAAACGCATAGTATCTACCCGTAAATTCGGTTCTGTAGGGGCGCTGCTTGCTGCGCGCCAGGAGTTTACGGATAGGTTGACAATTGAAAGTCCCCTCCCCGCGCATGGAAAGGAGACTTAGAGGTGAGGCAACCCTGCCGATCAGGACTCCTCAAAGGGTCTTTCAGAGGTTTCGCCCTGATCGCTTTACTGACTGAGCACTGATGAACACAAAAAGAGGGGCAAGGGTCTGACCTTCCCCTCTCTTTGTGCGACCGCGCGGTGGTCTAGAAGATGCCGCTGGAGGACGAGCCGGGCATCCGCCCCATACCCCCGAAGCGCCCACCCATACGACCGCGCATTCCGCCCATGTCACCGGGCATCATATCCCAGCCCATACCCCACCCCCTGAACCAGAAGGGCGCGTCCAGCCGGTTGACCAGCCAGTCGTGCAGGCCGGCCAGCAGTTCGTCGGCTTCGTCCTGGGTTAGCGAACCATCCGCCACGCGCTCGTTGATCTCTGCGGTGATGCGCGCTTCCGCCTCAGCAATCACCGCCTCCTGATCCAGCCCGTAGCTCTCAATCACCTCGCCCAGGGTCGGAGGCATCAACACGTCGCGCAACAGATCGGCGGTGTCCATGCCAGCCTGATCGGCGATCACTCCCACCAGCGTATCCTCCAAAGCCTCCTGGATGCGCGAATGGATACGGTCGCGAATGGGCGTCGGCCACAGGGGCAGGCTGCTGGTGAAAGCTCGCTCCAGGGCAGCATCGAGCTGTGCCAGCAAGGCCTCAGCGCGCTGCTCCGTGATGAGGCCATCGCTCAGTGCCCCCTCGATCTCGGCGGTCAGTTCCGCCTTAACCGCCTCTCGCACCGCTGCCGGGTCGGCCCCGTTGGCTTCCAACACTTCGTCAAGCGTCTGCCCGTCGCGCAGGGCGGCCACGACATCGCTCCACGTCAGGTCGGTCATGTCCTCCACCGTCTGCATGATCGTCGCTGCCACATTCAACCGCACCCGTGCCGCGAATGGGCTGCGATCGCGCGGCCCCTGCGCCGCCGCAATGCCAATCGCGCTCAGTGCCACTGCCACCACCAGCACTACACCGGCAACGCGCACTGTCCACTTGTTCATCGCTGTCTCCTTTCCTTTCTGGGATCGCTCTTGTGCCTATCTCGCACAAACTCCGTTGACTGTCCCCATTCTCAACCAGAGTTGTTACGAGTTCATCATCCAACTGCGGCCAGGGTGTAAAACTTTGGTAAAATGGCTCTCAGCATGAACGCAGACCGCCCGCCCACCAGCGTCTTCTCGGCCAATGAGCACCCGCTGCCAGTGGCTGCCCTGTCGGAGTTGTTCGGCTTTGCGCCAGAAGCGCTTGCCGCCAATCGCGCCGGTCACCTGACCGACGTGCAGCGCCAGGACCTGCTCTTTTACAGCCTGGGCTATCTGGTGCGCGGCCTGGTGATGCTGGTGCTCAGCCTGACTCTAATCGCGTCGGTGATACCGCTGGCAGATACACCGGCCAACCAGGTGCTGTTGGCGCTCGCCTGTGCCGCGCTGGTTGTACTGGGCACAGGCTGGCTGATCGCTGCTTACCGGGTGTTGCGCCCGCGTGTCTGGTCGGTCAACGGTCGGGCGCTGCGGGCAGGCGACCCGGCCCATCCGGCGTTAGCCGTCGGAGAGGTGATCTTGCGCGTGCCCTACCGCCGCTGGAAACGTCTTCCCCCGGCCCTGCCCGGTGAATATTGCGCCTACTACGGGCCGACCCGTTCCCTGTTGAGCATCGAACCCGTTCCCCAGGAGTTTGCCCCATGAATGTTGTGCCCTCTGTGCCACGCTCTCAGTCAGCCATCGATCTGTCTGTGCTGATTGTGAGCTGGAACGTGCGCGATCTGCTGACCGCCTGCCTGGAGAGCATCGCCGCCAGGCCGGTGACGTGTGTCGCGCCCGATGGATCGCTGCACGGCACGGGCGATCTTCACGTTGAGACCATCGTCGTAGACTCGGCCAGCGCGGACGGTACCCCCGCCCTGGTACGCGAACGGTTTCCCTGGGTGTCGCTGATCGCCTGCGCCGAGAACGTCGGCTTCACCCGCGGCAACAATCTGGCGTTGGAGCGCGCGCGCGGGCGCTACCTGTTGCTACTCAACCCGGACACAGTGGTACACGACGACGCGCTGCCCGCGCTGGTGCGTCACCTGGACGCGCACCCGGACGTAGGCATGGCCGGGCCGCGCGTGCTCAACGCCGACGGCAGCACGCAGTCCACCCGACGGCGTTTTCCCACCCCCCTGACGGCCTTCTTCGAGAGCACCTGGTTGCAGGGCTATGCCCCGCGCCGCCTCCTCGATCGCTACTACGTAGCCGATCAGCCCGACGACGGCATCTACGATGTAGACTGGGTACAGGGCTGCGCCCTGATGGCCCGCCGCGCCGTTTATGAGCAGATCGGCGGCCTGGACGAGGGCTATGTGATGTTCTCCGAAGAACTGGACTGGTGTCGTCGGGCCAGGCTCGCAGGCTGGCGCGTGCACTATGTGGGCACCGCCTGCATCACTCACTACGGCGGCCAGAGCACCGCCCAGGCCGAGACGCGCAAACACATCTACTTCCAGCAGAGCAAACTGCGCTACTTCCGCAAGTTTCACGGGCGGGCCTTTGCGTTTGCCCTGCGCCTGTTCTTGCTGGTAAGCTACGCCTGGCAGTTGGCGCTGGAGGCAACCAAGGGGCTGCTAGGCCACAAACGCCCGCTGCGTTGGGCGCGGGTGCGGGCCTACCGGGCCGTGCTGGGCGCGCTGGCGTGTGGCCATCAACCCAAGGAGTGAGCCAGATCATGCGTATCGGGCAGATCACTGGCGAATACCCGCCCATGCAGGGCGGCGTAGGAGCTTTCACGCAGGAGTTAGCGCGTGCCCTCACCGCGCTGGGACACGAGCTATTCGTCTTCACCGATCACCGCGCCCAACGTCCGAATGGCCCCGCACCCGACGAGCCAGCGCATGTCACTGCCGACGCTCACTCCTGGAGCTGGGGCACACTGAGCCGTATCCGGCGCTGGGCACAGGCGCAGCGGCTGGACATCGTCAACATCCAATATCAGGCAGCGGCGTTCCAGATGGCCGCTTTCATTCACATTCTGCCCATGCGCCTGGACAACACGCGCGTGGTGACGACCTTTCACGACCTGCTGGTGCCGTATCTCTTCCCCAAAGCCGGCCCGCTGCGCTACCAGGCCGTGCTGACGCTCGCCCGCAGCAGCGATGGCGTGATCGTCACCAACCGCGGCGACGAACAACGTCTGTGCACCGAGAAATCCATCGCCAGGCTGCGCCACATTCCCATCGGCTCGAACATCCGGCCATCTCTCCCGCCCGACTACAACCGTACTGTCTGGCGGGCGGCGCTTGGCTTCCAGCCAGAGGACATCGTCATCGGCTACTTCGGTTTCCTGAACGCTTCCAAGGGGGTAGATACGCTGCTGCAGGCGCTGCGCATCGTGCGCAACAACCGTCTGCCCGCCAGGCTGCTAATGATCGGCGGGCGCACCGGCAGCAGCGATCCGGCCAACATCGTCTATGCCCGCGAGATCGAGGCGCTGGTCGAAGACCTGCACTTGGTGGATCACATTCACTGGACAGGCTTCGTGGATAGCACCGCCGTCAGCGGCCACCTGACCGCCTGCGACCTGGTCGCCCTGCCCTTCCGCGATGGCGTCTCCTTCCGGCGGGGCAGTCTGATGGCTGCTCTGGCACACGGCTGCGCCATCATCACCACCTACCCCGAAGTAGAAATGCCGGAACTGATCGAGGACATACACGCCCGCCTCATCCCCCCCGACTCGCCTACGGCGCTGGCCATCGCCATCGAAGACCTGGCCAGCAACCCCGACCTGCGCGCCGCTATGGGCCGTCACGCCCGCGAACTCTCCCAACAGTTCACCTGGGAGACCATCGCTGCACAGACTGCCGCCTACTACCAGGAGATTCTGGAAGCCTCTCCCTGAGCGCCCTCTTGTCAAGAAACTTTTACCCCCCCTGCGCCGTAGATTAACATGAGAGGCTATAATAAAAAATAAGGCTGGATCATGCAGATAGTTGGGGGGATACCATGGGAACATTGCCCGGTGACGACTGGCGTGTGAACACCCTCGACTCGCTGGCCGATCGCGCGCCCATCCGGCGCGTCGCCCTCATCACCGAAGCGTTCCTGCCCAAAGTGGACGGGGTGAGCAAACTTACCACGCTCACCGCTCGTCACCATCTGAACATGGGGCGCGAGGTGCTGATCTACGCGCCCAGCCTGACTGTAGGTAACCTGCGCACGCCCGCCACGCTCGACGGCGCGCGCGTGGTCGCTGTGCCCTCGATGCACCCCCCTCTGGTGCCGCCGGAGTCGCGCTTTGGCTTTCCCTATCTCAAGCTGGATGAGCTGTGGCGCTTTCAGCCCGACCTGATCCATCTCTTCAGTCCGGCGGCGCTGGCCTGGACGGGCGTACACTACGCGCGCTATCACGGTGTGCCGCTGATCGCCAACTATCAGACCGATCTGCCCGGTTACACCAAGCGCTATGGCCTGGGCTTGCTGGAAGGGGTCGCCTGGGCTTACGTGCGTCACCTGCACAACAAAGCTACCCTCACCCTCGTGCCCACCCAGCACAATTTGCGCGAACTGCGCGAGCGCGGCTTCCAGCGCCTGCGGCTGTGGTATCGCGGCTGCGACACGGTGCACTTCAACCCGGCGTACCGTTCGGCGGAGATGCGCCGTCGCTTGTTGGGCGGTCGCCCCGACGATAGCCTGCTGGTGCTCTACGTGGGGCGGCTGGCTCGCGAAAAGCGCGTGGAACTGCTACGCGATGTAGCCGTGCTGGAAGGTGTGGCCCTGGCCATCGTCGGAGATGGCCCGCTGCGCCCGGAACTCGAACAGCTCTTCGGCGACCGCGCCACCTTCACTGGCTTTTTGACCGGCGCTGAACTTTCCGCCGCCTATGCCAGCGCCGATGTCTTTGGCTTCACCGGCACCAACGAAGTGGCCGGACAGGTGGTGTTGGAGGCCATGGCGTCGGGCCTGCCTGTGCTCGTCCCCGCTGCGGGCGGCATCGTGGACTACGTGACGCACGGCGTCAACGGCTTCGTCTGCGCCATTGATCCGGCGGACTTCGCCCGCTATGTGCGTCTGCTGCGCGATCAGCCGGAGCGACAGCGTGCCATGGCCGCGCAGGCGCGCGCCTACGCCAGCCGCCTGTCGTGGGAAGACACCATGGCCCGCCTGGAGCGCCTCTACACCGAAGCTCTGGAAATGGCCGGACGTTCGCAGGGCATTCGCGCCCGCCTGCGGGACAGTGTGCGCCAGGCCAGCGGGGCGCTCTCGGCCCGGCTGGGCCGCACCGAATAGGAAAGAGCAAGATTCACCGCCGAGACACACAGAGCGCAGAGTTCCCCTTGTTTATCTTCTCTCTGCGCCCTCTGCGCCTCCGCGGTTCAATAACCTTCTCCGTCGGGCGAGCGCCCATCACTCGCCCTGGCAAAGCTCTCCGCTATCCGCTAAACTCCCCCCGTTGTGATGCGGCTCTGCACACTTTCCAGAGAAGCCCATGATCGCTGCTGTACGCCGCCAGCCTGTGCTGGTGTTGATCGTCATCGGTTATCTTGCCCTGGCTCTGATCTACAGCCTGGCCACCCCTCTATTCGAAGCGTCCGACGAGCTATGGCACTATCCCATGGTCAAGTACGTGGCCGACCATGACTTTGGTCTGCCCGTGCAGGACCCGGCCAACCCCGGCCCCTGGCGGCAGGAAGGCGGACAGCCTCCGCTCTACTACTATCTGGGGGCGCTGCTCACTCGCTGGATTGACACGTCCGACATGGACGCGGTGCGCCGCATCAACCCGCACGCCGATATCGGCGTGATCGTGCCGGACGGCAACGTCAACATGGTGGTACACAACGCGCAGCGCGAGTCCTTTCCCTGGCGCGGCACAGTTCTGGCTATGCGCCTGGTGCGCTTTCTATCTGTCCTGCTGGGGTTGGGCACCGTGCTGCTGACTTATAGCCTGGGGCGTGAGCTTTTCCCCACCACGCCTGCGATTGCCCTGGCCGCTGCCACCTTCACGGCGTTCAACCCCATGTTCCTGTTCATCAGCGCGGTGATCAACAACGACAACCTGTCTACCCTGCTCGCCAGCGCTTTGCTGGTGCTGATCGTCCGCCTGATCCGGCGCTGGGACAATCCGCCTCCGCCGCGTACTTATGTCTGGCTCGGCCTGCTGGCCGGGCTGGGGATGCTCGCCAAATATCAGATCGGCTTCCTGCTCCCGCTGATCGCGCTGACTCTGCTGGCGATTGCGCTGCACACCCGCGACTGGCGACCGTTCGTCCTGGGCGGCGTAATTTCCGGCGGTCTGACTATCCTCATCGCCGGCTGGTGGTACTGGCGCAACTACGATCTCTACGGTGACGCGACCGGCATCAACGTCTTCCTGGACATCGTGGGGCGGCGCGCCGTCCCCGCCGACCTGCGTCAGCTCTGGACGGAGCGCGAGACGTTCATGATGGCCTTCTGGGGCTTCTTCGGCGGGGTCAACGTGCCCATGCGCGACGGCGTCTACATGCTGTTCAACCTGCTGGCCGGGTTGGGCGTCCTGGGGCTGCTGCTGGCTCTGGCCCGCGAAGCCGTGCTGCGCGTCCGTACCCGCACCTGTCCCGCCAACCGCTCGCTCTATGCGGCGCGGGCGCTGGCGGTGATCTGGCCCGTCGTGGTGTTCGTCTCACTCATCCTCTGGACGCGCCAAACCTGGGCCTCGCAGGGGCGGCTATGGTTCAGCGCCATCGCCGCGCTCAACGTCTGGCTGGCGGCGGGACTGGCCGCCTGGGCACCGCGTGTCCCGCGTATTCAGACTCTCAACCTGAGTGTCGCGGCAGGCGTGTTCGCAGTAATTGCCGCCGCGCAGCCCTTCACTACTATTCGCCCGGCCTACAGACTGGATCGCGACGCAACCTGGCCCTTCGCCACCCTGCAAGGCGGCCCCTACCAGGCCGCGTGCTTCTGCGAACCAGATGCCGCAGGCGAAGCGCTCTGCCTGGCCTATCAGCGCGTCGAGGGGACGCTGCATCCCGGCGAGACGCTCTACCTGGCCCCGACCATGACCGTCGAAGCGCCTCTCTCCCGCGACTGGAGTGTGTTCGTGCACCTGGTCAACGAGGACGGCACCATCGAGGCGCAGCGTGACATCTATCCTGGCGGCGGATTGATCGCCACCTCCGATCTGGCCGAGGGCGATTCCTGGAACAACCGTCTCGCCGTGTCCATCCCGCCCACTGTCTACGCGCCGCAGACGCTCGATGTCTACCTGGGCTTCTACGATCTGCACACCTTCGAGCGCATGATCCCCGCCGGACACGACGCCGATCCCCTGACTGACCGCCTCTGGTTGGGCCGCGTGACCCTGGAACCGCCCCCCGGTGCGTTTCCCAATCCGGTCAACGCCGACTTTGGGGGAAAGCTGGTCCTGCGCGGCTACGAAGTCACGCGGCGGGCGTTATCCCCCGGAGAGACGACAACGATCACCCTGTACTGGGAAGCGCGCGAGCGGCTGACAACAGATTATGTGATCTCCGTGCAGATCATTGATCCTGACCCAGCACGGCTGATCAAAGCCGCCCAACTCGACGCGCCCCCCTCTCCACCCACGACAGCCTGGACGCCCGGCACCTCCATCGCCGAAACGCGGGCGCTGACCATCGCTAAGGACGCGCCGCCGGGCCGTTACCGGTTGCTGGTGCGTGTCTATCCAGCAGGTGATCCGGCGGCGACGTTGCGTGTGCGCGGAGGGGCAGGCGCACAGTCAGTGGATTACGTCTGGCTGAGCTGGATGCAGGTGAAAGCACCGTGAACCGTCCATTCCATGCTACGCGGGACTCGCGCTGGCCACGCTGGTTGACAGCACTGCTGGTCGTCTGGGGAACGCTGGCCGTCGTCTACAGCATCGCCTCGCCCATCTTCGAGCCGCCCGACGAGGTCTTCCACTTCCCGGTGATCGATCACATCGCCCGCACGGGGTCGTTGCCCCTCCAAGACCCCGCTGTAGAGACGTTGTGGCACCAGGAAGGCAGCCAACCGCCGCTCTACTATCTGCTCAGCGCCCCGCTGATCCTGCCTGTTGACCGCAGCGATCTGGCGGCCCGGCAGGAGCGCAATCCGCACGCCCGCATTGGCATCGGCCTGGCGACGGACAATCAGGCCATTGTGTTGCACGACTGGGATGCCGAAGCCTTCCCCTGGCGGGGGACGGTGCTGGCCGTGCACCTGGTGCGCTTCTTCAGCATTCTGCTCGGCCTGGGCACGGTGATCTGCATCTATCACATGGCCCGGCTCGCCATGCCCGGACGCCCCGCCGTGCACTTCACCGCGACGGCTCTGGCTGCCTTCAACCCGATGTTCCTGTTCATCAGCGCCGCGGTCAACAACGACAACCTGATCAACCTGCTCAGCGCTGCGACGCTGGCCCTGCTGCTCCATCTCTGGCACGCTGGCCTGACTGCGCGCCGCGTCTGGGCGCTATCCCTCCTGCTGGCGCTGGCGTCACTGAGCAAACTGAGCGGGCTGGCGCTCTATCCGCTCGCCGCCCTGGTCACCCTGTTGATCCACATCCGCGACCGGCTGGGCTGGCGCTCGTTGTGGCGCGCGGGCGCGCTCGTGACCGCTGTGTGGCTGGTGGTAGCTGGTTGGTGGTACTGGCGCAACCTACGACTGTACGGCGATCCAACCGGCATGGAGCGCATGATTGCCATCATCGGCCCGCGCGAGCAGACCCCTTCCTTGGCCGATCTGCTCGACGAATTCCAGGGTCTGCGCCTGTCCTTCTGGGGCGTGTTCGGCATGTTCAACGTCATCGCGCCAGATGCCCTCTTCGACTACGCCGAAGCGCTGACCTTGCTGGCGGCGCTCGGCTGGGCGCTGGCGGGTGCAATAGCGCTGGCCCGACGGCGCTCGATCACCATCCGGCTGTACTGCAAGGACTGGTCAACATGCCTGACGCGGCACAGGGCCGCCTTGCCTGTCATCTTTCTGGCCCTGCACGCGCTGATCGTCGCCGCTGCGTTGCTCAACTGGACGCGCCGCACCCCCGCCACCCAGGGACGCCTGCTCTTTCCGGCGCTCGGCCCACTGGCCATCCTGGCCGCGCTGGGGCTGGCGCAACTGCTCCCTCGGCGTTGGGAGCGCGCTTTGCCGCTGGCAACGCTGCCCCTGCTCGCCTTTGCCGCCTGGCTGCCCTGGGGCACCATCCGTCCAGCCTACACACCGCCGCCTACCGTCGCCAAACTGCCTGCCGACGCCCTGCCAGTCAACACCCGCTTCGGGCCGATCGAGCTGCTGGGAGTGCGCGTCGGCGACGCGCCCGTCATCCCCGGCGACGAACGCGGCGGCCTGCGCCTGACGCTCTACTGGCGTCCGCAGGCGCATACGCTCCAGGATATGAGCCTGTATGTACAGGCATTCGGCCTGCCCGACTCAGCCGCAACCGGCGGCTTGCAGGAAATCGCCAAGCTCGATAGCTACCCCGGCGGCGGGCTGTTGCGCACCAGCACCTGGACACTGGGCGTCATCTATGCTGACGAATACAAGCTGCCCGTCGTACCTGCCGCCCGGACTCCTGTACGCCCACTGCTCAAGATCGGCTGGCGACACTTCGAGACAGGCGAAGAATTCGCCCCAACCACTCCCGACGGCGCTCCGCGTGGGCCGGTCACCGTCGAGGCGGGGCGCGTGATCGGCGAAGATGTCCATCTGAATACAGGCGAGTCGGTCGAGGCCGTCTTCAGCGGCCAACTACGCCTGAACCGCGCGGCGATCAGCCCGCTCATTGCCACGCCCGGCGAGACAGTGAGCGTTGCCCTGGAGTGGGAAGCGCTGGCCCGCGTCGGGGAAGATTTCACCATCCTGGTGCATCTGTTCGATCCTGCCGCTCCCGATCTCCCTCTGGCCCAGGGCGACAGTTCACCGCTGGGCGGGCGCTGGCCGACTTCGGCCTGGGAACCGCGGCTGTCTTTCGTGGACGAGCACATCATCACCCTGCCGCCAGACCTCCCGCCCGGCGCTTACCACATTGCCGTCGGCTTCTACCGCCCGGCAGACTTCAGCCGTTTGCCGGTCGAGACCAAACACGCTACGCTACCAGGTGCAGTGGTGTTGCCCCAAACGCTGGTGGTTGAGGATCGCTGAATGATGACACTGCCCCGTTTTCCGCGCCGATGGTTCGCGTCGCCCACTCTGACCGCGCTGATAGTCCTCACGGCCCTGTGGGCGTTGTTCTTCTGGCAACTGCTCACGCCAGTCAAGGGCGATCGCATCATCTTCGCCAAAGGGGACTTCCCCCTGCACTACTTTTCCTACAGCGATTATCAGGTCGAGCGGATGTGGCAGGGTCAGATTCCGCTGTGGAATCCCTACAACTACGGCGGCGATCCCTTCGCGGCCAATGTGCAATGGGCCGTGTGGTATCCGCCGCGCTGGATCGCGGCACTGCTGGCCGGGTGCGACGGTTGGGGCATCGAGGCGTTGCAACTCGAAGTCGCCGCCCACTACTGGCTGGTCAGCCTGATGATGTACGCTTTCCTGCGCGTCCTGCTCGCCAAGCGCCCGCGCCCGCTGCTCGATCCGGCGCTGTTCGGTAGCGTCTTGTGGACGTATGGCGGCTACCTCACCGGCTACCCCATGCTCCAGCCAAGCATACTGGAAGCCATCGCCTGGCTGCCGCTGATGCTGCTCGGCGCGCACCTGAGCCTGACGCGCCCCTGGTGGCGTGTGCGCGGCGTGTTGTTGGCCAGCCTCATGTTTGCCCTGTCGTTCTTCGGCGGGCACACGCAAACCACCCTGCAGATGACCTACCTCACCGCCGCCTACCTGGCCTTCGAGGGCTGGCGACGCGCTGTGTCGTGGCGCGATATCCTGTGGCGCATCGTTGTCTTTGTCGGGCTGGGGGCGGCGCTGGCGGCGGTGCAACTGCTGCCCGCCTACGAGCTGGTCGCTCACTCATTTCGCACGGAAAACTACCACTATCTGGACAAAGCCGTCGGCTTCTCGTTCACCGAACTCGCTCAATTCATCTGGCCGCGGCTGTATGCTGCCGAATGGTGGCCGCTCTATCTGGGCGTGCCCGGCCTGCTTCTGGCGCTCAACACCCTGCTACGCCCCCAAAAGCAACATATCTTCTGGCTCGGCGTGATCGTCATCGGGCTGTGGCTTTCCTTCGGCGGCAACAGCATCGTCTACGACCTGTTCTATCTGGTCGCGCCGGGCTTCAACTTCTTTCGTCAGCAAGAGCGCGCCGCCTCGCTGGTTGTCTTCGCCCTGGTCGTGCTCGCTACCGACGGACTCGCCGCGCTGCTGCGCCCCGCCGACGCCCTGGCCACAGCCGACGGGCGGCGGCTGCGCTGGCTGGCGGGTGGGCATCTGGTGCTGACAGGCAGCGCATTTCTGGTGATCGCCCTGATCACAGAGTTGCGCAGCACCGACGTCAAAGAGGTCACGCCGAATACTTTCGGCTTCGTCGCCCTGGTCAGCCTGTTCTTCACCGGCTGGCTGGCCTGGCGCGCCCGTGCCCAGGGCATTGGGGTGAGCAGTGCGCTGCTGGCGCTCATAGTGGTTGACCTGTTCACACTTGGCGTCAATTCGCCCAACTTCGTACCGGATACGCCCGATCAGCGCATCCAACCGCCTGATTTCTACGATCTGCTCCATCAGCCGGTTGAGGATATTCAGTGGCACGTAGACGGAGCGGCGGGCATTCAGACCTACGGCACGTACTGGCGCATCCCAGATATCTACGGCACGGGTCCCTTCAGCCTGGACACACTGGAAAGGCTGCGCCGCATCCGCGTAGATCGCCGTTGGGAAGTCTTCGCGGTGCGCTACGCCACCATGATCGCCGACGTGCCAGACAACGTGCCGGTACGCGTCGTCGGCACGGGCGTGAACTACGACGGCCAGGAATACACGCTGTACGAACTGGAGAACCCGCGCCCCTTCGCGCATCTGGTCTATCAGGTCCGCGTCTCCGAAGACGGGATCGAAGGCGCGCGGGAGATCATGCTCGAACCCTGGATTGACCTGCGCGAGATCGGCGTGGTGACCAAACCGCTGCCCTTCGAGCTGCCCGGCGAACGCCCGCCCGATGCAGAGGTGCGCGCTTTCAAGATGGTCATGCCCGAATACCTGGAGATGGAAGTGAGCACCAGCACCCCCGCTCTGCTCACCGTCGCCCTGGCAAATTATCCTGGTTGGCAGGCGACCGTGAACGGGCAGCGCGTGGAGATCATAGACACCTACGCCGGTCTGATCGGCATCCCCCTTTCCCCTGGGGTTGGGCAGAAAGTGACGCTGCGCTTCTTCCCGCGCTCGGTGCTCGTGGGCGGAATCATCTCTGCCCTGGCGCTGGTGAGTATGGTAGGATATGTAGTAGCGGCATGGCTGCCGCAGGCTCCGCACCCAGGGCTGAAACGGACAAGGGCAAAGCTATACGTCTGCTATCGCCAGAAAAGGAACGCCATCCGTGTTCACCACCTCCGAGCCGACCTCGCCCCTGTTCATCGGGTTGCTCCTGGCCGCCCTGGTCAATATTGTGCTGGCCTGGAACGGCCTGTTCTACGGGCGTATCCTCAACATGGGCACTGGTGAGCGCGGCGCGCGCATTGCCGGCGTTTTCTTCTTGCTGGCGCTCATCACCGTGTTCATTTCGTACTACTACTATTCCTATTCCGGCGAACTGCGCGGAACGGCGGCGTTGCTGGTGGCCGGGGTCTGGTTCGTCATCGGGCTGATCGTCGCCGAACGTGTGCGCGAATGAGGACTGAGGCCATCCCCCATGCTTGACTCGCTGCTCGCCTCATCGGATCGTCGCCCTCTGGCCGCCCTGGTTGGCGCAGCGCTGGGGTTCGGCGGAGGGCTGCTCGCCCTGCTGATCGTCCTGCTGGGGCCAGTGATGGCCTTCGGGTTGGTTTTGGGGCTGGCCGTAGCGCTCTATGTGCTGACCAGCCTGAACAGCGCACTGATGGTGATGATCGTGGTCATCGCGCTGATCCCCTTCGGCAAGGTGCCGGTGGGAGTGTCGCCCTCGCCGACCTTCCTCGACGGTGCGCTGGGGGGCTTCCTGTTGGTGTATCTGTTCCAGTGGATGACCGGTCGCCGCCGCCTGCTGCGCACTGTCGCGGTGACGGCCTTCGTGTTGCTCTTCGCCGGGCTGGTGCTCTTCGCCTACCTGATGGGCCTGCGTCACGCCCCGCTCGACCTGCGCACCATGCGCACCGTGGCCGAAACTATCGCCGGCCTGCTGCTCATCCCTGTGCTCGTGGACGTAGTGCGCGATGAGGCCGCCTTGCGCCGCGCAGTGCGGGTGATCATGCTGGCGGGCGCTGCCTCGGCATTGGTGGGCATTGTGCTGTGGCTTTTGCCCGATCCCACCGCCGCGGCGCTGCTCAACCGGCTGGGGCGCTTCGAGTACCCCACCGGCGACGTGTTGCGTTACCGCCAGGACTACACCAGCATCCTCAACGAGCGCGCCATCGGCACCTGGATTGACCCCAATGCCTTCGGTGGCTTCTTGCTGATGACCGGCGCTGTGACCGCGCCGCAGGTCTTCGCCACACGACCAGTGTTGCCGCGCTGGTTCTCCGCTTCTCTGCTGAGCGTGGTCGTCGTGGCGCTCTTCCTCACCGATTCGCGCGGCTCGATGCTCTCGCTGGGCGCGGCGTTCGTCTTCATCGCCGCGTTGCGCTATCGCAAGCTGTTGTTGATCATGGCCCTGGCCGTCGCGCTGGCCTTCTTCCTGCCCGTCACCCAGCGCTACATCGACAAGATCGAGGCCGGGCTGACCAACCAGGACCTGGAAACGCAGATGCGCTTCGGTGAGTACAAAGACGCTCTGATCCTGATCGGGCGTCATCCGGTGATTGGTGTGGGCTTTTCGGGCACACCGGAGATCGATCTGTATCTGGGCGTCGCCAACACCTACCTGACTGTCGCCTCGCATATGGGATTGGTGGGGCTGTTGGCCTACCTGTTGATGATGGGCAGCCCCTTCATCTATAGCGCCGTGCACCGGCGAGACATCGCCGCCGCTCCCGCGCTCGCCGATCTCTGGCTGGGGCTGTCGGCGGGGATCGTGGGCGTGCTGGCTGGCGGCATGTTCGATCACTTCTACTTCAAGATCGACCTGTTCCAGCCCACCATGACCCTGGTGTGGGTGCTATTGGGGTTGATGCTGGCCGCCGCGCGCCTGGCCGCGGATCGCTCACTGGCGTTTGTGACAGGCCAGCCGTCGCGAGGGAATGGCGAAGCCCTCCCAAAAGCGCTGAAAACGGCTCAGCCCGCCTTCAAACGCTTCTGACTCGCCGGCGATCTCGAACAGCCCGCTTGCGGCGATCAGCGCCCGTTTCTCCGCGAAGTAGTCCGCGCGATCGGTGACGAAGTGAAAGACACCCCCTGGCTGCAACACGCGGTGAATCTGGCTGAGCGTCGCTTCCGTCAACAAATCCCCGCGTCGTTTGCGCGGTTTCAGCGGCGGTGGAGGGAAGAGCATAAACACATCACTGGCGCATCCGTCGGGCACGCGCCGCAAGGCCAGCCGCAGATCGGCTTTGATCAGGCGCACATTGTCCACGCGGGCAGCATGGGCGCGGTTGGCCGCGTCCCACACCGACTTCAGATGCCACTCGAAACCGACGAAGTACCGATCGGGGTTCGCCTGAGCCTGCTGTACCAGGAATTCACCACGGCCACAGCCCAGATCGAGCACCAGCGGAGCCGTCACGCCGAACAATTCCTCCGCTGAGATCGGCGGCAACGTCTCCGGCGCGAAGTGTAGCTCGCGCCCCGGATACTCGCGGATGTAGCGCGCCTTCACTTCTTCCGGCGGCTCTTTGACGCGGAAGCGGTTCAATTTAAGGCGAGGCATGGGGTTTTCTCAGCGTGTGTCGTCGCGGGGCAAATGGTTGTGCACCGCCCGGCCCGGCAGCGTGTCGCGCGACGCCTGCCAGTAGGCCGCGAAAACTTCCGGATCGTTGCGATCGTAACCGTGTTGGGCGCAGAAGTCGAAGTAGGGGCCGAAATGATAGGTCGCCGTCTCCAGCTCGTAGACCATCAGCCGGGCCGCCATGCTTACCTCCAGGTAGCCTGTGCGCGCCCAGGCTTCGTAGACCGGCGTGCGGTCGTAGGGCACAGCCCGGAATTCGGCCCGCCAGTTCCCATTTTCGCCGACCAACAACAGATACTGCGCCGCCGGATCGCCGTTGTAGGGCATCCCGACCGCTCCAGAGTTGAGCACCCATCGTGTGCCCAGGCGTCGCTCGAAGGTGCGATGTGTGTGCGCCCCGATCACGATCGGCTCTGACGCACCGTTCACCGCCGCCAGCAGCTCGTCATCCGTCATCCAGGGTCCCAGCCCCTCGTTGAGCGCGTGCATACTGCCGTGTACCAGCCGGATCGCTGGCAGCCCAGGCTCCGCAACGACGAGCGAGTGAGGCAGGCTTTCCAGGTAAGCGATATCGTCGTCGGTGAGTTCGTCCTGAGCCAGGCGACGCACTGGTAACCAGAACAAAGACCACCAGTCTTCGTCGGGCACGCCGCGACGGCACTTGACGATGTACTCTTCGTGGTTGCCGAACACCAGCGGCCACCCCAGCGCCCGCACCTGCTCCAGGCATTCCTTGCTCTGCGGCCCCCGGTTGACTACGTCCCCGTTAACATAGACGTGGTCGGGTTGCACCTGCGCCAGATCGCGCAGTACCGCCTGGAACGCCGGCATGTTGCCATGAATATCGGAAACGATCGCAATGCGCACCGCAATCTCCTCTGAGCCAAGCCACAGCATTATGGCACAGCGACCTGCAGTGGACAAGGGCAAACAAAGGGGAGCAGCACAGCCTGAATCACAGGGCTTCCGAAGCCCGCACGACTTCGGAAGCCCGTCCGTGGTGTAGCTTTTACAACAGGGCGTTATGCCCCCCTTCTCACCCGCTCAGCGCGAAGCCGCCCAGAATCACCGAGAACACATCGGCATAGAGTTGGTCGAACTCAGCATCCGGCGCTTCGATCCAGAATGTGACATCCTGTCCGCCGATTCCGGCCAGGGTGAAGAAGGCTCCGGCCATCTTCACCGCGTCGTCATAGGTGAAGACAACCACATGCCATTCGCGCCCACCGATGTAGAACGGCTCAGAAGCCAGAATCTCCAGGTTTTGCTCAGAAGCCTGAAGCTGCGCCACCCAGCCCTGGGCCAGAGCCTGATTGGTCTGCCCCGACGCGGATGCTGTCGCCACCGCCGCGAAGACCTCCGGCCTACCGACCGGCCCATACAGCAGCCAGCCATCGCTTTGGTCGGGCGTCCACGAGGCAGGCACGGGGAATGTCATCAGCCCATCGGCCACGGTGACCGTCTGCCAGGCGCTGGTACCCAGTACGTCCGCCGGTTGGAAGAAATTGATGCTGTTCACCAGCGCCCGCAGGGCGAGTTGGGCCGGAGCGGGGCTATTGGCCGGCGCGTCGAGATCGAACGCATAGCCGACCCCTTGGCTAGGCACGTAGATAGCAATGACCGCTCCCACGCGCCCTTCACCGTTGAATGTATAGGTATAGTCGGTTACGTAGGCGGGCAGACCGTTGATCTCCACCGCTCGCTGTTGCAGAATCAGCAAGTCGGTGAGCTGATTCCAGCTCGCGCGGATGGCTGCGTCGGTCTCTTCGGCAGAGGTTACATTGGTATACGGATACAGGCTCAGCAGCGTGCCCGTCGCTTCGTCACCGGTGAACAGCCGCTGCCCGTCTGGCGTGAAACGCGGGCGCAGCCAGTTAGACGGGTAGAGGAAGTTCACGCCGTAGGTCAGATCAGTATAGCCGCGCAGCGCGGGATCAAGTCCCTCGTTGTTGACGGTGAGGATCGCCTCACTCAGGTTATTGCTGCCCGCTGCATTCTCTGCCACGAAGCTGATCGAATACTGACCCGACGGCGCGGGCACCTTCTCAAACGTGATGGATTGCGCGCTCATCAGCGTCAGCGCCTCGCCGAAGCTGGTGCTGGCGAGCTGATTGTTCTCGTCCAGCGTCAACCACTGCGGCTGGAAGGTGTCACCCGCGGAGACGTTCAACTCGAAGGGTTGCAGGTTGCCCGCACCGGTCTCGTTCAGCCCCCACAGGGCCGTAGACTGTCGCCGCTCCAGATCGAACAGCAGTTGCGCTTGTAGCGGAGCGCCTCCCTGGGCTGGCGTATACAGGCCGTTGACCAGTGCCATCTTGGGATTGTCCGGATTGGGGATGAGCAGCGCATAGGTCGAAGTCGTCCCGTCGGTGAGCACCGGCACCTCTGCTTCCCAGGTGAAAGTGAGTTGCGTGACGCCGTCCGACCAGTCAATGATGTTGACGCCGCCGGGCGTGGTCGTGCGCGAGACCAGATAGTCATAGTCGAGCACCACCCGTTCGGTCATGCTCTTGAGATAGGTCACCGCATAGTTGACGCGCAGGATGTCGCGCCCGGAAACTTCCAGCGTCACGACGGCAGGCTGATGGATGCTGGCCACCTCAGGATAGACGTTCAGGATGTTAACGCCAGGCGGGGCAGCCACAGTAGCTGTTGCTGTGCCGTGGAACACATCCAGGAATTCGACCCAGGGCGTCATGGTTGCGGGAACTTCACGCGGATAGCGCTCGTTGTGCGCGCCCTGTTTATACGCCTTGAAAGTGCGCGGAAAGTAGATCGCCACGCCATTCGATCCGGCCAGGGCATCCACGTGCTTTTCGTAGAGCACGAACTGATCTACGGCAGCCATCACCGCCTGGGTAGTCTGACTGAGTTCAGCAGACGAGGAAATATCGGCCAGCAATTCCATGAACCGGTACAGGTCCACCGACGACCAGTAATCCTGCACCTGCGGGTCGTTGAACCCGCCGTACTGAATGGTGTTGTTGCGGGCATCGGCGATGGCGCTGAGCGCCGCCTGGGGATTCGCCTTGACCACATCGGTAAACCGAGAGAGCGCGGTCACCACCTCGGCCCCACGGCTCAGGTCTACCGTCGCCAGGCCATAGACATCTTCGTCACCGACCACTTCCTGCAGAAAGTACATGAAGTAGTCTACAACGTGTTGCCCCAACTGTGCGCCGTCCATGGCCGGGTTGCGCACCAGCTCGTCCAGGAAGAAGTAAAACCAGCCCGCGCCGGGTTCGTTTTCCTCTGACCCGACGGCGTAGCGGGCAAAGGGTGCAATCGCCTGGTAGACTTCGAGCTGGCTCATCAGACACATATCGAAGCCCACAACCTCAAACTGCCCGATGCCCGTCTGACTGACGACCTGCTGCAGGGCCTGCACGGTATCTGGCAGAGAGACGTCGCTCCCAGTATCTTCGTCGCTGGAATGGCTCGTCCATGCGCCGCCGTGATCCCAGAACACGAGCATGTATTTCCTGGCCGGGTAGGTAGTGATCCCCCACGTTGCGAAGTCGGCAATGCTTGCGGCCCTGCCGCTGTCTGTTTCGCCCAGGTTCTGCACTACTGGAGAGGTGATCCGCTGCGGATCATCATCCTGCTGGATGAAGTAACGTCGCGTTTCCGTCCAGTTGCCGTCAAGGTCCACATACTCCGCCGACCGGTCAATCTGCACCAGGATGTTCACCGCCGGTGATGAACCGACAGCTTCCATCTCGTTGACATCGGACAGACCAGCCAGTTCCAGGTTGTTGTCGGCAGCCACATGAATCATCACCGTCCATTCGGCAACCGTCTGAGACTGCTGTACCGGATCAACGGGAGGGCGGTTGGAACACAACGGTATCTGCCGAGATAACCAATCGGCTGACAGCGCCGCCATTTCTGCGACCCGTTGCTGTGATACTGAAGCTCGCCAGGCGAGCGACGACGGTGCGCCCGGCGCAGAAACAGTACTGCCTGAGGCCAGTTGCGCTGGAAAGAGCAGCGTAAGAGTGAGAATGCCCATCAATACGAGTTCGAAAAAGCGCTTCAGTCGTGCCATCAGTCAGACTCCCTGCCTCCTGGGCATCACCATGCATCAGTTTGTCCCAAGGTTACTACAGATCGCCTTTCAGCGAAATAGGGTATGGCAGGAGTCCTGACGAGATAGAGGCTTATGAAGGGTGATTGGCAAATAGAAGAAGTATCAGTCAGGAAATGGGCGATGGCTGTGCCCAGCAGTGGTAAGGAAACCGCGGAGAAAAAAATATAACAGGCCAGGGGATTGGCAACGACCTACTCTCCCAGGGGGCTGCCCCCCCAGTACCATCGGCGCGGGTGGGCTTAA
>CAKZOB010000021.1 GCA_937135955.1 uncultured Anaerolineales bacterium | reverse complement strand
CGCGCGACAGACAGTAAGTCCCCTCGCCCCGCGACGCAGTCGCGAGGGAGAGGGGATTGAGGGGTGAGGGGCAGCAGGCTGCTGCAAATTGCCTGTCACAGTTTGCGCGCATCCGCCTACAGCATCACCTTGCCGCCATCTATGTTGATGGCCTGGCCCGTCAGATAGGCGGCGGCATCTGAGCACAGGAAGAGCACCAGACCGGTCACATCGTGCGGCTGACCAAGCCTGCCCTGGGGAATATCGGCCAGCCATTTCTGCATCTGCGTCGGATCGGCGCGTGAGGCGGCGGTCATCTCCGTTTCGATCACGCCGGGGCACACCGCGTTGACGCGGATATTGTAGGCGGCGAACTCGCGCGCGCATTCTTTGGTGAAGCCGATCAGCCCGGCCTTGCTGGCGACGTAGGCAGCGCGGTTGGGCAGGGGGATGTTGTGCCCGGCGATCGAGGCGATGTTGACGATGACACCGCCGCCCGCCGCCCGCATCAACCGTCCGGCGATGCGGCTGGTGTAGAAAGCCGCGCTGAGGTTGACTTCTAGGGTGCGCCGCCAGTCCTCAACCGATAGTTCCAGAATGGAGGCTTTCGGCTCGATGCCGGCGTTATTGACCAGGATGTGCAGCCCATCCATGTCCGCGGCAACGGTTTCGATCATCCGCTGCACGGCCTCGGGGTCGCTTACGTCGGCGGGATAGGCGCGCGCTGGAGCGCCAAGTTCGGCAGCCGTGGCCTGGGCGCTGGCCGCGTCTATGTCGTTGACGGCCACTGCCGCCCCAGAAGCTGCCAGCGCCTGAGCAATGGCCTTGCCAATGCCACGCCCCGCGCCTGTCACCAGGGCCACTTTGCCGGAGAGGTTGACGGAAAAGCTCATGGTTACCTCACAGGGGAACAGTCTTTAGCAATCAGCTTTCGCAGCACAGACTATGAGCTACAGGGCCTGGTGAAGTTACGGAGGCCCGCCCAGCTTGAAGCTGCACTCGCCCGCCGCGATGGGGCAGGTCGCCAGCGGGGCGCTCTCATTCGCACGGCGCACGGCGAAGACGGCGGCGGGATCGTCCGAGAGCCAGAAGTAGCGACCGGGAGCGCTGGTGCGGAACCACCCCAGGAAGCGCTCACAAACCGACGGATCAGGGGCCATCTGTGTCCCTTCGCCTGTCACGGCCTGGTAGCAACCGCCAGGGGGCATTTGCGCGGGCGGCTGCGCCATCTCCGGGCGATTCCACAACGCTGCCTCGAAGCTGAGCACACGTCCGTCGGCCAAGGTCTGCTCGAAGACCAGCCCGCTGATGTCCTGCACTCCGGTCGAGATATTGATCACCAGCAGAGCGTCGCTGTTGTAGAGCAGAAGGATATCCGGCACAGGGGTGGCTGTGGCCGTGGGCGTGGGGGTACGGGTGGGTGTGTACGATGGAGTCGGCGTCGGGGTAGCGGCGGGCGCGGCCAGGTAAATCCCGCACTCACCAGCGGCGACAGAGCAGATGCCCAGCGGGGTTGTTTGATCGGCCAGGCGCACCGTGAAGACGGCTTCCGCTGCGTCTGTTTCCCAGAAGTAGCGGCGCACACTATCTAGCCGCACATAGCCCAGGAACTCCGGGCATATGTTGCGGTCGGGCTGCGTCTGCGTGGCGTTCTGCGTCACCACCTGGTAACAGCCGCCGCTACGCATTTGCCCAGGCTGGTCAGTGATGCCTTCGCGTTCCCAGGCTGTCGCGCGGAACAGGCGCTCGCTTCCGTCCTCGCGCGTCTGCTCGAAGACCAGGCCGCTCACGTCTAGCGCTGCGCC
The DNA here is from genome assembly GCA_937135955.1 of uncultured Anaerolineales bacterium. GTDB lineage: Bacteria > Chloroflexota > Anaerolineae > Aggregatilineales > Aggregatilineaceae > UBA2029. The sequence goes on along the minus strand of CAKZOB010000021.1, from coordinate 18,185 downwards.
AGAGACATTGATCAGCAGCAGCGAGTCCGGCGTGTAAAGCAAACGTAGCGTCGGCGGTGGGCCGGCGGTGGGACTGGGCTGCTTCGTTGGTGTGGCCGAAGGACTGGGCGAAGCCGTGACGGTCGCAGAAGGGGTCTGAGTTGGGGACGGCGTGCCCGTCGGCGTGGCCGAAGGCGCGGCGGTAGCGGTGCGCGTGTGAGTGATGCTGGCGCTGCCTATCGCACCGGCTGGCACTGTCAAGGACAGCGTGACGGTGGATGTGGGGGGCCATGTCGCCGTTGAGATGGGCGAAGGCGTGGCCGATGGCGGCTGTACACTGGCTGTAGGCGAGGAAACCTGCGCCGCAGGGACGCCCGCTGACTCCTCCTGACGGCTGAGCAGGACTCCCCCTGCGACTGCTACAGCCAACATGATCAGCGTCAGCAGCAGTAATCTGATCCATGTCCGCCGTCTGGGCCTCGCCTTCGCAGGCTCCGCCTGTGCTGCTGGATGAATGGTATCTGCGGGCTGTGCAGAAGTCACCGCGCTGCCTGCGCTCCCGGCCTGGCCATCCGACCAATAGGACTCCAGCAAATCTTCAATAGCTTCATCGTCGAGTAACAGGTCGCCATCCTGCATGGCTCGCAGGGTTTCTTCGGCCTCTTTCTCCTGGCGGTGCTGGGCGAAGCGCGCCGCGACACCAGAAGCAGGTGTTGGCAATGGTGTATGGCGTGGGCGCGCTGGAGCGGATGGCGGCGGGGCAGGAGGCTCGGCGGGCAGCGGGGAAGGCTCGCGCGGGGCAGCCTGCCAGCGCAGCAACTCGGCGATGGATGGCCCCTGGCTCAGGCGGGCGGGCGCATCGGCGAAAGCCCGTGCCAGCGCATCGGCAAAGGCAGCTCCCGTACGAAAACGACGCTCTGGTTCTTTTTCCAGCGCCCGCAAGATGACCTGTTCGACAGCAGCGGGCAGATCGGGATTGTGCAACGATGGCGGCGGGGGCGGCTCGTTCAGGTGCTTGAGCGCCACGTTCATCACCGAGGGGTCGTCGAAAGGGACAGTGCCGGTCGCCATCTCGTAGACGACTACGCCCAGCGAGTAGAGATCGCTTTGCGGCACGGCTTTGGCGGAGGAAATCGCCTGTTCGGGCGCGATGTAGTGCGCGCTGCCGAAGGTATCGCCCAGCGTCCCCTCTGGCACGCTGAGCGCCAGACCGAAGTCCATCAGGATAGCGCGTCCCGTGCGGCGTTCCAGCATGATGTTGGACGGCTTCACATCGCGGTGAATCACGCCCTGTTCGTGCGCGTAGTCGAGCGCGTCGGCCACGTCGCGCACCACGCGCACGATCTCTGTTGGCGGCATGTGCTGGTTGCGCTCGGCGTAGGCGCGCAGCAGAGTGCGCAGGTCGGCCCCTTCTAACAAGACCTGCGCCATGTAGTAAATGCCTCTGGAGCGCCCAAACTGATAGATGCCGACGATGTTGGGGTGACGCAGGCGGGCAATGGCGCGCGCTTCGGCCTGAAAACGGCGTGCGTATTCGGCCTCGTCCATGGTCGAGGCATCGCCGCCGATCACTTTGACAGCGGCGTAGCGGTCGAGATTCTCGTCGTACCCCACGTAGACGCGCGACATACCACCCCGCCCCAGCAGGCGCAGAATGGTATAGTCGCCCAGTTTTCTGCCGATGAGCGGATCGTGGGCCATGGAGTCTCTCTTTTGCGTGACGAACCACTTGCGAGCAGCGACGGGCCAGGATGTAGCGCCAAGTATACCCCAGACCGTACCCCTTGAGAAACTTACAGCAGGCCGTGGCAGGGTAATCGCATCCAAACCAGCCAGCGGAACTATGGGCAGAGGTAAGCTCAGGTGTGATCTTCTGGTTGACCTCACCCCCGCTCGGCGCTGGCGCGCCTCGCGCCCCCTCTCCGTCATTGCACCACAAATCACGCAACGATCGCCGGGCTGCCTCAAAGTTTTCTATGCCTGGTAAATGCTGTTCAGCGCGTGATCAGCACGATGCTGCTCAGGATCAGGGCCGCGCCCAGCCAACCCAGCGCGTTGGGCACTTCGGCGAAGAAGATCAGGCCCATCAGCACGCCGAAGACCGGCTCGGCCAGCGACACCATGCTCACCTGCTGCGCGCTGATGCGTTGCAGGCCCAGGAAATAGAGCAGGTAGGACAGGCCCAGCGAAAAGATGCCCAGCGGGATCAGCATCGGCAGGTTTTCCAATACAGTCTGTGCCGGGGCGCGCAGTGCCCAGGGCAGCAGCACCAGGACGATCATCCCATTCGACCACAGGTTTTGGGTGAGGCCATTCACTCGACCCCGCAATGAGCGGCTGATCATCATCACTGTGCCATAGCCCAGCCCGGAAAATGCTGCCGCGACAATGCCGCTCATTTCGTCGGAGCGCACGTCGAGTTGCGCTGGATTGGCGATGCACACCATGCCGATCCCGGCCAGGGCCAGGCTGTGCCAAGTGTAGCGCGGGCGTGGTTCGCGCAGGAATAGGGGGGCCAGCAGGGCCACATAGAGCGGCGCAGAGTTGACCAGCAAGGCGGCGTTGGCGGCAGTGGTGTGTTGTACGGCATAGGTATAGAGCATCACGGTGGCGCTGACGGCCAGCCCCAGCGCGAGCAATGTGCGCAGGACGGGGCGATAGCTCTGGAAGCGCAACGGCTCGCGGTTGACGCTTAGCAGCGAACACAAGAACAGGAACCCGAACAGCGCCCGGAAGAAGGCGATAGCTCCCGTAGCCAGGCCGTCGGTCCAGCGGGTGAAGGGAATGGCCAGGCTGAAGCAGAATGCCCCGATCACAACCAGTGCTACGCCAGCGCGGCGGGAGGTCGGTATGGTCAGTTTCATGGGCGCTCCTGGGATACGCGCATTCGTCACACGGCGGGCGATTATACGTCCGGCGGGGCAAGTCGTCTATCTGCCAGGGTAATCGCATCCAAACCAGCCAGCAGAACTATGGGCAGAGGTAAGCTCAGGTGTGATCTTCTGATTGACCTCACCCTCACTCGGCACTAACGCGCCCCGCCGAGCGTAGCGAGGCTGGGGGTGAGGTAAAGTGGCAAGCGGTTTGATGCAATCCCCCTGGTCTATCCGCCCCTTTGGTCATTTTCGCCTGTTAACTCCCCGGCATATAATAAACCCTGCACTGGCCTGCCGGTGCAGCGGTATCGGTGAGAATGAGGGGAGAGAAGGGACGAGTGGGATCGGTGCACCTGTTCTTGCAGGCAGCGCGGAAACGGTGGGCCAGGCTGAAATGGCGCTTTCGCCGCGCGCCCATGCTGAAGCCGAGACTGGCATTGCCCGAACCGCCCATCAAGACGACATCGGTGCGCGACCTGATCGAGCGCGACCTGCCGCTGGTCTTCACGCCGCGCTCGCCTGTGCGCGAGATTCGCTTTCTGCAGGGCCGTGATGATCTGATCGAGGACATACGCGGCGCGTTATATCATCTGGGGTCGGCCATTGTCATCTACGGCGAGCGGGGAGTGGGCAAGACCTCGCTGGCCAGGCTGGCTTCGGAGAAACTGTGCAAAGAGATGTCGTCGCTGCAGGGGATTGAGCCAATCTACTATTCGGTCAGCGAGGGCGACACCTTTTTGCACATTCTGGGTGCGATCCTGCCGCGGCTGGGCGTGGAGAAGATCGTCACCAAGGTGCAGACGACTTCTACCAGCGGCGAGAAATCGCGCGTCAACCTCTATCTGGCGGAGCTGGAAGACAAGACGCACACCGAAACGACCATGGCTGCCAAGCCCCTGGTCGAACCGTTGCCCAGCCCGCAGGTAGTGGTAGATCATCTGAAAGGCAAGCGTGCCCTGATCATTCTGGACGATTACGAGCGCATCACCGATGCGGAGACGCGCCGTTTTTTCCCTGAACTGATCAAGAAAATCTCGGACAATCAGTTGGCCGTCACGTTGATTGTGGTGGGCATTGGCGATAGCACGCATGACCTGATCAGGGTGCATCCCTCCGTCGAGCGCAATCTGACGGCGATTCATGTGCCGCGCCTGAGCAATGAGCAGATTCGACAGATCGCGGTGAAAGGGTTTGCGGCCTTGCGGCTGAAGTACGAGCCGGAGGCTGTCGAACAGATCGTGCGCTACTCGGCCAACTTTCCTTTCTACACGCACCGGCTGTGCGAAGGAATCGTGCGAGCCTATATGGAGCAGGCCCGCAACGGGCAGCGGCACGACTGGACGATCCGCGCCAGCGACGTGCCGGCGGCCATCCGCGAGGCAATTCGTAATTCTCCGCCGACGCTGATAGAGACCTATGACCTGATCAAAGCGACAGAACGCGCCTTACAGGTCGCCTATATCATCGCTGCGGCTCCAGAGGAACCGATCGCACGGGCGCGCATTCAGGAATACCTGACGGCGTGGAGCGGGGAAGACAAGGAGATCGATCACACGCTCAAGAAACTGGTTGACCTGGGAGTGCTGAAGCGTCCGGACACAGGCCAGTATTGCTTTTGCGATCCGCTGCAGCGTGCCTATGTGATCTTGCGTTTCCGCGCCGACACGCCCGCCGAGCAGTTAGCCCGTGTTGATGCGGCACTGGCGGGCGTGACGGGCCGTCCTCGCCCAGCCTGATCGCTCTTCTGGGCCTGTCTCACTGGTCGAGTTCCTGTTTCACCGCCTCATAAAGGGACTCGGCGTGCAACTCGGCCAGCGTGTAACAGGGACCGCCCAGGTGCTCGGCCAGTTCCTGTGCCAGCCCCTGGTCGAAGGCCGCGTGTTCCATGTTGATGGTCACGTTGCGGATCTCGGCCTCGCGGAACAGTTCGGCGATGCGATGCGCTTCTTCCTGCGGCGGCAGATCGGTCATGGATACGTTGCCCGCGCCGTCGGTGAGCAGGATCATCAGCGGCATCACGTCTGGGTGGGCCAGCTTCTGCTGCTGGAAGACCTGGTAGGCCAGGTATAGCCCGGCAGAGAGCGGGGTCTTGCCACCGACGGGGATATCGGCCAGCGCCTTCTTGGCCAGCGTGACTGAGTTGGTGGGGGGCAGCACCAGTTGGGCGCGGTCTTTCTGGAAGACAATCAGCCCTACCCGGTCGCGGCGCTGATAGGCATCCGTCAGCAGCGACATGATCGCGCCTTTGGTGGCGTTCATGCGCTCGGCGACGGCCATGCTCCAGCTCGCATCTACCACAAAGAGGATCAGGTTGGCGGACTTGCGCACGCGCACTTTGCGTTGCAAGTCCTCTTTGTGGATGGCATAGGCCAGGTGATTGGAGCGGCGCTCCTGGCTGCGGCGCACTTGAAAGGGCGCAGCCGCGCGCAATGTGGCGTCGAAGGCGATGTCGTCGGTGCGATCGCCTGCCGGGCGCGCCTGGATGTAGCGCCCGCTCTTGCGTTCGGTGCGGGTACGGCTACGACGACCAGGCACCCGGCGCGTCAGCCGATCCAGGGGCGTATCAAGACGCCGGGTGGCGAATTCCTGCCCTGGCTCGACCTTTTTGCCGCCTTCCCACCAGCGCGCTTCCAGCGATTGCCGGAAGACATCCTGCGGCCCTGGTTCAGGCGGTTTATGGGTGATGTCTTCCTCAGGCTGACCGGCAGGCTCGGTCAGCGCCTCACTTTTTTTTCCGCACTCGCCGGGGCTGGAACGTCGCTGCGCAGGTCTGCGGGTTCGTCGGAGTAGTCTTCGGCGATCTGCTCCAGACGATTCTCCAGTTCCCCTTCGTACAGCTTGGCTTCGGTGAAGGGGCCGCGCTTGAGGCGGTGCGGCAGCGCCAGTTCGGCGGCGAGCAGAATATCGCGATCGGTCACCTGCTGGCGGCGCTCGAAGGCGGCGTGCGCGCGCGCCGCTTTGAGGATGACCAGGTCGGCCCGGTGACCATCTACGCCCAGGCCCGCGGTGAGGTTGGCGATGACGAACAGGTCGCGGCGCGAATAGCGCACGTCGTCCACAATCTGCCGCGCAGCCTCGATCTGTTCGGAAAGCTCGTCTTCCTGGGCCTGCCACGCCCGCCGAAAGGCGACCGGATCAGCGTCGAAGGCGATGTGTCGTTCGAGAATAGCCATGCGGTCTTCGGGACGCGCCAGGCCCGCCACGTCTACGGAGAGGGCGAAGCGGTCGAGCAACTGCGGGCGCAATTCGCCTTCTTCGGGGTTCATGGTGCCTACCAGGATGAAACGCGCCGGATGCTGGAAGCTGATCCCCTCGCGTTCCACCACGTTGACGCCCATCGCTGCCGAGTCCAGCAACAGGTCCACCACGTGATCGTCGAGGAGGTTCACCTCGTCTACGTAGAGGATGCCCCGGTTGGCGGCGGCCAGCACGCCGGGTTCAAAACGACGCTCGCCCTTCTGGATGGCCTGTTCGATGTCAAGCGTGCCCACCACGCGGTCTTCGGTGGCGCTGACCGGCAGATCAACCAGGCGCGTGCGCCGCCGCTTGACAGGTAATTCCTCACCCCGTGCCACTCGCTCGCGGCACTCGTCGCACAGCCATTCCGGGTGATGGGGGTCGCAGCTAAAGCGGCAGTCGGCTACCACCTCGATTTCTGGTAGCAGCGCGGCCAGCGCGCGCGCAGCAGTGGACTTGGCCGTGCCGCGCTCGCCGCGGATCAGCACACCGCCGATGCTGGGATTGACCGCATTGAGGATGAGCGCGCGTTTCATGCGCTCCTGCCCGACGATCGCAGTAAACGGATAAACGGGTTGTCGAACGGACACCTTACACCCCTTGGTGATCTGTTGTGTATGCCAAGACGATTATAGCGCATTCGGGGCGGATTAGGAGGCTTGCTTTGCATTTTTGGCAGAATTTGAGGTTGACACAGCCGTGGGCCTCTGCTATAGTCTCGCATAGACGATCATCAATATGAGAGACGGGTTGATGGACACGGTAGAGTTTGCCAAAGCGCTGGCCGACGAGACGCGGCAACAGATCATGGCGCTGTGTTGCTGCCAGCCATTGAGCGTGAGCGACATCGTCAACGCACTCAACGTCTCGCAGCCGACGGTATCGCACCATCTGGCGGTGCTCAAGCGGGCCGGGCTGGTGCGCAGCGAGCGACACGGCAAGCAGGTGCTCTACACGCTCAACCGTGAGCAGGTAGTGGCCGGCTGTTGCCGCGTGGCGGAGGATTTCGCGCCCGGCTATCCGCTGCGGCTGGTGGAGGGGGGCGGTCGCTGAGCGCGCCGTCTCTTTTTTCGTCTCTCGCATTGATGCATTTACATATATCTATATCACCCAGGAGCGTACCTCATGACCCCTCCCACCAATCCTGAAGAAAGCACGGCTATCCGCGCCGCCGTGCGCGCCCACTACGGGGCGCGCGCCGCCGATGGCCCGGCTTCGCCCTGCTGTGGAAACCCGGACAGCGCACCGGCCCTCGCTACGCTCTACGAGTCGCCCGACGTTGCCAACCTGCCCGCCGACATCACCGGCTTATCGCTGGGCTGCGGCGACCCGCTCGCCCTGGCCAGCCTGGAACCCGGCCAGACGGTGCTCGATCTCGGCTCTGGCGCGGGGCTGGACTGCTTTCTGGCAGCGCAGCGCGTGGGACCAACCGGTCACGTGATCGGCGTGGATATGACGCCGGCCATGCTCGATAGGGCGCGCGCCAACGCCCGGCGGCTGGGCATGGCCAACGTCGAGTTTCGGCTGGGCGAGATCGAGCATCTGCCGGTGGCTGATGCCAGCGTGGACGTGATTCTCTCCAACTGCGTGATCAACCTCAGCCCGGACAAGCCCGCCGTCTTCCGCGAGGCCTTCCGTGTGCTCAAGCCCGGCGGACGGCTGAGCATTAGCGACATCCTGGCCGAGCGCCCTCTACCGGAGTCGGTGCGCGCAGACCTGCGAAGTTGGGCCAGTTGCGTGGGCGGGGCAATACCGGCGGCAGAGTACGTCGCGGCGCTGGAGGCGGCGGGCTTTGTAGAGGTGCGCGTCGAACGGCAATTCGGGGCGGAAGAAGCCGGTCTCGAGGCATGTTGCGGGAACGACGCCTTGCCAGTATTCAGCGCGCGCATCACTGCCCGCAAGCCTGTCAGCGCGCCTCTCGTTGAATAGCCGAGGGATGGCCTTCGGAAAGGGGGGCCTGAACCGCAAGCCATAGAGAGCGCAGAGGAATTCCTCTGCGTTCTTCTCTGCGACCTCTGCGCTCTCCGCGGTGAACCCTGCTCCCGAAACCCGAATGCATCCGGCTGAAGCGCATCGCCCTTGTCAACACAGTCCGCTTCGCGTATACTGTGTCCGGTATCGTCGTCTGAGTCTATACAGAAAGGAGGCCGCCCGGTGAACAGCGTCATACTTCTCACGCGCTATCTGGCTTCCGCGTGCGTCGCGAGCCTCGGTGCCGGGCGTGCCTTCTAAGGGCCTGGCGAGGCGCGCGCCCGGATGACGATTTGGATTTTCCGATCGCCGTGGAAGTCGTGAGCGACAGACCACGGCGTTTTTTGTTGAATGGATTGGGATGTACCCATGAATCAAAAATCGGCACAGACGCTTGAACTGCCGAAAATTCTGGAGCAACTGGCGCGCCACACTGCGTTTTCGGCCAGCCGCGAGCTGGCGCTGGCGCTGACCCCGACGCCCGACCTGGACGAGGCCCGCCAACGTCAGCAGGAGACCAGCGAGGCGCGGCTGTTACTGAACACGCACGATCATATTGGCGTGGGGGGCGCACGCGACGTGCGCGCTGACGCTCTAGCCGCGGCGCGCGGTGTGATCCTCGAACCACAGACGCTGCTGGATATCCGCGCCACGCTGCGCCAGGCTACCACGTTGCGCCGTTTTTTGGGGCGGCTGGGCAATCAGTATCCGCGCCTGGCCGACATCGCCGACCGGCTGGAGGAGTGCACGGCCCTGCAACATGAGATCAGCCGGGTGCTCGACGAGACGGGCGAGATTCTCGACACGGCCAGTCCCAAACTGGCGACGATCCGCCGCGAGATGCGCATCGCCTTCGACCGGTTGCAGGACAAGCTGCAGCACATCATCCAGAACCCCAACAACGCGCCCTACCTGCAGGAAAAGCTGATCACGCAGCGGCACGGGCGCTACGTGATTCCCCTGCGGGCCGAGTTCAAGGGACGCATCCCTGGCATCGTCCACGACCAAAGCGGCAGCGGGGCGACGTTGTTCATCGAGCCGCTCTCCACGGTGGAGCTGAACAACGCCTGGCGCGAACTGCAACTGGCCGAAGAAGACGAGATACGCCGCATTCTGCGCGACCTGTGCACGCTCATCGGGCACGAGGCGGACTACATCGTGCACACGGTGGAGACGCTCGCGGCGCTCGATCTGGTGTTCGCCAGGGCCAAATACGCCGAGGCGCTGGACGCCGTCGCGCCGGAACTGGTGGGCTTCCGCGATGCGCCGCCGCCGCACCCTGGCAGCACCATTCACCTGCTGAGCGCCCGCCATCCGCTGCTCGATCCCAAGACGGTGGTGCCCATTGACGTGACCATGGACGAGGAGACCTACGTGCTGGTCATCACCGGGCCGAACACCGGCGGCAAGACCGTCGCGCTGAAGACGGTGGGATTGCTGGCGCTGATGGCCCAGTGTGGGTTGCACCTGCCTGTCGCGCAAGGGTCGCGCCTGACTGTCTTCCGCGACATCTTCGCCGACATCGGCGACGAGCAGAGCATCGAACAGTCGCTCTCGACGTTTTCGTCGCACATGACGCACATCATCACCATCCTGGAGGAGGCCGACCAGCACTCGCTGGTGATCCTGGACGAACTGGGCGCGGGCACTGATCCGGCGGAAGGTTCGGCGTTGGCGCGCGCCCTGCTCGACAACCTGGTGAGCCAGGGGATCACCACATTGGTCACCACGCATCACCCGGAGCTGAAAATCTACAGCCATCAGACGCCGGGTGTGCAGAACGCCAGTGTAGAGTTCGACCTGCGCACGCTCGCGCCGACTTACCGGCTGGTGATCGGGCTGCCGGGGCGTTCCAACGCGCTGGCCATTGCCGAGCGTTTGGGGTTGCCGCAGCGCATCATCGAGCGGGCGCGCGGCCTGATGACCGCAGAAGACCTACTCGCCGACGACCTGCTGGATGAGATTCACCGCAAACGTGAGGAGACGCGCCGCGCTGCCGAAGCGAGCCTGCGCTCCTTCGCCGCGCTGGAAGAACTGCGGGCCGAGTTGCGCGGACGGCTGGACGGCATCGAGGAAGAGCGCCGCGCCATCCTGGCCCAGGCCCGCGAGGAAGCCCAGCAGGAACTCGAAGCGCTGCGGGCCGAAATCCGGCAACTGCGTCGCCGCCTCAACGCGGCGGGGCAGCCGCTCGATGTCATCCGGCAGATCGAGGGCGAGGCCAAAGCGCTGGAAGCCGAGCCGCGCTTCGTGCCGGGGACGATCGAGACGCTGCGCGACGAAGAAACGCCGCAATTCCGCCTGGGCGATCTGGTGTGGGTCAATTCGCTCAACGCCGAAGGGCAGATCGCCGAAATCGGCCCGGAGGAGGCGGAAGTACTGGTAGGGCGGCTGCGGCTGCGCGCCCGGCTGGACGATCTATCGGTGCGGTCGAAGGGTGAGAGCAAACGCGAGAAGCGCAGGCGCGCAGTGGGCGGCGTGCGCAGCGCCGCGGCCAGCCCCGCCGAGGTGGCCACCAAACCGGCTTCGCCAGGGCTGGAGCTCGATCTGCGCGGGCAGCGCGTGGAAGATGCCATCCCCGCCCTGGAGGACTATCTGGACGCGGCCTATCTGGCCGGGCTGCCCTTTGTGCGCGTCATTCATGGCAAGGGGACGGGCGCGCTGCGCACGGCCATCCGCGAGCGGTTGCGGGGGCATCCGCTGGTGCAGCGCTACGAAACGGGGCAGCCCAACGAAGGCGGAGATGGCGTCACCGTCGTCACGCTGGTCTCCGCGGACTGAGGGTTGGAAAGGCAGAGTGAACCCAGGGCGTACCGTTACGGCGCGCCCTGGGTTTGTGTTACGGTCGTTCGCGCCTGCTCTTCGGCGATGACCGCGGGGTCGAGGCCCTCGAACTCGCCCACCCACTGGTAGAAGAAGGCATCCAGGTCTTCGCCGGTAGCGTCTTCGAAGGCGCGCAGCACATCCGCCGACGAGACCACCTCGTAGCGATGACGCTGATAGTAGAGCTGCAGCGCGTCCATGAAGCGCTCGCGCCCTAGCAGCTTTTCCAGTTCCAGGTAGAAAATCGGCCCCTTGACATAGACGATCACGCTGTAGTTGGAATCGTCATAGGCCGAGACGGGCAGGTTGAGCGGCAGATCGGGCGCGCCAGTGCTCTTGTAATAGTTGTACCAGTCGCGGTCGGACTGTGTGGTGTCCTTGAACCGTTTTTCGCCATACAGTGCGCGCAGGTAGACGTATTCGGTGAACGAGGTCAACGACTCGTCCAGCCAGGGATGATCGACCTGATTGTTGCCGATCACCGAGTAGAACCACTGATGCCCGACCTCGTGCGCAGTAGCGATTTCCATGAATTCGTCGCCCGGCTCCCAGATGCGGTCGGCGATGATGATCACGCCGGGATACTCGATGCCCGTGAAGTTGAAAGTCTCGGCCACGTCCAGTTCGGCGAAGGGGTAGGGGCCGAATTGCTCGTTGAAGATGCGCACCGCATCTGAGGCGATGCGCAAGACCTGTTCGGCAGCTACCTCGTCACCTGGCCAGTAGTAGACATTGATGGCGATGTCGTCCACGTAGCTGGTGGTCTTGCCGAAGATAGGGCTGGCGACGACCAGCAGGTCGCGCATGGGGCCGCTGACGATGTGATGGGTGGTCATGCCGTCGCCAGCGGGGAAAGTCTCTACTTCGGTGCCGCTCATGATCAGCACGAAGTCATCCGGCACGGTGAAGTACACTTCATACAGACCGGTCTCGCTGTAGACGGCGTCTCCGGAGGGGGTGGCGCGCTCCATCCACCAGCCGCGCCCCTCTTCATAGACAGACAGCACCGGATACCACTCCGGGCCGGAGAAGACCTGCCGCTGGTAGCCGAACGCGCCATATGAAGCATACATGCCGCGTTCTGCTGCCACGCTGAATTGCATGGTGATCTCGACCGATGCGCCAGGAGTGAGCGGCGTGTCCAGGGGCACGATCAGCGCTGTGTCCCGTTCGGCCAGCACCGCCTCGACGGGAGCGCCGTTGACCTCGGTCTGGTAGACGACCATACGCCCGGCCAGCGCGGGCAGGTTGGGGTAGAGCCGGAAAACGATCTCGTTGAGCGTGTCCGCCGAGCGGTTGGTATAGCGCACACGCTGTGCCCCGCGCAGGATGGCCACCTCATCTTCGAAGACCAGCCGCGCCTCGATGTAGTAGCGGTTGCGGTGGGCGAAGGCGTCAATATCCCCGGCGAAGGCGGGGCGCATGGCTGCGCGGAAGCGGTCGAGATCGTCCCAGTTTACCGGCGGCAGGGCGATAGGGTCAGCAAGGGGCACGTCGGTAGGGACGATCGGCGGCAGGGCCGTCATGGTGGGAACCAGCGTAGGCAGCCCGCCCGCTTCAGATGCCGTTCCGGCACAGGCGGTCAGCCCGCCGATCAAGATAGTACCCCATACCACTATCCAGGCCAGATTCTTGCGTGTCACGGATTGCTCCTTAAGTAGCCAGACATGGCAACGTGCCAGCGAACAGCGATGAGCCTTCAGCTATGGTTGGGAACCATCGTTTGGGTGTGCTGGCAGGCCCACTAGATTATACGGGCAGGTGTGCCATTCTGGTGAGAATCTACCATCGTAAGTTGTCGTGCGGGAGGTCAAGACTGTTGGTTGTGCTCGTTGCATCGCGCCTGCCAATCGTTTAAGATCGGGCCAGGGTAAAGCTCATCAATGGGAGAACTGTCATGTCGGAGACGTTTGAAAACGGGGTGAACACGGATGCGCCGGTGGAAGAGCGATTGCAGAGTCTGATTGAAAACCTCTCTTCCTACATCGAGTACTATCATGGCGGCTGGTGCCGACTGGTGTCGTTCGATGGCAAAGTGGCGCGCGTCGAACTGGGCGGGGCGTGCGAGGGGTGCCCGCTCTCGCTCAACACGCTGCATGGCTGGATCGCGGGCACGGTGCGGCAGTTTTTCCCAGACATCATCGTCGAAGAAGCTTCGCCCCTGGGCTGATGCAGCACTGCCTCAGAAGATAGGATAGTCCCGACGCTCTGCTGGTCAGGCAGAGCGTTGTTTTCGCCAGGTTTTCCAACCTTGAAGGGAGACTCTGCCGTGCGTAACTGGGCTTTCTTCGCCGGACTGGGCCTGATCTGGGGATCGTCCTTTTTGCTGATCAAGGTCGCCGTAGAGTCTTTCGGGACGCTGCCCCTGGTTTCGGTGCGGTTGGGGCTGGCGGCCCTGTTCATGGCGGTCTTCCTGCGCGCGACGGGGCGGCGCTGGCCTGTCGCGCGGCGCGAACGGCTTGGCCTGCTGTTCGTGGGGGTGTTCAATACGGCGGTGCCTTTCACCCTGATCACCTGGGGCGAGCAGGATATTGACAGCGGCCTGGCGACAGTGCTCAACGCGACAGTGCCGCTGTTCACGCTGGTCTTTGCGCACGTGGGGCTGGCTGATGAGCGCATCACGCCCCAGAAGGTGCTGGGGCTGGGGTTGGGCTTTGTCGGCGTGGCCTTGCTGGCCAGCCGCGACGCCGATTCGGTCAGTCCGAATCCGCTGGCTGGGCAGGTGGCGGTCCTGGTAGCCTCGGCGTGCTATGGGCTATCTGCCGTGATGATCCGGCGCTATCTGCGAGGCGTAGACCCCTATACTGTGGCGGGCGGCTCGTTGATGATCGGCGGTGCGCTGACGATCCTGATCACGACGCTGACCGTGCCGCTGCCTTCCCTGGCCGATCTCGATCTACAGGCTGTGTTAGCGGTGATCACCCTTGCCCTGGTCAATACGGTGCTCGCGTATTTCCTGTTCTATACGCTAATCTCCACCTGGGGGGCGACACGCACGACGCTGGTCACGTACCTGATGCCGCCGGTCGGCGTCACGCTGGGAGCGCTGTTCCTCGACGAGCCGGTGGACTGGAAAATCGTCGTCGGCGCGGCGATGATCCTGGGCGGGGTAGTGGTCGTCAACTGGCGGCGCTGGCAGCGTCCGGCGCAGCCGTTGCCGTCTACGGTGCGGCGGTAGGGCGCTGCCCTCATCCTCAGAATAGGAGCTAAGCCACAGAGGCCCCAGGGGACACGGAGGTGAACCCAGAGTCTGGTTATCTCTGCTTCTGCGTTCTCAGCGTCCTGGCGGTGAATCCTGGCCGCCTGTTCATGCTTCGCGGTTTGCGTGGCTTGTGCAAAGCAGCGTTCGATGCGAGAATGCCTGCAGGCGGTGAGTGTGGATCGGGGACGAAAAAGGGGGGAGTGGCGACAGCGACTGACGTCGGCCCGATTAGATTAGAAGGACGCGCAGGCAAACGTTCGGTCCAGAATCTGGCAGAAACAACCGTGGACTATTACCGACGCGAGACACTTCATCACCTCATCGTGCGAGCATTGCAGCGCAACACCTTCACAGCCAATCAGGATATCGGCGTCCTGGTGCTGGGCGACGATGTGTTGCTCTTTGGAACAGTGACACACCCCGATTTGATTCCCGAAGCGGTGGCTATTGTAGAGGCGGTTGTCCCACTCTTGCGCGTCCATTGCCATTTGCGCGTACACCGTGCCCGGGCGCGGGCTTCCAGATGATCCCCCTAAAGACCCTTTACCCTGTGTGCTTATTCCCTCTCTCCGTGTGTAGAGAAGGTGCCGGGCGATGAGGTTTTCAAACGGTTTTCTAATCCAGGGCCGGGCCGCTGCAACCCGGTTCGCTGCCGATGTCGCGCCGAAAGTGCATTCCCGGAAAGGACACCTGAGCCACGCCCTGATACGCCCGCGCTGCCGCCGTGGGCACGTCGTCTGCCAGGCCAGTGATGGTCAGCACACGCCCGCCCGCGGTCACCAGCGTTGTCTCGTCGGTGTAGCGTGTCCCGCTGTGAAAGACAAGCACGTCGTCTGGCATGGCTCCTAACTGAATCGGCAGCCCCGGATCGTGGCGGTACGGGTAGCCCGCTGTGGCCAACACCACTGTAGCGGCTGCGCTTGCGTCCCAGCGCACCTGAAGGTCGCTCAGGCGCTCGTCTACACATGCCTGCAGCACTTCGAACAGGTCTGTTTGCAACAACGGCAGGAGCGTCTGCGCGGCGGGATCGCCCAGGCGGGCATTCAAAGCCAGCGCCAGCGGCTGCCCGTCCACGATCATCACGTCCACATAGAGCACCCCCTTGAAGCGCAGGCCGTCGGCGAGCAACTCGGCCAGCACAGGGCGCACGATGCGCTCGTGTACCTGTTGCAGCAAAGGCGGCGTCAGCGCAGCCGTAGGCGCAACTGCGCCCATGCCTCCCGTGTTCGGCCCCTGATCGCCGTCGAGCAGGCGCTTGTAGTCGCATAGCGGGGGCATGAGGGCGACAGCTTCGCCGTCGGTGAAGGCGTGCACTGACACTTCGGTCCCGCTCAGCCGCCGCTCGATGATCACCCGCCGACCGGCAGCACCCAGTGCGTCGCGTTCCAGCAACGCCCGCAGAATGCCCTCTGCGTCGGCTTCACCGCGCGGCAGAAAGACGCCTTTACCCTGCGCCAGTCCGTCGGCTTTGATGACCAGGTCGTAGATGGGCTGACTCGTGACGTAGTCGAGCGCAGCGTCCAGGTCGGTGAAGACTTCATAGGGCGGGGTAGGCACACCGCAGCGGGCCATCAGCGTCTTGGCGTGACTCTTGGACGCCTCGATCATGGCCGCGGCGCGGCGTGGCCCAAAAATGCGCAGTCCCACTGCCTCGAACTGATCCACCAATCCGTTTGCCAGCGACTCCTCCGGCCCGACGACTGTCAGATCAATGGCTTCGGTCTGGGCAAAGTCGAGCAGGCTGACGACATCGGTGGCGTCTATGGGGATATTGCACGTCCCCGGCAGGGAGGCCGTGCCGCCGTTGCCCGGCGCGACGCTCAGGCGCGACACGTGCGGCGACTGGGCCAGTTTCCAGGCCAGGGCATGGGCGCGCGCTCCACTCCCCACTACCAGGACATGGCTCATGGACTCATCCTGTGGCGCAACTCTGGACACCGCCAGCGCCTGCACCCTCTGCGCGCTCTCAGCCGAGGACGCGCGCGTAGTGCAGGGCTATGGTGATCCGTTTGTGGGCCGGATAACTGGCTGGCTGAAACTCCGTGCCCGTCAGCAATTCGTAGACGCGCTGATAGCGCTGGCTGATATTGATGATCATATCATCGGGGAGGGGGGTCAGCACATCGCTGACCCCATAGCCTTGCGATTGATACCACAGTCGGACGAACTCGCGGTCGAAGTTCTCCGGTTCTTCACCGGCCTCGAAGCATTCGTCGTAGGTGTCCGAGCGCCAGAAACGGCTGCTATCGGGAGTGTGCAACTCGTCAATCAGCACCAGGTCGCCGTTGAGGTCGAGACCAAATTCATATTTGCTATCTACCAGGATCAGATCGGACAGGATACACAATTGCCGCCCGCGCTGGAACAATCGCAGCGCCACCGCCTGAATGCGCTCCCACAGGGAAGGGGAGATGCCCGCAGCGAAGATTTCTTCCTGCGTCATGGGGTGCTCGTGAGCGCGCCCGAACGTCTTGGCCGTAGCAGTGACGATGGGGGTGGGCAATTCCTGATTTTTGCGCAGGCCGTCGGGGAAGGTGATGCCATAGATGGTACGTTGGCCCTGCTCGTACTGCCGCCACAGGCTGGTGGGCGTCACTCCGCTGATGAAGCCGCGCACCACGACCGCGATCGGCAGGGGGTTGGCCTTCAGCGCGATGGTCACGTTGGGATCGGGCACGTCAATCACGTGATTGGGCACGATGTCCGCCGTCTGCTCGAACCACCAGTTGGTGAGCTGATTGAGCACCTGACCTTTGTAGGGCACCAGGCCAACATATTGATTGAATACGTTCACGCGGTCGGTGGTCACCAGCACGCGTCGTCCGTCGGCAAGCTCGTAGTTATCGCGCACCTGTCCCCGCTCGACCTTCAATTCGGGTAGGCTCAGCGACTCCAGAGCTTCGGGAATGACCTGGCGAATCTGTTCGGCGTCTAGCATGGCCTGTCAGTCTGTCTCCCTATCTATATGGGCAGCCTGCGCTGGCTGTTGCCAGCCTTAACCGTTGCATCTGGCTGTTATCATAATGGCAAAGCCAGTTTGGGGGAAATCGGCCTGCCCACAGTCCTGCTTTGTGCTGTGCAAGGGCTGTCTTGCCCGTCCGGTGTGCAACCTTGTCCGCTGTCGCGCGTACTGATCTGTGAGAACGCACACCGACAGTACGTCGCAAGGAGACTGCACGATGAACGACATGCTCAACAACCTGCCTTCGCTTGGTCAGATGTTCAAGCTGATCGTATTTCTCATCCTGTTGCTGATTGTCATCGGCCTGCTGGCCGCCATCGTCAAGGCATTGGTGCCGCTACTGGTGGTGATCGTGCTGGTGCTGGGCGGCCTCTACCTGTTCCGGCGGCTGCAGGCGCAATCAGCTTAGCGAGTGACTCCACGCGAGGCGTGGAACGCATGGGGGCAGTGAACGTGCTGCCCCTGTTGCCTTCCAGCGGCGGTCTGATTTCTGGAGGGAGACGATGTACGAGCGCTTTCGCAGCATGTCTCTGCTGGGGCAACTGGTCGCGCTAATGGTCGTGTTGCTGGTTGCGTCCGTGATTTTGCAAATCGTGGTGGGTATCCTCAAAGCCCTGGTGCCGCTGGCCTTCATCGCGCTGATCGTGTTGGGGCTGCTGTGGCTGTTCGACCAGCTAGGTTCCAGGTGAGAGCGTGCGCACCCCCATCCACAAACGAGGTCGGCTGCCCTGGTAGATGGCTTTGTTCTCCCTCTCCTGGGGCAACCTCGCTCAGGTTGGAGATAGCTCTTTGCTGCGCCCATTGGTGCTGCGCACCGACTGCAACGGGGTGAAAACCGGCGCTTGAGTGTGTGGGTCTATGGTGACCACACCCTCCACCTGAAACACGTCGCGCAGCACCTGGTCGGTCATCACTTCAACAGGCGTGCCGCTGGCGACTACCTCACCATTGCGCAGCGCCACCAGGCGATGGCTGAAGCGCGCCGCCTGGTTCAGATCGTGCAACACCATGACGATGCTGAGATGCGTTTCGGCGTTGAGTTGCTGGAGCAGAGCCATCACGTCGAGTTGGTGGCTGATGTCCAGGAAGGTCGTGGGTTCGTCAAGCAGCAGGATGCGTGGTTCCTGGGCCAGGGCTA
>CAKZOB010000020.1 GCA_937135955.1 uncultured Anaerolineales bacterium | reverse complement strand
CAACTCTACAAACGCCAGTGCCCAACCTATCCGGCTCATGTCCGAGATTTCGCGTATCCTTGACTTTATCCACTCCCCAGTACAGGTGACCCTTGTCATCCGCGCTCTTTTATCGTATAGTTTGTGCGTCTTACCACGTTCGTGGCAATGAGTTGGTGCGTTGGTCACAGAAAGTGGGGCCTGGTGAGCACCGGCTTTAAGGTAGGTGGGGACACTCCCATGCCTGCTAGCTTGTCTCAGCAAGGCCTTGCCCCAATCGAGGGTGAGGCTATTTCTTTGTCTTGCACTCCCCTGATCCCTACAGCACAACCTGCTCACTAGGGCGATCTGGCAACCGCTGGGATTCGTCCGGAGTATCTGCTATGCATCTCACGTTCACTGCTGTCAAACGTCTGCTGATCGGCGAGCCGTTCCCTAGCAGCCGGGAAATTCACGAACGGCTCGATAAAGTGCGCGCGCTGGCGATCTTTGCCTCCGACCCGATCAGTAGCAATGCCTACGCTACTGAAGCGATCATGCATGTGCTGATCGTGTTGGGCAGCGGCGCGCTGGCCATGACGCTACCGCTGGCGCTGGCGGTCGCCGGGTTGGTGTTGCTGGTGGTCTTCAGCTACATTCAGACCATCATGCACTACCCCGACGGAGGCGGTGCCTACACGGTCGCCAAAGACAACCTGGGCCGCATGCCTTCTCTGCTGGCGGCGGCGGCGCTGTTGACCGACTATGTGCTGACAGTGTCGGTCTCTACCTCAGCGGGGGTGCGCGCGGTGACCTCCGCCGTGCCGGAATTGTTCGAGTACCGCCTGTTCATTGCCCTCTTTGCCATTGGGTTCATCACCTGGATCAACCTGCGTGGCGTGCGCGAGAGCGGCACCGTCTTCGCTTTTCCCACCTATGCCTTTGTGGGCGGGGTGATGCTGGTCATCGTCATCGGCCTGGTGCGCCATCTGGGCCTGTTCGGGGCCGACCCCCTGCCAGTGTTTAAGGAAGCTGTGCCCAAACAGAAAGATGTGGTGGGCTTCGCCTATGTCTGGCTGCTTCTACGCGCCTTCGCGGGCGGCTGTACGGCGCTGACCGGCATCGAGGCCATCAGCAATGGGGTACAGGCTTTCAAGCCGCCGGAATCCCACAACGCGGCCAAAACGATGGTGGCCATGGGCATCATGGCTATGTCGCTCTTCATCGGCATCTCTTTCCTGGCCACCACCATGCACCTGATTCCGGAAGAAGAAGAGAGCATCCTCTCGCAGTTGACCCGTCAGGTGACGGGCACAGGGATGCTGTATTACTGGGTACAGACGTTCACGGCCCTGATCCTGTTCCTGGCCGCCAACACTGGTTACCAGGACTTCCCCCGGCTGAGTTCCTTCCTGGCCAAGGACGGCTTCATGCCGCGCTGGATGCAGAATCGGGGCGATCGTCTCGTCTATAGCATGGGCATTCTGGTGCTGGCCGGTCTGTCGTCGCTGATCGTGATCATCTTCCAGGCGGACGAAATCGCCATGCTGCCGCTCTATGCGTTGGGCGTGATGCTCAGCTTCACTCTGTCGCAGGCGGGCATGAGCCGTCTGATGCAGAAGATCGGCACGCTGCAACCTGGCGAGTCCATGCGCACCAGCGTCACCACCATTCACTACGAGCCAAACTGGCGCTGGAAGCGTCGTCTGAACCTGTTGGGGGCCACTGTGACAGGGATCGTGTTCCTGGTGCTGGTGGCAACCAAGTTTATTGAGGGCGCGTGGATCGTGGCGCTGCTCATTCCCCTGCTGGTGATCATGTTTGACCGCATTCACCGCCACTACGAGCGGGTGGCCGCGGCGCTCAGCACCAGTCAGATGCAGGAAAGCGAACTGGTCGAGGTGGCCGATGTGGTCATCGTGCCCATTGCCGACGTGCACAAGGGGACGCTCCGCGCGCTGCAATATGCCAAGCGCCTGTCCAATGATGTGCGCGCCGTGTGCATCTCCACCTCGCCGCAGATGCATCAGCGCATTGAAGAGCGCTGGAAGCGCTTCCCCAACCTGACCGAGGGTATCAGGCTGGTCATCATTGACTACGACTACCGCGACATCCTCAACCCGCTGGTGGATTACATCACGCGCGTCAACCATGAGGAGTTCCCCGATCAGTTGATCACCATCGTGGTACCGGAGTTTGTCACGACCGAGCTGGTCAGCCAGTTCCTGCACAATCAGACGGCTACCATCCTGCGTATGCGGCTGCGGGCCATGAAAGATGTGGTGGTGATCAGCGTGCCCTACCTGATCTCGGAGAAAGACTACCCGAACGGTCGCCGCAACAACGCGCACCAATGAACGCAGGCCCGCCAAGAAGCGGGCCTGTTCATTGGAAAGATCGGCAGTGAAGGCAGGGAGCGGTCAGGGGGTAGTCAGCAGAGGCCACGTCACTGTAAAGGTGCTGCCTTGCCCTTCCTCGCTTTCCACGCTCAGGGTGCCGCCTAACGCCTCGACCGCCTGCCGGACGATGGTCAGGCCCAGGCCCGTACCCTGGGCGCTCCTGGCGTTGCTGGCGCGGAAGAATGGCTCGCCCAACCGCGCCTGTTCCTCTGCAGGAATGCCAATGCCCTGGTCTTGCACGCGCACGGTGATACGGTCGGGCTGACAGAGCAGGGTCAGGGTTACGGTGCTGCCTGCCGGCGAATAGCGCACGGCGTTCTCCAGTAGATTAGTCAGGATATGGCGCAGCAGGGCGGGATCGCTGGACACTTCGGTGTTTGTTTCCGTACACTCGAATTCCAACCGGTGCCGCGGGGCCAACTGAGCCACCTCCGCAAGGGTCTGCTGGGCCAGGGCCACTATATCCAGCTTTTCAAGATACACAGGCATATGTTCCAGGTTGGCCTTGCTCATCAGCAGGATGTCGTCGAGCGCCCTTTTCATGAACTTGATGCTCTCGGCGATGCGCTCGTGACGTGAAGCTTTCTCTTCGTCGGACATGCGTTCGCTGTAATGGTGCAATAGTTCGGTGGCAGCCTGGATCACAGCCAGAGGATTGCGCAGATCGTGGACGGCCATTGCCAGTAACTGCCGGGAACGATCCAGTTCTGCCCGGTGCTGTGCCACTTCGGCCAGAGCGCGGGTGGCATCTTGCAGGGACTGATGAGCACGTAGGGCGCGCAGGCCATAGGCCAGGTCGTGTGCCAGTTCGTTCAGCAAAGAGACTTCTTGCTCGTCGAAGGCATCTGGTTCGGCGGCGTAAATGGCCAGTATGCCGACCTTTTGATCTTCGACGACGAAAGGCAGCGCGACAACGGACTGATAACCCCGCTGTAGCGCCTCGGCACGCCAGGTGAAGAGCGGATCGTCGGCGATGAAACGACTGGCCTGGGGCTGACGCGTGCGAATCGCTGTACCCACCGGCCCCTGACCATAGCGGTCTTCTGCCCAGGTGAGCCGAATGGTTGACAGGTAATCTGCTTCGTGTCCGGCCCAGGCAACCGGACGCACCAGGCGTTCGGGCGTCTGTTCGGCGAAGCCCACCCAGGCCATGCGATAGCCCCCCTCTGTGACCAACGTCTGGCATACACTCTCCAGCAGAGACGCCTCGTCGCTGGCACGTACAATCTGCTGATTGCAGGTGCTCAGCAGGCGATAAGCGCGGTTAACCCGTTGCAACGCGGTGTTAGCGCGATCCAGGGCCTCTTTCTCGCGCTTTAGCAGGGTGTAGAGCAAGATAGTGGTGGCGGTGATGAAGACCAGTCCTTTGACCGTCTGTTCGATCAGATAGGTTTCATCTGTGAGAAGGGTGACTACCAGATCGGAGGTAACGATCCAGATTGCCGAGAAGGCGAAATAAAGCAGGGCGATGCGCAGTGGAAAGGTCCGGGACAGGGAGCGCATGGCTTTCCTCCGTGGCTACGTGGGCCATACGGCGTTCCCCGACAGGGTAGTCCAGGAAGATTCGGGGAAAGAGGTGGTGTAGCTCCTGGCACCACTGTATACATACTCGATATTGATACTGCACACAAGCACAGCGACGCACTCTCAGATATACTCAATGGCGTGTGCGTGACATCACTCACCTACAGGCGGAAAAAAGATGTCTCTCTATGACGAGCAGGCGCGGGCGGTGTTGAGCAAGCCGCTGATCGCACGGGTGTCGGTCATTGATCCCGAAGGTTACCCGCACACCGTGCCCGTATGGTTCATGCTGGATGGCGAGGACATTGTGATCATCAGCGCGCGCGACACGCGCAAGGTGGACTACCTGACAGCCAACCCCAAGGGCGCAGTCGTCATCGGCGGCGAACCGGACGATGGCGGCGGCTATCTGATCAAGGGCGATTTCGTCATCGAGCCAGACCCGGACGATGAGTGGGTGCGGCGGCTGACTCATCGCTACGAAGCACCCGAACAGGCGGAAAAGGACATCGCCGCCTGGGCCGACCTCGATATCATCGTGTTGCGGCTCAAACCCCGGCGCGTGATCAAAGTGGCCTGAGGAGTGCCCAGGCTCAGCGGGGCGTGGCCAGGGACGGCGCGAAAGAGGGATCGGGGTCCTGCACATATAGCTCGCTGGCCAGTTCGTGCCCGACTACCAGCCATTCTCCGCCGCAATCCAGATGCAACGGCCCGTTGAACGGGCTGCGGTCGCGCACGGTGAGCGTCGCGCCGGGGATCAGCTTGACGCGGGCCAGATAGCGCAGCTTCTCCGGATCGTGGGTCTTCACACGACTCACCTGGGCGGGTTTTCCCTCTGGCCAGTGGGCGAGCGGGCGGTCGTTCAGGGGGGGCATCGTCCCGTCTTTGGTGGGGATCGGTTCGCCGTGCGGGCAACGGGTGGGGTGGCCGCTCATGGCGTCCATGCGGTCAATCAGAACATCCTGCACGCCCCGCTCCAGGGTTTCGACCATCTCGTGCACTTCTTCCCAGCCGAAGCCCATCACCCGCACCAGAAAGGCTTCCAGAATGCGATGGCGGCGGATAACCTGCAAGGCGATGGTTTCGCCCGCAGGGGTCAGGCGCACGCCGCGATACGGTTCGTGCTCGATATAGCCGTTTTCGACCATGCGGCGGATCATGCGCGAGGCCGCCTGCAACGAGACGCCCATGCTGTCGGCCACCATGGAAAGGGTCGGCCAGGGCGTATCTTCTTGCAGGCGATAAATCTCGCCCAGGTAAATCCATACCGTCGGACACATGCAGGACGATCCTCATGACGTGAACAGGTGGACGCCCCTTTATCGGAGCGCACCAGGCCGATTTTTCAGATATTTGTCATGCAAAATATAACCTCACAGCACCCGCCTGTCCAACGCAAACCGCCAGCGCTTCGACGCCGTCCGACAAAGCGACAGCCGCGTCGGATACGCGGCTGCCAGCGATCAACCTGGGAGTATTTTGTGCCAGTCTGCGCGACCGGCTCACCAGCCAATGCGCCGCAATTCGCGCGGGAAGGTCGTCAGGCTTTCGGCCCCGTTAGGGGTGATCAGCACGTCATCTTCGATGCGCACACCCAGTTCGCCCGGCAGATAGATGCCCGGCTCCACAGTGAAGACCATTCCCGGCTCCAGGATCAGCTCGTTGCCCTCGACAATGCCCGGCCCCTCGTGCGCTTCCATGCCCAGGCCATGCCCGGTACGGTGTGTGAAATAGGGGCCGAAACCCGCCTCTTCGATCACGCGACGGGCGGCCCGATCCACTTCCTGTGCCGCGACACCAGGCCGGGCGGCGGCGCGTCCGGCTTCGTTGGCGGCGCGCACTACCTCGTAGACTTCTACCAGGCGCGGCGAGGGGGTTCCAACGCAGAAGGTGCGTGTGATGTCCGAGGCATAGCCGCGCACCGTCGTACCGAAGTCAAACAGCAACGGTTCGCCCTCGGCGATTATGCGCTCACCCGGCTCGCCATGAGGCAAAGCGCTATTGGGGCCGCTGAGGACGATCGGCTCGAAGGGATGTTTGCCGCCGCCCTGTTCGAGCTGCGCCATGGTGATCAGCGCGGCAATTTCGCGCTCGGTCATGCCGGGCCGCACCCGATCCATCACCGTATACAGCGCCGCCTCGCTGATGCGAATCGCTTCGCGCAGAGCGCGGATGGCGTCGGCGTCTTTGCGCAGACGTAATGCGGCCAGGGGAGTGCTGGCAGGCACCAGGGTTGCGCCCGGCAGATAGTCTTCCAGGATGCGCGCTTCCAGGACGCGCATACGCAGTTCTTCTACCCCAATGCGCTTGCCCGCCAGTTTCAGCTCGCCCACTGCCGCCGCAAAGGCCGGGCCGTAGCCTTCGGAATCTGACCAGGGGAAAAGCGTCATGGGGAAATCGCAGGCGGCCAGCCGCACTTCTTCCAGCGCGGGCAGGACAGCCACTGGCTCGCGATCCGGCAGGAAGAACACGACCAGGGGACGCTCCATCAGGTGAAAATCAATGCCAGTGAGGTAGTGCAGATTGGCTCCAGGCACTAAGGCGATGGCATCGAGGTTTGCTGCGGCGATGATTTCCGCCATTTTCTGCAGTCTGCGATGAGTCATGGGCCTGTACTCCGTGTGTAAGTTCCTTCAGTCGCCGGCGACTGGCGCAACCTGTTCGAGATAGCGGTTGATCTCTGCGGCGGTCAGTTCGCCGATGTGACGAAAACGTATCACCCCGTCACCATCCAGGATATACGTGACGGGAATCTGTGCCACATCGAAGTAGCGGTAGACGGTCTCGTCTTCAACCAGAGCGACGGGAAACGTAAAGCCATAGCGCGTCAGGAATTCGCGCACCTGCTGCTCGCTCTGCCCCAGGTGCGGGTCGGTGATGGCGATCACGCGCACGCTGTCCCCATGCTCGTCGTGCAGACGCTGCAACAGCGGCATCTCGTTCTGGCAGGGGACGCACCAGGTCGCCCAGAAATTGAGGAACACGGCCTGTCCACGCAGAGCGGCCAGGCGAATTGTCTCGCCGTCCAGCAGCGGCAGGGCATAGTCTGGCGCGGGCAACCCGATGATTTCTTCCGGCGCGGGCAGCGTCGGCTCAGGGGTCGGCGGCAGCGGCGTCGGTGGGGTGAAGGCGATCGGCGCGGGCGTGGGGTAGACGGGAGAGAGCGTGCCCGCCGCGTCTATCCCTATGCCGCCCGACAGGATCAGCAGCGCACCTGTCAGCGCCAGCAATGGCAACAGCAGCAGCGAGGGCCAGTGCGACGACGCACCGCCCGCGCGCGCCCGCCGCATGGCCCGCCGCGTCTGCCAGACCACGCGCAGGAAATGCACCGTCTGATGCAGCGGCTTGATGTGACTCTTCTCGCCCGCGTAGATGGTGCGAATGGGCACTCCAGCCAGCCTATAGCCGCGCTGCACACAGGTGACGATCATCTCGACCTCGAACTCAAAGCCCTGTTCATGGCTGTCGAGCGTCGCTTCCATCATGCGGCGGCTGAGCAGGCGATAGCCCGACTGATTGTCGCGCACCGGTTGCCCCAGTGCCCACGAGAATAGCCAGCGCCCGATCGTGTTGGACAGATTGCGGGGGAAGGGCATCTGTCTGAAGGTACGCTCGCCAATAATCAGATCAGCGCCTTGAGCGGTGTAGGTTTGCAGAAAACGGGGGATTTCGGCGGGATCGTGCTGCCCGTCGGCGTCGAGCATGATCACCGCCTCGTAACCGGCCTCCAGCGCCCAGCGGAAACCAGCCCGCAGCGCCGCCCCTTTGCCCTGGTTGGGCGACTGCCGCAGCACCGTAGCGCCGGCGTCTTCGGCGAGAATCGCTGTGTCATCCGCAGAGCCGTCGTCCACCACCAGCACCGGCAGATAAGCGCGAGTCGCCGCCACTACTGCCCCGACGCGCTCGGCTTCGTTATAGGCCGGTATCAATGCCAGGACGCGCGACAAAGAAGATTCGCCGGTCAGCATCGTGTCATCTATCGGAGAGGCGGCGGCAGGGGCGCATGCCGATGGTACGCTCCACGTCAATGACGAAAGCTACGCCTACGCCGCTCTCTTCCAACGTGCGCGCGTCCAGCGCCTGACAGGCCGCGTCAATCATCACGTCTACCAGATCGTCATCTACCACGGTGAAGATCGTCTGATTGGTCTCCTCAATCTGCCGCAGAAGCTGAGACATGGAGACGATCAACGGCAGCTCTAGCTCTTTGCTCTGTTCGCGCAGACGATGCAGGCCGTGACTCTCGATCAGAGTGACGCCGGGAGCACCGGCGGCCTCCCAGGCTTCGGCTACGGTTAGTCCCTTTTCGATGTGAGTGGTGATCAGAACAACCAGTTTGGACATTACAGACTCCTGCGTTCATCGCGTCTGGCAGCTACAGCGACGGGCGTCGGTGTGCGACCGTGGAAGATCCAGCGTACCAGCGGCGGTGTGATGATGGTTGTCAGCAGGATCACCACGAACACCACGTCGAACAGTTCTTCGGTCAGCAGTTCTTCGGCCAGCCCCAGGCTGGCGATGATCAGGCCCACTTCGCCGCGCGAGATCATGCACACCCCCAGCCGGAACGATTCGCCTCGGTCGAAGCCCCCCAGCCGCGCTCCCATTCCGCTGCCAATCACTTTGGCCCCAATGGCCGCCACTGTCAACAAGGTGGTCAACGGCAACAGGTCTATCCCTACCAGCGTCAGATCAATATGCAGCCCGACGTTGACGAAGAAAATGGGCACCAGAAACGAATAGGAAAGCCGCCGCACCGTTTCTTCGATCTCGGCATGGACTCGCTCGCCGGTCTGACTCAGGCCCACCCCGGCAATGAACGCGCCCGTGATGGCAGCGATGCCGCCCAGCACGTCCGCCGACCAGCCGAAGATCAGCGCGGCAATGAGCGCAAACGACGCCAGTCCGGACGAAAGGTAGCGCGTGCGCTGTAACCGGTTAAAAAGCGGCGGCAGGACAAACCAGGCGACCGCCAGCGCGCCCACCACGTAGAGAACCATACGGGCGAGAGTCCAGATCAGGCTGCCCACTGAGGCTTTCGTCTGCACCCCCAGCGTGGCCACCACGATCGAGAGCAACAGGATGGCCAGGACATCGTCCACGACGGCGGTTGCCAGCAGACCCATGCCCTCTTTGGTGCGCAACAGCCCCAATTCGAGCAGGGTTTGCGCCGAGATGCTCACTGAGGTCGCCGCCAACACCACGCCCATGAAGATCGCCGCCTTGCTCGAATAGTCGAAAGCGACGATCAGCGGTGCGCTGAGCAACACCGGCAACACTGCCCCCAGCGTGCCGCCCCATAGCGCCACGCGCCCCACAGCCAACAGTTCGCGCAGGTGCACTTCCAGCCCCACGGCGAACATCAGAAACAACACGCCCAGCTCGGCCAGTTCGTCCAGGCTCAGCCGCAGCAACACCGGATCGTCGAAAATGCCCCAATGTAACAGGTTGAGCAACGTCGGGCCGAGGATCACGCCCGCCAGCAGTTCCCCGAAGACGCGCGGTTGGCCCAGTGCGCGGGCCGCCGCCCCCGAAAACTGCGCAGCCGCGATGATCAGGCCGATCGCCAGAAATGCCTGGATAACAGAAGTATTCTCCACCGGCGCTCCTTTCTGACTGTGACACCCTGGGCCGGCTGGTAGATCGGTCAGCCATGCGACCCGCGTAGCATCCGGCGCTCCAGGATGGGCTGGGAGGCGTCAGGCTTCGTCGGGGTCCTGTTCACCGGTCGGCTGCAACAGAAATTCTTGTTTATACCCAAAGCGGCGCTCGTTGTCGATCCAGCGCAACCAGCGCGGGCGCAACACATAAAACACGCTCTGCGCGATCAGATCGACGAATTTCTCGTTGACGAAGGGGAACTTGGCGCAATACAGGTCCAGCGCGCGCTGCCGTTCGTCGTCGTCGCTGACCGGCATGGCCGTGCCCTCGATCTGCACCCCCTTGATGCTTTGCCAGTCCCACGTCTGCGCGTAGATGGTGACGGCGGCGTCGCCCCAGTCGGCGATGTTGCGGCTATGGCGGCTATCCGGGTCGGAAATCCAGTACAGGTTGAGCGCTTCGTCGCTGACGAAGAACAGGGGCGCGACCTGGGGGCGTCCGTCGCGCAGACCGGCGGTGCTCAACGCCAGGGTGGACTGCTGCGCCAGGAATTCGCTCAGCGCCGCGCGCACGTCGTCGGGCAGCTCTGGCAGACTGACCATCAGGACTTCCCCTTCAAGCCCAGCCAGGTGAAGTAGAGATCGTTGTCAATGCCCAGCCGCAATAGCACCCGCCCCACTGTGCCGTTGATAATGTCGTCTATCGTCTGGGGGCGGCTGTAGAAGGCGGGCACTGGCGGCAGGATCACCGCCCCGATCTCTGCCGCCTGCGCCATCAACCGCAGATGGCCCAGGTGCAGCGGAGTCTCGCGCACCACCAACACCAGCGGACGCCCTTCCTTGAGCTGTACGTCGGCGGCGCGCGCCAGCAGGTCGCCGGTGTTGCCCAACGCGATATTGGAGAGACTCTTGATGCTGCACGGGATGACGACCATGCCCATCGTGCCGAAAGACCCGCTGGCGATGCTCGCGCCCACGTTGTGGGGCCGGTGCACCACATCGGCCAGCGCTTCGACCTCGCTGATCTTCCAGTCGGTCTCCTGAGCGATGGTGATGCGCGCTGCCTCGGTCAGCACCAGATGCGTCTCGATGGCGCGATCCTGGCGCAGCACTTCCAGCAGGCGAATGCCGTAAATGACGCCGCTGGCTCCCGAAATACCGACGATCAAGCGGCGCGGTGTGCTCATGGCCTCAGTGTTCCACGCCGACCATGACGTCTGACGCCTTGATCACGGCGTAGGCTTCCTGCCCCACACGCAAACCGAGGGCATCGGCAGAAGCCAACGTGATCACGGCCACGATCTGCTGACCGTCGGGCAGGGTAATCACCACTTCGGCGTTGACGATGCCGGGCGTGATGCGCGTGATGGTGCCTTTCAGGGCATTGCGGGCGCTGATTTTCATGATAAAACACTCCTGTCGGGAGAAGGGCCAACCGGCCTGGACATTGTACCGCTGATCGCCGAGTCGCGGGAGGCGGGGCGCTGCGTCGGAGCGGGTTTGGTGCCCCAGTGCACGGCCATTGTGCCCAGCATGAAACGCCGGTAGCCTACGTCAACCAGGCCGGCGGCGTGCAGCAGGTCGGCCAGTTCCTCGGCGGTCTTGAAATTGAGCGTGCTTTCCGGCAGGTAACGGTAGGCGTCGGCCTGCCCCGTGATCCAGCGCCCCAGCAAGGGGATGATCACGCGCAGGTGAAACTGGATGAACGGGCGCAGCAACCCGCGCGGGGGCGGCGTGGTGTCCAGCGTCACCAGGCGACCGCCCGGCTTCAGCACGCGCACCTGTTCGGCCAGCGCCCCCGCAATGTCGGACACGTTGCGGAACAGGTAGCCGCTGGTCACCGCGTCGAAAACGTTGCTGGCATAGGGCAGGTGCAGGGTATCGGCGGCGTGCCAGGCCAGCGGGCGACGCCCGTTGCCTCTCAGCCGACTTTCGCGGAGTTGACCCACGCGCATCATGGGCAGCGAGAAGTCCGCTGCGACGATGTGCAGGTCGGGCACCTGGCGGCGTGCCTCAAAGGCAATGTCGCCTGTGCCCGTGGCGATGTCCAGCAGCCAGTCTCCGGGGTGCAGGGCCGCCTGCCGCACCACGAAGCGCCGCCAGCGCCGGTCTTGCCCAAAGGTCATCAGGCGGTTCATCAGGTCATAGCGCCGGGCGATGCGTCCGAACATGTGCTGGACGAACGCTGCGTGTTCAGAAGAGGGGTGAGCGTTCATAGTGTGCCTTGTGATCTTGTCTGTGGGGCGGCCAGCTTCCTGCCAGTGTACGCCCATGCCGTGCCCTGATTCTATCAAACCTGGCGCTTCGTGCCCGCAGGCACGAAATGATCGGCAGGGGGATTGCATCAAACCGCTTGCCGCTTTACCTCACCCCCAGCCTCGCTTCGCCCGGCTTGCCCCCTCCCCGTGTTGGCTTATCATTACCCACCTCTTGAGCCGATGGCCCTCATCCCCCGGCCCTGTCTCCCGCGCTGCGGGAGAGCACTCGCGCGAGAGACAGTGAGTCCCCTCGCCCCGCGACGCCGTCGCGAGGGAGAGGGGATGTAGGGGTGAGGGGCGCGAGTGAGTGTTTGACAACCGCGCCGTTTCGCCGTACCGTTGGCGCTGTTGACCGGGCAATCTGTCGGAGCAAGACCCCTTGGATACGGTGATCTGGCACGGCGGCCCGCTGACGCTGCGCGCCTACAATGCCTGGCTGTTGGGCGGGGCGCTGATCGCTCTGCTGGGGATCGGCTGGCGGGCGTCGCGCTGCCCGGCAGGGCACGTCCGCGCTTGGCTCGACGTGAGCCTGGCCACAGGGCTGGCTGGCCTGCTCGGCGCGCGCGGACTCTATGTGATCCTGCGCTGGGAGCAATTTCGCGCCGCGCCCGATCACATTGCGCGGCTGTCGTTTGGAGGCATGGCCTGGCACGGCGGAGTCGCGCTGGGCTTGCTGGCGGCGCTGCTGATTGCGCGCTGGCGACGTGTGCCCTTCCGCGCCTGGACTGATGCCGCGGCGCTGGCCTGGCCACTGCTGCTGGCGACCGCCTGGGCTGCCTGTCGCGCGGCGGGCTGTGCCTACGGCTACGAAGTCGGCACGCTGGCGGACTGGCCATCGTGGCTGGTGGAGGAATTGCCGGACGCCTACGGTTTCGTTGCGCCGCGCCTGGATGTGCAGGCGGGAGGGGTGGCGCTGGCGGCGTTGCTGGGGCTGCTCGCCGTCGTCCTGACCTGGTGCGGCTGGCTGCCCGGAGTTCGCCTGTGGCTCCTGCTAGCCCTGACCGGCCTGGGACAGGCGCTGCTCAGCTTTGTGCGGGCGGATGATGCCCCTGTGCTGCTTCATCACCGCGCCGATCGCCTCTTCGACCTGGCGTTGCTGGGCGTCAGCACGGGGATTGGCTGTGCGCTGTGGCTGGCCGGGCGGCGACGATCCATGCTATAGTGTTTCTACACTGTAGAAATGCTCCGCGAGATGAGCAGGTGCACATTCCCAAGCATCTATCCGTAAATTCGGTTCTGTAGGGGTGCTGCTTGCTGCGCGCCAGGAATTTAGCGATTTGCCCGGTGCGGAAGCGTTGACCTCACCCCCGCTTGGCGTTAGCGTGCCTCGCGCCGTGTCGGGGAGGGGGCAAGCCGAGCGAAGCGAGGCTGGGGGCGAGGTAAACCACAGCGCAGAGAATGTCTTGAGCAGATGCTGCAGAAGCTGAATACGTCGCTACGGTGAGGCTGTGCCTCCTGGGAATCCGCCTCGGCCCTGGGGCAAACTTTTGCTCTTGATGTGAGATGCTCCCTTCGCACCCGTCACCGCCGGTCTGCGGTATACTCAAGGGCAGGACACCCGCTCTGGGCGGTTCTGGCAACCGCCCGGCACAAAGCGATCGCGGTAGGGGAGATCAACGCGGTGGAAAATGCTGTAGAACTGTGGGAGCACCCTCAGGCCGCCGAAATCGTGATGATCGCCGGCTGGCGGCAGTGGGCCGACGCCGGATCGGTGTCGTCGGGCCTGCCACACTATTTGATCCAGCGCAACCAGGCCCGGCGTATCGGGGCCATTAACCCGCAAGGCTTCTACCTGTTCCAGATACCCGGCACGCACGACTTGGTGCGCCCTGTGGTGCGCTTTGAAGACGGCTATCCCCTGGTGCTGGAAACTCCGCGCAACGAACTGTATTACACCGGTGACGAGATGCGCGGCGTGGTGATCTTCCTGGGCGACGAGCCACAGCTTGATATCGAACGCTACACGGCGGCGTTTCTGGATGCGGCGCAGGCGCTAAAGGTGCGCCGTATTGTCAGCCTGGGGGGCGTCTATGGCGAACTGCCCTACAACCGCTCGCGCCTGATCTCGTGCATCTACAGCCTGCCCGCTCTCAAGAGCACCCTCGACCGGCTGGCCGTGCGGTTTTCCGACTATCACGGTGGGGCGAGCATCGGCTCCTACCTGTGCCGCCGCGCGGGCGAGCGCGGGCAGGAATTCGTTGGCTTCTACGCCTTCGTGCCCACCTATGACTTCGCGCAGTTTCCGCAGATCACCAGCACCATCCGCCTGGAGAACGACTTCACGGCATGGTACGACGTGATGCGACGCATCAACTACCTGCTGAAGACACACTTCGATCTCAGCGACCTGCGTCGCAAGAGCACGCAGCTCATTCAGACGGTCGAGGCCAAGATCAGAGAGCTGGATAGCGCCGCGCCGCAACTGAACGTGCGCGAGTACTTCGAGCGCCTGGCCGACGAATTCACCGAAATGCCCTTCGAGCCGCCGCTGGACGAAGTATGGGAGCAGGAACTGCGCCGCCTGCTGGATGAATCCCCCGACGAAAAAGAATGAACGCCGCCTACGCCGCCACGGCTGTCCCGGTCTCCTGGTATAGCGTCTCGGTGTTGTCGTCGTAGGCCAGCAATTCCGCATAGCGGCCCCACTGAATGGCGATTTCCACCTGACGCGCGGCATCTTCGGGCAAGAACTCCAGTTCCAGCGCCAGGCGGATCACGTCGCGATCCAGCCGCCCCTTGTCCGCCGCCTTGAGCATGGCCAGCAGCCATTTGAACAGCGGCAAGCGCCGGATGCGCGAGGCGAAAATCTCCTTGCGGGCCAGGATGCTGGCTTCGGCGAAGGTCTCGCCCAGGGGGGTGAGCATGATATCGCCTTTGGCGATGGTGGCGAAACCCAGCAACTCCGCTGCCTCGGTCAGCTCCAGCACGTCATCGGTGCTCAGGTTGAGTTCCTGCTCCAGCCGGTAGACGTCGGTGCGGTTGGCTGGCATGTCGTTGAGGAATTCGAGCAGACCGGATAGCTCGCCGATGGAGACATCGGGCAGGGCGCGAGTGACGCCCGCTTCGCCCGGCGCGGTGCCCATCTCGACGTACTCCGGTTGTGTCTGCCCGGCCAGCGTGGCATAGACGCGATCCAGCACTTCGAGGAAGCGCGGCGACTTGCGCTGGCGCGGGTGGGGCAGGTCGATCTTCTGATCGGCGATCACGCGGCCCGGCTGCTTGTCCATCACGATCACGCGGTCGGCCATGAAGACAGCTTCTTCAATGTTGTGCGTGACCATCAAAATCGCTTTGGTGGGAATGGAACCGCTCTGCCACAGTTCCAGCAATTCGCCGCGCAACGATTCCGCGCTGAGCACGTCGAGCGCCGAGAACGCCTCGTCCAGGCACAGCAGTTCCGGCTCCACGGCCATCGCCCGCGCAAAGCCCACCTTCTGGCGCATCCCGCCGGATAGTTCGCGCGGGAAGGCCGTCTCGAAGCCATCCAGGCCGACCATGTCCAGCAGGTCAATGGCGCGCACAGTGCGCAGGTTGGGGGGCACGCCGCGCGCCTTCAGCGCCACCTCGACATTCTGCTGCACCGTCAGCCAGGGGAACAGGGCGAAGGTCTGGAAGACGATGGTCGCGTGAGGGTTTACCCCGCGCAAAGGCTGTCCCCGGTAGAGTACCTGCCCTTCGACGGGCTGATTGAGGCCGGTGATGATGCGCAGCAAAGTGCTTTTGCCACAGCCGGAAGGCCCCAGCAACGCGACGAACTCCCCTTCGTCAATGGCCAGGCTGACGTTGTCCACGGCGGTGAAGCGGCGGTCGCCGCGCCCATACTTCTGGGTGATGCCTTTCAATTCGAGCAGGTGTGCCATTGCGCTACTCCATGCGAAATTGTTCTTCGGCCCGGCGATAGAGTCGCCGCCAGAACAGGCGGTTGATCAGCACGACCGTCAGGATCATGCTCAACGTAGCCGCCAGCAGCAGGCGAAAATCGCCTTCCGCTGTCGCCGAGGCGATGAGCGCACCGACGCCAGTCACCTGGTGCGATTCGCCCCCTAGCTGGAAATACTCGGCTACGATACTGGCGTTCCACGCGCCACCGCTGGCCGTGATCGCGCCGGTGATGATGTAGGGAAATAGCGCGGGCAGGATGAGCGTGCGCCAGCGCTCCCAGCGGCTCAGGTGCAGCAGGGTGCTGGTGAAGCGCAGGTCTTCGGGAATGGCCGCTGCGCCCGCAATGACGTTGAAGAGCAGGTACCACTGTGTGCCCATCAACATCAACACTACTGCGGCGATGTTCAGCCCTCCTGGCACTTGCAGCAGCACCAGCAACAACACAGGGAAAAGCGCCGTCGCCGGAACCGAGGCCGCAATCTGCACCAGCGGCTGCAAGATGGCGGCGATGGCGGGATTGGTGCCGATCAACACGCCCACGGGAATGGTCCAGCCCAGCGCCACCAACAGGGCGGTCAGCACGCGCAGCAAGGTGGCCCCGACCCCTGTCGCAATAGCGCTCCATTGCGCAGCAGGCACATGCACCAGCATTTCGCCAGCCTGTTCCAGGCCGTAGATGATCCCTGCTCCTACCGGCAGAATCAGCAGGTAGGTCAGCCAGGGTCTGCTGGCCCGCCTTTCCAGGGGGACGCTTTGTGCCCCGCCCGGGCGCACCAGCAGCGCGTCAATGGCTTCCAGCAAAGGTTGACGCACGCGGCGATCCAGCCAGCGGGCGACATGTGCGCGCTGCAGCAGGTCGTAGAACCACGACGTGGGAGGGTTGTCGTTTTCGACCATCTCCAGCGAGAAGCGATCCGACCAGGCCAGCAGGGGCCGCCATACAAGCTGATCGAGCAGGACGATGACCAGTACCAGCGCCCCAATGCCCCAGGCGATGGCTCCATAATCGCTCTGATCGGCGGCATGGTGCAGGTAGGCTCCCAGCCCCAGTAGGCGGAAGTCGCGCTCGCCCACGGTGAAGATTTCCGCCGCCATCAAGAAGAACCAGCCGCCCGCCCAGCTCATCATGCTGTTCCAGATCAGGCCGATGGCCGCAAAGGGCAGTTCTACCGTCCGGAAGCGCATCCAGGTATTGAAGCGGAAGATGGCCGAGGCTTCGTTCAGTTCATTGGGAATGGTAGTCAGCGACTGATACCAGACGAACACCAGATTCCAGGCCTGGCTGGTGAAGATGAGCACGATCGAAGCCAGCTCGGCGGCGATGGACTGGGGCAGCACAGCGCTCAGGCTCAGCAACACCACCGGCAGAAAGGAGAGGATGGGCACGCTCTGCAGCACGTCCAGCAGCGGCATCATGATCTGCTCGGCCCGGCGATGATAGGCTGCTACCCGTCCGTAGACCAGGGCAAAGACCAGCGAGAGGGCATAGGCAGCCGCCATGCGTCCCACCGAGCGGATGGCGTAGTAGGGCAGGACTTCAGGTTTCAGCGAGATGGACGGCCCTTCGATCGCTGCTGGGGTGTCGAAGGCCAGACGCACGCCGACATAAAGGAGCACGACGACGATGGCGATCACTGCGGCGTCGGCCCAACCGAAGGCGCGCTGGGCAGGCTGCTGAACTTTGAAGATGCCGCTGAAGAAGTTCATGGGCCGCCTCCCAGTCCCTGAGCGGTATAAGAGGATCACTCCCGCGGGGAGGACGTGCCCATTCTACAGAGCCTGTAGAGAACGGTCAAGGATGGATGATGAAGTCGAGTGCATGCAAAATGTGACAGGCAATTTGTAGCAGTCTGCTGCCCCTCATCCCTACATCCCCTCGCCCCGACGCAGTCGCGAGGACGAGGGGACTTACTGTCTCTCGTGCGAGTGCTCCCCTTCGCCCGCAGCGCGCGAGAGGGGGCCGGGGGGATGAGGGGCATCGGGCAGGGCAAAGCCGCTGTCAACCTTTGCACACCCCGATGAGGTCTGGCCGCTACAGGTTTCCCAGGGGCGGCAGGGCCTGTGCGATCTCTGGCCGGTAGGTTTCCAGCCAGGGAGGCAACCTCAGCGCGGAGCCAAGCTCTGTGAGCGTTTCGTCAATGAGCATCCCTGGCCCATCGGTGGCGATCTCGAAGAGCACCCCGCCCGGCTCGTAGAAATAGACCGAGCGAAAATATTGCCGGTCGCGCACAGGCGTCACACTCAGCCCAGCGGCGACAAGCCGCTCGCGCAGGGCCAGTTGGGCGGCTTCGTCGGGCACGCGGAACGCGACATGGTGCACGCTGCCTGCGCCCATCCTCCCGACTGGAGCATGGGGCTGCACCAGCAGGTCTACGATGGCTCCTGGCGCGCCGGGTGTCGCCTGGAAGCGCAGGCGGTCGCCCTCGGTTGCCACCAACCGATAGCCGAAAAGCTCGGTTAGCAATGTCGCGGTTGGTTCGGCGGCGCGCACTCGCAAGGTCACGCCGAAGAAACCGCGCAGCATGTGTTCGGCGGGTATCGGCCCTCCTCGCCAGAGTTGCACCGGCGGCGGAGACTCCACTTCTACCAGTTCCAGGGGCATGCCGTCCACATCTTCGAGGATCAGCACGGGCTGACCGAAGCGCTCGCCGTCGTCGGTCGCTGGCATGTCGTATGCGGCCAGGCGAGCACGCCAGTAGGCCAGCGAGTCGTGCGCGACGGCGTAAGCCACCGCCGCCGCCTCACCAACGCCGCGCTGCCCGCGCCGCAGCCCCGGCCACGGGAAGAAGGTCAGGATCGTGCCAGGGCTGCCGACCTCGTCGCCGTAGTAGAGATGGTGCATGTTGGGATCGTCGAAGTTCACCGTGCGCTTGACCAACCGCTGCCCCAACACGTCCTGATAAAATTCCACGTTGGCGCACGGGTCGTTCGCCAGCGCCGTGATGTGATGAATGCCCGCCAGAGCCTGCACCGCCCGTATCCTTTCGCTCCTCGCTGCCGTACAGGCAGATTATAAGCAAACGCGCGGCCTGTTGCCGCGCGCCGGGTGAGCGATAGTGGACGGTCAGGCGTTGATCGCTTCGGCCACGTAGGGAATGGTCTGCGGGCCTTCGGGGAGCACGCAGATACGCGCGTCGCGCCCGTACTTCGCCCGCAGCGCCTCGACCGTGCCGGCGATGTCATTGCACGGGATCAGCAGCGCCTGGCGCGTGGCCTCATCGTCGAAATAGTCCGAATACAGGTATACGTCGGCTTTAAGTTGAATGCGCGCCTGAATCTGCGCTGCCCATTGATCCTGCCGTGTCTCCCGCGCGTTCATCACCATGTCGAAAAGCTCTTGCGGAGAGCGCGCCGCCCGCAGCATCTCGCCGAACAGGCCGTGATCGGGGATGCCTTCTCTGCACTCGGCCACCATGATGATCGCCCCGCCGGGGCGGACGATCTGTTCGGCGGCGCTCATACCCTTGCCGCACTGATACAGGTTCAGGTCGAGCGGGTAGCCGGAATTGGTGGTGATGACGATGTCGAACGGTTGCGGGACGGGCACCATGGCTGTCTTGCGCACGAATTCGATGCCCGTGTCGTGCGCCGTCACCAGGTCGCCCGCGAAGACGCCGGTGATCTGCTTGTCGCGGTTGAGGGTGACGTTGAGCAGGAAGGTGGGGTGAGTGCGCAGGGCGACTTCGCGCGCTTCCTCGAAGATGGGGTTGCCATCGGTGACGCCCCAGGTCGCTTTGGGATTGCCGATCATGCCCGCGTCGTGATTGCCCAGCACCGTGGCCTGCCCCGCCATGCCGGGCATCACTGCCTTGCCACCGCCAGAGAATCCGGCGAAGAAATGCGGCTCGATGAAGCCAGTCAGAATCTTGACGCTGGCCTCCATGTAGGTTCGGTTGACCCAGATGGGATGTCCTTTGGAACTCTCGCCCAAGTAGACCTGCGTAGACGGGTCGAAGCAGTTGTTCTGCTCGATGCGATAACGTCGCGCGACCTCCGGGCCGAGCATCTGTTCCAGCTCGGCGGGGGTGTTGGGGCGGTGTGTGCCCAGCGCGTTGCACAACACGATATTGTCGGCGGGCACATGGGCCAGCGCTTCCAGCACGGCGGGCAGCATCAGGTGGTTGGGTGTGGGGCGGGTGATGTCGCTGAAGACAATGGCAACCCTGTCAGTGGGCTTCACCAAGTCGCGCAGCGGCGGCGAGGCGATGGGACGTTCCAATGCCTCGCGCAACGCCGCCACTGGATCGGGCAGCGGCGGGATGTAGCGCGGGCTGACGACGGTGATATTCGCGTCATCGGGCAGGGTGACGGTCAGGCCAGTCTTGCCATAATCGAGATGGATGTCCACATCGCGCCCCTTTCTCAGCGAGCCGCCTCTGGCCAGCGGGCTAGCGGCAACCCTGTCTCGCGTTCAATGGCCAGCAAATGGTCGTATTTCGCCAGTCGATCGGACTGCGTGATCGATCCTATTTTAATATGATCGCCCTTCCACCCCACAGCCAGATCGGCCAGCAGGGCGTCGGGTTGTTCAATATGCAGGTCAGCAGGGGTGGGGTTCACCACAACGCTATCCAACAGGCAACAGTACAGAAGAAAGGCACAAATCTACTTGACCCAGGTGACAAACGATTAGAACCATACTACAATGAGTGACAAAGAACTTTCGAGTTTTTTTCACTGTATATCACTTCGAAAGCCATGTCAACTGTACGAGACCGGCATAGAGCGATTATCGAACTGCTCAAGAGCGAAGGCGGACGGCTATCGGTCAATGCCCTGAGCGAGCGGCTGGGGGTTAGTTCGGTCACCATCCGGCAAGACCTGCGCGCGCTGGCCGAAAAGAAGCTCGTGGATCGGGTCTATGGCGGCGTGGTGCTGCGCAGCACGTCATTCCCAGCGCTGGAACTCTCCTTCGAGACGCGCCTGCAAGAGGCCGTCCGGCAGAAGGAAGCTATCGGTCGCTATGCGGCCAGCCTGGTCAGGCGAGGCTACGGCATTGCCCTGGATGGCAGCACCACCGCTTACGCGCTGATCCCTTACCTCAAGCAAATCGGCGAATTGACCATCGTCACCAACAGCCTGTTCATCGCCCAGCGCCTGCGCGATGCTCCGCGCCTGACGGTCTTCTTGCCCTCCGGGCGGCTGCGCGGCGAATCGGCTACTTTAGTTGGTTCATTGAACGGAGTGCCGGCGCTCAACCTGAACCTGGGTTTCTTCGGCGCGTGGGGAGTCTCGCCGACGCAGGGCATCACCGACGTGAATCCGGACGAAGTGGCCATGCGGCGGGCGATGATGGCCCTGTGCCTGGAGACGATCATCATCGTGGATGGGCGCAAATGGGGCGAGATCGCGCCGTACACCTGGGCGACGTTCGACGAGATCGGGCGCATCATCACCGACGACAGCGCGCCGCGAGACGTGGTGGAGGAGGTGCGCCGTCTGGGCGTAACGGTGGATGTGGTGCCAGTCAACGGGGAGCTGTAGAGGCGGGGCGGGCAAATTTAGAAGATTTTTATGATTATTATTAAGCGCCTTAAATCGTGATTGACAGACCCTGACCGATACCGTATACTACTTTCAAATCAAAAGTTTCGAAAGCCTGGAGCTTTCGCATTAAAAGATTAGTTGCGTGCAGGTCGTTGTGGCGCACTGGCTTTAATTTGCCTCTTGTTTCTTGCGTTGTGGGCGTTCCTCTTTGTCAGCCCCGCCTGCCCGACCCGCGCCCGACCATCCTGCACCTCACCTGGCTAGCCATGGTTAGCCCGGACTCTGGTCGCCAGCCAGTATCAATACCGGTGGTGTAGCACTATGAGCTTATCTAAGAAATATGTCATTGCAGTTGACCTGGGCGCAGAATCGGGCCGCGTCATGCGCGTCGGGTTCGATGGCGAGCGGCTCTCCTTCGAAGATACGCATCAGTTTCCCAATATCCCGGTCGAAGTACGAGGCACCATTTACTGGGATGTCCTGCGTCTGTGGCACGAAGTGCGCAGCGGGATTGACTCCTTTGCGGTGGGCGCTTCTTCGGTGGGCATTGACACCTGGGGCGTAGACTTCGGCCTGCTCGACCGCGACGGGAATCTGCTGGCCAACCCTGTCCACTACCGCGACAAGCGCACGGCGGGCATGACCGAATGGGTGACCGAGCGCGTCCCCATGCGCCAGCTATACGAGCGCACGGGGATTCAATATCTGTCGCTCAACACTATTTTTCAGCTCGCCAGCTTGGTACACGCCCGCAGCCCTGTGCTCGAAAATGCCTCCCTCATGCTCACCATGCCCGACCTGATGCACTACTGGCTGAGCGGGACGGCGGTGGGCGAGTTCACCATGGCCACTACCACGCAGTGCTACAACCCCCGCACCCGCGACTGGGACTGGAAGACGATTGACGCCCTGGGATTGCCCAGGCACATTTTCCCGCCGGTGGTGCAACCAGGCTCGCGCCTGGGCGAATATCGCCATCTGGCTGTGATCGTGCCCGCCAGTCACGACACCAACAGCGCTGTGGTTGCCGTGCCCGCCACCCGCGAAGACTTCGCCTACCTCAGCAGCGGCACGTGGAGCCTGCTGGGCGTTGAGATCACCGAGCCGATCATCAACGACCGCGCCTTTGCGGCCAATTACACCAACGAGGGCGGCGCTTACGGCACGTTTTGCTTTTTGAAGAACGTGGTGGGGTTGTGGCTGGCACAGGAATGTCGGCGCACCTGGCAGAACCAGGGCACGCACTATAGCTGGGACGACCTGGTTGCCCAGGCTGAGCAGGCCGAACCCTTCCGCAGCCTGGTTGATCCCGACGACCCCGTGTTTCTGCCCATGGGCGATATGCCCGCCCGCATCCGCGAGTTCTGCCAGCGCACCGGTCAGCCTGTCCCGGAGACGGTGGGGCAGATGATGCGCACCGTCTACGAAAGCCTGGCGTTCAAATATCGGCTGGTGTTCGACACGTTGCAGGAACTCACCGGGCGCACGCTCAGTCGGCTGCATATTGTGGGCGGCGGCACCAAGAACAAGTTGCTATGCCAGATGACCGCCGACGCGCTGGGCGTGCCCGTTTACGGCGGGCCAGTGGAGGCGACAGCGCTGGGCAACGCAGTGGTGCAACTCATCGCTTTGGGGGAGCTATCCAATATCCGCCAGGCCCGCGAGTTGCTGAGCCGCTCGGTAGACTTGGCCGAGTACCTGCCGCGCCAGACGGCGCTCTGGGAAGAGCAATTGCCGCGCTTCAAAGCGTTGGTTTCGTGAAGGAAAATGGACAGTGGCAGATTCGCAGACGCTTCTGGAACTCAAACATATTAGCAAGAGCTTCCCTGGCGTTAAAGCGTTGGACGATGTCAGCTTCGACGTCCGCTCAGGCGAAGTGCACGCGCTGTTGGGCGAAAACGGCGCAGGCAAGTCCACGCTGATCAAGATCGCGTCGGGCGTATATCAGCCCGATGGGGGGGAGATCGTCGTCGGGGGCAAGGCGGTGCGTTTCGGCAGCCCGCGCGACGCTCAGGTACACGGCATCGCCACCATCTACCAGGAACTCCTGCTCTACCCCGAACTGAGCGTGGCCGAGAATATCTTCATGGGGCACGCTCCGCGCACGCGCCTGGGGGCGGTGAACTGGCCCGAAATGCGCAGGAAGGCGGAGGAACTGCTGGCCTCACTGAATATCCACGATCTGGATGTCACCACCAAGGTCGGCAGGCTCACCGTGGGCAACCGACAGCGCGTCGAGATCGCCAAGGCGCTTTCCATGAATGCGCGCGTGCTGATCATGGACGAGCCGACGGCTGCCATCACTGAAGCCGATGTTGAGCGCCTGTTCGAAATCATCCGGCTGCTCAAGGGGCGCGAGGTGGGCGTCGTCTACATCAGCCATCGCCTGCACGAAGTCTTCGACATCGGCGACCGGGTGACCGTGCTGCGCGACGGGCGCTACATCGCCACCAAAGCGGTGGCCGAGACCACCGAAGATGAACTGGTCAATATGATGGTCGGGCGCACGCTCGATACCATGTTCCCCAAGCTGGAAACCCAGGTGGGCGAGGTGGTGCTGGAGGTGCGCGGCCTCAGCCGCGGGCGCATGGTGCGCGACGTCAGTTTTCAGCTGCGCGCTGGCGAGATTGTGGGCATGGCCGGTCTGGTGGGGTCTGGTCGCAGCGAAGTGGCGCAGACGATTTTCGGCCTCACCCCTCCTCAGGCGGGCACAATCCTGATGAGGGGCAGAGAAATCAAGATCAAAAGTCCCAGGCAGGCCATGCGCTACGGCATCGCCTATCTCCCCGAAGATCGCGGCACGCAGGGGCTGATCCGCCAGATGGAACTGCGCCACAACACGTCGCTCACGGTATTGCGCGACCTGTCGCGCGCTGGTTTCATCAACCGCCAGAAGGAAATGCAACTGGCCCAGAGCACCATCGAGAAGCTTTCCATTCGCGCCTACAGCCCGCTGCAGATCGTGGGGAAGCTCTCCGGTGGCAATCAACAGAAAGTGGTGGTGGGCAAATGGCTGGCCACCAGGCCGCGGGTCTTGATCGTGGACGAACCCACGCGCGGCATTGATGTGGGGGCCAAAGCGGAAATTCACCGCCTGCTCAGCGAACTGGCACAGCAAGGGCTGGCTATTCTGATGATCTCCAGCGAGCTGCCAGAGATTTTGGGGATGAGCGATCGCATTCTGGTGATGCGCGAGGGAAGGCTGGTGGCCGAGTTTTCGCGCGCTGAGGCGACCCAGGAAAACGTAGGGATGGCCATGATGGGCAACTGGACAGGGAACGGCAACACTCTCAAAGTGCAGGCGGATGGTGCAGCATGGCAAGCGTAACGCAGACAGTGAGTATGCGGCGGCCCAGGTCGCAGGTTTCGTCCGTGCTGCGGACTATCTTCGGCAGCCAGGAATCGGTGTTGCTCGTCGTCCTGGTGCTGCTGATCGCGTATGTGGGCCACAGCAATAGCGGCTTCCTGGCGACGCGCAACATGGTCAACGTGTTCGCCGGTTATGCCTACATCGCCATCGCCGCGCTGGGCATGACCATGGTCATTGTCACCGGCAACATTGATATTTCGGTGGGGTCGCTGATGGTCACGCTGTCTATGCTCAGCGGGGCGCTGGTGACCTACAAGGGCTATCCCTCGTGGCTGCCCCTGGACGCCATCATCGGCATCTCGTGGCTGTTGCCGATCGTCATCGGAGCCTTGATCGGCGCGATCATCGGTTTCTTCGTCACCTATCTGCGCATCCCGGCCATCGTGGTGACGCTGGGCTTTCTGAGCATCCTCAAGGGCGTGCTGATCATGGTCAGTCAGGGGGAGCGCATCACCGGCATGCCCACCGGCTACGCCCTGGCTCAGCGCCGTCCTTTGCAGGGCCTGGACTTCCCCATCTTCGAAGATTTCTTCCGGATGTTGACCATGCCGGTGTTCTTCATGGTCTTCCTGATGATCGTGGTGGCCCTCTGGATGCGCTACAGCCCCACCGGACGCGCCATGTACGCGGTCGGCGGCAACGCCGAGGCCGCCCGTCTTTCGGGCATTTCCGAACACCGTATCGTGATGACGGCCTTTATCCTCAATGGCGTCTTCGTGGGCATCGCCGCAGTGCTGAACGCCACGCAGTTCAGCGTCATTCAGGTGACCTTGCCCCCCATCGAATTGCAGATCATCACGGCGACGGTGGTGGGCGGCGTCAGCATCCTGGGCGGCACGGGCACTGTCGTGGGCGCGGTGTTGGCGGCGATCCTGCTCAATACCATCACCAAGGCGCTGGTCTTTCTGGATATCTCGCCGTTCTGGACGCGGGCCATTCAGGGCCTCATGATCCTGGTCACCGTGTTGGCCGATCTGATCCGCCGTCAGCGCCAGGCCGAATAGAAAGCAAACGAAGATGGCTACCCGGGAAACTTCTCTCAAGAAATCGTCTCCGGCGTTGTTCCAACAGGTGCAGGGAGTCTTGCGGACACAAGAAGGCGTGCTGCTGATCATCACCATCATCTCCGTGCTGATCCTGGCCACGCAGACCGACAAGTTCCTCACCGTCAAGAACCTGCTCAACCAGGGACGGCTGATGACCGAGATCGGCCTGATCGCGCTGCCGATGACGTTCATCATCATCACCGGCGGGATCGATCTGTCCGTCGGCTCGATCGTCGGGCTGAGCGCGATCATGTTGGGCTATAGCTGGCACAACCTGGGCTTTCCCCTGGAAGTGGCCATTGCCATTGCCCTGGGGATTGGGGCGTTGGCTGGCGCGATCAACGGCCTGATCATCACCCGTTTTCGCGTCCCGCCGCTGATCGCCACCCTGGCCACGCTGGCCTTCTACCGTGGCCTGGCCGAAGGCATCGCGCAGGCGCGCTCGGTAACCGGCTACCCGGCGTGGTTCTTCGACCT
This sequence comes from uncultured Anaerolineales bacterium, assembly GCA_937135955.1. GTDB lineage: Bacteria > Chloroflexota > Anaerolineae > Aggregatilineales > Aggregatilineaceae > UBA2029. The sequence continues at coordinate 78,054 of CAKZOB010000020.1, read as the reverse complement.
GGGGCAGCGCGAGACGCTGGGCATTCCCAACCAACTTTACTTTCTGGTGATTGGCATCGTCATCTCGGCCATTTTGCTCTCGCGCACTACCTTTGGGCGTTCGCTCTACGCGATCGGCAACAATGAACTGGCCGCTCGTTTTTCCGGCATTCCGGTGAACCGCAATAAGGTGTTGATCTATGCGTTCTCCGGTTTCATGTCGGGGTTTGCCGGGTATGTGCTGGTGTCGCGGGTGAGCACAACCCGTTCGGACATGGGGTCTGGCTGGGAACTGGACGCCATCGCTGCGGTGGTGCTGGGCGGCACAAGCATCACCGGTGGCACGGGCAGCATTCTGGGCACGACGATCGGGTTGGTGTTGATCCAGTTGTTGAAAAATGGCCTGGCGCTGAGCGGCGTGACCGGCGATGCCACGATTGTAGTCATCGGCTCGGTGCTCATTCTCTCTACCCTGATCAATATCGTCGTGCAGCGTCGTTTGCGCGGTGTATAGGCTCCCGCTGGGGGAGTGTGGAAAGGAGGGTAACAGGCGCAGGTACAGTGAGAGAGCATATCACCGCAACAATCTTGTCCGATGTGATGAGTACTACATATACCTATGAGGAGAAGAGAAGCCATGCGTAAGTTTGTGGTATTGACCCTTGTGCTCAGCTTTATCCTGGCCCCGCTGGCAGCCTTGCCCGCTGTAGCCCAGGAAGAAGAGAAGCGTTGGGACGGCGCGGACGACCTGCCGGTGAACCCCTTGCCCTGCGGCGACGAACCCGCCCCGGAACCGGAACCCAAGGAATATGACGGTGGTCAGCCGGTCAATCCGCCGGACCTGGCCGGCAAGGAAATCACGCTGGTGGACGTGCCCAAGCTGATCGGTATCGGCTACTTTGCAGCGACCACCAAGGGTCAGCAGGAAGCCGCCGAAGAGCTGGGCAATGTCAAGGTGACGACCGACGCCCCCACCGAAGCCAACATTGACGAGCAGATCACCTTCATTGACAACTACATCACGCGCGGCGTGGACGGCATCCTGTTCGCGGCCAACGACCCCGTGGCGATCACGCCTGTGCTCAAGAAGGCGCTGGAGCAGGGTATCCGCGTGGTGGGCTACGATGCCAACTCCCTGCCCGAAGGCCGTGAGTGGTTCGTCAACCAGGCGGAGTTCAACGGCATCGCCAAGGCGCTGCTCGACAGCCTGGCCGCCGAGAAGGGCGAGGACGCCAAGTTCGGCATCGTGACCAGCACCTTCACCACCCCCAACCAGGCGCGCTGGATCGCCGAGATGTGGGCCTACGCCAAGGAATGCCATCCGGACATGGTCTGGCTGGAGACGCTGGAGGCTCAGGAAGACTACAACCTGTCCTTCGAGCAGGCTAACACCCTGATCGACAAGTACGGCGACGAGCTGGACGGTCTGTTCGGCATGACCAGCGTGGCGACGCCCGCGGCAGCGGACGCCGTGACTCAGGCCGGTCTGTGCGGTGAGGTGGCGGTGGTTGGTCTGGCCACCCCCAACGCCATGAAGCCCTTCGTCAACTCCGGCTGCGTGAAGTCGGTCGTGCTGTGGAACCCGGTTGACCTGGGCTACGCGGCTGTGTACGTCATGCGCCAGGTGGTGGACGGCAACTTCAAGCCCGGCGACACCGAGGTCGAGGCTGGCCGTCTGGGCAAGCTGAAGGTCGTCAACGGTAGCGAAGTGCTGCTTGGCCCGCCCTTCATCTACACCGCCGAGAACATCAACGACTTCGACTTCTAGCCCTATCGTTCGTATCGCAGCCCCTGCCTGGTTCTGGGCCAGGTGGGGGCTGCCCCCACCCTAGATAGCCGTTTTGCCGCACTTAGACTTGTTTGAGGCCCGGAAGATGGGATTGCGGATTTCGAATTGCGGAGTTGGAGTTCCGCAGTCCGCAATTCGCAGTTCGCAATCGGAAATTGTGCCTGACAGATTGTGCCCAACGAAGAGAATTGGAAGGGACTTATGAGCGACAATGACTATCTGCGAGCTTACGACGCCCTGGCCGATCAACTGACCGCGCGCGGTGTGGATGTGGAGGCGGTGAAGGCGAAGCTGCGTCAGCAGGCCATCGAGACACCCTCCTGGGGCTATGCCAACAGCGGCACGCGCTTCAAGGTCTTTCCCTGGCCGGGCGCGGCGCGCACCATTCACGAAAAACTGGCCGACGCTGCGCATGTGCATCGCCTGACGGGCGTGGCCCCGTCGGTCGCCCTGCACATCCCCTGGGACAAGACCGACGACTGGGTGGCGCTCAAGCAGTACGCCGCCGAGCTGGGTCTGCGCATCGGGGCGATCAACCCCAACCTGTTCCAGGAAGAGCAATACAAGCTGGGGTCGCTGTGCAGCCCCGATCCCAAGGCTCGCGAGAGCGCTCTGGCGCACATGGCCGAATGCTGCGAGATCATGAAGCAGACGGGCAGCGACATCCTGAGCGTATGGCTGGCCGACGGCACCAACTACGCCGGGCAGGATAGCCTGCGCGAACGCAAACACCGCCTGGAAGAGGGCCTGGCTGCTACCTACAAACTGTTGCCGCCGGGCAGCCGGATGCTGGTGGAATATAAGTTCTTCGAACCGGCTTTCTACAGCACCGACCTGCCCGACTGGGGCACGTCCTACGCCATGTGCCTGAAGCTCGGCCCGCAGGCCGAAGTGCTGGTGGACACCGGGCATCATGCGCACGGCACCAACATCGCGCAGATCGTCGCCTTCCTGCTGGACGAAGGGCGGCTGGGCGGTTTTCACTTCAACGCCCGCAAATACGCCGACGACGATCTGATCGTGGGCAGCCTCGATCCGTTCGAGCTGTTCACCATTTTCGCCGAGCTGGTCGGCGCGGGCGACAGGGCCAGCCGCGTGGCCTATATGATTGACCAGAGCCACAACATCGAACCGAAGATCGAGGCCATGATCCAGAGCGTGATCAATTGCCAGGTGGCCTACGCCAAAGCGTTGCTGGTGGACTTCGAACGGCTGGCCGCGGCGCAGCAGGCGGGCGATGTGTTGGGCGCACACCGTATCCTGGTCGAAGCCTACGAAACCGACGTGCGCCCCTTGCTGGCCAAAGTGCGCCAGGAAATGGGTCTGCACCCAGACCCCATCGCCGCGCACCGCGCCAGCGGCTACGCCGAGCGTGTGGCCCAGGAACGAGGAGCCGCGAGCGCCCAAGGGTCGGGGTATCCTTCCGCCTGATGCTCGCCGCAACACAACTGTCCTTTGGCAGGGGCAAACCCGCCCCTGATTTAACGAACGAGGTGACTGCATGAAGGGTTGGACAGGCAAAACGCTCATCGTCGATCTCACACAAGGCACCATCACCACCGAACCGCTCAACATGGACATTGCACCCTTGTTCATTGGCGGGCGCGGGTTGGGAGCACGCCTGCTGTGGGACTTGGTCGGGCCGGAGGTTGATCCTCTCTCGCCCGACAACGTGCTGATCATCGCCACCGGTCCCATGACTGCGACCGGTTTCCAGACCAGCAACCGTTTTTCCGTGAGCACCAAGTCACCGCTCACCGGCACCGTCCTCGACGCCAACTCCGGCGGTTACTGGGGCATGCGTTTCAAACGGGCCGGCTACGACCTGATGATCATCAAGGGGCGCGCGCCCAAGCCAGTCTATCTGGAGATCACGCCGGCGGGCGTGTCTCTGCACGACGCGACGCATCTGTGGGGGCGGCGCGTCGCTGAGACATCCGAATTGCTGGGGCAGGACAAGAACAAGCGCAACGTGCTGTGTATCGGCCCGGCGGGCGAAAACCTGGTGCGCTTCGCCGCTATCATGAACGATGCCACCCGTGCGGCGGCACGCGGTGGCCCTGGGGCGGTGATGGGCAGCAAGAACCTCAAGGCTATCGTCGTAGAGGGCGACGAGCGCGTCGAGATGGCCGATAAGGAGCGCTTCCGTTTCGTGCAATACGAAGCCACCAAGATGCTCAAGGCCAATCCGATCACCTCGCAGGCCTTCCCGGAGTTCGGCACAGCGGTGGTGATGAACATCGTCAACGCCATCGGCGCGCTGCCCACCTACAACTTCCAGCAGACGCACTTCGATCACGCCGATGCCATCAGCGGCGAGGCGATCGCTGAGACCATCCTGGTCAAAAATGCTGCCTGCTGGGCCTGTCCCATCGCCTGCACGCGCATCAGCAAGACGGACAAGGGCGAGGGCGAAGGCCCTGAGTATGAGACGGCCTGGGCCTTTGGCGCAAGCTGCGGGATTGACGACCTGATCGCCATCACCAACGCCAACTTCCTGTGCAACGACCTGGGCATGGACACCATCTCCGCTGGTTCGACCATCGCCTGCGCCATGGAACTCACCGAAAAGGGCCTGCTGACCAGCGACTTGCGCTTTGGCCGCGCCGACCTGTTGGAGCAGACCGTCGAGGACATCGCCTACCGGCGTGGGCTGGGCGACGAACTGGCCGAGGGCAGCTATCGCCTGGCCGAGCGGCACGGTGCGCCGGAGCTTTCGATGAGCGTCAAGAAGCTGGAAATGCCCGCCTACGACCCGCGCGGGATGCAGGGCCAGGGCCTGCTCTATGCCACCAGCAACCGCGGCGGCTGCCACATGCGCGGCAATATGCTGAGCGTGGAGGTGCTGGGCCTGCCCAAGCTGATCGATCGCTTCCAGGTTCAGGGCAAGGCCAGCTTCGTCATCCTGCACCAGAACACCGCGGCGATTCTGGATTCGCTGGTGGCCTGCAAGTTCGTCAATATCGCCGTTGCCGAAGAGTACCTGGCGCGCGCGCTCACCTCGCTGACCGGCATCACCTATTCCACCGGCGACCTGATCCGCGCGGGCGAGCGCATCTGGAACCTGGAGCGGCTCTATAACCTGCGCGAAGGGTTCACACGCGCCGACGACACGCTGCCGCCGCGTCTGCTCAACGAGCCGGCGACAGGGGGCAGCGCCGGTTGGGTGAGTCACCTGGAGCCGATGTTGGCTGAATACTACCGATCGCGCGGGTGGGACGAGAATGGCGTGCCCAAACCGGCCAAGCTCGAAGAACTGCAACTGGCCGATCTGGCCGCGGAGGTGATCCATGGTTGATGAGCGCGTCTATGAGATGTTCCGCGAGATCGGGCGCGATATGTATGTGCACAACCTGGTGTCGTCGCACGGCGGCAACATCAGCGTGCGCTTTGGCGACCGCATCATCATCAAGCGGCGCGGGGCCATGCTGGGCCGCCTGAAGCCCCACGACCTGATCGAGACTGGCCTGGAGAAGAACGATAGCGGCGTGGCGCTGGCCTCCACCGAGTTGATTGTGCACCGCGCCATCTACAAGGCCACGCCCGCGCTGGCCGTCGTGCACGCGCACCCGCGGGTGGCCATCGCTCTCTCGCTCTCGCGCGACGAGATCGTGCCCATTGACAACGAAGGCTCGTACCTGCTCAAGAAAGTGCCGGTAGTGTCAGTGGAGTTCGCATCGGGCACCAAGCAAATGGCCGATACGCTGGCCGAAGCGCTAAAATCGTATAAGATCGTCTTCCTGCGCGGGCACGGCAGCTTTGCCATCGGGCAGACGCTCGATGAGGCGTTCCAGTGGACGGACGCGCTGGAAGAAGCGGCGCAGATCATCATGTACGCCAAGTACCTTAACGAGGAGATGATCGAGTATCGCCGCATGAGCGACTCGTATTCGAGCTGGTAGGGAAGAAAAGACTAACCGCTGAGACGCTGAGAACGCAGAGAGAAGAGACGAAGGAAAACCTGAGTTCTTCTCTGTGACCTCTGCGTCTCTGCGGTGCAATTCTTGCCCTCAAGCAATTCGACGCAGACGGAGACTCCCATGACCGCTCCTTCCTCCACCCAGACGGTGACCGTCAAGCTGTCGGCCAGCCTGCGCGCGGCTGCCGGACTCAAGGAAGTGCACATTCCCTGGACGCCAGCGATGACCGTGCGCGACCTGCTCTATGCGCTGGGTGCGCTCAGTCCTGTGTTGGCTGATCGCCTGCTCGATCACGATCAGGAACTGAACAGGGGGATACAGGTGCTGGTCAACGGGCGACACATTGACTTTCTGAGCGGTCTCGATACGCCCATTGGCGCGACGGATAGCGTGTTGCTCATCCCGCCGGTCGGGGGCGGTTGATCCGGGCTGTCGCTGCAACCTGTCAACAAAAAGCGGGGTCGTCTGAGGCCCCGCTTTTTTTGCGATCTGTTCCAGTGTGCGCGGCTCAGTGCAGCGCGCCCTTGGGTTTGCAGCCTTCCGCGTCGGAGCAGTACAGGTCGAAGCCCACCTGCAGCGCCTCAGCGGCGGCATTGCGCACGGGTGAATAGTTGTCGCGCAACAACTGCTGCAGCGGGTCAATGGCGCGCGGATCGGCGATCTTGCCCAATGACTTGGCCGCGGCGGCGCGCACTTCATACGCCGGGTCTTGCAGCGCGGCGATCAGCGGTTCGACGAATGCTTCGGACCACTCGCGGAACCGGTCTGCGCCCAGCATCGAGGCGGCGATGGCGCGGCGACCTGGATCGGGATCGTTAGCCAACTGATCCAGCGCGGTCTTGACCTGATCGGGCAATTCGGCGACGTTGACGGTTGGGATAGGCGTGATCGTCGGCGTCGGTTCGATCTCGCTGAACGCCCCGCCGCCGATCAACAGCCCGGCAATGGCCAGCACCAGCACGATCAGCGCGCCGGCGATCATCCAGTGCCGTCGGCGCGTCCGCGCCTGCTGCCGGATGACGATCGGCGCGGCGCGGTCGGCCATCTGCTCGCTGAGGCGGCGCAACTGCGCCTCGCGCTCCGCCACCACATCCGCCAGCCGTTCGGGCACCGGCCCGCCCATGATCATCTGCGAAATTTCTTCCTGGCTGACTTCGCCTTTGAGGAAATCGCCCACCTTGTGCCCGTGACTGATGATCGTGAAGCGGTCGGCCACCTGATAGACATGGCCGATGTTGTGCGTGATGAAGATCACACCCAGCCCCGCTTTCTTGGCTTCCTGGGTATAGCCAAGCACCTTGCGCGTCTCGCCGACCGAGAGCGCCGAAGTTGGCTCGTCGAGGATGAGCAGCTTGGAGCCGAAGTACTTGGCGCGACCGATGGCGATGGACTGACGTTCGCCACCGGACATGCGCAGCACTTCCTCTTCTGGGCGGCGAATCTCAATGCCGATGTCGGCCAGGGCTTCGACCGTCAGCCGGTTCATCGTGTCCTTGTCGAGCAGCTTGAGCGGCCCGATCTGCCGTTCCGGAGTGCGCCCCAGGAAGAAGTTGCGCGAGATGCTCATCAGGTTGACCAGGGCCAGGTCCTGATACACCGTCTCGATGCCCATAGCGCGGGCCACCTTGGGCGAGGTGATGCGCACTGGCTGGCCCTCGAAATAAATCTGTCCCTCCGTCGGCGGGTGCACACCCGTCAAGACTTTGATCAGGGTGGACTTGCCCGCCCCGTTGTCGCCCAGCAGACCCACGATCTCGCCGCGGTCTACGGTGAAATACACGTTCTCCAGCGCGGCGATCAGGCCAAAGCGCCGGGTGATGTTCTCCATGTAAACCAGGGGCGCTCCATTTTTGCCGTTGCCAGCCATCTTCTACCTCTGCCTTCTGATATTGGTATTGATGACGACGGCCACGATCATGATCACGCCCAGCACCCCGCGGAACCAGTCGGCCTCAACGCCAATCAATACCAGGCCGGTCTTGAGCATGAACGCGATGAGAATACCCAGCACCGAGCCAATGATGCTGCCGTAGCCACCGGTGAGCAGCGTGCCACCGATCACCGTCGCGGCGATCACGTCCAGCTCGTAGCCGGTGCCGCGCAGCGGCTCGACGACCTTGAAGCGCGCGGCTTCGGTGATGCCCGCTACGGCGGCCAGCATCCCGGACAGCACGAAGTTCATCACTTTCACCCGCCGGACGTTGATGCCCTGGGCGCGCGCTGCTTCGGGGTTGCCACCGGCGGCGAAGACCGCGTTGCCATAGCTGGTGTTGTTGAGCACTATGGTGAAGATGATGGCCAGCACGCCCCACCAGATGATGGACGCCCGGAAGTTTTCTTCCACAAAGGCCAGTTGGCCGTTGATGATATCGAAGAACGGCGCTTTGATCGGCTCGCCGATGTTATCGCGGTACCCATTGATCAGCAGGGCCGCTACCACAATCACCGCCAGCATCATCGCGCCATAGGTCACCAGGCGCACAGAGGGGCCAAAGGTGCCCAGGCCGCTGTTCTGCCCCAACTGCACATACGTCCGCCGCAAGGCTGGCCACAGCAACACCAGCAACAACACCGCAACCACTGCTGTCAGCCCGATCACGACCCAGGGATCGAAGCTCCACACCATCTCTTCGCGGGTGTAGCGGGCGATGGTGCCGCCGGGGATGATGTTGAGCATGATAGAGCGATACAGATAGAGCGTGCCCAGGGTAACAATGAACGAGGGGATGCGTGTCCACACCAGCAGCAGCCCGTTGAACAGGCCCAACAGGCCACCTGTCACCAGGGCCACGGCAATGGCGGCCAGGCCCGACATACCTCCTCTGGAAATATCCAGGTTCTCTACCAGGCGCTCGCCAATGCCAAAGGGGATCAGTTCCACCAGGCCCGCCGGGCCAGTGCTGGCGGCGATGAGGAACATTAGCGCGCTGAGACCCAGCGTTGACCCCACTGACAGGTCGAATTCGCCGGAGATCATCAGCATGGTCACGCCGATGGCGATAATGCCTTGCGATGCAGCATTGGTAACGATGGAGGCGATCGAACGCCCGTCTATGATCTGCGGCGGCCAGCCTGTATTGATCCAGGTGGCAACGATGAAGAAGAGCAAGACGGAGACAAACCCAAAAACCGCTCCCGATTCAGGAAAACGGCTCCACGATTCGCGCCCATGTTCCCAATAGGCCAGGAACCGGCGGCTTCTTCTATAGTGTGTCAAAGAGATTTCTCTGGCCAAAGTTCACTGTCCCCTCAAAGTGCCAAACAACCTGGAAAATGCCCCCCAACAGCCTATTTTTAGCACATGGGAGGAGCTGCGCGCTCCTCCCATGCAAAAGACACACTGGTCGGGCTTAACGATACCCTGCCTGGTTCAGTTCGATCACGCGGTCTACATTGCTGGCGTCCACGATGTTGGGGCCGGTGAAGATGTCGTTGGCCGGCTTGAGCAGATACTGGCTGCCCAGGTAGAGCCAGACGACCGTCTCGAAGCCCTGGACATACGGCTGCTGATCCACCGAAACCAGCGTGACGCCTTCCTTGACCTTCTGGAAGATGGCCGGGCTGGTGTCGAAGGTGGCATGAATCACCTTGTCGGGGGTGATGTTGTTCTCAGCCGCGTACTGATAGTACGAGTCTGCCGGGCCAGGCCCCAGGGTGACGATGGCGTTGAAGTCCGGGTTGGCGGCGAAAGCGTCGGCGATCAGGCCCGCCGATTCAGGCACGTTGTAGTTGATGGTGAAGCGCACGACTGGGATGCCCTGCTCGGCCATGATGCTCTCAACGCCGTTGCAACGGGCTTCCAGACCGATATGGCCCACTTCCTGGATGGGGCACAGCACGCCGGTGATCTCGCGATCGGCCAGCAGACGGCGGGCGACTTCCTGCCCGGCGATGAATTCGCTGGTGCCGATGTAGAACCAGTGCGGCAGACGCTCGCCCTCAGGACGGGTGTCCTGCGTGTTGAAGGCAATCACGGGGATGCCCGCGGCCACCGCACGCTTGACCGCATCCTCGATCAGCGCGGGGACCGGCTCGGTGGTGCCGATACCATCGGGGTTGGCGGCCAGCGCGTCATCCCAGAAGCCCACCATCGCCTCGTTGGAAGCGGTGTCCGCGCCCAGCCAGGTCGCGTCTACATCCAGGAACGCCGCGGCATCGGTCATGCCCTTGATCACGGTCACCCAGAAGGCGTTGCCGGGGCCACCGTGCGCGATCAGGAAGAACTTAGGCTTCTCCTGGCGTGCCGAAGCGCCGCCGACGAGGGTCAGCAGCATACCGACAACCACCAGCAGGATGACCAGGGTCCATTTCTTAGACATGTTCATTGCTCCTTAGAAAACACTAGTGTAACAACGGACTTTATCGCACGGGCCGGTACTGCCAACGACGCGCGCCGCTGTGTTGCAGCACCCTCACACGAAAAACTATCTTGGCGCTGTTGCCCTCCTTTCCAGGGAATGCCACGGGGGATTTACTTTGTTGTGGCAACCAACTAATACCCATTCTAGGGTTAGAATGGCTCAGGTGTCAAGTAGGTGCGCCGATGTGCTCCGCGACAACATCCGTGACCGCACCCTAGCTTTCTATTGTACTTCATCTTAAGGGCAGGGCAAAACAGTGCCGGATGAATACAAGCTCCACAGGAACGTCGTATTTTTGACAAGCGGGATGTCGTCTATGAATGCATAGAAAAGTGCACAGAACCATCTTGCGGAGCCTGTGACAGGGGGGGACGGGTCAGACGGCCAGCATTACCCCTATAATCAAGTTGAGGTATGGGGGATCTGATATCACCTATGCGCTACAGGGAGGCACTGCCATGAGGTGGTCATGGAAGTTGGGGCGTTTCGCTGGCATTGATGTATTCGTGCATGCCACATTCTTGATTCTGATTGGCTGGGTGCTACTGTCACACTGGCTAACGGGCGAGACTCTGACGGCGGCGCTGGAAGGGATGGGCTTCATCCTGGCCCTGTTTGGCTGTGTGGTGCTGCACGAATACGGGCACGCCCTCACTGCGCGTCGCTATGGCATCAAGACCCGCGACATCACCCTGCTGCCCATTGGCGGGGTGGCCCGCCTGGAGAGAATGCCCGACAAGCCCGCGCAGGAATTGTGGGTGGCCCTGGCTGGTCCGGCGGTGAATGTGGTCATCGCCGTCGTCCTTTTCCTCTGGCTGCAACTGACTTCCAGCCTGGTGCCAGTCTCCGAACTGGAGGTAGGCAGAGGATCGTTCCTCGAACGGCTGATGGTTGTGAACCTGTTTCTGGTGGGTTTCAACATGGTGCCGGCCTTCCCTATGGATGGCGGGCGCGTCGTGCGGGCTTTGCTGGCGATGCGCATGGAGTACACGCGGGCCACACACATTGCCGCCAGCCTGGGGCAGAGCATCGCCATTCTGTTCGGCTTTCTGGGCCTGCTGTCCAACCCGTTTCTGCTGTTCATCGCCTTCTTCGTGTGGATCGGAGCGGCACAGGAAGCGAGCATGGTGCAGATGAAGTCGGCTCTGGCGGGTATTCCCGTCAGCCGTTCTATGCTGACCGATTTCCGCACCCTGACCCCGCACGACACCCTGGCCCATGCCGTGGAGATGATCCTGGCCGGTTCGCAGCAGGATTTCCCAGTGATCAGCGACGATCGGGTGGTGGGGATTCTCACGCGCGCCGACCTGCTGGCAGGACTCACGCGCCAGGGGCCACAGACGCCGGTGACAGAGGTCATGCGGCGCGAGTTCGAGGTCTTCGACTCCTACGACATGCTGGAAACAGCTTTTGCCCGGCTGCAGGCGTGCCAGTGCCAGAGCGCCCCGGTGACGCATGACGGACGGCTGGTGGGCCTGCTCACGCTGGACAATGTGGGCGAATTCCTGATGATCCAGGCGGCAACCAGAGCAGCCTGAAAGAAGACTTCGGGAGTTGAGCGCAAACTCCCGAAGTCTGCTCACCCTACTTAACCCGCGCCGTGTCCCAGTCGCACAGCATCTTCGCCAGCAGTGCCGCCCGACGGGGCAGGGTGTAGATGTGTACCTGTTCGTGCATAGCCTCTGTCCAAGAGTTCCTCAAGCGAGCGGGCGGCTACTGGCTTTCCTGTGCTTTGCTCGCTGGTATACACTGTAGCCTGCCAATAGAATAGGTAGCCGTCTGAAGATAGCTTCGCCGCGTGATCTCCAGTTGTAGCGCCTGAAGCAATCACAGCCTCTTGCGCCGTAATCATTCCTCAAGTGTGGGTACCCACAGCACCGGTATGCAAAAACTCACCTGTTTTGTTGATGAGAGTGGTCAAGATACCAAAGGCCAGCTTTTCGTTGTAGCAATCGTGATCTTTCGTGATGATGGAGAAGCTCTATCGAGCGCTTGCGAGCAATTTGAGCAGGAATCCGGCAAGGGGAAATTCAAATGGGGCAAGGCAGAATATCGTCGGCGGAATGAATACCTGCGCCGCGTCTTCGCCTGCAAATCCTTTGAAGGTTACCTGCGATACGCGGTATTTCACCAGACAACCGACTACGACAGAGTCACTGTCCAGGCCATTGGGAGGGCACTCCTTGACCAAAGCGCCGGCCAACCCTACCGTGCCATTGTACACGTTGATGGGCTTAGCAGAACCAAGGAGCGTGAATACACGCGGGAATTCCGCAAGCGAGGCGTTCGAGTCCACAAAGTGAGGGGCGTTGCCAAAGATGAAAACAATGCCCTCACAAGATTGGCCGACGCTATCGCCGGATTTGTGCGTGATGTCTTGGAAGGTGCCGGGGACGAGTTGCAGACTATGTTTACAGAAGCGAGGCGCGCGGGAATGCTGAGCGAGATTCCCGGGTAGTCGCTTCTCAAAAAAAACACCACCCCTAGGGGGTGGCAAGAGCCTACTTCCCACTTGCGCGGGACAGCTTACCGATACGGCCAGTCTTCGGCTCTCCTTGGCTTCATTATAGCACGGTTTGGCAGAAAGCGGAACGTCGGTTGACGCTCTCGTTTGTCTCACTCACACCCGCGCCGTGTCCCAGTCGCACAGCATCTTCGCCAGCAGTGCCGCCCGACGGGGCAGGGTGTAGATGTGTACCTGTTCGTGCGCAGCGTGCAAACCCGCGCCGCCTGCGCCCAGCCCGTCCAGCGTGGGGATGCCCATCGCGGCGGTGAAGTTGCCGTCGCTGGCCCCGCCGCTGCCGTCTTCGCGCAGTTCCAGCCCCAATGACGCGGCGATCTCCTTTGCCTGGGCGAAGGCGCGGATCATCTGCTCGTTACGTTCCATCGGCCCGCGATCGATCTCTCCCTCTACAGACACTCCTGCTCCGGGCAACGCCGGCTGCAAGCCCAGGATGGCGCGATGTACCCGTTCCGCTTCGGACGCTTTCAGGAAGCGTACATCTACCTGGAGGGTGGCTTCTGGGGGGATGACGTTGGTGGCGATCCCGCCCTGGATCATGGTCACCGAGACGGAGGTGCCATTGGGCAGATCGTTCAGGCTATGCAGGAAAAGCGCCTGATGTGCCGCTTCGATCACAGCGTTGATGCCTGCTTCCGGAGCCTGTCCGGCATGTGAGGCCCGCCCGCTGGTGCGCACCGTGTAGCGGGCAATGCCCTTGCGCCAGGTCTTGAGTGCCTCGCCATCTGCGGCTGGCTCCATCACCAGCACCAGCCCGGCCTTTGCGGCCAGGGAGCAGATTAACTCGCGCGAATGGTGACTGCCTGTTTCTTCGTCGCTGGTGAACAGAATCCAGATCGGGCGCTGCGGCATGGCTCCCAGGTCGCGCAGACCGCGAATGGCTTCGAGCGCAACCACAATGCCGCCCTTCATGTCCACCACGCCCGGCCCATAGAGTATCCCGTTCTCTTCGCGCAGGGGCATGGTCGCCAGCGTGCCCGCGGGCCAGACGGTGTCCAGATGCGTCAGCAGCAGAATCGGCTGGCCAGCCGTGCCATCGTTCCAGCGTGCCAGGCGCAGATTGCCGACTGCCTGGCGTGGGTGTACTTCCACAGTGGCTCCCAGGTCGCGGCAACGCTGGGCAACGAAATCGCCCAGAATATCTACCAGGGCCTTGTCGTGAGAGGGCGATTCAAAGAGCACCAGTTGTTTGAGCAGCGCCACCATCTCTGGGGTGCGCGCATCGAAGAATGAGAGCCAGTCAGACATCTTCGCCTATCCTTGGCAGAGCAACAGCAGGGAATTCGGAGCGCAATTGTAGCACCGCGGGGCAGGTGCTCCCAGGCGCAAAGCGGGGCATTTGGTCATTTTCCACGAATCCAACCGCCTGCGCCGGAGTAAATTTTGCGATTTTCTGATTTGACTTTTCGGAATACCTAAAATATACTTTCATATGGTAGGAATTGCGCGATTTGACGATGTGAATTTATGCGAGGCATAGGACGACATTCGATGAGCATCACGCTGCACACAGCCGCCGCGCTGCGCACTCTGGCCGACCTGCAACCCGGCGAAACCGCCGAGGTGGTAACCGTGCACAGTCAGGGGCCAGAGCGCCGTCGCCTGCTCGACCTGGGCATCGTGCCCGGTACACGCATCACGGCGGAGTTGCGCAGTCCACTGAGCGATCCGGTGGCCTACCGGGTGCGCGGCGCGTTGATCGCCCTGCGCCGCAGTCAGGCGGCTCAAATCGAGGTGCGCCCTGTCTCTGAGGAGAAACAGCTATGACGATGACATCGGATACCTTCGCGGGATCGGCTTGCGCCAGTTGCCCCATGAACCGCCATCTGGCGCGGCTGGGCGTCAGGATGGATTCTTGGGACTACGTGGTAGCCCTGGCTGGCAATCCTAACACAGGCAAGAGCACCGTCTTCAATGCGCTGACTGGTCTGCGTCAGCACACCGGCAACTGGCCCGGCAAGACGGTAACGAGAGCCGAGGGCGGTTTCGAATATGGCGGCAAGCGTTACAAGCTGGTAGACCTGCCCGGCACTTATTCCCTGCTGGCCGCCAGCGTGGACGAAGAGATCGCCCGCGACTTCATTCTGTTTGGTCAACCGGACGTGACGGTGATCGTGGTAGACGCTACCCGCCTGGAGCGCAACCTCAACCTGGCGCTGCAGGTGCTGGAGATCACCGATCGCGCTGTGATCGCGCTCAACCTGATAGACGAAGCGCGCCGTCATGGGCTGCGCGTGGACGAGCGCCGGCTGGCGCGCGACCTGGGCGTGCCGGTGGTGCCGATGGCCGCGCGGCGCGGCGAAGGCATCCGCGAGCTGCTGCAGATGGTGCACGGCGTGGCGACTGGCGAGATCAGGCCCCGCCCGCGTCGCCTGCCCTCGACGCTCGACCCGCAGCTCGACCGCGCCGTGAACGAGCTGGTCGCTGAGATTGAGCGCGCTTTTCCGGGGTTGCCCAACGCCCGCTGGGTGGCGCTGCGCCTGCTCGACGGCGATCCGTCCATCGAACGCGCCATCGCCGACGGCGGCCTGGGCGATTTGTCGCGCGGCACGCCGCCCACTCCGTTGCCTGTTACTCCGGCGCTGGTGGAGGTGGCTTGATGCGCGATCCCGCCGCGGAGGTGCTGCACAAGGCGCAGGCGTTGCGCCAGCAACTGGGGGGAGGGATTCACGATCAACTGGCCGAAGTCCTCTATGCGGACGCGGCGCGTCTGGCCGAGCGGGCGGTGATCCCCCCCGCTGCGCCCCCGCGCTTCGACCTGGATCGGGCCATTGACCGGCTGGTCACCAGCCGCACGTGGGGCTTCCCGATCATGGCCCTGCTGTTGACAATGGTGTTCTGGATCACCATCCAGGGGGCCAACGTCCCATCGGACCTGCTGGCAAGGCTGCTGCTCGATACCATCCATCCGGCGCTCAAAGATGGCGCGAATGCGCTGGGCTTTCCCTGGTGGCTGAGCGGCGTGCTAATTGACGGGGCGTACCTGGCCGGGGCGTGGGTGGTCAGCGTGATGCTTCCGCCGATGGCCATTTTCTTCCCCCTGTTCACGCTGCTGGAAGATTTCGGCTATCTGCCGCGCGTAGCGTTCAATCTGGATCGGTTGTTCAGCCGGGCGGGGGCGCATGGCAAGCAGGCGCTCTCCATGACCATGGGCTTCGGCTGCAACGCGGCGGGCGTGGTTGCCACGCGCGTGATAGACAGCCCCCGCGAACGCCTGATCGCCATCATCACCAATAACTTCGCCATCTGCAACGGGCGCTGGCCCACATTGATCATGGTCTCGACCATCTTCATCGGCAGCGCGGTGCCCGCGGCGCTGGCCGGACTGGTGTCGGCGCTGGCGGTGGTGGGGGTGGCGGTGCTGGGCGTGCTGCTCACTTTCGCCGTGTCGTGGTTTCTGTCGCATACGCTGCTGAAGGGCGAGGCGTCGGTCTTCAGCCTGGAATTGCCCCCCTATCGCCCTCCGCGTATCCTGCATACGCTCTATACCTCGCTAATCGACCGCACGTTGATCGTGCTGTCGCGGGCCATCACCATGGCCCTGCCGGCGGGCGTCGTCATCTGGACGATCTCCAACGTGCACGTCGGCGGGCAGAGCGTCGCGGAACACCTGGTCGCCGCGCTGGATGGTTTCGGCTGGCTGCTGGGGCTGAATGGCGTGATCCTGCTGGCTTACATTGTCGCCATCCCCGCCAACGAGATCATCCTCCCCACCATTCTGATGCTCACTGTGCTGACGGCAGGGCTGACGGGCGTCGGCGCGGGGGCGGGCGTGATGTTCGACCTGGAATCGGACAACGCCATCCGTTCTATTCTGCATGCGGGCGGCTGGACGACGCTCACGGCAATCAACCTGATGCTGTTCAGCCTGATTCACAACCCGTGCAGCACGACTATCCTCACCATCTACCACGAGACGCGCAGCCTCAAATGGACGGCAGTGGCGACGGGCCTGCCGCTGGCGCTGGGCTTTGGCGTCACCTTCACCCTGGCGACTCTGGCGCGGCTGCTCGGCTGGGCGTGAGGGTGGTGCAGTTCACCGTAGCTCCGCTCGGCGCTGGCGCGCTTCATGCCGGGCGCAGCGAGGCCAGGGGGCAGGTGTCCCCGCCAGAGAACAACAACCGCCAGTACAGTGACCGGCGGTGTTCTTGTGCGTCACCGAAGGGGAACTATTCTGCCATCTTGGCGTAGGCGTTACGCACCATCGTCAGCAGTTCGTCGAAGGCTTCCTCGCTCACTGGCGCGTCCTCCGACTCGGCGATGACGTTGATTTCGACCACGATGTCGTCTTCCTGGAATAGCGCATAGCGCACCAGGGGCGTCTGCGCCACCAGCGCCGTGGCTTTCTGCGCCACGCGGTCGCGATCCAGGGCCAGGCCCTGCAGCCGCCATTCGCGCTCGCGCGTCGTATAGGCGACCTCGGCGGCATCTACGCCGGGGTGTACCTCCACCACCACATAGGCGATGGCATCATCGGCCCCCTCGTAGTACATGGTCACATGGCCCTTGTTGGTGACGGTGCTGGAGCGCAGCCGCACGGTCTCTTTGTCGTCGCGCTCCCAATCGCCTGCTTCGGCGGGCAGGTAGCGGGCGAATTCATCAGCACGGGCGCGCGGACTGCTGCTGCAGGCGGACAGCAACGCCCCTGCCAGCACGACCAGGGCGATCACCAGGAAGAAGCTCGCTCGTTTCACCGGTCTCTCCTCCTGTTGTTTTGCCTCAGTGCTCGCCCAGGTAGGCGGCCCGCACCATCTGATTCTCGCGCAACGCCGCCGCCGTATCGGACAGGATGATATTGCCCGTCTGCAATACATAGCCGCGGTGTGCCACCGCCAGCGCCATCAGCGCGTTCTGTTCTACCAGCAGGATGGTCGTGCCGTGCTCGTTGAGGTACTTGATGATGCGGAAGATGTCGCGCACCAGCAGCGGGGCCAGCCCCATCGAAGGCTCGTCCAGCAACAGCACGCGCGGGCGGCCCATGAGCGCCCGGCCAATGGCCAGCATCTGCTGCTCACCACCCGAAAGCGTGCCGCCCAGTTGCTTCTGGCGTTCCTTCAGGCGAGGGAACGTCTCAAAGACGAACTCCAGGTCTTCGGCGATGCCGTGCACGTCGGAGCGGCTGTAAGCGCCCATTTCCAGGTTCTCCAGCACGGTGAGGCGCTGGAAAATCTTGCGCCCCTCTGGGGATTGCACCACGCCTCGACTGGTGATCATATGAGGCGGCAGATGTGTGATGTCTTCGTCGCGCAGCAGCACGCGCCCTTCCGATGGGCGCACGATGCCGCAGATAGTGTTGAGCGTGGTGGTCTTGCCCGCGCCGTTGCCGCCGATCAGCGTCACGATTTCGCCCTCTTCCACGGACAGCGAAATGCCTTTGAGGGCGTGAATCTTGCCGTAGTAGGTGTGCAGGTTCTCGACTTCCAAAAGCGCCATAGTCGCATTCCTTTGCGCTTGCGGCTACGAAGCCAGCAGATCGACATCCACCTTGTCGGCGGCAGTGCCCAGGTAGGCTTCGATGACCAGGGGATCGTTCTGCACGTATTCGGGTGTGCCTTCGGAGATTTTGCGCCCGTAGTCAAGCACGGTCACCTGGTCGGAGATGTTCATCACCACGCTCATGTCGTGCTCGATGAGCAACACGGTCAGGTCGCGTTCATCGCGCAGGCGACGGATGAAGTGCATGGTATCTTCGGTTTCCTGGGGATTCATGCCCGCCGTCGGTTCGTCGAGCAGGAGCAGGCGCGGGTTGCTGGCCAATGCCCGCGCGATCTCCAGCCGGCGCTGACTACCATAGGGCAGGTTGGTCGCCAGGATATCGGCGACATCGGCCAGGCCCACGAATTCCAGCAACTCATAGGCGCGGGCCAGGGCCGTTTCTTCCTCCTGGTTATTGATGGGCAACCGCAGCAGAGCGCCCAGGGGCGTGCTACGCAGGTTGGCGTGTACGCCCACCAGCACGTTTTCCAGCACAGTCATCCCCTTGAACAGGTGAATGTTCTGGTAGGTGCGGGCAATGCCACGCGCCGTCACCTGGTCGGGGCGCAGGCCCTGGATGGGATGGCCCAGGAAGCGAATCTCGCCCTCTTCCGGGGTGTAGAAACCGCTGACACAGTTGAAGAAGGTGGTCTTGCCCGCGCCATTGGGGCCGATCACGCTGGCGATCTGATTGGGCATGATGGTCAGATCGAGATCACCTACGGCCACCAGGCCGCCAAAGCGCTTGGTCACGCCGATGGCCTGCAGAATCGGCTGATGATCGGTGTGTTCTTTCATCAGTCACCTCCTCCAGCCTGGTAGCGACTCTGCACCAGGGCACGCGCCCGCTCGCGCAGTTGCGCGGTCGGGGCAGGCAACAACCCCTCTGGCCGCAAGATGACCATGGCCACCAGCAGCGCCCCGAAAACCAAAATGCGGTACGTGGCCAGTTCGCGCAGCACCTCCGGCACGCCGATGAGAGCGATCGCGCCCATGATCACGCCGGGGATGCTGCCCATCCCTCCGATGATCACCAGACTGAGCACTTCGATGGACACATCCAGGCGGAAGTCGTTGGGGTAGATGTTGCGCTGACGGGCCGCGAACAGCACGCCGCCCAGTCCGGCGAAGGCCGCGCCAATGGCGAACGCCGTCAGTTTGGTCTGCACCAGGTTGATGCCCATGGACTGCGCGATGTCCTCATCGCTCTTCATGGCGCTCCACGCCCGGCCTATGCGCGACTGCTTGAGGCGCGTAGAGAAGAAAGCGATGATGCCCACGCCCAGCAAGACCAGATAGACCATCCACAGATAGCCCACCGGGCCAGTCGCGCCAGCGGGCAGGGGGCGCGGGATTTCCAGCACGCCCTGGGGGCCGCCCGTGTAGTCGCGCAGGTTGGTGAACAGCAGGCGGATGATCTCGCCGAAGCCCAATGTCACGATGGCCAGGTAGTCACCGCGCAGGCGCAACACCGGAATGCCCAGCATGATGCCCGACAGCATACCGGCGATGATCCCCACAATAATACCGATCACAAAGGGCGAGGCACTGTGGAAAAGACGCTCGTAGAGCGCCGTGCCCTCCAGCGCCGAGGCCACGATCACGCTCAGCGCGATGGCGATCACCGTCAGCAGGGTGGCGAAGCCGTTGCTGGGGTGCGACGGGAAGCGTATCAGCGGCGGGCGATATGTCCAGGGACGATGGTCGGCGTTGCGGCGCTGCCACCAGCGTACGCCCACCAGGACTACCAGCAGCGTCACGATGACGGTGATGGGAATCCAGCCAGCCAGTTTGATCACCATCTCGTCGTTGCCGGCGAACTTCAGACCGGCGGGCTGCCCATCTGGGCCGGTTTTGATCTGATTCGACGACAGAAAGGCATAGGCATAAGCGCCCAGGGCGAAGAAAGCCACATAGCCCAGGTCGAGCAGGCCCGCGTAGCCCACCACAATATTCAGCCCCAGACCGAGCATGATGTTGATGCCCACGATGGTCATCACGTCGTTCTGGCCCTGATTGAGGAAGAGCGGCATCAGCAGCACCACCAGCAGGGCCTGCGTGCTCGCAAACTGTGCCTCGAAGCGACCGGGCGTGCGCAAGGCTCGCGCGTTCTGCACGACCAGCAGCAGCCCTACGGCGAGCAAGATCAGGACGCTGAGCGTCTCGCTGCCCCGCAGCGCCCGCGACGTGGCGACAAAGTAGATATTGCTGCCCATCACGCGCCAGAGGCCTACTGCGATCAACAGAGCGATCAGGGCCAGGCATACCCCCAGGCGCGCCGGGTAACTGAGGCCCTTGTCGTTGGGTTGAGCGGCGCGCACGGCCACCAGCCCCCACAGGATGATGCCGAAGCCAATCAGCAGTTGCACTTCCTGCGCGCTGCCGCCCAGGTTAATGACCGGGTCGAGGACGCTGTAGGTGGCTTTGCTAGCGTTGTACAGACCGTGACCGACCGTCAGCCACAGCAGGGCGAAGAAAGCGAGCGGCAACAGCAAGACGCCGTTATGCGCCGCCGGGCTGGTAGAAAGATAGGCGCGGGCGGCTTTCCAGCGCTGCCCCGCGCGTGCCGCCAGGAAAACCCAGCCCAGCAACGCGCCGGCCACGCCTGTCACGATCAACGCGAGCAGGAAGCCATAGAACCCGCCGATGACGACGTTGACGCCCAGCACCTCCAGCCCTGTTTTCTCGTCGAAGGTCAGGCGCATGGGATTGGCGCGCAGCGGTTTACCCTCCGGATATTGGCCGGTGAGGGGATCGCGCGGCGGGTTGGGGAACAGTTCCGACGCGGGCACGCCGGAGAGCAGCGTCATCGTATCGGTTGTGACGGAGGGAAAATAGTTGGTGACGTTGACGCCATGTTCCTGCCAGCGGTTGATCAGCGCCATCAGCAGGTAGGCCAACAGCGCCGCTACCAGGCCCAGCACCAGGGCGTTGCGCAGCAAGTGGAATAGCCCGCGCCCGTGCAGACGGCGCGCCAGCCGCACCCCGAAGATGACCGGCACCAGCAGGATCACGAACAGAGCGATATCGCGCAGGTTGATCGGAATGCCCAGCAGGATCAGGAAGATCACCAGTATCCCGCTGATGAAACCGGCGCTGATCCCCTCGCGCACAGAGGTAATAAACTGTCGGATGCGTGTTTGCAGCATGGCCTACACCTTCTTTTCTGCCAACACTTCACCGAAGATGCCGGTAGGCCGGAAGATGAGCACGAGCACCAGCAGGCTGAAGGCGATCACGTCCTTATACTCTGCCGGGATGCCCAGCATGGTTGGCCCCAGCGCTTCTACCAACCCCAGGAAGAAGCCGCCGAACATCGCGCCGGGGATGTTGCCGATGCCGCCCAACACGGCAGCCGTGAAAGCCTTGAGGCCAGGGATGAAACCGGCGCGGAAGTTGAACGACTGATTGTGAAAGCCCATCATCACGCCGGCTGCGCCCGCCAGCAGCGCGCCCAGGGCGAAGGTGATCACGATCACCCGGTCAACGTCTACCCCCATCAGGGCGGCGGTTGGCTTGTCTTCGGCCACCGCGCGCATGGCCCGCCCCGTCTTGGAGCGCTGCACAAACAGGTATAGGAAAACCATGAGCAGCAAAGAGAAGATGACGATGATGATGCCCGTTTTGGTGACGGGAATGGTGCCCAGATCGCCCAGGCGCACGTCAAGGGTGCCGTCTATCAGCTTGGGGCGGCTATAAGCCCGTTTGGAGGGGCCGAAGACGTTGAGCATGGTCTGTTGCAGGAAGAACGACGCACCGATGGCGCTGATCAGCGGCGTCAGGCGCGGCGCGCCGCGCAACGGGCGATAGGCGATGCGCTCGACGGTGACCGCCACCAGCATCGAGACGATCATTCCCACTGCCACGATGAACAGCAGCGCCACAATGGTGGCCACCGCTTCGTAGATGTGCGGGGCGAAGCCTCCCAGCGCTTGCAGCAGGCCGTAGCCAACTAGCGCGCCGATGAGCATCCGCACGGGTAGGCTGAGAAGGGTGATGAACCAGGTAGGGTCGGGTTCGGCGGCGCGGGCGGTATGGCGGCGTCCTGCCCGGGCGGCGAGAGTTTCCAGAGGCAGGAACAGCACGGCGAAGATCAGCGGCAGCAGCACCCCTGCCACAGTGGCCGCGCCTACCTCAAAAGTGCCCCCGCCTGTCTCAATCACATAGGTGAGCGCAAACCAGCCGCCGAAAGTGCCCATGACCAGCACTTCGCCGTGCGCGAAGTTGATCATGAACAGGATGCCATATACCAGGGTGTAGCCCAGCGCCACCAGGGCGTACATGCCGCCCAGCACCAGCCCGTTGACCAGTTGCAAGCCCCATAGAGTGATGGGAAAGCGTGCCGGGTCGGCTTCGATGACGGTGACCACGCGGATGGAGGCAGCCAGGAAGAGCACCACCCCCAGATAGTTGATGATCACCCGCGTCGAGGAGGTCGCCTCTTCACTGCGCGACCGTGCGTAGAGCACCGCTCCCAGACCTATCAGCCCGATCAGTGTGTAGCCCCATAAAAGGATGCCCAGCCAGTCTCCGATGCGGACGTAGATGTCGTCTGGCGGTGAGCCGAACAGCTTGGCGTTGACTGCAATCACCCAGAAGATACGCAGGGTGGCGATCAAAGCCCCCCAACCGAAATACTGGCTGCTGAGCTGGTCGGCATTGAGTTCGATGCGTTCTAACCGGCGAGCCTGTGTGATGTGCGCCATCCAGATCTCCCTCCCCAGGGCGCTGAGGCCCGCGCCAAGCCAGAGCTACCCCCAGGAATGCGCTACAAGACACTCTGCTTGGCTCAGCGTGCGAAGCCTGCAGATTAGGGCGAAATTGTACCAGCGCCACAAGCAAAACTCCAACTTATGGCGCTGGTACGCTACGAACCACTCTGGTCCGCCTGGGTCACAGGCGGGTTACTCGACTTCCATCTCCAGCAGGTTTTCGGGCACTTCCACCGGCACAAATTCGCCGTCTTCCACCACATAGATGTTGAAGACAGTCGCGCCGCAGTCACCGTTTTCGGCGCAGGTGAGCGTGCCTGTCAGGCCCTCGTAGTCCTTGGTCTCGCGCACAGCTTTGATGAGCGCCTCGCGATCGACCACCAGGTTGCCGTCGGCGTCAATCTCAGCCACCTTCTCCAACGCGGCGAAGATCAGGCCGGCAGCATCGGCAGCATGGTAGTGGAACGGGCCGAGGAAGTCTTCGGTCGGGTTGATGCCGAACAGTTCCTCGTAGCGGGCATCCCAGTCCTCATAGACGAGCTGAGGCGGGAAGCTGGCGTAGGTGCCTTCTGCGGCATCGCCCGCGCCGTCAATGAACGCCTGGCCGAAGATGCCATCCGGGCCGAAGAAGATCGCGTCCTGCAGGCCGACGTCGTTCTTCTGGGGAGCCAGCAGCACGGCCTGCTGCTCGTAACCGCCGAAGAAGATCACCTCTGGCTCCAGCGCTACCAGCGGGGTGAGCACCGGACGATAGTCCTGATCTTCGGGGTTGATCCCTTCGAAGGCCACCACTTCGCCACCCAGCCGCTCGAACTCATCCTTCACGGCGGTGGCCAGGCCCAACCCATAGGTATCGTTATCGTGCAGCACGGCGATCTTGCGAGCGCCCAGCACTTTGTAGATGAAGTGTGCGTCGAACACACCCTGCACACTGTCCAGCGGGGCCACACGGTTGATGACAGTCAGGCCGCGCGAGGTCACTTCTGCCGCCGTTGCGCTGGGCGACACCATCACAATACGCGCCTCTTCATAGACGTTGGAGGCCGCAATCGTCGCGCCAGAGCAGATATGGCCCACAACCGCGACTACCTGTGGATCGGAGGCGATGCGGTTGGCCACCGTAGTGGCGTCGTCACCCGTGCAGCGGTCGTCTTCGACAAACATCTCGACCTCGAAGCCCTTGATGCCGCCCTTCTCGTTGAGGAACGACAGGGCCGTCTGGGCACCCTGGGCGATGTCCAGGCCGAATTCGGGGATGGCATTGGTCAGGTCGGTCGCCACGGCGATCTTGATCTTTTCGCCGGGCTTGACCACTACCTTGCCGCCCTCCTGTGCCTGTACGGGCAGCACGGTCACCAGCAGCAGGGCCGTGATAATCAGGAACAGCAGTTTTTTGCGCATGGTTTAATCTCTCCTGCAAATCAAGTAGGATGTGACGCATGACTCACATGGCTGACGATCTGCTCGCGATAGGTACTTCTGAAGATGTGACTATTCCCGAAGGCACCTCCTTATGACCGCTTGCGTTCGTAGAGCGTTGAGATGTTCGGTTCACTTCGCTCGCCCCGGCTTTGGCCCATGCGCCCGCCAGGGCACCAGAAAAACAGGGAGAAACAGTTGAGAAAGGATACCTTATGTTAGCAAAATTGCTCAATGTGTGTCAAACCATGAACATTACAATCCGCGCTCTGGGCGAACAGTCACATAGGGCATATCTGTGTATCTGCAATTGTACGGCATGACCCGGCAACGGTCTTGTTCAAATTGCACAAGATCGCCCCTAAAAAACCTGGCGAAGACACGTCGTATGGTGTGAAAGACCTGATGGAACTTTGCCTCAGGAAACTCTTGATTTTTCACTTTATGTCCCTGAGCAACACGCCGATTCTGCGCTATAATAACAGCACATCGCGCGTTGCCGAAGATTGAGAGACCGTTTGAAAAGCCCCCTCAGCCCCCCTCCGAGGGGCGAAGGGGAGACGGGCCAGCTTTTCCCCATTGAGGGAGAGGGGTGGCGCACAGCGCCGGGGTGAGGGGTGATCAAATGGCCTCTGAGGCAACGGGCGCGTGACAAGAGTGGGATTCTTAGGTGAGGAGAGGTTTCTATGAACGCACGTCGTGTTGGCTTGTTGCTCATTGTGGTACTCATGCTGGCGCTGGCACTGCCAGTCCAGGCCCAGGAAGGCGAAGCTGTCATCAAGGCGCTGCCCTGCAAAGAGCCAGGCAAACTGACCATGTGGGTCTGGGACGAGAACTGGGCCAAGATTATCGGCGACTCTATCGAGCTGTGGAAGAGCGAATATTGCCCTGGCGCTGAGGTAGAGCTGCAGGTACAGCCCTGGGGTCAGTATTGGGACCTGCTGAAGACGAATGCTGCCGGTGGCGAACTGCCGGATGTCTTCAACATGTCGCAGCCGTTCTTCTACTTCTACGCGGTCAACGAGGCGGTGCTCAACCTGCAGCCCTATTGGGACGAGTTCGGCGTAGATACCTCGGTCTGGGGCAGCGGTCTGGTCGGCCCCTATCGCTGGGGCGAGAACGGCGACCTGTACGCCGCACCGGTCAACTGGGACACCATTACCGTTTTCTACAACAAAGACATGTTCGACGCCAAGGGGCTGGCCTATCCCACTGCCGACTGGACATGGGACGACTTCGCCGCCTACGCCGAGGCGCTGACTGATCCAGAGGCCGATGTCTATGGCGCGGCGGTCTACGCCGAATATCAGGCCGGTTATCCGAACTGGATCGCCGCCACGGGCGAGACGCCAGTCGTAGACGCGGCCCGCACCGACTGCACGCTGGACAACCCCGGCAGCCTGGAAGCGCTCAACTTTCTCAAGGGCCTGTACGACAAGGGCTACATGCCCTCGGTGTCGGTGATGGGCGGCACCTCCGCCGACGACGCTTTCAACTTCTGGGCGTCGGGCAAGGTGGCCATGATCACCGGCGGCTCGTGGAAGCTGACGCAGGCGCTGCAGGAAGTGCCCTTCAACTGGGACGTGGTGCAACTGCCCAAGCACCCGCAGACCGGTCGCAGCCGCTCGATCGTGCACGCGGTGGGCTATGTGGCTTCGGCGCGCACCGCCAATCCCGACCTGGCCGCCAACCTGATCCTCTTCCTGGCCAGCGACGAGGGGCAGCGCTTCTTCGCCGAAGGTGGCAATGTGGCACCGGCCAACCCCTCGCCCGCGATCCAGCAACTGTGGATTGACTCGTTCGGCGAGACCGATGTCAACATCCAGGCGTTCGTAGACGCTACCTACGACTCGCAGGGTGTCACCGTCTTCGAGGAAATCTGGGACGTGATGAACACCGAGCTGGTCGTGAAGATCTTCGATCTGGGCATGAGCGTCGAGGATGCCGTCGCCGAGACGTGCGACGTGATCAACGAGCAGTTGCCCTAGGCGTCTCTCCGACTCACCCGCCGGGGAGTGAGGGTCGCCCGCTCCCCGGCTTTAGTTTGCGATGTCTACTCTACGACCGACCACGACTCATTGGCGTGTCTGGCTGGCGCGCCCGCTGGAATGGCTTGGCCCTACGCCGCTCAGCCGGCGCAAGGCGCTGTGGGGTCTGGCCTTGATCGCTCCCAATACGCTAGGGCTGTTCTTCTTCTTCGGCATCCCCGTGCTGATGGCTTTTTCCACTTCGTTGCAGGAATGGAACGCCATCCGGCCAGCGCGTTTCATCGGGCTGGACAACTTCGAGCGCCTGATCCAGGACGACAGGTTCGCCCAGGCGCTGACCAACACCTTCAAGTTGATCGGGCTGGCCGTGCCGCTGGAAGTCGGCCTGGCGCTGGGCGTGGCGGTGTTGCTCAACCTGCCGCTGCGCGGGCGCAACCTGCTGCGCACAGCCTATTTTCTGCCCGTGGTCACCTCGACGGTGGCAGCGTCGGTAGTGTGGACGAGCATCTTCCAGCCGCGCTATGGCATTCTCAGCCAGATTCTCAAGCCGCTGGGCCTGGGCGACACCAATTGGCTGGTTGACCCTGGCCTGGTGTTGATTCCGGTGGCCGTCGTCACCATCTGGCAGCGGCTGGGCTTCGACATGGTGATCTTCCTGGCTGGTTTGCAGGCCATCCCCGCCGAGCTATACGAAGCGGCACGGATTGATGGCGCGGGGCGCTGGGGGCGCTTCCGCCATGTGACGTTGCCCATGCTCTCGCCCACGACTTTTCTGGTGGTGGTGCTGGCGATCATCAACGGCTTCCAGATTTTCGATCAGGTCTACGTGATGACGCTGCGCACAGTGCCCGGCGGCGTCGGCGGCAGCGCGACCACGCTGGCCTACTACCTCTACCGGCGCGCCTTCACCAACTCTGAGTTCGGCTATGCCTCGGCCATCGCGCTGGTGCTTTTCACGCTGATCCTGCTGGTGACGGTGTTTCAGCTCGCCATTCAGCGCTATTGGGTGTACTACGAAGCGGAGAGTCAGTCATGAAGGGGCTGCTACTCAAGCGGAGGAAGACAGGCCCGCGCGACCTGACCGTGCCCATCCAGCTTTTTTCGTATATGGTGCTGCTGGCCGGGGCCATCGTGATGGTGCTGCCTTTCCTGTGGATGGCCTCCACCGCCTGCAAGCCGCCCGTCGAACTGAACAAACTGCCCGTGCGCTTCCTGCCCGACAACCCGGTGTGCCGCCAGAATCTCGATACGCTCTACAATACATCGCCCCACTTCAACCGCTATCTGCTCAATTCGGCCATCGTGACCATCGGGCGGACGCTGGGGCAGCTCGTCACCTGTTCGCTGGCGGCCTATGGTTTCGCCCGCTTCCGCTTTCCGGGGCACAACCTCATCTTTGCGCTGTGCCTGGCGCTGTTGATGGTGCCCTTCCAGGCCATCCTCATCCCAGAGTACATGCTGATCCGTAAACTGGGCTGGCTGAACAGCTTCAAAGCGCTGATCGTGCCGGGGATGTTCAGCGCGTTTGCGCTGTTCCTGCTGCGTCAGGCGTTCTTGCAAATCCCGCTGGAGATCGAGGAAGCGGCGATCATAGATGGGGCAAACCCGTTGCGCGTGCTGTGGCATGTCACGTTGCCGCTTTCGGTGCCCGCGCTGGCGGCCTTCGCCGTGATCACTGTGCAGGCAGCGTGGAACGATTTCCTGTACCCGCTGGTGGTGTCCAGCACGCCCAACACGCGCGTGGTGACGATCGGCATTGCCCTGCTGCAGGGCGAGCGTCACACGCCTTACAACCTGCTGATGATGGGATCGTTTCTGGCGACGGTGCCCATGCTGATCCTGTTCCTGGCCATGCAACGCTATTTCATCGCTGGCATTGCCATGGGCGGCGTCAAGCGTTAAGGAGTTGAGAGACCGTAAAGCCCCCCTCAACCCCCGGCCCCTTCTCCCGCGCTGCGGGCGGATGGGAGTGCCTGGGCGAGAGAAAGTAAGTCCCCTCGCCCACAGCGTTGGGAGAGGGGATTGAGGGGTGAGGGGAGACTTGTGGGTAATGCATAGCCCCGTTGAGGGCGAGGGGTGGTGCACAGCGCCGGGGTGAGGGGTTTCAAATGGTCTCTGAACCGCGGGGACGCAGAACAGGCAGAGGCAGAAAACTGAGCGCCTGACAGGTTCTTCTCTGTGCCCTCTGCGCCTCTGCGGTGAGGCCTTGTCTTTCACTCGTTGGAGAAAACCGCGTTGGAACTGGAATATGACATTTTCGTGCCCGGTGACTACTTCTTCGACCTGATCTACACAGGTCTGCCCGAATTCCCCATGTTGGGGCGCGAGGTCTACGCGCAGGGCATCATTGCCACGGGCGGGGCCATGTTCATCACTGCCACTTCGCTGCACCGGCTGGGGGTGCGCGTGGGCTGGGCGGCCTGCTTCGGCGATGACTACTACAGCCAGTACGTGCGTTCCCTGGCAGTGGCCGAAGGCGTTGACCTCTCGCTGGCTGCCAACGTAGACAAACCCTATCGCCGCGTCACCACTTCGATCCCTTTCCAGGGCGAGCGCGCCTTCGTCACCTATCATGATCCGCCGCCGATTGACCTGGAAGCGCACTGGCTGGCGGCCATGCGGCGCTGTTCTTTCAAACATCTGCATCTGGGCGCGATTATGTCGCTGGAGCGCCTGACGCCGCTGGTGGAGGAAGCGCGCGCGCACGGCGCAACCGTCTCGATGGATTGCCAGGACGTGCCCAACCTGCCCAATGCCTGCACCTGGCCGCGCCTGTTGAGCATGGTGGATATCTTCATGCCCAACGCCCGCGAGGCGCTGCTGATCAGCGGCAGCAGCGCCGTCGAAAGCGCGCTCTACCGCCTGATGGACTGGACGGAGATCGTGGTAGTCAAAGATGGGGCCAATGGCGCGTGGATCGGCACAGAGGGCAAGATCATTCATGCGCCCGCGGTCAACGCCGGGCCAGCGGTAGACACGACCGGCGCGGGCGACTGCTTCAACGCGGGCTTTCTGCTGGGCTATGTGGTGGAACGCGCTCCCCTGGAACGCTGCGCCCGCTATGCCAACATCTGCGGCGGCCTATCGGTGACGCAGGTGGGCGGTGCCACTGCCGCGCCCACCCGCGCCGAACTCGATGCCTGGCTGGCCCGTCTGGACAATTGAGCGTGCGCCCTGTCACAGGTTCAGGTCGCTGTTCTGCCCGCTGTGATAGTGCGCCAGAAGTGCAGCGGCGATGGCCTGTGGTGCTTTGGCATCGGCAGGGAGTTTGAAGGGCGCTTTCTGCCAGAAAGGCGTGTTCACTGCGCCGGGGCGCACCAGGGCGAAACGCTGGCGACGATTTTCTTTGCGCAGCACGGCCACCAGCGCTTCCAGGCCGGCCTTGGCGGCGGCATACGCGCCCATCTTGGGCAGGGTCACATGATCCACGTATGCGCCCAGGAAGGCCATCAGCCCGTCGTCTTTGAGCAGATACAGGCTGTGACTGGCCGCCAGGAATGCGCCGGTCAGGTTGCTGGCCAGTACAGCATCCCAGTCGGAGAAATCCATCTTCTTGAGCATCTCCGCCCGCAGGTCGCCAGCCGCATAGACCACCAGCTCCACGCCCTCGGTTTCGTAGGCGAGCAAAGTGCTTGCCTCCCGGAAACTGGCGGGGTTGGCTGCGTCGAAGGAGCAGACAAAATCTACCTGCGCGGGGACACGTGCTATATCGCGGGCCACGGCCAGCACGCGCCATCCCGCCGTGTGCAGAGTGTTCACCAGCGCCGCCCCGATTCCACCCGAAGCTCCCCAGATCAAAGCCTCTGGCATCGAATCCCTCCCTTTGGCCTGTCCACCAACACCCAGGCCCTGCCTGACATGGTTCTACCGAACGTTACTGGACGACGGGCGCGAAAATCTCGTCTATACGGGCGAGCGTCTCGGCGTCCAGCGTCACGTCAACCGCCTTGAGCGTCTCTTCAAGCTGCGCCACTTTGGTTGCCCCCGTGATCGCGCTGCTGACCCCTGGCTGGCGCAATACCCAGGCGATGGCCAGTTGCGCGCGCGTTAACCCCAGGCCCTCGGCGATGGGCTTCAGTTGGCGGGTCGCGGCGATCAGGTCTTGCTTGTACCAGTTGTCGCGCAGCCAGTCGAAGCGCGCCAGACGGCTATCGCTGGGCACGGCGTCGTCGTATTTGCCAGTGAGCAGCCCGCTGGCCAGCGGACTCCAGACCACCAGGCCCATGCCCGCCCCTTCGGCGACGGGCAACACATCCTCTTCGACCTTGCGGCGGACGATCAGGCTATATTGGGGCTGTTCGACCTGCGGCTTGTAGAGGTTGTGTCGCTCGCACAGATCGAGCGCCTGCCGGATTTGCGCGCCCGTCCACTCGCTGGTGCCCCAATAGAGAATCTTGCCCTGGTGCACCAGATCGTTCATGGCGCGGACGGTCTCTTCCAGGGGAGTCTCGTCATCCCAGCGGTGGCAGAAGTAGAGATCGAGATAGTCGGTGCCGATGCGCTGCAACGATTTCTCCACGCTCTCCATGATGTGCTTGCGCGACAGGCCGCGGTCGTTCACGTCGTCGCTCATCGGCCAGTACGCCTTGCTGGAGATGACCAGCGTATGGCGCGGAAACAGCTTGAGGATCGACCCCATCAGCCGTTCGGCTTCGCCTTTGGCGTAGACATCGGCAATGTCGAAGAAGTTGATCCCGCTATCGTAAGCCTTGACGATGATGTCGCGTGCCAGCCGCGGATCGGTCAGGGTGTCGCCGAAGGTCGTCCATCCCCCCAGGCTTAAGGCGCTGACTTTCAGGCCAGACTTACCCAAACGACGATATTGCATGTCTTTTTTGCCCCCTTGTACCAGAAATGAAGGATACGCACAGTTGACAGTTTTAGCGCAAGGTCGGGCACACTGCCCAACTTGCCTCACGGCGACAGACGGTGCAGTGTCTCGTAGAGCGGGCGCAGCCGCCAGGGGTGACTGTTCAGGGGTGTTCCCAGCGCTTCAGGCGGATATCACACGGGGAGGCGAGCGCCTGCAGCCAGCATCTGGCGCAGGCTGGCCGCCAGGGCGGCGTAGCTCAGCAACCCAGCGGCTTCCAGTTCGTCAAGTACCCACAGTACGCCGTGCACCGTGATACCCTGTTGGTAGGCCAATCTACGCAACCCTGCATCACCTGTCAGTAGCACACTTTGGGTCGTGCGCGTGGCGATCAGCGCTGTGCAATCACCTAATGAGAGATGCCGGTGCTCTGCGCTGAGCGAAGCCGCTTGAAAAAGCTGTTCCGTAGACAAAGCTATGCGCTGCAAGCCCATTCGCCGCAGGCGTTCTCGATCTGGTTCCCGCAGCTCGTCCAGGACACCATCGGGTGCAGCGAACTGGAAGGGCAGGGCAAAGAGCCATTCCAGCAGGTTGCCCCGGTTGAGGTCAATAAGGATATTGGTATCAACGATACACCGCACGGGCTTCCTCGCGCTGGGGTGAGAACAGAGCGATACGCTCGCCCATCAACTCTGCTGCCCGTGCTTCAGAGATAATCCCCTCGGCAACCAGACGCCGCACCAGACGGTACATCCGGCCAGGGGTTTCTGGCGGGAGCATCCCCGGTTCTTCTTTCCGCCAGCCCCGCGCGCTCAGTTGTTGCCACAA
The DNA here is from genome assembly GCA_937135955.1 of uncultured Anaerolineales bacterium. Taxonomy (GTDB): domain Bacteria; phylum Chloroflexota; class Anaerolineae; order Aggregatilineales; family Aggregatilineaceae; genus UBA2029. The sequence goes on along the minus strand of CAKZOB010000020.1, from coordinate 46,252 downwards.
CCGGCGGGCAGAGCCGCCAGGGAGGATGCCCAGGTCTTGTGCCCGGTATATCCAGGCGGCGATGCTCATGCCGTATTTCTCTTTAAGCTTCAGCAATTCGAACAGGTCCAGGTAGCTACGGCGCTGACCAAGTTCCATGACAGCTACTGCGGCGGGAACCAGCAGAGCCGCAGCGAAACGGTGAGCGGCCTTCTCTTCATCGAGATAGTCGGCTACCTGCATCATCAGATGTCCCACCTCATGTGCCAGATCGAAGCGCTGGCGGTCGGCTGGCCGATTGCGGTTGACAGCAATGACCGGCGTGTGTTCATCGTACAGGAACGTGCAGGCGTCGAAATTCGCAGCGCCTTCTATCAGGCCGATCCTGATCCCCTTGTCTTCAAGCAACTCGGTCAGATTGACAATGGGATCAGTACCCAGTTGCCAGGCTTCGCGCAGAGCCGCAGCGGCCCGCTCGGCATCGTCAAGCGACCTGACAGGGTACGGAAACCCCTCAGGCAGCCACGTCCTCGCCCGCTCGTCTGGGAAGAACGATTCGACCAGCAGATAGCGTTCCAACCGGTCTTGAACCTGCGCTTTGACTAATTGCTCGGTCTTTGCGCTCATGCGCCTGTGACGCCGGTAAAGGGGGGCAATCTGCACAGCAGGAGCCTGGCGCAACAGGAATTCGAGGCGTACCTCCAACACCTGCGCCAGCCTGGACAGCGTCGTGGCGCTGGGCACCATCAGGTTGTTCTCATATTTCGAGATGGACATGGCCGATACGCCGACGCGCTCAGCCAGTTCGAGCTGACTCATGCCCGCTTTGAGGCGCGCCAGCCTGAGCCGTTCTCCGATCGGGAGCATGGGGCACTTTCTTCTGTATAGCAACACGGCTTGTGTTTATATTTTGCATCAGAATTGCAATTTTGTAAACCCAAAAGCGCTTCACACCCTCACGGCGACAGACGGTGCAGCGTCTCGTAGAGCGGGCGCAGCCGCCCATACAACCGCCGGTAGACCTGATTGTACAGCGCGTCGTAGATGGCATGGGTGGCCGGATTCGGCTCGAAGACGCGCTCAATGCGCGTCATGGTGCGAATAGCCGTAGTGAAGTCCGGATGCAGGCCCAACCCCACTGCCGCGTCAATGGCCGCGCCCAGCCCCGAAGTTTCGTAGGTGTGCGGGCGGGCAGCGGGCAAGCCGAAGACATCGGCGGTGAGCTGCATAGCCGCGTCGCTCTGGGACCCGCCGCCGGAAACGCGCAGTTCGGTGATGGGCACGCCGCTGCGCTTCTCGGTGCGCTCTTTACCCTCGCGCAGGGCATAGGCCAGCCCTTCCAGGATGGCGCGGTAGAGATGAGCGCGCGTGTGCACATCGCTGAAACCGATCACCGCGCCACGCGCTTCCGGCCCCGGCACGCGCACCCCTGGTGACCAATAGGGCTGCAAGACCAGCCCCTGCGAGCCGGGCGGGGCCTGGGTCAGCAACTCGTCGAGCAATGTTTCCGGCTCAACGCCGTTTTGTTCAGCCAGGGCGATTTCGCGGTGACCGAACTCCTGCTTGAACCAACTCACCATCCAGAAGCCGCGGTAAATCTGTATTTCCAGGCTATAGGCACCCGGCACGGCAGACGGGTAGGGTGGGATGAGCGGGATGACCTCGATATAGCGGCGGTGTGTAGTGTTGATCGTCGCCGTCGTGCCGTAGCTCAGGCAGCCGATGTGCGGTTCCAGGCAGCCAGAGCCGATCACCTCGCAGGCTTTGTCGGCAGCGGCAGCGATCACCGGCAGACCGGCGGGGAGACCTGTCTCCTGAGCGGCGCGCGAACTGACGTTGCCCAGGGGCGTGGCCGGCGGCACCAGCTCCGGCAACTGTTCGGGGCGCACAGCCAGCGCCCCCCATTTCCAGTCCCAGGCGCGCGCCCAGGTCTGACGCTTGTAGTCGAAGGGCAGGTAACCCACCTGGCAGCCCACCGAATCCACCAGCCGACCGGTCAGGCGATAAGTCAGGTAGCCGGAGAGCAACACGTACTTGTGCGTGCGCGCCCACAGATCAGGTTGTTCGCTGGCGATCCAGTTGGCTTCGGCTTCGGCCTGTAGATAGGCGACCGTGTCGCGCAGCCGCGCCACGCGAAAGGCCAGCCCCCACAGTCCACCGACGGGCCGCACGCCGACCGCCCGCCGCTGATCCGGCCAGACGATAGCCGGGCGCAGGGGTTGCCCCGCGCTGTCCAGGTTGATCACCGTGCCGCGCTGTGTGGTCAGCGCCACACCGCGCACCGCCTCTTTGGGGATGTCAGTCAGCGTCCAGAGTTGACGACACGCCTCACACAGCTTTTCCCAGAAGTATTCAGGGCGCTGCTCGGCCCAGCCAGGGCGCGGCGACACATACGGCTCGATCATCACGCGCGACTTGGCCAGCAGCCGCCCCTGCAGGTCGAAGAGCAGGGCGCGCACGCTCTGCGTACCATTGTCTATAGCCAGGATGACATCGTCGGGCATGGAGTCTCCGCGTTGATCGCTGTGCGCATTCCGCTAGACGTGCTCGCGTCCGCGGTGCAGGTACATCTCCAGCAGCTTGACAGCCATGGACAGAGAGAGCGTCAACACCAGGTAGGTCAGAGCGACCACATTGTATGCCTGGAAAAAGGTGAAGGTGCTGGCCGCGTAGGTTTGCCCCTGGCGGGTGATGTCCTCGACACCCAGGATAGAGACTAGCGAGCTTTCCTTGAGCATGGCGATGAAGTCATTGGCCAGCGGCGGGATCACCACGCGGATGGCCTGGGGCAACACCACCAGGCGCATGATCTGCCAGCGCGTCATGCCCAGGCTCTCGGCGGCCTCGCGCTGCCCTTTGCCGATGCTGTCAATGCCGGCGCGAAAGATTTCTGAAAGGAAGGCGCTGTAGGAAATCGCCAGGCCGATGATGGCCCGGTAGGCGTTGGGAAACTGGCGCGTGTTGAACTCCGCCAGGCTGGTGCCGATGCTCTGGAAGGTCAGGTGATAGACAGCGCTGTCGCTGAGAGTGATAGTGATCTTGAGGTACGACAGCCACTCGCCAAACTCGTTGCCCAGCGTGATCAGTTGGGGGATGGCGGCCAACGCCATATAGTAGACCAGCACCAGCGTGGGAATGCCGCGTACCCCTTCGACGTAGAAGGTGCTGAGCTGATAGATGATCACGTTGTTGGAACGGCGCAGCAGTGCTACCAGCAGGCCCAAAACCACGGCGATGCTGTAGGCGACTACCGACACCCAGATGGTCGTCCAGATGCCCTGGCGGACGGCCCGCCAGATGATCGGGTAGGGATGGCGGTCGTTCACGCTCAGCGCGAACACGATGACCATCAGCGCCATCAACAACAACCACCAGGGCGCGCGCGCCAGTCTGCGGATCAGGATGTTCTTTTTCTGGGGATTGGGTCGGGCGGTTACAGGAGTTGCGTAGACTACGGTCATGGATCACTTCCAGGCAAGCCCGCCGGAGGAGCGAGCAGAGGCATTCGCTGCGCCCTCTGGTGTGGGGCGCAATGCCCTTAATGATACTGAGCGCCCGCCGGAACTACAACCGTGCGCTGGCACCAGGGGCGTGCAAAATCTGACAGGCAATTTGCAGCCGTCTGCTGCCCCTCACCCCTAAGTATCTTCTATCCGTAAATTCGGTTCTGTGGGGGCACTGCTTGCTGCGCGCCAGGAATTTACGGACAGGTTGCCAGTTCACGAGTGCAAGCGAACTGAGGCGGATTTCTGCAGCCGTGCTCTGAGGTGAACTGTTGTGAAACGCACCCCTCAAACTGAGTGCGAGCAAAGGGTCTCAGCGATTTGCTCGGTGCGGAGGCGTTGACCTCACCCCTGCTCGGCGCTGGCGCGCCTCGCGCCCCCTCTCCGCGTCGGAGAGGGGGCAAGCCGAGCGAAGCGAGGCTGGGGGTGAGGTAAACCACAACGCAGCAAACGGCCTGTCACAGTTTGCGCGCACCTCTCAAGGGGGGTGCATTTCGGGTATCTCCGCGCGGGGCTGTTTGTCATCGCCCCCGGTTTGTGGCAAAACCTGATCGTTGAAGTCGCTTTTGAGGGAGGAAGCTCATGTTCGACTTCACTGGCAAGGTAGCATTGGTCGCCGGCGCTGGGGGCAACCTGGGCGGCGCGGTCGCTCGCGCCTTCTACCAGAGCGGCGCGTCGCTGGTGCTGGTAGATCGCTTGCCTGACCGCCTGCCCCTTGCCTATCCGCCGGAACAGTTCGCGCCCGCGCGGGTGTACTTCGCCGCCGCCGACCTGACCGACGAGGCGTCCGTCTCGGCGTTGGTCACTGGCGCGCTCGAACGCTTTGGGCGCATTGACATCCTGGCGAACACGGTGGGCGGCTATCGCGCTGGCACGCCGGTACACGAAACACCGCTGGAGACGTGGGACTTTATGCTCACGCTCAACGCGCGCACTGCCTTTCTGATCAGCAAGGCGGTGATCCCAACCATGGTGGCGCAGGGCGGCGGCAAGATCATTCATGTGGCCGCGCGCGGCGGGCTGACAGGCACGGCGAAACACAGCGCCTACAGCGCGGCCAAGAGCGCGGTCATTCGCCTGGTGGAGACGCTGGCTGCCGAATTGCGCCAGGAAGGGATCAACGTCAACTGCGTGCTGCCGGGCACGATTGACACACCGCAGAACCGCCAGGCCATGCCAGGGGCCGACTACAGCAAGTGGGTCGCGCCGGAGGCAATCGCCGACGTGATCCTCTTCCTGGCCTCGGACGCTGCCCGCGCGGTCAACGGGGCGGTGGTGCCCGTCTACGGGCGCAGCTAGGGACAGTGATAGGCTGTCGTCCGGCATCTTCTTCCATGCCTGCCTCTCTCTTCTGGCGAGCTATGCATTAGCCACAAGTCTCCCCTCACCCCTAAATCCCCTCTCCCAACGCTGTGGGCGAGGGGACTTACTTTCTCTCGCCCAGGCACTCCCCTTCGTCCGCAGCGCGACACAAAAGGCCGAATTGGTCAAAATGCACCTTGTTTGCCGGGGCCGGTGACGGTATCCCTAATAGTGCTTATAGCCGATGGGTTGCATAGGAGAGCACAGCATGGGGATCGTCTCCGGACTGGCACGCCTGGTGCTGGAGGACGGCAGCGTGTGGCATGGCGCAGCCTTTGGCGCATCCGGCACCCGCCTGGGAGAAGTAGTCTTCAACACCAGCCTGACGGGCTATCAGGAAATCCTGACCGATCCAAGCTACGCGGGGCAGATTGTGGTCATGACCGCCCCACATATTGGCAATACGGGCATCACCCCAGACGACGACGAAGCCCGGCGGGCCTTCCTGAGCGGGTTTGTCGTGCGCGACCTCAGCCCGCGTGTATCTAGCTGGCGGGCCACCTGTCCCCTGTCGGAGTGGCTGGCCCGGCAGGGTGTCCCCGGCATTGCGGGGATAGACACCCGTGCGCTGACGCGCCGCCTGCGCGTCACGGGTACGCTGAAAGGGGCGCTGAGCACAGACCCAACCTGTACCGACGACGAACTGATCGCGCAGGCCCGCGCCTGGTCTGGTCTCGATGGGGTAGACATGGTTCAGGCTGTCTCGTGCCAGATGCCTTACGAATGGCGCGCCTCTACCGCCGCCCCCTGGGAGTTCCGGCAATGGCGGGCATACCCCCCGCTCGACCTGCCGCCGGATGGTTTGCACGTCGTCGCCTACGATTTCGGCATCAAGCGCAATATCCTGCGCCGCCTGAGCGCCTTTGGCTGCCGCGTGACCGTAGTGCCAGCCCTGACTCCCGCGGAAGAGGTGTTGGCCCTGCGCCCCGACGGCGTGCTGCTGAGCAACGGCCCCGGCGACCCCGCCGCGCTGCCCTATACCGTCGCGGCAACGCGGGCACTGTTGGGCCGTGTCCCGCTCTTCGGTATCTGCCTGGGCCATCAGATTCTGGGTCAGGCCGTCGGCGGCAGAGTATATCGGCTCAAGTTCGGGCATCACGGGGGTAATCAGCCGGTCAAGCATCTTCCCACTGGCCGCGTGGAGATCAGCGCTCACAATCACAACTTCGCGGTGGACGCCAATACCCTGCCGCCAGAGGTGGAAGTGACGCACGTCAACCTGAACGACGGGTGCTGCGAAGGGATGCGCCATCGTACCCTGCCCGCCCTGAGTGTGCAGTATCACCCCGAAGCTGGCCCTGGGCCGCACGATGCCGATCCGCTCTTTGTCGAATTCGTTCAGTTGATGATCGCTCACGCCCGCGACGCAGGGCGGCATTAGGCACAGGTACGTACCCATGCCCAGACGAACCGACATTCATACCATCCTGATCGTGGGGGCCGGGCCGATTGTGATCGGGCAGGCCGCCGAGTTCGATTATAGCGGCACGCAGGCGCTCAAAGCGCTCAAGGCCGAAGGATATCGGGTTGTGCTGGTCAACAGCAATCCGGCCACCATCATGACCGACCCGGAACTGGCTGACGCCACCTACATCGAGCCGCTCACGCCCGATGTGCTGGAGATGATCATCGCCCAGGAGCGCCCCGACGCGCTGCTGCCCACCGTCGGCGGGCAGACTGGCCTGAATATGGCTGTGGCGCTGGCCGAGCGCGGCGTGCTGGATCGCTATGGGGTGGCGCTGATTGGGGCCAATCTGCGCGCGCTACAACTCGCCGAGGATCGCCTGTTGTTCCAGCGGGCCATGCTCGACGCGGGCCTGGACGTGCCGCGGGGCGGGCTGGCCCGTTCGCTGGAAGAAGCCCGCGCCATTGCCGCCGAGATCGGGCGCTTCCCGCTGTTGATCCGGCCCTCCTTCACCCTGGGCGGGAGCGGCGGCGGCATTGCTTTCGATGCCAGCGAGTTCGACGACAAAGTGAAATTCGGCCTCGGCGAAAGTCCGGTGGGCAGCGTGCTCATCGAGGAGAGTGTGCTCGGCTGGAAAGAATACGAACTGGAAGTGATGCGCGACCGGGCCGACAATTTCGTGGTGGTCTGCGCGATCGAGAATCTCGACCCGATGGGCGTTCACACGGGCGATTCGATCACCGTGGCCCCGGCGATGACGCTAACCGATCGCGAATATCAGCGCCTGCGCGACATGGCCCGCGTGGTGATGTCCGCCGTCGGCGTCGAAACGGGCGGCTCGAACGTTCAGTTCGCCGTCAACCCGGAAGACGGGCGCGTGCTGGTGATCGAGATGAACCCGCGCGTCAGTCGTTCGTCGGCGCTGGCGAGCAAAGCGACCGGTTTTCCGATCGCCAAGTTGGCCGCCTTGCTGGCCGTCGGTTACACGCTGGACGAACTGTGGAACGACATCACCCGCACTACCGTCGCGGCTTTCGAGCCGAGCATTGACTACGTGGTGGCCAAGCTCCCCCGCTGGGCGTTCGAAAAGTTCCCTGGCGTTGACCTGACGCTCGGCCCGCAGATGAAGTCGGTGGGCGAAGCGATGGCCATCGGGCGCACGTTCAAAGAAGCGCTGCTCAAGGGGTTGCGTTCGCTGGAACTGTCGCGCCCGCCTTTCCCCGTCCCTGCACATCCGGTATGGGATGGGCGGCTGGAGAGCCTGGCAACGCCCCGCGCCGAGCGCATCTGGGCGCTGTGGGAGGCGCTGCGCGCTGGCCACAGCCCGGACGATCTGGCTGCTGTCAGCCACATTGATCCCTGGTTCCTGGCACAGTTGGCCGAGATCGTAGACATGGAGCAGCAGATCGCCGCGTATGAGACGCTCGACGCGCTGCCCCCCGCCTTGCTGCGCGCCGCCAAACGCATGGGGTTTGCCGATGAGCACATCGCGGCCCTGCTGAGCGGTAAAGGGCAGTCAGTGACCGAGGCCGAGGTACGGGCGCGGCGGCTGGCGGCGGGCATTGTCCCGACCTTTCACGTGGTGGACACCTGCGCCGCGGAGTTCGAATCCTACACGCCCTATCTGTACAGTAGCTACGAAACCGAGAGCGAAGCGCCACCGACGAGCCGCGAAAAGATGATCATCCTGGGCAGCGGCCCCAACCGCATCGGGCAGGGCATCGAGTTCGATTACTGCTGTGTGCACGCTGTGCAGGCCTTCCGCGAAGCCGGTTACGAAGTGGTGATGATCAACTGCAACCCGGAAACGGTCAGCACGGATTACGATGCCTCGGACCGCCTGTACTTCGAACCGCTGACACTGGAACATGTGCTCAATGTCGTCGAACGTGAGCAGCCACTTAAGGGGGTCGTGGTGCAGTTCGGTGGACAGACGCCCCTCAACCTGACGGCGGCGCTGCTCAAACATGGCGTGCCGATCCTGGGCACATCGCCGGAGGCCATCGCGACCGCTGAAGATCGGGGGCGTTTCGGCGCGCTGCTGGATGCCCTGGAGATTCCCGGCCCGGCGCATGGGGTGGCGCATTCGCCCGCCGAAGCGCGTCGCGTGGCACAGGAGGTTGGCTATCCGGTCATGGTGCGACCGTCCTACGTGTTAGGGGGGCGCGCCATGGCGATCGTCTACAGCGAAGACATGCTCGACCATTACATCGAGACGGCGCTAGCCGCGGTGCCCGGTCAGTCCATCCTCATTGATCATTACCTGGAAGATGCCTACGAGGTGGACGTAGACGCGGTGGCCGACGGGACGCGCGTGGTGATCGGCGGGATCATGCAACACATCGAAGAGGCGGGCGTCCATAGCGGCGACTCGGCCTGCGTGCTGCCTCCCTACAAAATCTCGGCCTTTCACCAGGCGCACATCATCGAATACACCGAGCGGTTGGGTATGGCGCTGGGCGTGCGCGGCCTGATGAACGTGCAATACGCCATCAAAGATGACATTGTTTATGCGCTGGAGGTGAATCCGCGCGCCAGCCGCACCGTGCCCTTTGTCAGCAAGGCGACGGGCGTGCCGCTGGCGCGGGTCGCGGCGCATATCATCGCCGGACGGACGTTGGACGAGCTGGGGCTGGCTGAGATGCCCGCCGTAGATGGTTTCTTCGTCAAAGAGGCCGTGCTGCCGTTCAAGAAATTTCTGGGTACAGATGCGCTGCTGGGGCCGGAGATGCGCAGTACTGGCGAAGTGATGGGCCATGCGTCGCACTTCGGGCACGCCTTCGCCAAGGCCCAACTGGCCGCCGGAAATCAACTGCCGCTGGAGGGCACAGTCTTTCTGAGCGTCAACGACTACGACAAAAGCGCTGCGCTCAAGCTGGCCCGCGACTTGCAGCGCATGGGGTTCCGGCTGCTGGCGACGCGCGGCACGGCGGCCTTTTGTGTGCAGGCAGGGCTGAACGTCATGCCGGTCAACAAGGTTTCCGAAGGCAGCCCGCACGCTGTTGACCTGATCCGCGAAGGGGCGATTGACCTGATCATCATCACGCCGCTGGGGCCAACGGCGCACAGCGACGGGATGCGCATTCGCACCGCCGCTGTACGCTACGGCGTGCCGCTGCTCACCACCCTGAGCGCAGCACAGGCCGCCATTAACGGCATTCAGGCCCTCAAAGCGCACGGCCTACGGGTCCGCAGCCTGCAAGAACATCATCGGCGCAGAGGGCGATAAGCCAGAAAACCGCCCTGTGCGGGTCGCTTCGTCGGCGGCCCAGGCCTGGCGAGGCGCAACGCCAACGAGCAGGGCTTCTGCTGCTCGAAGGGGGAAGCCCTCCCGTGCCCGATCCGCCCTCGATCAAAGCTCACCCCCGCGTTATACTGGGCGCAGCAGTAAGCGCGTCGGCTGCGCCCCTGAGCGGGTCTGAATGAGAGAGCCTTCATGCGACTGGGAATCATCGGTCTGCCCAACAGCGGCAAGACTACCATCTTCAACGCCCTGACTGGCAGTCATTACCCCACCGAGCCGTTCTCGTCGGGGCAACTGGAAGTGCACACCGCCGTCGTCAACGTGCCCGATCCGCGCTTGGATCATCTGAGCCAGGTCTATAAGCCCCGCAAGACCGTTTACGCCACCGTCACCTACACCGACATCGGCGGGCTGGACAAGGGCATCGGCGAGGGCGGGCTGAGCGGCCCCCTGCGCAACGAACTGGCCCAGGTGGACGGCTTTCTGCACGTCCTGCGCGCCTTCGAGGACGAAACAGTCCTGCACTCGCTCGGCTCGGTAGACCCCACCCGCGACCTGGCCGTCATTGATGGCGAATTCCTGCTGCTCGACCTGATCGCCGTCGAGAACCGCCTGGCGCGGCTGGAAGAAGAGCGCAAGAAGGGCAAGACCGATAACAAACAACAGCACGCCTTCGAAACAGCGCTGATGGAGAAGATGCACGCGCACCTGGAAGCAGAGCAGCCGCTGCGCGATCTCGACCTGACGCCCGACGAGCTGAAACTGGTGCGCGGCTATGGCTTCCTGACGCTCAAGCCGGTGCTGGTGATCGTCAACATGGGCGACGACCTCAATACAACTCCGCCTGACCTGGCCTATGAGCACCGCCAGACGCAGGTGATGGCGCTGCACGGCAAGCTGGAAGCGGAGATCGCCCAACTGGACAACCCCGACGACGTGACGCTCTTCCTGGCCGAATACGGTATCGAGCGGCCCAGCCGCGAGCGCGTCTTGCAGGTGTCTTACGACCTGCTGGGCATTCACTCGTTCTTCACCTATGGCGACGACGAAGTGCGCGCCTGGCCGCTGCGCAAAGGGGGCACAGCGGTCGAGGCGGCGGCGACCATTCACACCGACCTGGCGCGCGGGTTCATCCGCGCCGAAGTCGTCGCCTACGAGGACTTTGTCGCGGCAGGTAGCAATATGGCCGAAGTGAAAGCGCGCGGCAAGATGCGCCTGGAAGGGCGCGATTACGTCGTGCGCGATGGCGACATGATCATCATCCGCTTCGCCATCTGAGCCACGCAACTTCGCGCTCCTCTCTGCGTATAGACAGATGTCCGGTCTCTATAGAGGAGGAGCGATGTCCGCGCAAACCATCAGCGAGCAGGATCGCGACATGGCCCAGAAGTGCCTGGAATGTGCTGTTTGCAAGCGTGCGCGCCACAAACAACGCGGCCTGGCCTTCTGGTTCGTCAAGCATATCGAAAGCGGTATGTGCCCCTACTGCCAGGCCTATGAGCGGGTCTACGGACGCAAAGCGCACGAACCGCTGTCAGCCCGGTGAACTGCGCTTAAGAAAACGAATGGGGCCAGGTAGAACTGGCCCCACAGTTTATCTGAACGGGTGATTCTATTGCGGCGGTTCCCAGCCTTCGGTAGTCCACTCGTGCGGGATGCCCTTGGCGTCGAGCGCGGCCTCGTAGTCCTTGAGGGTGGCGGCGGTGATCACGTCCACACCGGTGTCAATCACGCCGTTCACCACGCCCATCTTGGCGAAGGCGGCTTCCTGCCCCTCGGTGACGATGCGGAAGATCAGCTCGACCGACTTGTAGCCCATGTCGTACTCGCGCTGGGCTACGGTGGCATTGATCACGCCCTCCTTGATGCCGTTGATGATGTCGGTGGTGGCGTCGAAGCAGACCAGCTTGGTCTTGCCCACGCGACCGGCTTCCTTGATGGCGGTGGCCCAGGCGGGGCCGTTGTAGGCGTACACGCCGAAAGCGCCATCCAGTTCGGGGTTGGCCGACAGCACCGAGTTGGCCAGTTCGAGGGCGCGGGCGGCGTCCTCGCGGTCATTGACCGGTTCCAGGGCGGTGATGTTGGTGCCTTCCAGGGCGGCCAGGAAGCCATCGGTGCGCTGCAGGGCGTTGAGGGCGGTGTCTGAGCCGCGCCCGATGCCCACCACACCACCTTCAGGCAGCAGCTTGGCCATCTCCTGCCCGGCGATGAAGCCCGCGGCATAGTTGTCGGTGCCGATGTACACCAGCGAGACCGACCCCTCCACCGGCGGGGTGTCCAGGGTGGTGACGATGATGCCCGCATCGGCGGCTTTCTTCATCACCGGCTCCAGGGCGTTGGGGTCGGAGGGCGCGATGGCGATGCCCGTCACCCCTTCGGCGATGTAGGTCTCCATCGTCTGGATTTGTGCGGCCACATCCTCGCGCGGCGGCACCCAGAAGACCACCTGGTCATCGCGCAGCCCCAGGTCTTTGGCTGCCGCGCGCACCCCCATCTCGACGTTGCTCCAATAGGGGTGCACCGACTTGCCAATCACCACTACCTTGAAGTCTTCTGGCGCTGCCACGACAGGCGGCGTCCAGCCTTCGGTAGTCCACTCGTGCGGGATGCCCTTGGCGTCGAGCGCGGCCTCGTAGTCCTTGAGGGTGGCGGCGGTGATCACGTCCACACCGGTGTCAATCACGCCGTTCACCACGCCCATCTTGGCGAAGGCGGCTTCCTGCCCCTCGGTGACGATGCGGAAGATCAGCTCGACCGACTTGTAGCCCATGTCGTACTCGCGCTGGGCTACGGTGGCATTGATCACGCCCTCCTTGATGCCGTTGATGATGTCGGTGGTGGCGTCGAAGCAGACCAGCTTGGTCTTGCCCACGCGACCGGCTTCCTTGATGGCGGTGGCCCAGGCGGGGCCGTTGTAGGCGTACACGCCGAAAGCGCCATCCAGTTCGGGGTTGGCCGACAGCACCGAGTTGGCCAGTTCGAGGGCGCGGGCGGCGTCCTCGCGGTCATTGACCGGTTCCAGGGCGGTGATGTTGGTGCCTTCCAGGGCGGCCAGGAAGCCATCGGTGCGCTGCAGGGCGTTGAGGGCGGTGTCTGAGCCGCGCCCGATGCCCACCACACCACCTTCAGGCAGCAGCTTGGCCATCTCCTGCCCGGCGATGAAGCCCGCGGCATAGTTGTCGGTGCCGATGTACACCAGCGAGACCGACCCCTCCACCGGCGGGGTGTCCAGGGTGGTGACGATGATGCCCGCATCGGCGGCTTTCTTCATCACCGGCTCCAGGGCGTTGGGGTCGGAGGGCGCGATGGCGATGCCCGTCACCCCTTCGGCGATGTAGGTCTCCATCGTCTGGATTTGTGCGGCCACATCCTCGCGCGGCGGCACCCAGAAGACCACCTGGTCATCGCGCAGCCCCAGGTCTTTGGCTGCCGCGCGCACCCCCATCTCGACGTTGCTCCAATAGGGGTGCACCGACTTGCCAATCACCACTACCTTGAAGTTTTCCTGGGCCGAGGTCTGACCTATGGTCAGGGGTAGTAGAGTCAGGATCAGAATCAGCAATAGGCTAAGGCGTTTCATGGCACTCTCTCCGTCTCTAAATACTCAAGGGCTAACAATAGAATGAGAGGCGAACGGTCTCGCTGCAGGTACCTTTTTGACCATCACCCCCTTTCGGCCAGTGTCTCTTCACTCTCTTGAGAGAAATCGTTTTTAGCGCCCACCATGTAAGCGACAATGTTTTCGCGGAACTCGTGAATGTTGCCGCTGACCGGTCGGTCTGCTACCTTACGTCCCTGGCGCAGGACGATGACCCGGTCGGATACGGCGTAGATATCTTCCAGCCGGTGACTGATGAGAATGACGCTACACCCCTGCGCTTTCAGTTCGCGGATCAGATCCAGCACCTTGCTGATGGCCGCTACGCTTAGCGCAGCAGTTGGCTCGTCCATGATGATGACCTTGGCGTCGAACGCTGTGGCGCGCCCGATAGCCACTGCCTGCCGCTGACCGCCGGACAGCCTGTCAACCTTGAGGCGTACCGAACTGATGTCAATCTTGAGACGGTCAACCAGGTTGCGCGACTGCTCTTCCATCGCGCGTTTGTTCATGACGCGGATGGGGCCAAGCCCCCAGCGCACGATCTCACGCCCCAGGAAGATATTGGCGGCCACGTCCAGGTTGCCCGCCAGCGCGAAGTCCTGATAGACCATCTCAATGCCCAGCCGGCGCGAGTCTTCGGGGTTGGTGATATGCGCCTTCTTGCCCTTAATGAAGATCTGCCCTTCATCGGGAAGGTATGCCCCGCTGAGGACTTTCATCAACGTGGACTTGCCCGCGGCGTTATCGCCCACCAATCCCAGCACTTCGCCAGGATATAGGGTCAGGTCTACTCCCCGCAAAGCCTGTACGGCCCCGAAGTGCTTCTTGATATTTTGCATTTCCACTATGGGAGTCTGCTCTGCCATAGCCATGTTCCCTTCGGGGTACTGTCAACCAGCGCGGCGACGCCGCCACATATCCCAGGTTACGGCGATGACGAGGACAACGCCCAGCACCACCTGTTGCAGGTAAGACGATACGTTGAGCAAGACCATCCCGTTGGACATGACGCCCATGATGGCCGCCCCCAGGATGACGCCCAACACCGTGCCCTCGCCGCCGAAAAGGCTCGTGCCGCCAATGACGGTAGCGGCAATGGCCCACAACTCGTAAGCTGTGCCTACAGCAGGTGTGCCCTGGCCCAATCGCGAAGCCAGCAGAATACCTACCAGGCCGCCCAACATACCACTGCCGGCGTAGCAGAAGATACGCACCCGATCTACCTTGACGCCAGAGACGCGGGCGGCCTCGATGTCTCCCCCGATGGCATATATGTGTCGGCCCAGGGTGGTCATGTTGAGGATGAAGGCCACGACCGCCGCCACGAGGAGCAAGATGATGAACATATTGGGGATACTATATCCCAGCACCTCCTGCTCGCCCTGGCCAAGCTCCAGAAAGGCAAAACCTGAGGGGAAGACGATGGGATAGCCACGGGTGATGTACGCCGCCGCACCGCTGGCCATCAGCCAGGTGCCCAGCGTGATGATGAAGGGTGGGATATGAAACTTGGTGACGAATAGCCCATGCCAGATGCCAACCAGGGCGCTGAAAGCCAAAACCAGGACGATAGCCGCCCACATGCCCATTGGCGACAGATCGGGCAATACGTTGTTGAAGGGGGGGATGGCATCGAATCCTTTCATCATCAGGGTCGCTACCAGGACGCCCGTCAATGCCGTCATCGAGCCAACCGAGAGATCAATGCCGCGGGTGAGAATGACCAGCAGCTCCCCAATGGCCAACAGGCCATAGGTGGCCACGAAGCGCATGATGACCGCCAGGTTGGCAGGTCGTAGAAAGATATTGGGCTTTTCCTGCCAGAAGTAGAAACACAGGACCAGAAATACCAGCGCGATAGGTACCTCGCGAGCGCGCAGGAAACCTGGCGTCCGGGTTTGCAACTCACGTAGCGTTGCACGGTATTTGGTGAGAGCGCTTGAAACATTCATTGAAAAGGCCCCTGTATAGCGGTGTTCTGCTGTTTACAGCCTTGCTGTTTGCCTGCTCGAACAACAAGGGTCAGCAGTAGCGATGGCTTCGAGCGATGCAGTTATGACGTAGAGAGCAGAGCAACAATGTTGTCCGTTGGTCTGGATGACGGACAGGCTTGCATATGGGAGCGATGAAGAAGTTACAAAACCCAAAATCCAGTCAGGCTTTACTTTGTTGTGGCAACCAACTAATTTCTATTTTAAGACCAGGGTGAATCAATGTCAAGTGGGCGCGTCGTAAAGATATACTTCAGTTTGTTGTAAGAATTCTTTATTAAAAATAAATCTCGTCCGTTCTTTCGTTCCACTTTTGGGGCGGTAATGTTATGATCACTTAACAAGCCCGTTGTGTGCTCCCAAGGAGGGTTGCCGTGCCTCTGCCCGGTGTGAAATTCGCCACCCTGAACGAAGAACAACTCAAAACGCTACAGGCGCTGGAGCAAGAACTGGGCGTCTACCTGCTGGCGCTGGTGCCGGAGAAGTTACGCCTGGCCTCGCTGACTCCCGAACAGGTCGCCAAGGTGCAGGAGGTCGAGGAAACGCTCGGCGTGATGCTCATCGCCTATCAGCCTCAGCGCTGAGCGTCTCGTCTGCCGAGAGGTAACGGGCGAACCAGCCCACCACTCGGCGAGCGTACTCGTCCGAATGGCGCTGGTACGCCTGCCGGTGACCGCAGTCGGGCAGCGACCACACCTCGACCGGCCTGCCTAGCCGTGCGGCCAGGGCGTGCACTTCCTCCGTCCGCACGAACGGATCGCGCTCGCCGTGCACGAACAGCGTCGGGGCGGTGATGCGCTGCGCCAGGTCGAGCGGGTTTGCCCGCCCGATGGAGTATCCCGCCCGTAAGCTAGCCATCCACAACACCAGCCTTGCGAAACCTCCTGCCAGCGGCCCCGGAATCCCGCGCAAACGCAGATAGCCGGTCAGGATGCCTCTCAGGCGCGGGAAAGCGCCGTCCACGACCAGCGCGGCGACGCGGTGATCCTGCGCGGCGACCAGCAACGCCACCCCCGCCCCCATGCTAAAGCCGAGCACGCCCACCCTGCTGATCCCGCGTTCTGCTTCCAGGTAGTCCAGCGCGCCGAACAGGTCGGCCTGTTCCAACGCCCCCAGCGTGACCAGTTCGCCTTCTGAGCAGCCGTGCGCGCGGAAGTCGAAGAGCAGCACATTGAAACTAGCCCGCTGCAACGGCATGGCCTGGGGGATATCTTTGTCCAGGCTCCCGTTCTGGCCAGGGCACAGGATCACCGTGCCGCGCGGCGTCCCTGCAGCGGGAATCCACCAGCCGCCCAACTGCAATCCGTCGCGGCTGGGGAAGTGCACGGCCTCGGCGGGCATATCGTGATTGGCCGGGCAGTCCGGCGGATCGGGTTCGCGGCGGCGCATGAGCGGCACTGTCGCGGCGAAGGCCAGCGCCAGCACAGCGAGTGTCAGCCCTGCTCCCAGCCAGAGCAACCCCAGGATCAGGCTCATGGGCACTCTCCGGCTGTTCACTCAGTCGCCCAGACAGGTGCCAATGCGCCGGGCACTTTCGATCCAGGGGTGATCGAGTGGAACCGTCTTGCGCTTGCCCGCAACTTCGCTCAACGGCACCGGCTCCGCTCCGTCGCCGCGCGCGGCGACCAACACCCCATAGACGCCCTGCGCGACGAGGTCGGCGCAGGCCGTGCCCAGGCGGGTCGCCAGCAGGCGGTCGGCGGCGGAGGGCGTGCCGCCGCGCTGCAGATGCCCCAGGATGGTCACGCGCGACTCCAGGCGGGTGAGCTGTTCGAGCTGACGGGCCAGGCGCACTGTGCTATCGAGCTGCGCTGCTTCCAGCGCGGCCAGGTGTGCCTGAGCCTCGGCGAGCTTATCGGGATCGTTCTTTTTCTCGGCTTTCTTGACGGCCTGTTGCGCCTCCTGGATCGCTGCCGCGTCCTCTTTGGACATAGCCCCTTCCGAAATGGCGACGATGGAGAAGGCCTTGCCGCTGCGATAACGGGCCAGGATGGACTCGGCGACCACGTTCACATCGTAGGGGATTTCGGGGATCAGGATCACGTCGGCCCCGCCGGCAATGCCCGCGCCCAGGGCCAGCCAGCCCGCGTTGTGCCCCATCACCTCGACGACGATGATGCGGTGATGGCTGTGCGCGGTGCTGTGCAGGCGGTCAATGGCTTCCGTGGCAATGCCCAGCGCCGTGTCGAAGCCGAAGGTCACATCGGTCATGGCTACGTCGTTGTCAATGGTCTTGGGCAGGGTGATCACGTTCAGGCCGCACTGCATCAGGCGATAGGCATTCTTCTGGGTGCCGCCGCCACCAATGCACACCAGCACATCGAGATTGTGCTTCTGGTAATTGGCGATGATGACATCGGTCATGTCCATTTCCTGGCCGCCCATGGGCATCCGGTGCGGTTTGTCGCGGCTGGTGCCCAGGATGGTGCCGCCGATGGTGAGAATGCCCGACAGCGTTGACCCGTCCAGGCGCATGGTGCGGTTTTCCACCAACCCCCGGAAGCCATCGCGGAAGCCGACCACCTGCATCCCATACGCGCCGATGGCGGCCTTGCCCACACCGCGCAGTGCCGCGTTCAGCCCAGGGCTATCGCCCCCTGCCGTGAGGATTCCGATATGCTTGGCCATCGCTCCCCCTGTCTGTGTGCTCGATACCATGCTCTGACTCTAGTAGCAAGCGTTTGTGGCGGCAAATAAGAGACTCCGCGAGGGGCGCTCCGTGTCTCGGCGGTAGAATGTCTACTCGCCAGACCCGGAGCGCCGAGGAAGAGTGCCTGCGAAATGTGACAGGCCATTTGGGACGGTTTGCTGGCCCTCACCTTTCCATCCCCTCGCCCTCACGACTGCGCCGCGGGGCGAGGGGACTTGCTGTCTCCCGGGCGGGCGCTCCCCATCGCTCGCAGCGCGACAGAAGGGGTTGGGGGATGAGGACTTACAGCCCTGCGAGCATCTCCAGGCGGAAATCGCGCAGCGAGCCGAGCACCAGGCTCGCCCGCCGCAGCAGATCGGGCTGTGTGGGCTGATCGTGGCCGGGCACGGCGATCACCTTGCAACCAGCGTCCAGCGCCGCCAGGATGCCGTTGGGCGAGTCCTCGAAGACGGCAATCCGCTCGGTGGGCACGCCCATTCGCTGCGCAATGGCCAGGTAGATGTCGGGCGCGGGCTTGCCGCGCGGCAGATCGTCGGTGGAGAGCACGTAGCCGAACGCGCCATCCCATCCCGTCTCCTGCAGCACAGCCTCGATCAGGCGGTAAGGCGACCCCGACGCCAGCCCCAGCGGATAGCGTCCGCGCAGCAGGTCTACGATCTCTTTTGCGCCGGGCATCAGCGGCACGCCCTGGCGATAGAGCGTCACCATCTGCGCCAGCACTCGTTCGATGATCTCCTCCAGGGTATGGGAGTCACCGATTTTCTCCTGTATCTGTCTGGCCCAGGCCAGGGTGCTGCTGCCCATCACGCGCTTCTGATCGGCCTCCGTCCAGCGCAGCCGGTCGGCCCCGAAGGCTTCGATGCGCGCGCGCTGCCAGAGCGGCTCGGAATCCACGAGCAGCCCGTCCATGTCGAACACGACGGCTTCAATCATGGTCACAGGGTCTCCAGGGTTGCGTCAACGATAGCTGTTCATAATGTCGCGCAGAGAGTGCGCCGCGCTGGCCGGATCGTCGGCGAAGATGACCGCCCGCGACGCGCTGACGATCAGCCCGCCCCCATGACTGTTGGCCCCGCCGAGGATCGTCTGCTCGATGTCGCCGCCCTGCGCCCCGATGCCGGGCACCAGCAGAGTCATGCTGTCGCCGACCAGGGCGCGAATCTGGCGCAGCTCTTCGGGGTAGGTCGCGCCGGCGACGAGCATACAGTTGCCGCGCGTGTTCCACACCTGGCTGACGTGTTCCGCCACCAGATACCACAATGGTTTCCCGTTCACCGCCAGGTCCTGGAACTCACCCGCGCCGGGGTTGGAGGTGCGGCAGAGCAGGATGCACGCTTTGTCCTCGCGCTCCAGGAAGGGGGCCAGGGCATCCTGACCCAGGTAGGGGTTGAGCGTCACCGCATCGAAGCCCAGGCGATCGAAGAGGGCAGTCACGTAGCCGCGGTTGGTCGAGCCGATGTCGGCCAGCTTGGCATCGCAGATAGTCAGGATGTCCGGGTGATGGCTGTGCAGGTATTCCATGGTCGCTTCGAGCGAACGCCACCCTTCGACACCGCGCGCCTCATAGAAGGCTAGGTTGGGCTTGTAGGCACTGACGAAGGGGTGTGTTTGCTCGATGATCCAGCGGTTGAAGACGAACTGAGGCAGTTCCTCTTGCTGGAAGTGTGGCGGCAGGCGGTCGTAGTCGCTATCCAACCCCACACACAACAGCGAATCAGCCGCCTCGACGCGGCGGTTGTACTTCTCGATAACGGGGTTCATCGCGCTCCTCCCTCAGGTGATGTCAGATGCCAACCGTGCGGATCGCGCAGCCAGGCTTCGAGAATGCTCAATTCGTCTGCGCCGAACAGGCCGCGCTGTGCTGCTTCGATCACAATTGCCGAAAACGGAGTCAGCGGGTGCAGACGCACCCGCGCCGTTTCGAAGGCGCGGGCAGCTTCGGGGAAACCGTAGGACGTGATGCACAGGCAATGTTCGACGACCGCTCCGGCGTCGCGCAGCGCCTCTACACCGGCCAGGCTGCTGCCGCCGGTAGTCACCAGGTCTTCGACCAGCAGCACACGCCGTCCCTCGACCTCGCCCCCTTCTACCCGGCTGCGCAGCCCGTGATCTTTGGCTTGCTTGCGCACAAACACGGATGGCACCCTCAGCGCATAGGCCAGCGCAGCGCTATGAGGGATGCCCGCCGTCTCGATACCGGCGATCACGTCGAAAACCAGCTTCTGCCCCTCGATGGTCTGGCGGAAGGCGTCAATCACCGCGCCCCATTGGGCTGGCCAGAAGGGCAGACGGCGATTGTCCACATAGACGGGCGAGATGATGCCAGACTTGAAGGTCACCGGCGCGTGCGGCGTGAAGACAACCGCCCCAATATCGAGCAAAGCTCTCGCCACGGCGACCTGAATGGCACTGGCTGTATTCATAGCCCCCCCTCCCAGGCGATCAACGCGCCGGCTAACGGCCCGCGATAGACCAGCGCTGTCCAGTATTGCATGACAGCAATTCCCAGGGCGGCGAAGGAGCGGAAGGTTGCGCCATCCTGTACCCCGCCGCAGGCGATCACGTCCACGGGGTGGCCGTGTGCGGCGCGCTCCGCCTGCAACAACGCCACCACTTCCAGGGCGCGGGCGAACAACCTCCCCCCGCCCACGCCCGCCGTCAACGTCGGATCGTCCGGCGCGGGCCAGGGTAGCGTATTGGTCGCCACCACCGCCCGCACGCCTGTTTCGGCAAAGACGCGCAGCAGCGCCCGGTATTGATCATCGCTCAGGTTCGGCCCCACTTTAACCCAAAGGGGCGGGATTCGTCCAGCAGGTCGTTCAGAGAAGCCCCTTACCCCTGCGCCCCTCTCCCTCGCGACTGCGTCGCGGGGCGAGGGGATTTGTGGGAGCGTATGGCCATACGCCCCTACGCCAAGGCGCGGAGAGTGCACAGAAGACGAAGCAATGTCTCTCTGTGCCTTCTCTGTGTCCTCTGCGCCCTCTGCGGTGATACTCTCTCTGCCCCCCGCCGCTTCCTGCAGCAGGGCGATGGCCGCGCCGCATACCTGCCGCGCTTCGTCCGCCGTCTGATGGCCGCGCGGGTCGTCTTCGGTGTTGGGGCAGCTCAGGTTGAGCGTGAACCAGGTCGGGATCACGCCCGCCGCCAGAAACGCCCTCAGCGATTCCAGCACCTCGTCCGTCTGCTGTTGCGGGTCGCTGACGCCCGGACTGACCGCCACATTGATCCCGAACTGCCGCGGCAACCGGTCGCGCCGCCCCGCCAGGAAGAACGCCGCCGCTCGCGCGCCGGGGTTGCGCAGTCCGACGCGATTCTGGGTGGAGCGGGTGTGCACGTCGCGCCAGGTCACCACGCCGGGGTTGCCGAGACGCGGCCAGCGTGTGAACGAGCCGAACTCCACTAGGCCCATCAGGGCGGGTATGCTCCGCCAGCCGGGCATGATGTTGTGCCCTGCATTCACCGCGGCCAGCGCTTCATCTTCGCTGGCGAAGCCGTCGCCTTTCACCAGACCGGCGGCCAGGATCAGCGGCGTTTCCAGCACCACACCCCCTACGCTCACCGGCGCGGGCGGCAGAGTCAGGCCGCGCAAACGGCCCAGCAAGGGGATCAGCCAGCGCTGCCCATCGGCCCAGCGCAGAGCGGCCAGCATCCGCTCGTGCGCCTCTTGAGCGCTGCTCAGGCGGAAGATCAACGGGCGGGCCAGGCGATAGGACAGGTCGGCCAGCGTCAACATTCCCTGACGGACGACGCGGCGACTCATACGCCCTCCGCGAACAGGTTGCGGCCAAAGCCCGGCGCTACGCGCACCTGTCCATCTTCGAAAGCCGTCTGTCCGCGCACCACCACCCGCCGCACGCGCCCCCATACGCGCATCCCTTCGAAGGGCGACCAGCCACAGGCCGTGAACAGGGCCTGGCGAGCGATCACATAAGAGACATCCGGGTCTATCTCAGTGTAGGTCTCCGGTGGCGCTTGCAGCCCGAAGATGCGCCGGGGGTTGGTCGCTACCAGGGCGATCGCCCGCTCCAGGCTCAGCCGCCCCTCGCGGACTGCCGTCAGCAGCAGAGGCACGGTCGTCTCCAGGCCCGGCACGCCCGACGGCGGCGGATCGTTCTCCTTCTCCGCCAGGGTATGCGGCGCGTGATCGGACTCCACCACGTCCACCGTGCCGTCGGCCAGGGCGTCCCACAGCGCGGCCTGATCGGCGGCGGTCTTCAGTTCCGGTTTCATGCGCCCCAGCGCGCCCAGCGTGATCACGTCGCGCTCGGTCAGGAAGAGGTGATGCGGCGTGACGCCGACGCTGACGGGCAGACCCTCGGCTTTGGCCGCCCGCAGCAGCGCGATCTCCTCCGCCATGCTGATGTGGCAGAAATGCGTGTGCTTGCGATAGCGCCGCACCAGGGCCAGGATATCGGCCACCGTCTGATCCTCCGCATGCACCGCGATCACCCGCCCGGCGGGCCAGGCGCGGAAATGCGCTTCGCGCGTTGGCTGATCGGCCAGCAACAGGGTGCCTGTGGTGGCATTGTTGTACATCTTCAGCCCACACACCCGACCGGCGACCTGCGGATAGCAGGCCGTGTTGTCGTCCTGGCTGGCCCCGAAATAGACGCCCCAGTCGCACACGGCCCCCGCCGTCAGCGCCGCCAGTTTGGTTTCCAGCGCCGCCGGGTCAATGGTGGGTGGCGGGGTGTTGGGCATATCGAGCACCGCCCAGTACCCGCCCGCCAGGGCTGCCGCCGTCTCGCTGGCAAACGTGCCCTTGTGCGCCCAGGCCAGGTCGCGCAGGTGCACGTGTGGGTCGAGCGGGGCGGGGACGATCAGGGTGCTCATACCCACAACCCGCCCAGCACTTTGGCCAGCAGGGCCATGCGCACGAACATGCCGTTTTCCATCTGGCGGAAGTAGATCGAGCGGGGGTCGGCGTCCAGCGCATCGTGATCAGCGGGCGTGCCCATTTCGTGCTTGCGCGGCAGCGGATGCATCAGGATGGCGTCGGACTTGGCGCGGGCCAGCACGTCGGGCGTCATGATGAAGCGGTCTTTGATCGCTTCGTACTCGGCGCGGTCGGCGAAGCGCTCTTCCTGCACGCGCGTCCAGTAGATCACGTCGGTATGGCCCAGCACCTCGTCGAGATTATCCGTCTGCCGGACGCGAATGCCCTTCGATTCGACGAAGTGCCCGATCTCTTCGGGCATGGGCAGCAGGTCGGGGCCGACCAGGTTGAGCGTGACGCCCTGCGCTTCGTAGCGGGCAATGAGCTTGGCCAGCGAGTGCACTGTGCGCCCGTTCTTGAGATCGCCCACCAGGGTGATGTCCAGGCCGTCAATAGAGCCTTTGGCATCGTAGATAGTGTAGCAGTCCAGCAACGCCTGCGTGGGGTGCTCGCCGATGCCGTCACCGCCGCTGATGACGACCGGGCGGCGCGAAATCTGCTCGGCCAGGCGGTCGAGGTAGTAGGCGGCCTCGTAGGACGATCCCACTTCCGGATGACGCAGCACGATCACGTCGGCGTAGCAGCCGGCGGCGCGCACGGTGTCGGCCAGGTTCTCGCCCTTGTAGATGGAGGAGAACTGCACGCCATTGCTGGCGGCGACCACCTCACCGCCCAGACGGCGCATGGCGGCCTGGAAAGAAAGATCGGTGCGCGTGCTGGCCTCGTAGAACAGGGTGGCCATCAGCTTGCCCGCCGTCAGGGCCAGCAGGCCGCGATCCTGCTGCTTGATGCGCCGCCGGATGGACGAGGTGGCATCGAAGAGAATCTGCAGATCGTGGCGGTCGAACTGATCTACCGAGATGATATGTTTCTCGGTGAAGTCGCCGTTGATCTTGGGCGGCGTGTAGAGCTGCAGGAAACGGCTGGACTGACGCAGATCGTTGACGACGACATGTTCGGGTACAGACATGGCGGCCTCCTCACCAGGCAAAAAAAAGACCACCAAATGGTGGTCTTACCGATCGATCGAACGGGGGCGGCCAATGCGCCCGCTCCCGCCAGTGGCGGGACGGGCAACAGGTGCAGGCAGAATCCTGGCTGCCACGAACCCATCCTCCCCCAAAACGGAATGCTGCACAACGCCCGGCCAGGGCCGGGTTCGAAAGGATTTTTTACCAGGAACTGACGCGCCCGTCAATGCCAAAAAACTGGCGGGTGCAGGGTCATCGCATCAAAACCAGCCAGCAGAACCGTGGGCAGAAGTAAGCTCAGGTGTGAGGTGAAGCGGCAGGCGGTTTGATACAATCCCTCTGCTGGCGGGTGTGTGCAAAGGTTGACAGGCAATTTGCCGCCATCTGCTGCCCCTCACCCCTCAATCCCCTCTCCCTCGCGACTGCGTCGCGGGGCGAGGGGACTTGCTGTCTGTCGCACGAGCGCTCCCCTTCGCCCGCAGCGCGGGCGAAGGGGCCGGGGGATGAGGGCCAGCGGGTGGGGCAAAGCCGCTGACAACCTCCCCCATGAACGAAGGATTGGTTACAGGCCCGCCAAGCATATATAATGAGCGTAACGTCTGGCTGACCCTGGCGCGCGTGAGAGTTGGCGATGCCTATCGCGCGCGTCCAGCATTGTGATAGAGAAAGACGGCGTCTCATGCCCACTCGCGTACTCGTTGTGGATGACGAAATGGACACCCTGCGCCTGCTGCGCACTGTGTTGCAAATTGGCGGGTTCGAGCCGATCACCACGCTCAATTCGCTGGAAGCGCTCGACCTGGCCGAGCGGGAAAAGCCAGACGTCGTCTTGCTCGATATCATGATGCCGGAGATTGACGGCTTCATGCTGTGCAAGATGATGCGCCAGAATCCGGTCACCCAGGCCCTGCCCATCATCTTCGTCACGGCCTATCAATCGCTCGATCTCGAAGAACGACGGCTGGAAGCGGGCGCCGATCTGGTCGTTCACAAGCCGGTCAGCGTAGACTCGCTGGTGGGCGCCATTCGCAAAGTGCTGAATGCCCGTCGTCTCTGAACAGACGCGGATCAGCCGCAGACATCGCTGCCATCAACATAGATATGCATAGGGAAGAGAACGTGGAGAAGACGTACACCATTGTCGTCATGCAGGGCGATCAGACCGGGCAAGAATTGCTCGAAGAGGCGCTGCGCGTGCTGTCGCCGACCATCCTGCCGCCCAATATTCACTTCGTCAGCTTCGACCTGTCGCTGGAAAACCGCCGCGCCACCCGCAATCAGGTCGTCTATCAGGCGGCGGAAGCGGTGAAGAAGCATGGGCTGGGGTTGAAGGCGGCGACCATCACCCCCGGCGACCCCGACGACGTGGGCAGTCCCAACGCCATTCTGCGCGAAGCCATTGACGCACAGGTCATCCTGCGCGTGGGCCGACGACTGCCGCCAGTGCGCCCGATCGCGGGCGTGCACGCGCCCATTGCGGTGGTGCGCATGGCGGTCGGCGACGCCTACGGAGCCAAAGAATGGCGCGAGGGCGAGGGGTTGGACGAAGTCGCCTACCGCACCGAGCGGATCACCCGCCGCACCTGCCGCGCGGTGGCCGAATATGCCTTTCACTACGCCGCGCGCACCGGCGCAAAGGTCTTCGGCGGCCCCAAGTATACTGTCAGCCCCATCTACGAGGGCATGTTCAAGGAGGAACTGGACGCGGCAGCAGCGCGTTACCCCACTGTGCGCTATGAACCGCAGTTGATTGACGCAACCTATGCCCTGTTGCTGGAAACAACCGGCGAACCTCTGGTGATCCCCACCCTCAACCGCGACGGCGACAGCATGTCCGACCTGGTGCTGAAGATGTTCGGCACCATCGCCGGTTCGGAGTCGGTGATCATCAGCTTCGACGACAACCTGCAGCCCAACGCCATTGTCGCCGAAGCGCCTCATGGCACCGCGCCCTCGCTGTATGGCAAGAACCTGGCCAATCCGGTAGCCATGATCATGGCGGCGGCAACGGTGCTCAGCTATATTCCCGACGACCGCGCCACGCGCGTTTGCCGCGCTATCCGTGAGGCGACGCTCGAAGCGGTTTACGACGGCGTGCGCACCCCCGACCTGGGCGGTCAGGCCACCACAACCGAGTTCACCGACGAGGTGATCCGGCGTGTGCAGGCCAAGTTGGCCGTATGGGACGCCCTGGGCTAGGGAGCACGGCGAGCAAGCGGCCAGGCGATCGTCGCCGTCTGGGAGGTTTCCCTCTTGCTGCTCCCAACTCATAACTCGCGACTCTCAGCCAGAGACAGTGCCCGTGAAGCTGATCCTGACGCACGATAACGCAGATTTCGACGCCGTGGCCTCGCTGCTGGCCGCGCACAAGCTCGATCCGGAGGCGTTGCCGGTGTTGCCCAAGCGCGTCAACCGCAACGTCGAGGAGTTCCTGACCCTCTATGGCAGCGAACTGCCCTTCGTCCGCCGCGGCGAACTTAAGCGCGGCGGGCCGGTCGAGTGCGTCACCGTGGTGGACACGCAGAGCTTTTCGACAGCGCGCGGGATGCGCCCCGATACGCCCGTGCATTTCATAGACCATCACCCCCTGGCTCGTGAACTGGAGCCGAATCAGACCTTCGCTGGCGAGGCGGTGGGAGCCTGCACTACGCTGCTGGTCGAGCAGATTCACGAGCAGGGCATCGGCCTGGCTCCGCTAGAGGCGACGCTGCTGTTGCTGGGCATTTACGAAGACACTGGCTCGCTGCTCTATGGCACCACGACCGCGCGCGATGCCCGTTGCGCAGCCTGGTTGCTGGAATGCGGGGCCGACCTGGACGTGATCCGCCATTTCCTGGCTCATCGGCTGACTCCCGAACAGCGCGAACTCTACGAGCGCCTGCTCGAACACACCGAAACGCACACGGTGAAGGGGCACGCCATCCTGCTGGCGATGGCCACCACTCGCCGACCGGTAGACGAGATCGCGACGCTGGCACATAAGCTGCGCGAACTCTATGAACCGGCGGCGGTGTTCGTGCTGGTGCAGCTCAACAGCGATATTCAGCTTGTGGCACGGGGCACCACCGACGCCCTGGATGTCTCAGCCATCGCGCGGCGCTTCGGCGGTGGGGGGCATAGTCGCGCGGCTGCCGCCCTCATCCGCGACCGACAGCTCGCCGATGTGCGCGCCGAGATTTTGCAGGTGTTGCCGGAGATCATCGTGCCCTCGGTGCTGGTCGAGGCGCTGATGTCGGTCAGCGCACAGACCGTGCGCGCCGACGAGCGTATCAAAGACGTAGTCGAGCGGATGCAGCGCACCGGTCACGAGGGCTTTCCGGTAGTGGAAGGCGGGCGAGTGGTCGGCTTGCTGACCCGCCGCGCCGTAGACCGCGCCATGAGCCACGGTCTGGGGCACCGCCGTGTGCGCGAGATCATGGATGCGGGCGAAGTGACCGTGCGCCCCACTGATTCGATCGAAGTCGTGCAGCAACGCATGATGCGCTCTGGCTGGGGGCAGATTCCCGTGGTGGACGAGCAGGGCCGCCTGCTGGGCATCGTCACCCGCACCGACCTGATCAAGCGCTGGGGGCAGCGCCCCGACGACGGTCGCCGCGAGCATATTCTGCGGCGGATGCAGGCTACGCTGTCGCCGGGCCTGTGGCGGCTGGTGAATGCCATCGCGCAGCAGGCGCAGAAAGAGCGCGTAGGGTTGTATCTGGTGGGCGGTTTCGTGCGCGATCTGTTGCTGGGGCAGCCCACGCACGACCTCGACCTGGTGGTCGAGGATGATGCCATCGCCCTGGTGCAGGCCCTGTGCGCGACCTATGGCGGCGATATGCGCAGCCATGCGCAGTTCGGCACAGCCAAATGGATTCTGGACGAAACCGTCGCCAGGGCGCTGGGCAGTTCCTGGCAGGAGAACGGTTGGCCGGCATTCCTGGATTTTGCCTCGGCGCGGCGCGAGTTCTACGAACAGCCCACCGCGCTGCCCACGGTGCAACGCAGCTCGATCAAGCCCGATCTGTATCGGCGCGACTTCACCATCAACACGCTGGCGATCCGCCTGTCGCCGGAGCCGATGGGCGAATTGCTCGATTTCTACGGCGGCGAGCAAGACCTGCGCGACGGTGTGATCCGCGTGCTGCACAGCCTCAGCTTTGTAGACGATCCCACGCGCATGTTGCGGGCGGTGCGCCTGGAACAACGGTTGGGCTTTTGCATCGAGCCGCGCACCGAAGAGCTGATCCGCAGCGCTATCGGCCTGCTCGACCGCGTCAGCGGCGACCGCATTCGCCACGAACTGAGCCTGATCCTGGCCGAGCCGTACCCCTTGCGCGCGCTAAGTCGGCTGGAGCGGCTGGGCATCCTGACCGCCATCCATCCCCAACTGCGCGTGGACGAATGGGTGCGCTCGGCGTTTTATGCGCTGCGCTATGCCCGTCAGCATCACCCCTGGCCGTCGCTGGCGACGTTCGACAACTGGATGCTGACCTCGTTCTCACTGTTCACGGGCCGCCTGGCACAGGACGAACTGGAGAAGCTGGGGCGGCGTCTGCAATTCTCGCGCCGCTATCTGAATCATCTGCAGGACGCGCGCGTCGCCATCGCCCTGCTCCCTCAACTCAGCGAACCGCTATCTCCCAGCCAGGTTGTGCAATTGCTGGAGCCGCTGGACGAGGTCGGCTGGCTGGCCGCCTGGGCCGCCGCGCCGAACGCCGTGGCCCGCGAGCAGATCGAGCGCTTCGCCAGCACCTGGCGCTATGTGCGGCCTACGCTGGGCGGGCAGGAATTGCGGGCGTTGACCGGCATCAAGCCGGGGCCGCTCTATGGGCACCTGCTGGGGCGGCTGCGCGAAGCGTGGCTGAATGGCCTGATCGCCTCGCCTGAGGAGGAGAAAGCCATGCTGCTGCAATTGATGACCGAACTGGCTGGCGTGGGTGAAGAAGCGCACAAAAGCTGAGAAAATTAGAAAGAAAGATTAAAGGTTGCTGAGAGTTCCCGCTGGGGCACCACAAGGTCTGTTAATCTTTTTTAATGCGCGATATGATTCCCGCCACTCGACCGTTGTCCACATGTGATTACAACTTCCTGGGGAGAGCATTCATGACCCTTACCACCACACAGCCACAGTTTCGTCTGGTTCGCTGGCGCGGGGGTCAGCACCCTACGCTGGACACCATCACCCGCCTGATGCGCGACGAACAACTGCGGCCCTATGTGTGGGTGAATGCCCCCAATTCGCGCCACCCGATACGCAGTCACGGCTACGACAAGACCATCTATTGCGTGCAGGGTTCCATTGAGATTATCCTGCCGGACGCCCGGCAGCGGCTGGTGCTCGGCCCCGGCGACCGCATTGACCTTCCGCGCGGGATGCGCTATGGCGCAGTAGTCGGGCCGACGGGCGCACAGTGCGTCGAGGGCAGCCCCGCCTGAAACGAACGCCCAAGACCCCCGACCTTGCCCCCTTTTACCAGACAGTCTTGATTTCGCTGGCATCTTGGCGCTCGAAAGCGACGGGATTGCCATAGCCCAAGGCCGGGCGCAGATGTATTCCCCCTCGCTGACGGCTGACCGCTAACCGCTGAATGGGCCTTGTTGGGGCAGGGGGCTTATGCTACAATGCTCCGCCGGGCTGCCAGATTGTCGGTGGCTCAATTCCACACGTCAGGACTCCGCCTGTGTTGTCCGGCTGGGCACCGGATTGCGGCGGAGGATGAATGGCGTGAACGCATAAACACAGACACAGGAGGATTTCGATCATGCCCGTTGTTTCGATGAGAGCGCTACTGGAGACGGGGGTTCACTTCGGGCACCGTGCGCGCAAGTGGAACCCGAAGATGAAGCCCTATATCTTCACCGAGCGCAACGGCATTCACATCATTGACCTGCAGCAGACGATCGCTTTCCTGGACGAAATCTACAACGTGGTGCGCGAAAAAGTCGCCGACGGCGGCACGATCCTCTTCGTCGGCACGAAGCGCCAGGCCCAGGAGACCATTGCCATCGAAGCCACCCGCTGCAGTATGCCCTATGTCAATCAGCGCTGGCTGGGCGGCACCCTGACCAACTGGCGCACCATGCGCACCCGTCTGGAGACAATGAAGCGGCTGGAGCGTCAGATCGAGGAAGGCGCTTTCGAGCAACTCACCAAGAAAGAGCGCCTGCTGCTCGACCGCAAAATGGCCCGGATGCGCCTGCGCTTCGGCGGTATGCGCAACATGACCCGCTTGCCCGACCTGCTCTACGTGGTGGATACACGCCGCGAAGAGACTGCCGTCAAAGAGGCCAATTCGTTGAAGATCCCGGTGATCGCCCTGGTAGATACCAACTGCGATCCTGACCCCATTGACTACATCATCCCGGCCAACGACGATGCCATCCGCGCCATTAAGCTGCTGACGGGTGTGATCGCCGACGCCGCGCTCGAAGGTCTGGCCCTGCGCAAGACCCGCATTGACGAAGGCGAACTGCCGGAAGAGGAAGAAGTGGATTTCGCAGAGGCGATGGCCGGGGAATACGAAGACGACGAGAGCTTCCTGGGCGCATCCACGCTGGCCAAGCTGCGTAGCGGCGAACTCGACTTCGGCGACGAAGAGGACCTTGACCTGGACGAGGACGAAGAGAGCGAGGAAGAATGACAATCACGGCACAGATGGTCAAAGACCTGCGCGAACTGACCGGTGCTGGTCCGCTGGATTGCAAGAAGGCGCTGGAGCAGTTCGACGGCAACATGGAGAAGGCGGCAGAGTTCCTGCGCGAGAAGGGGCTGGCGAAAGCGGCCAAGAAAGTCGGGCGCGCCACCAACGAAGGCATTGTGCACGCCTATATTCACCACAATAACCGCGTGGGCGTGTTGCTGGAGCTGAACTGCGAGACGGATTTCGTCGCCAAGACCGATCAGTTCCGCGCCCTGGCCAACGACATCGCCCTGCAGATTGCCAACCTGGGCGCAAAGTACGTCCGGCGCGAAGACATCCCCGCCGAGCTCGTCGAGGCTGAGCGCGAACAGCAGCGCCGCCGCGCCCTGGAAGAGGGCAAGCCCGAAAGCGTGGTGGAAAAGATCGTGGATGGGCGCATGAGCAAGTTCTACGAAGACCTGGTGTTGCTGGAGCAGCCCTTCATCAAAGACGACAGCGTCACCATCAACGAGCTGATCACGCGGGCTATCGCCGAACTGGGCGAAAACATCACCATCCGCCGCTTCGCCCGTTTCGAGGTGGGCGAAGACGCCGGGGCCGCATAAGCCCCAGGAGACTGGTATCACCATGACCAGGGGATTAGGACTACCGAGAACCTAGTCCCCTTTTTTGTCGCATCGGCCAGCGTGGCCGCGCGTGCTTTCTTGTGTGAGCCATCGCATGTGTAGAAGGACGTCCCTATGGCTACTCCCGCCTCTCAACCTGTCCCTCGCTATCGCCGAATCGTGCTCAAGCTCAGCGGCGAAACCCTGGCCGGCCCACAGGGTTTCGGCATTGACCCCGAACAGGCCGCCATCATCGCCCGCAAGATCAAGAGCGTCTACGATCTGGGCGTGCAGGTGGCCCTGGTGATTGGCGCGGGCAACCTGTGGCGGGGGAGCATCGGTGTGCAGCACGGCATGTCGCAGGCGACCGCCGATCATATGGGCATGATCGCCACCGTCATGAACGGGCTGGCCCTGCAAGACGCGCTGGAACGGATCGGCGTGCCCACGCGCGTGCAGACCGCCGTCATGATGAATCAGGTCGCCGAGCCATATATCCGCCTGCGCGCCATCCGTCACATGGAAAAAGGGCGCGTGGTGATCATCGCTGGCGGCACGGGCAATCCCTACTTCACCACCGACACCGCGGCAGCGCTGCGCGGCATGGAAGTCAACGCCGATGTGCTGATCAAGGGCACGCAGGTAGACGGTGTCTACACCGACGACCCCAAGAAGAATCCACAAGCACGCCGCTTCGACCGTTTGAGCTATTCAGAAGCCATCGAGTACCGCGTGCGCGTCATGGATATGACGGCGATCACCCTGTGCATGGATCACAAGCTGCCGCTGATCGTGCTCAACATCTGGGACGATCACAGCCTGCTCGACGCCGTGCTGGGCAAACCTGTGGGCACCCTGATTGACGGAGAGTAAGGCGGCGCTCAGGAAGCGGGAGACTGCTGCTCGACGGCCAGGCGTACAGTCATCAGCGGCTGACGGGTGGTGCCTCCCGCCCCATCTTGCAGTTCGATATAGCCCTGGTCGCGCTCGGTGAAGCTATAGAAAGCGTGCAGGGCGGGCGGCAGGCGTTCTGCCAGCGCTGCCCGCAGATCGGGACCACAGGCGGTGTTGGTCAGCACGACGAACGTCTCTGTGCCGCGCAGGTGACCCACGAAACTTTCTTCGCCTCCCACCTCCGCCGCCAGCCGACTGATGAGATAGCCGGCATGCCGCAACGCTTCGTGCGCTGTGACAAAGCCCACCAGGTCGCGGAAGGCAGCGAAGTGCTCCAGCGTCACTTCGATTAGGTACCAGTCGTCGTTTTGGGTCAGCGCGGCGAGCCGTTCCTGCAACAGGCGTCCCGTGGGCAGACCAGTGCGCGGCTCGGTGACATCTTCCCGCTCGGCGCGTTGCAGGGCATTGCGCACGCGCAGACTCAGGATGTCCATATCAAGGGGAGCGACGATCACGTCATCGGCCCCTGCCGCCAGCAGATCGCGCTGTAGAGCCGCTTCGTCTGGCCCGACCAGGACGATCACCGGCAAACCGCTCAGGCGCGGTCTGGCCCGCAGGGTGGCGAGCGCCTGCAAGGCGTGCATATCGGCCAGTTGGGCGCTCATCAGGAGCAAATGGGGGGCGGCGGCTGGTGGCAACGCCAGCCCTTCGGCCAGCGAGGACGCAGTCAGCACCTGGTAGCCCTGCGCGGTGAAGTGCTGGCTTAAGGCAGCTCCCAGGCGGCTATCGTGGGCAAGAATCAGCAAGTGGTTCTGGTTCTGCACCTGACACCCCCTTTCCGGTGATCCCTGCGCTCATTCGCTATCGAGGATCGCGTCCACCCGGAATTGCCCATCGGCAATGTCGGCGGCGTTGGCCAGCGCCTCCTCGCGTGGCAATGAGGGCGTGACCTCGTCGGGGCGCAACACGTTGCGCAAGGGGAGCACAGAGGCCGTGGGAGGGATGTCGTCGGTGTCGAGGGCCTGTAGCGTCTCGAAATAGGCCAGAATGTCGGAAAGCTGTCCGGTGTAGCGCTCGATTTCGTCGTCGGTGAGCTGCAGTTTGGCTAGTTCGGCGATATGCTCTACCATGGCGCGGTCAAGTTTCATAGCGTGGCGCTCCAGAAGCACGATACGTCTACCCAGCGCAGGATTATAGCGTAGCTCGCCAGCCGCGCGAACAGGGAGTGTATGCAAAGGCAGGAGGATTGCATCAAACCGCTTGCTGCTTTACCTCACCCCCCGCCTCGCTACGCTCGGCCTGCCCCCTCCCCGACGCGGCTTATCATTACCCACATCTTGAGCCGCTGGCCCTCATCCCCCGGCCCCTTCTCCCGCGCTGCGGGCGAAGGGGAGCGCTCGTGCGACAGACAGCAAGTCCCCTCGCCCCGCGACGCAGTCGCGAGGGACAGGGGATTGAGGGGTGAGGGGCAGCAGACTGCGGCAAATAGCCGCCTGTCACACTTTGCACGCACCCGAACAAGCAACCAGCGCAAAGAGCGCAGAAGGAAAGGCAAAGACGGCCCTCTGTGTTCTTCTGCGGCCTCCGCGATCTCTGCGTTCGGCTTTCACCCGCGCGATGAGTCACCGCCGGTGATCAGCCAAGAGGCCGCAGGTGACGATTGGCACAAAGGTTGATGCCAGCTATCACTCCTCCCTTGACAGGTCGGGCAGAATAATTGAGAATCGTTCGCAATAAGGGTCTATTCCGATAGGTTGGTGGTCATGCCCATCATGCACAGGTCTCACAGGCAACATCGCGGCAAACATGCTGCGGCCCCTCAGCCGCTGCTCCCGCTGAGCATGGTAGAAGCGGGGCAGACGGTAGAGCTGGTCAGCATCGGCGAATGCCGTCGCCTGCGCAAACGACTGGCTGACCTGGGTCTCAATGTCGGCCTGAACGTGCGGGTGGTGCAGAACAGTTTCGCCGGGCCGCTGATCCTGGCCGTGCGCGAAGACGCGCGACTGGCGATCGGGCGTGGCATGGCACAGCGCATCCTGGTTCGTCTGCCCCTTTCGACCAACGGTCACGAGGAGTGATATCGGTGACCACACCGCAGATCGTCGCCCTGGCGGGCAATCCCAATGTGGGCAAGAGCACGCTATTCAACGCGCTCACCGGCGCGCGCCAGCATGTCGGCAACTGGCCTGGCAAGACAGTCGAGAAGGTGGAGGGGCTCATCACCATTGGCGATCGCCAGTACAAGGTGGTAGACCTGCCGGGCACCTACAGCCTGAACGCCTATTCCAGCGAAGAGATCATCGCCCGCGACTTCATCATCAACGAGCATCCTGCTGCCGTGGTGACGGTAGTTGACGCCGCCAATCTGGAGCGCACGCTGTACCTGGCCGTGCAGATCATGGAGCTGGGCGTGCCGGCCGTGCTGGCGCTGAATATGGCGGACATGGCCCAACGGCGGGGGATTCGGGTCAATACGGCTTTGCTGGCCGAGCGCCTGGGCGGCTTGCCCATCGTCGAGACGATCGGCAGCCGCGGGGCGGGGCTGAATGCGCTGCGCCAGGCTATCTATACGCAGACGAACGGCACAGGGCGTACCCTGCCGCAGCCTGTAGACTATGGGCAGCCGCTAGAGGCGGAGATCGCCGCGCTGCAGGCGCAGATTGCCGCCGATCCCATCCTCTCGCGTCAGTTCCGCCCGCGCTGGCTGGCAACCAAACTGCTGGAAAACGACGAAGACCTGCACGCCCGCCTGGAAGGCGCGGGCTATCACCCCCTGATCGAAGCGGCACACGCGGCCATGGAACGCATCGCCGCGCAGACTGGCGAGGACGCCGAGACGCTGATCACCGACCGGCGCTATCAGATGATCGCCAAGTGGCTGCGCGGAGCAGTCCAGCGACCGCGCAGTGGCGTCGAGACGCGCTCCGACCGCGCCGATCGTGTGGTGACGCACCCCATCTGGGGCGTGCCGATCTTCCTGCTGCTGATGTGGGTGATCTTTCAGTTCACGGCCAACGTCAGCGCGCCGCTGGTAGACTGGATTGACGCCACCATCAACGGCCCGTTCACGCGCTGGGCCGAAGCACTATTGAACGCCCTGAGCCTGGCCGAGACGTGGTTTGGGGCGCTGGTCATCAATGGCGTGATTGCGGGGGTCGGCGGTGTGCTGGTGTTCATACCGGTGCTGTTTTTCCTCTATCTGGCCGTCGCCGTGCTGGAGGACTCCGGCTATATGGCCCGCTCCGCCTTTGTCATGGATCGCGTGATGCGAGCGATCGGGCTGCACGGCAAGAGCTTTTTGCCGCTGGTAGTCGGTTTCGGTTGCAACGTGCCGGCGATCTACGCCACCCGCACCCTGGAAGATGAAGACGACCGCAAGCTGACCGCTTTCATCACCACCTTCATCAGTTGCGGGGCGCGCCTGCCCGTGTACGTCGTGTTCGGCGCGGCATTCTTTGGGGCGAAGGCGGGTAATCTCATCTTCGGCCTGTATCTGCTGGGGATTGCCATCGCCCTGCTGACCGGTCTGGCCCTCAAGCGCACCGTCTACCGGCACAAACCGCCGCAACCTTTCGTGCTGGAACTGCCGCCCTATCGCCTGCCGACTCCCCGCAACGTCTGGCGGCAGGTGTGGCAGCGCACCGCTCAGTTCCTGCGCAACGCGACCACCATCATCCTGGCTGCGTCCATCGTGATCTGGTTCATGCTGGCGTTGCCGGTGCGCGGGGAGGGGCGTTTCAACGACGTGCGCACCGAAGACAGCCTGTTCGGAGCAGTGAGTCGTACCATTGCGCCAGCCTTCGAACCCGCTGGATTTGCCAGTTGGGAGACGGCGGGGTCGCTGATCACCGGTTTCGTCGCCAAAGAAGCGGTGATCAGCACCATGAGCCAGATTTATGTGCAGACAGCGGACGACGCGGAAGTTGCCGGCGCTGAGGAGTCACAGCCCGCACCGCGCTTCGCCGACGAGGCGCAAGAGCTGCTGCGTTCGCTGGGCGAGGCGCTGGTGCTCACCGCTCAGGAGACCGTCAATATCGTGCCGCGCACGGTCAACCTGCTGCCGGGCGTGCATCTGGGCCTGGCCGACTGGCTGAATCGGGGTGAAGAGGCCGAGGAGACCACTGCCTTGCAGGATGCGCTCATCGCGGCGTTCACACGCACGACAGGCTCTGCCGAGCGCGGCAAGCTGGCGGCGGTCGCCTTCAATGTCTTCGTGCTGCTTTATGTGCCGTGCATGGCTACCGTGGCGGCGATGCGTCACGAGTTCGGCGGACGCTGGGTGCTCTACCAGTCGAGCTATGCTCTGCTGGTCGCCTGGCTGGCAGCGACCATCGTGTACCAGGGTGGCTTGTTGCTGGGGATAGGGTGACGGAATGCCTTCACTGTTGTCGCAGGTCTTGCAGGCGGTCGAAACAGCGGACGAGCCGTGCACGCTGGCTCAGTTGGCGCATCAGTTCGACCTCAGCCCGGCCATGCTCGAAGAGATGCTGACCTACTGGGTGCGCAAGGGTCGCCTGCGCGAGGTAGACTCGTCTCCTGCCTGCGCGAGCTGCGGACATGGCGCGAGTTGCCCGTTCGTCGCCAAAATGCCTCGCACGTACGAGGTTGTGCGCGACGACGACCCTGTCTGCGACACCCCTCCCCCTGTGTGCCGCCATTGTGGTTAGAGATGCAGTGGAGAAGTCCTGTCCGGCAGGTTTACTTCGCCCCTGAATCTCCTCTCTACCACGGATTCCGTGCGCCCCTATAAATAGACTGCGCCTCTGTTGAGCACCATGCTCAGCGGGATGCCGTAGAGATCAGCCCATCTTGACTGGTTCGCTCAGCGCCTGGGTGCGGGCGAAGGGGAGCACCTGGGCCAGACCCGCTCCGCTTTACTCCAGCACAGCGCGCAGATCGGCTTCGCTGAGTGGGCCAGGGCGCACGATGCGCAACTCGCCGTCCTCGAACGTCACCACGGTAGACGGCACGCCGCCCCTACACGTCCCGCCGTCCAGGTAGAGCGCTACCGACTCGCCCAGGTAGCGCATGGCCGCCTGAATGGTACAGGCGGGCGGCTGATCGGAGCGGTTGGCGCTGGTAACGGCCAGCGCCCCGCCTGCCGCCGCCAGGATCGCCCGCGCCTCGGTCAGATCGGGCACGCGCACACCAACGGTAGGCAGTTGCGTCAGGTTGGGGGGCAGGTCATCGCGTTTGGGCAGGGCCAGCGTCAGCGGGCCAGGCCAGAAGGCATCGGCCAGCCGTTGCGCCTGGGGTGGGAATTCGCGGGCCACGCGCCACACGTCGTCGCGCGAGGCCAGCAGCACCGGGATGGCACGTTCGGGAGGGCGGCGCTTGGCGACGAACAGCCGCTCAATAGCCGCTTCCTCGATGGCCGAGCCTACCCCATAGACAGTATCGGTAGGCATCACGATCAGTTCACCGCAGGCGATGACTGCTGCGGCCATGGTGGGGGCTTGCGGATGATTGGCTTCGATAATCTGGCTCACGTCAACCTTTCCGTTCTACACTAAGCACACGCAGCAGACCCGCGTAGTCCTGGTGTGCCTGGATCAGTGTGCCAGGGAACGCCTGGGCAGCGAGCGCCGTCACCTGTTCGCCCTGCGTCGCCTCGATCTCCAGCAATAGCAACCCGTTTGTGGCCAGGACGCGCGGGGCCTGCGCCATCAATCGCCGGATGAGCGTCAGCCCATCTGGGCCGCCGTCCAGCGCCAGCAGCGGCTCGTGCCGGGCGACGGGCAGGTCTGCCAGGGTGAGGGCGGGGATGTAGGGTAAATTGGCCACGATCAGGTCGAAGGGCGGGGTAGGGCCGCCACAGGCCGTCAGCAAGTCCGCCTGCAGGAAATGCACGCGCTCGCTCAGGCCATGACGGGCAGCGTTGAGGCGGGCCACTTGCAGCGCGGCGAACGACAGGTCAGCCGCCCACACCTGCGCCCCCGGCAGATGACGGGCCAGGGCCAGGGCGATTGCCCCGCTGCCCGTACCCACGTCTATCAGGCGCAGGCGTCCGCCGCGCTCGCGTGCCCACGCCAGCGCCAGCTCGACCAGATGCTCGGTCTCCGGGCGGGGGATGAGCACATCTGGGGTGACCAGCAATTCCAGGTCGAAGAAGGCGCGCCGACCGGTCAGGTAGGCCACGGGGGCCCCTTCGGCGCGGCGGGCGATCAGGGTGCGAAAGGCCACTTGCTGCTCTGGAGTCAGGGAGTGTTCAGGGTGAGCCAGCAAAAGGGCGCGGTCGCAGCCCAGTACATGGGCCAGCAACACCGGCCCGTCGAGCGGTTCGGCGACAGGGGTCCGCGCCAGGGTCTGTCGTGCCCAGGCCAGGGCAACAGCTACAGTGTGCAGGTCAGTCATAGGCACCTGCTGACCGAATACTCACATGCCGATGGCTTGCAACCGTTCGGCTTCTTCGCGCGTGGCCAGTTCGTCAATGAACTCATCGAGCTGCCCATCGAGTACAGCGGGCAGGTTGTAGATGGACTTGTTGATGCGATGGTCGGTCACGCGGTTTTGCGGGAAGTTGTAGGTGCGGATTTTCTCGCTGCGCTCGCCCGTGCCCACCTGACTGCGGCGGGCGGCGTCCTGCGCTTCGCGCAGGCGTTCCTGCTCCATTTCGTAGAGCCTGGCCCGCAGAATGGACAGGGCGCGCAGCTTGTTTTGCAACTGACTGCGCTCGTCCTGGCAGGAGACCACAATGCCAGTGGGCAGGTGTGTGATGCGGATGGCCGTCTCGTTCTTCTGCACGTTCTGGCCGCCCGCCCCTGCCGAGCGATAAGTATCAATCTGCAGGTCGTCGGGGTCAATCTCGACTTCGACCTCGTCCATCTCGGCCAGCACAGCGACGGTAGCCGTCGAAGTGTGGATGCGCCCCTGGCTTTCGGTGATCGGCACGCGCTGCACGCGGTGAACGCCGCTCTCATACTTCAGCCGCGAATACGCACCGTGCCCGCGCACCTGAAAGATGATTTCCTTATAGCCCCCGACTCCGGTCTCGTGTGCGCTGAGCACTTCGACTTTCCAGCCGTGATCTTCGGCGTAGCGCGAGTACATGCGGAACAGGTCGGCGGCAAACAGCCCGGCTTCGTCACCGCCCGCGCCCGCGCGAATCTCGACGATCACGTTCTTGTTGTCGCGCGGGTCTTTGGGCAGCAACATCCGGCGCAACTGCGCTTCCAGGTCGGGGATCAGCGCGGTGAGACGCTCGACCTCTTCGCGGGCCAGGTTGGCCATGTCCGGGTCGTCGAGCAGGCTTTCGGCCTCTTCCAGGTCGCGCAGAGCCTGCCGGTACCGCTGTGCCGTGGCAACCAGGTCGGCGATCTCGGCGCGTTCCTGGGCGTAGGCGGCGATTTTCTCGTAGTCGCTGACGTTGGCCGGATCAGCGATCAACCGTTCCAACTCGTCATAACGTGCCTCAATGCCGGCCAGTTTGTCCAGCAACGTGTTCTCGGCCATCAAGTATCCTCAGTAACGAATGCCCTCAGAGGGCAGATCGTGCGAAAGGTGGGCTAGACTGCGGCGATTATACCAGCGATCGGGGGAGCTGTTGAGGCTGGAGTTGACGGGGGCAAGCAAGCTATGACAGGCCGCGCGCTGCGCTGTGCTTGACCTCACCCCCAGCCTCGCTACGCTCGACTTGTCCCCTCCTCGACGCGGGGAGGGGGCGCGAGGCGCGCCAGCGCCGAGCGGGGGTGAGGTAAACGCTTTGAGGGGGCATTTCACAAAAG
Source organism: uncultured Anaerolineales bacterium (assembly GCA_937135955.1). Taxonomy (GTDB): domain Bacteria; phylum Chloroflexota; class Anaerolineae; order Aggregatilineales; family Aggregatilineaceae; genus UBA2029. Next base: position 6,764 of record CAKZOB010000020.1, on the reverse strand, counting down.
CTCACCCCAGCGCACGGCTTCAGACATCCGCTTCAGTTCGCTTGACCTGGTGAACTCAACTGAAATGCACCCGTTGACTAGGGGGCAATTTTCGCCCTGCGTCATTGTGACCGATAATGAGGGCAACGCAAGAAAGCCTTTTTCAGCAGGAGGAGGCAAGAACCTTATGGCCGAACGCAAGAAAATTACGCTGCCCTATCTATACGAGAAGTATCAACGCGGCGAGCCGATCACCATGCTCACCTGTTACGACTATCCTACCGCCTACCTGCAGGAACAGGCAGGCGTGGAGATGATCCTGGTGGGCGATAGCCTGGGCATGACCATCCTGGGCTACGAGAGCACGCTGCCGGTCACCATGGCCGACATGATCCGTCATGCGCAGGCCGTGCGGCGCGGCGCGCCGACCGCCTGGGTGATCGGCGATATGCCCTACATGACCTATCAGACGTCAGTCGAAGATGCCATTCGCAATGCCGGGCGCTTCATGGCCGAGGCCGGCTGCGACGCGGTGAAGCTGGAAGGCGGGCGCGAGATGGCCGATCGCGTGGCGGGCATTGTGGCGGCAGGCATCCCCTGCATGGGGCATCTGGGCCTCACGCCGCAGAGCGCTTCCAGCCTGGGCGGGTTCAAAGTCCAGGGACGCGACGCTGCCCGCGCGGTGCGCATCATCGAGGACGCGGCTATTCTTGAGCAGGCGGGCGCTTACTCGATCCTGCTGGAGATGGTGCCCGATCGTGTCTGTCAGCTCATTACCGAGCGCGCGCATATCCCTATCATCAGCCTGGGGTCTGGCCCGCACGCCAACGGCCAACTGCTGATCTTTCACGACATGTTCGGGCTATACCCGCGCTTCAAGCCCAAGATGGCCAAGGTCTACGGCAACGCGGGCGAGGTCATCCTCAATGGCCTGAAGCAATACGTGGCCGAGGTGCAGGACAGGTCGTTTCCTCAGCCGGAACACTGGTTCGGCCTGAAAGACGAAGTCTATGCCGAGGTGTTGGCGTTGCTACACGATAGAGAGAGCGACTGAAAGCGGCGTTCACGTCCCCTGCCAATAGAGTCTTAGGGAGGAAGTAATAGATGCGCAGTTTACACGACGTGCGGGCCATGATGGAGGCGGTCGGCATCCCTGGCCGCGACGCCTACGACCTGCCGACCTCTGGACGCACTTTCCCCGACGGCGGGCACTACCGTATGGAGATTTCCGGCATCGAGCGCCCGCAGGTGCTGGCAGCGCTCATAGACGAGATGCAGCGGCGACAGATCGCCATCCATCGGCTGATCTCGGTCGTCATGGGATCGTCGCTGCTGGACGACGCCGAACTGCGCGACTTCGCGCAGATGGCCGCCGATGCCCGCCTGGAAGTGATCGTGACGCCTGGCCCGCGCTCTGGTTGGGACGTGGGCCGTCAGCTTGCATCTGCCGAGGGCAGCCTGTCCGGCCTGCGGTTCCGCGGCTCGGATCAACTCAGCTATGTCATCGCCGAGATTCTGCGCCTGATAGACCTGGGTTTTCGCGGTTTTCTGGCCATTGACGAAGGGCTGTTGTGGCTGCTCAACGAGCTGCGTCAGCGCGGCGACCTGCCCGCCGATGTGACGATCAAGGTCAGCATCTTCGCCGGGCACGGCTCGGCGGCGGGGGCGCGCGTGCTGCAAATGCTCGGCGCGGGGACATTCAACCCGCTGGGCGATCTCTCGTTGCCGCAACTGGCGAGCATCCGCCGCGCGGTTGACCTGCCGCTCGATCTGCATATCATGCTGGCGGACTCGTTCGGCGGCTTCAACCGTTTCTACGAAGGCGCGGAGATGGCGCGGGTGTGCTCGCCCTGCTACTTCAAGATTGAGCCAGGGCCGGCACTGGTGGCCGGGCCGGGGGCCATGTACAAGCCCTGGACGAGCACCGACGCGCTGGCGCAGTTCGCCCGCGAGAAGGTCAAATATGCCCAGATCATTCACGAGCTGATTCAGGCGACACAGCCCGATCTCCGGCTCTCGCCCGCCGGTTCGCCCGACCTGGCGGTGCCCAAACCCTGACGCCGGAACGCGGAGAGGGCCAGCGCGTGTGAGACTGGCCCTCTCCTTGCGGCAGTGCGGGGGGAAATTTAGCGGCTGCTCAGGTAGTCAATGACGGCCTGACGCTCCTCGGCGTTCAGTTGCGCCCCATAGCCGATCATGCGATCCACGGTCGCTTCCCAGCCCGCACGGTCTTTGCTGGCGTTATCAATACGCCCGGCGCTATGGCAGACCGTGCAACGCTGCGCCACCAGCGCGGCTCCATCCAGGGCGGGCGCGGCAGGCTCTGCGCCCGTCGCTCCCATGCTCTCCTCCGGGCTGACCACGAACCACACCCCGCCGACATTCTGGCCGGTGGCATCGCCAGGGACGACATCCCTGAACCAGTAGTAGAGTGGCATGTCGTTGTAGGTCACCTGGTAGGTGTCATCCTGGCGTTTGATCACACCTAGCTTGCCGGTGACGCCTTCGCCAGCGGTCGGTTGCTGCCCTTCTGGGATCAACAGCGGCGGCCAGCGCACGGCGCACTCGTCGTAACAGTTGCTGGCGCCGGGCGCGTCGTTGGTGAAGAGATACAGCGTCATGCCGTCCGGCCCCACCAGGAACGACCCCAGTTCGTCGTTGCCGCCTATGTTAACCGTCGGCGGCTGCATGACGAACCAGACATTGTTGACGCCCTGTCCCGTAGCATCGCCGGGCTGCTGATCGTTGACCCAGTAGTACAGCGGCATATCGTTGTAGGTCACCTGGATGGTGCCATCGTCCCGCCGGATGGTGCCCAGCGTGCCGATCAACCCCGGCTGCAGGGTAGGTTGTTGCCCTTCGGCGACCAGCAAAGGCGGCCAGTTGGCCAGGCAGTCACCTGAACAGTTGCTCACGCCGGGCGCGTCTCTGGTGAAGAGATAGAGCGTCATCCCGTTCGGGCCGACCAGGAAGCGGCCCAGTTCAGCGTTGCCGCCCAGCGACACATCCGCTGGCCGGGCAACGAACCATACGCCGCGCACGTTGTGGCCTGTGGCGTCGCCGGGCTGTTTGTCATTAACCCAGTAGTAGAGCGGCATTCCGTTGTAGACGACCTGGAAGGTGCCATCGTCCGGGCGCTGGATCACGCCCAGCCGTCCGGGGATGCCCGCCGCCAGGGTGGGCTGTTGCCCTTCGGCGACCAGCAAGGGCGGCCAGTTGGCCAGGCAATCGCCAGTGCAGTTGCTGACGCCGGGCCTGTCGTTGGCGAAGACGTAGAGCGTCATGCCCTGGCCGTCAACCAGGAAGGAACCGAGTTCGTCGTTGCCGCCCCATTGAACGGTGGGCGGCGCTTCCTGCGCCCCAGCCAGCGGCAGACCAACCAGAATGCTGAACAGGGCGATAGTGATCACGATCCATGAAAGGGAAAAAGTTCTACAAGACATATGTTTTCCTCCGTTGTGCTCTGCTGGCAGCCTCGTTCAGGCTGCTACTATTTAGATACGCCCTGTGCCGGGTTTGTGGATCTGTGTGGAGCGGATTTTCTTCAATAAAGATTGCAAAAATCGGAGATGTCCTGTGCAGGCCAGGCAGGCCATGCTATAGTCTGCGCCAGGTGCAGCACCATGCTGCGCCACCGCGGGAGACGTGCCGCCGATGAGTGAGCCTGCCGACCTTGAGTTGCTGCAACGCATTCAGCAGGGTGATGAAGAAGCCCTGCTGGTGCTACATCGGCGCTATGCGGGCCTGGTCTACTCAGTTGCCTATCGTGTGCTCAGCGAGCAAATGGCCGCCGAGGAGGTGACGCAGGACACCTTCTTGCGCCTGTGGCACCGCGCCGAAACGTTTGATCCGGCGCGGGGGGCCTTCGTGCCCTGGCTGTTGACCATTGCCCGCCGTCAGGCCCTTGATACCCTGCGCAGGCAGCAACGCGATGCCTTGCGCGACCCCGTTTTTCTGGATGACCATCCTGAGACGTGGGAAAACGTTCTGCCAGCGGACGAGGCGCAGAGCATCGCGTATCACCTGCTGCGCGACGCGGCAGCAGCGCTGCCCAACGAGCAACGTCAGGCCATTGAGATGGCTTATTTCTGGGGCATGTCGCACAGTCAGATCGCGGCGCGGTTGGGATTGCCCCTGGGCACCGTCAAAACTCGTATCCGCCTGGGCATGGAAAAACTTCGCGCGGCGTGGTTGGGGGAAGATCCAGCCCCCCCTTCCGGAACGTAGTAGATAGCAGGGGATGTGAAAACTGGAGCAAAGCAGGCGCGGTGATGAGCAGAAATTGAGCGACGATGAACGGGATGAGTCGTGACGAGTTGCTGGCGTTGTTGCCGGCGTATGCGCTGGGTGCGCTCGATCCGGACGAGCTGGCCGCCGTGGAAAGCTGGCTGCCCACCGACGCCGAGGCGCGCGCGTTGTTGGCGCAATATCAGGCGGTGGCCGATCGTCTCTATGCGCTGGCCCCACTCCAGCCCGCCCCGCCGCATCTGGAAGCCGATCTGCGTCGTCGCCTGGCCGCCGAACGCGCTTCGTCTGGCCGCGGACTCGGCGCAAGTCGCGCCGGGCGTCGCGGGCGCGTCTGGCTGGCAGCGGCTGCAGTGTTGATCGTGGTGCTGGGAGTGGCGGTGTTATTGCGCCTGCTGGGAGATAGCGGATCGCCCGCCGTTGATCCCGGTGCAGTATATGCCACCATCGCCGCGCAGGCCGACGCCCGCCGTTTTGCCATCGAAGCCGGGGAGGAACAGGCGAACCTGCGCGGCGAGTTGATCGTCACAGCCAGCGGCGACCGCGCGGTGATCCGTGTCGAACAGTTGCCCGCGTTGCCCGCCGACCAGACCTTCCAGCTCTGGCTGCTGGATATCGAAGGCACGCTGCGTAGCGGGGGCATCTTCCGGGCACAGGGGGAAGCCACGCATATCATCGTGCCGCTGGAGCGCCCTTTCAGCGCCTATCAGCGTTTCGGGGTCTCGATCGAGCCAGCGGGGGGCAGCCCCTACGCCGATCGCCCCAGCGGGCCGGTGCTGTTCCGCGTCTATGTGAATTCGTGACACGGTCTGGCCCTCAGCCCAGGTGGAAAAGAACGAGGTCACTGTGCAGCGACCTCGTTGCCTGTGCGAGCCAGTCAAGGCTTAGGGCTGGAAGGAAGCCTGAATTTCGTTGGCCCGGTTGGTCAGGTCGGTGAGGGCCGTCTCCACGTCACCGCCGCTGGCGAGCAGGCTCTCGAAAGTGGCCTGGGCTTCGTCGCGGATCACGTCGTAGCTGGCGATCTGCGGCTCGACCTTCGTTTCGCCCTGCAGCAGGTTCCACGCTTCCTCGAACTGCGGGAAGTCGGCGAAGATGGCGGCCATACCCTCGGAAGCCGAGTAACGCACCGGGAAGTAGTTGGACGCCAGCGCCCAGCGCGACTGCTGCTCCGGCTCGGTGAACCAGCGCACGAACAGCCAGGCGGCCAGTTCAGCTTCGGGGGTGGTCTTGGGGATGCTCACGCTCGCGCCATAGACATCGCTCACCGGCACGTCGGAGTACGGCAGGGCGGTGATGCCCCACTCGAACGGCTCGGCGAAAGCGCTCTCGATGCCCTGGCGCACGAACGGCAGGCCAGAGCTAGACCCCATGTAGAAGAGCGCCTTGCCCGCGGTGAAGGCATTCTGGTCGCCGTACCGCTCGGCGATCAGCCCCGCGCAGCCGTCCTTGTAGAGGTCAACCATGAGCTGAATGTACTGCACAGTGGCCGGGTTGTTGTACTGGAACTGCCCGTCTACATAGATATCGCCGCCGAGGGCATAGGTGCCCGCCGCGATGTTCGAGGCATCGGTGCGGATCAGGTAGCCGACCTGGTCACCCGCATCGTAGCCGCTCCAGCCTTCCTGGGTGAACTTGCAGGCCATCTCGCGGAACTCGTCCAGGCTGGTCGGCGGACCGTCGTAGCCCAGTTCCTTGAGGGCGGTCAGGTTGTAGTACATGCCTTCGAGCGAGCGGTTGGGCGGGAACCCAATGCGCTTCGAGCCGTCCGGCAGGTAGTCCTGGTAGAAGAAGCCGGGCACGAAGTCGGCGAGCTCAGCTTCGTTGAGGCCCCACTGTGGATCGAGCACAAACACGTCCATGTCGTCCACCAGGCCGCCGGCCAGGTAGTAGGCTGCCGACTGATTCTGGTAGGCCACCACCAGGTTGGGCACGTCACCGGAGGGGATGCCAGCGATCATCTTCTGATAGATGTCGCCATAGCCGCCCTGGTTGGAGCCTTCGACGGTAATGCCCCAGGGGTTGCCCTCGTTGAATTCGGCGATCAGGCCATTGAGAAACTCCTCACGACTACCGCTGTGCTGGTGCCACCACACCACTGTCTGCCCGCTGGGGTCAACCCCCGCCAGAGGGCCTTCGGTGGCCGGTGTGGTGGGCAGGTCGAAGGTGCGGACAAAACCGGAACCCTCTTGGGCATTGACCATCATCGCAGGGATGGCAAGGGTCAGAGCCAGAACCAGAACGATCAATTTGCGCATGTTCCGTTCTCCTTGAACTCCTGTCTATTTGCCTGTCTGTTGAGCATAGAGCGGGTGCGAAATGCAGAGTACCGAGAGCGCTTTAATGGTACGTTGGAACCTGTTTAAGGGAGTTTTGCCAATCGCTGCCTCCTTAGATACCCGCGCTTCTGGTCACACAGGGACACCTGTAGTGTAACTTGACTCCGCGTTACCTTCAAGCTGACGAGGGAGTGGATAAAGTCAAGGATACGCGAAATCTCGGACATGAGCCGGATAGGTTGGGCACTGGCGTTTGTAGAGTTG
>CAKZOB010000019.1 GCA_937135955.1 uncultured Anaerolineales bacterium | reverse complement strand
GCTCCCCTTCGCCCGCGCTGCGGGCGAAGGGGCCGGGGGTTGAGGGCCATCGGCTCAAGATGTGGGTAATGCATAGCCGACGCGGAGAGGAGGCAAACCGAGCGAAGCGAGGCTGGGGGTGAGGTAAAGCGGCAAGCGGTTTGATGCAATCCCCCTGTGCTCGCCCCCCCAGAATCTGCGATCTCCACCACGCGCGGTATACTAGAAGCGCTCGTCCGCTCAATGGTTGAGGTGGGGAAGCTGCGATATGCCACAGTCGCCGCTGGACATCAGTGAGCAGGAAATCCGCAAGCGTTGCGGTCCGCTGCTCGAAGGCGCTATCCAGGAAGCTATCCGGCTGCGCCATAATTACATCGGCACCGAGCACCTGTTCAACGCCATGACGCGCCTGCCCAACAGTGTCACAGCGCAGTTGCTGGTGGAGGCAGGGCTGGAACCGCGCCTGATCCGCAACCTGATCCGCCGCGAAGTGGGTGCAGGCGACGATGCAGTCAGCGAATGGCCGCCGCTCACCCCGCGCGCGCACCGGGTACTGGCGATGGCTGTCTACCTGGCCGATGATGCCGACGAGCGCCTGGTGTCCGAGCCGCACGTGCTCATCGCCTTGTTGCAGGAAGGCGAAGGCGTGGCGGCGCGGGTGCTGGCGCGGCAGGGCATTGACCTGTCAGCGTGGATCGAGCGCCTGCTGGTGGAAATAGATAGCGACGCCGACGACTTTGACGAAGTGCTCTTCGGCGATCTCAATACCTTCCTCGAGGAAGCCGACGACGAGGAGCGACCCGAACCGGGCCATCACATACCCACCCCTCTGCTCGACCGCTACGGGCGCGATCTAACCGAGCAGGCCCGCCAGGGCAAGATCGGCCCGGCCATCGGGCGCGAGATGGAAATCCGCATGGTAGCGCGCACCCTGCGCCGCAGCAAGAAAAACAACCCCTTGTTGCTCGGCGACTCCGGTGTGGGCAAGACGGCAGTCGTCGAGGGGCTGGCCTACGACATTGTGCACGGGCGCGCCCCCAAATTCCTGCACAACCGGCGCATCATCGGCCTGGAGATCGGGATGCTGGTGGCAGGTACCAGCCTGCGCGGTCAATTCGAGGAACGCATCGTCGGCATCGTAGACGAGGCCAAGAACGCGCCGGATGTGATCCTGTTCATAGACGAGATTCACACCATCGTGGGCGCGGGTGACACCATAGATAGCAACCTGGACGCCGCCAACATCCTCAAGCCAGCGCTGGCCCGCGGGGAGATCACCTGTATCGGCGCGACGACCTTCGAGGAATATCGCAAGGCCATCGCCAAAGACCCGGCGCTCGACCGCCGTTTCCGCACCATTGACATCCGCGAGCAGAGCGTGGCCGAAACGCTGGTGGTAGTCGAGCATGTCTATCAGCGCTACGAGGAGCATCACAAGGTCAAAATCCTGCCGGAGGCGCGCGAAGCGGCAGTGCGCCTTTCCGACCGCTATATCCGCGACCGTCGCCTGCCCGATAAGGCGCTCGATCTGCTCGACGAAGCCTGCGCACGCCTGGCCATTCAGACCAACAACCCCGACGAAAACACCGAGCGGCTGGTAGTCACCGCCGAGACGGTCACCCAGGTGCTCAGCGAATGGACGGGCATCCCCGTCAGCGAACTGACCGCCAACGAACGCCAGCGTTTCGCGCAGATGGCCGAAGCGCTGAGCCGGCGCGTCGTCGGCCAGGATCACGCTGTGCAGACAGTCTCCGACGCGATCAAGACCAACCGCGCTGGCCTGGGCGATCCCAAACGTCCGGTGGGGGTGTTCCTGTTCCTGGGGCCGAGCGGCGTCGGCAAGACCGAGCTGGCTAAAGCGCTGGCGGAATTCCTCTTCAACGACGAAGACGCCATAATCCGGCTGGATATGTCGGAATTTCACGACGAGCACACCGTCGCCCGCCTGATCGGCGCGCCGCCGGGCTACAAGGGCATGGAACAGGGCGGTCAACTTACCGAGGCGCTACGCCGCCGCCCCTACAGCGTGGTGTTGCTGGACGAAGTGGAAAAAGCCGCGCCGGAAGTCTTCGACATCTTCCTGCAGGTCTTCGACGAAGGCCGCCTGACCGACGCCCAGGGCGCGACCATTGACGCCCGTCACGCCGTGTGGATCATGACCAGCAACATCGGCACGGGCGAGGTAGGCAAAGGGCTGGGCTTCACCGCGCAACCCGATCAGTTGCCCGACTACGATTTTCACCTCAAGAAGCACTTCCGCCCGGAATTCCTCAACCGGCTAGACGAGGTCGTCGTCTTCAAGCCGCTCTCGCGGGAAACGCTGGAGGCCATCCTCGACCTGCAACTCGAACAGGTCACCGAGCGCCTGACCGAACAGAAGCTCACCCTGACCTTCGACCAGAGCGCACGAGACCTGTTGCTGCGCGAAGGGTACGATCCAGCTTACGGCGCACGCCCGCTACGCCGTGCCATCCAGCGCCTGCTGACGCGCCCCCTGAGCAACGCCCTTCTGGAAGAATATTTCCAGCCTGGCGATACCATCTACGTCGAGGCGCAGGGAGATACGCTCGTGCTCAAACGGATAGACGCCGATCAGAGCGAGGCCACGTCCTTCGCGCGCGCCGAAGGACGCGGCCCAGGGCGAAGCGAGCCGTCGGCAGCAGCGGGACAGGCGGAATAGCCCTTCCCTGCTCCCTTGCGCTACCACTCTTCCGCGAAAGTGGCGTCGGCAGCGTCCTGTTGGGAAACTATCGGTGCCAGGAACAACGCTCCATCCTGCCCTCGTATGAACTGACCGCTGAGGGAGTAGGACTCCAGCGAGATCAGAGCGTTATCTGCCAGCCCCGGGCGTATCCACCACGTGGCATCTGACGCGAAGCTAGCCGAGCCATCGTTCGCCTCCAGCCAGATCGCGCCGTCGCGGTGCCGCAGATAGCTACCTGGGCGATCCGCCGCCTCCAGAGAGATAGCCTCCACATCGGCCAGCCCTGGCACAACCCTGAACTGCGAAGCAGGTACCCTGTTGATGTCATCGGCGAGCACGCCCCGCCCGTCCTGATGATAGATATACTGCGTCTGCAGGCTAACCGACCGGAAACGCACAGGCAACGGGCCGTCGGGGACAGGAATGCCAAAGATGGGTGTGCCCTCAGCGCTCCAATAGAGCTTCTGCACGCGCGTATGCCGGTTGGGATCGTAGAGTGGATCGCCCTTGATGTCCTCGTAGTTCCGCGCGTGATAAACCAGGATGTCGTCTCCCTCCGGCGACACGGTGAACGAGTTGTGCCCCGGCCCGTACTGACCCGTCACTGGATTGGTTTGGAAGACTGGCTCCGGCGATTTGCTCCACGAAGCGGGGTCGAGCAGGTCGCTGTCGGCAGAGGCGGTCAACAAGCCCATGGCGTAGCTGGCATCAGTCGCACTGGCAGAATAGGTGATGAACACCTTGCCATTGCGGATGAGCACCGCTGGCCCTTCGTTCACCCAGAAGCCCCGGCGCTCCCAGTCATAACCGGGTTTGGAGAGCATCACCTGCTTGCCGGAGATCGTCCAGGGATTGCTCATGGCAGCGATATACAGGTTGCTGTTGCCGAAAATCTTGGGGTCGCGCTGCGCCCAGACCAAATAGCGCGTCCCCTGGTGCTCGAAAGTCGTGGCATCCAGCGAGAACGATTCCCAGTTGGTCTTGAGCTGCCCCTTTTCGACCCATGCTCCTTCCAAGGGGTTGGCCGACTCATTCTCCAGCACGTAGATGCGGTGATCGAAGGGGGCATCTTCCCGCGCCGCAGCGAAGTAGATGTACCACTTGCCATCAATATAGTGAATCTCTGGTGCCCAGATATGTTTGCTCATGATCCCACGCGGGCGCTTTTCCCACACCACCACCGGCGAGGCGGTGCTGAGGCCCTGCAAAGTAGTCGCCCGCCGCACTTCGATCCGATCGTACTCTGGCACGGACGCGGTGAAGTAGTAGTAGCCATCGGTATGCCGATAAATCCAGGGATCGGCCCGCTGTGGAATGAGCGGGTTGACGATGCGCTCAGTGATGGAAACAACAGGCACTGCCTCTCCTCCTCTGGTTGACCCTGAGATTGCTTGGCCATGTGTGATCGCGCGCGGCGCACCGACCAAGAGAGACGCCAATACAGCGAGCACCATTGCCCATCCGTACAGCCTGCGGTATCGCTGTGCAATACTCCACCTGGTTGATCCCATATTCTCTCCCCTTGTTATGCTGGCACACCGACAGTGGGCCAGCCTTCAGCATCCCACACCAGCGGCGCAATACGCAAAGTGGGCATTCCCGCAGCCTGCGCGTCGTAGGCGTGATAGACCAGCTTATCGCCGTCGGTCTCCTGCAATACTGCATTGTGCCCTGGCCCGCGCCAGCGGCGATCCCCCTGCAACACCAGCGTCCCGCCGCCGCGCATCATGTCCCGGCCCTCGCGGTCGTAGTAGGGGCCGGTCACTTGTTCCGCCCGCCCCACCATGATCTTGTAGGTACTGCGCGTGCTCTGGCAGCAAAAATCGAACGAGACGAACAGGTAATAGTAGCCCGCATGCCGGACGATGAAAGGCGCTTCGATCGCTCCCGAAGAATCCGGTACCAGTTCGCGGCTGGCCAGGGCATAGAGTCGGTCGTCGTCGCTGGCGGGCTTGCCGGTTTGCGGGTCAATCCGCCGCATTTTGATCCCCGACCAGAAACTGCCGAAAGCCAGCCAGGGTTGTCCGTCTTCGTCGAGCACCAGGTTAGGATCAATCGCGTTCCAGTTGTCGGATGGATGCGACTCAATCACTTTACCCTCATCTACCCAGCCGAAGTCCGGCGAAGCGCGGTCGAGCGTGAAGGCGGTGGCCAACCCGATGCACGAACGATTGCTGCCGAAGGTCGAGACTGAATAGTAGAGATGGTACCTGCCGTTGAAGTAAGAGATGTCCGGTGCCCACAGGCTATCTGCCCGCGGGATGGCTGCGCGTGCCCAGTCCGGTATAGCGCTAAAGACTTCGCCGTTCATTTCCCAGTTGAGCAGATCGCGCGAGGTACGCCACCAGAGGTGCGGCCCGGTGCTGAACACATGATAGACCTCGCCCTCTTTAATGATGCACGGGTCGTGAACCTGCCGGATGGCACCGGACAACGGGTAGCCAGCAGGCGATGGAGCCGGCGTAGGCGACGGGACGGGCGTTCCCCTCAGGGTCGCCAAGGAAGCCACCCCCATCGCCTCCAGGTCGCGCAGCAGCGGACTCAACAACAAGCTTGCCCCAGTGAGCAGTCCCCCCGTCAAGAATCTGCGTCGGTTCATTGTGGCCGTCTCCGAAACACTCTGCCAGCGTGTCACGTCCCCTTCTATTGAGCAGCGGCCTGTTGCAGAATGCGGCTCTGAAACTCCGCGATGTTGTCCACCACCTTCTGGGCGGGATCGGTGCGCTCGATGACGAAGTTGTGCAGTTGCTTCTGCGCGATCGCCAGCAACTCGGCGAACTGCGGCACGTTCCAGAAGTCTTTGATATGGTTGAGCGATTCAGCATAAGCGGCGTGGAGCGGAGAACTGCTCAGAAATTCCTCGGACTCGATCACATCTTTGTTGCAGGTAGTACCGGTGAGCGCGGCCCACTCGGCCTGCACGTCGGTCCGGGCCAGCCAGCGCAGGAAGTCCAGTGCGGCGGCCTGGCGTTCGGGGCTGATGAAGGACACCACGCTGATCCCTTGACCGCCCAGCACAGCGTAGCGATTGCCATCGGTACCACGCGGGTTGGCGAAGAAGTCGGTCACGTCGGCATAGGGGTTGATGGCCGGGTTGCGGAAGAGGGGGGCAAAGCCAAAGTGCAGCATTGCCAGCGCGATCAGGCCTTTGGAGTAAGTCGTCAGCACCGTCTCATAGTCGGCATCTGCCGCACCCAGGGCAGTGCAACAGCGATACAAGTCCTGATAGTACTGCACAGCCGCTGCCGCCTCAGGCGCATTGGCAACACTGATGATGTTGCCTTCGGCGTCGTGCCAGTCCGCGCCAAAGCTGAAGAAGACCGACTGAAACCCCGCGGTAATAATGCCTGGCGTCAGGCTCTGGTAGTCCATCGCTGTGTACAGGCCGATGCCCATGATGCCATCCATCGGCTTGGTGAGGAATTCGACGATCTCTTTGAGCTGATCGAAGTCCTCCGGCACTCCCAGCGGATAGTCGTGCTTCCTGGCAAAGGACGCGATTTTCTTGGGGTCTTCCAGCAGATCGCGCCGATAGGCGTAGCCGAACAGATTGCCGCTGAGTGGATACGCCCAGTATCGGCCACTGCCCGCCGGATACTCGGCAAAGCTCGCCAGCGTAGAGGGCACCAGGGAACCGGCAACCCCTTCGGTCGTCAGCCAGTCCGTCAGCTCCAGGTAGTAGCCCGCCTGCGCCCCTTTGCCCAGCCACATGCTTTCGCCCACTACCATATCGTAGGCAGTGCCTTGCCCGTCCATCTCAGCGAAGAAAGTTTGAGGGAACGTGTCCCACGGCTCCTGGATCACGTTGACCCTGACACCGGTTTCCTGGGTATAGCGTTCGGCCAGGCTCTGCAGTGCGTCTGCTGGCGGCCACTTGGCCCACAGAATGGTCAGTTCCGTCACCGCAGCCGACTGACCAGAGCGAGCGCCATTCGCAGCACCGCCCGACGCTGTGGCAGTCAGCACGTTTCCGCAGACGATCAGTCCGACAAGCACCATCAAGATCAGTAATTTCTTCATGGCTCAACTCTCCCTCTCAAGCCAGAGCGAACGTCATGGCCGTCACCGAAAGCGGCGGGAGTTCTGCGGTCGCTTTGCCACAGTTGAGTCGCACCTCTGCAAAAGGCTGCGACCGGATCACGTCGGGGGACTCGAACGAATTGGCCGCCTGCGCGTGCGGGCCAGTGAGCAGTTCTGCTTCCTCGAAGTCAATCAGATCGCGATCCCCCACGCTGATTTCCACCACAGCGGCTTCGTCCAGATGACGATTGATGGCGAAGACATGCAAGCGGTTCCGATTGAGAATGGCGCTGGCATCTACGAAGGTGGCGCGACCATTCGTCTTACCCTCATAAACAGGGCCGTTCACCACCGGCCACAGCGAAACTCCCTCGCGCCGTTTGGAATACATCTCGAAGGGATAGAAGATGGACTGAATCAGCAACTGGTCGCCGCACGTCATCACCGGCGCGATCACGTTGACGATCTGCGCCAGATTGGCGATCTTCAAGACATCGGCATGGCGGATGAAGCTGTTCAAGAAGCCCGCTACTACCAGCGCGTCTTCCAGGTTATAGACTTCCTCCAGCAGATGAGGTGCGAACTGCCCCTTGCCATCCAGGTCTTTGGGCGTTCTGGCGCGATACCAAACGTTCCACTCGTCGAAACATAGATAAGCGCGCTTATGGTTACGGGTCTTGCCCTGGACGAAGCGACAGACCGCGTCAACTGCCTCGATCTGACGGTCAACTGAGTTGGTCACGGCCAGGAAATCCAGCGTATCCCCTACCTCGTTGCCCACATAGCGGTGCAGGCTAATATAATCGGCATAGCTGCCTATGTATTCCAGCACCTGCCGATCCCACTCCAGATAGGTGGGCAGCTCGGGGTTGCACGAGCCACTGACCACCAGTTCGATAGAGTCGTCGGTATCCTTCATGATTTTGGCCGCCTGCTGGGCGCGGATGGCGTAGTGTTCAGCAGGGACGTGTCCAATCTGCCAGGGGCCGTCCATCTCGTTGCCCAGGAACCACAGCCTGACCCCATAGGGATCGGGGTGACCGTTCGCTGCGCGCATGTCAGCATAGCGGGTGCCAACGGGCGAATTGCAGTACTCCACCCAGTTGCGAGCCTCTTCTGGTGTGCCCGTCCCCAGGTTGACGGTGATCATGGGCCACCAGCCCATCTTGTGGCAGAGCGTCATGAATTCATCCGTGCCGATCTGATTCGGCTCGATGCTCTGCCAGGCCAGATCGCGCACCGTGGGGCGTTGCGCGCGCGGCCCAACTCCATCGAGCCAGTGATAGCCGGAGACAAAATTGCCGCCGGGGTAGCGCATGCCCGTCATCCGCAAACGCCGTAGCGCATCCAACACATCCCGCCGAAAACCATCCTCGTCGGCATGGGCACTGCCGGGGTCGTACACGCCCTCGTAGACAGCGCGCCCCAGATGTTCCAGGAAGCCGCCGAAAAGGCGTGGATCGACTGGCCCAACCCGAAAGGCTGTGTGCAAAGCAATATGAGATTGTTCCATCGTGTCATCCTCTCATCGTGACCCGCGCATTGCACCCCGCTACATGGTGGAACCAGTCCCGGTGAGGGAAATACCCCTGATGAGGTGATTCTTGGCGAAGTAGAAAAGCACCACCACAGGAATAACCGCCACCACATACGAGGCCATGACCGTGCCCGCCTCGAAGGTGAAGTGATAAGCGCTGCGCACATCATTGAGCGCCAGGGTGAGAGGGTAGATGTCGCGGTCGTAGATGACGATCAGCGGCCACAGAAAGTCATTCCAGGTATTGAGAAACGTGATCAACCCCACCGATACCAGCGCCGGTCGAATCTGCGGCACGACCACGTACCACAGCACCTGCAGGCGATTACACCCATCCAGACGTGCGGCTTCCTCTGTCTCCGTAGACACGGCCAGCATAAACTGGCGCAACACGAACAGGGCAAAGGCTGGCCCCAGCGGCGGAAATATCAGCGCCTTGAGCGTATTAACCCAGTCCACCCGATCGAGAATCACATACACCGGCACGATGAACATCTGTACAGGCAACGCCAGCGTCGCCACCATGAGCCAGAAGATCGTGTCTCTGCCGCGGAACTTCAGGCGGGCAAAGGCATAGGCAGCCGGCGTCGAAAGCAGCAACACTCCCCCCACCACTGCCGAGCACACGAAAGCGCTGATGCCGAACGACCGCACGATGTTGACCCCGCGTGTGGGATGCAACAGGATCGTCTCGTAATTCTCCAGCGTGAAAGGCCGGGGAATCCAGGTGACTGGGTACAGTGCCGCCACCGAATTGGGCTTGAACGAAATCGAGATGATCCAAAAGATCGGAGCAAACCAGATCAAGGCAAACAGGATCACCACAAGGCTGAAGAGAACGGGGCGCAGCCTCCGCCACTGATTGGACGTGCTGAATTCCGCTAGTCCCGATCGAAGTCGTCCCAGACCAGTTCGCGCCATCATTGCTCAACTACTTTCTTTCGCGCTACGCCAGCTCAAGGCAACACGGAGCATGGCGAAGACCATGATCATGGCGAACATGAGCCAGCTAATGGCCGAAGCCTTACCGATCTTGAAATCTCTGAAGCCGCTCTCGTAGAGATACTGCGCCAGGCTGCGCGTCTTGCCCATCGGCCCGCCACCGGTCAACAGGTAGACCTGATCGAACATCTTGAAAGAGGCCATCACTGTCAGCGCGACGATGAGAACCATCTTGTCCCGCAACATGGGCAGGGTGATGAAGCGAAACTGCGCCAGCCGCGACCCTCCATCTACCTGTGCCGCTTCGTAGAGTTCACGGGGGATATCTTGCAGACCGCTGAGGAAAAGAATGGTGTTGAAACCAGATGTCCACCAGGTGGTAATCAGCACGATCAGCACCATAGCCAGTTGCGGGTGCGAAAGCCAGTTCTGCAACGGCAGGCCAAGCTCCCCCAGGTAAAAATTGACCAACCCGGAATGGTAGTCGAACATCCAGCGCCACATCCAGATGATGGCGACCGAAGGCATGAACGACACCGAGATGAAAGCGATGAAGGCCCAGGTGCGCCCCCAGAAAGGCCGGTTAAGAATCAGGGCGATGATCAGCGGGACGATGATCAGCAAGGGCACGCTTTCGGCCACGAATACCAGCGTGTTCTTGGTAGCCACCCAAAACCGGCTGTCGTCGAAGAGGAGTTTGTCGTAGTTCTGCAGACCAACATACTTGGGCGCAGTGAAAAGGTCCCAGGAATAGAAGCTCAGCGCAAAGCCGTAGACCAGAGGAAGCAGAATGAACACCACGAAGAAGCAAAAGTAGGGCAAGACAAACGCATACGCCTTCAGATCGTTCTTGAGGTTGCGCCAGAAGAGGCTCTCTTGTGCAGCCATGACAGCAGCCCTTTCTAGAGAATGCCAGGGGAACGGTTGTTCCCCTGGCACTCCATACCTTGTCTGCAAGCACTACTCTTCGAGCAGGGCCTGGATTTCCTCGGCGGCAGCTTCAATGGCCTGCTCAGCCGAAATGTCACCCAGTAGCGCCCCCTGGAAGTACTCGATGAAGATCGCCTCGGCTTCTGGCCAGAACTCCAGCCCCGGCACCGGGTGGAAGTATTCGGGCGCTCCCGCCGCGAAGACGCTTTGCGCCGGCAGCGACTTGAATTCCTCGCTGGCCGCTACTGAGATACGAGCCGGATACGCGCCCGCCGCCGACAACTCGATAGTATGGGCCGCCATCCATTTGCCGAATTCCACGGCTGCCTGATGCTCCGCTTCCGGCACGCCCTTGGGGAAGACCAGCGTATGCGTCGAACCCCAGGCCGCCTTGTTGCCATTGTAGGCGGGCAGGTTCGCCACACGCCAGTTGAGACCCTCGACGCTGTCGAAGTAGTTGATCATCCAGGGGCCGTTGGTGTGCATAGCCAGCGTGCCCAGCGCGAATGCCTGCTCGCCGTCGGAAGGCTCAGCCGGGCAAATGCCGTGCTTCTGGATCAGATCAACAAAGTACTGCAGCGCCGCTACCCCTGTCTCGTTGTTGAAAGCCACTTCCGTCTGATCTTCGTTCAGCAATTCGCCGCCCATCTCCCAGAACAGCGAGTACCACTGCCACAGCACGCGGAACTGCCATCCACCATGGCAGAAGTACCCCCACTGATCGGGAGTGCCATCGCCGTTAGTGTCTACGGTCAGGGCTTTGCCATACTCGATGAACTCATCCCACGTCTGCGGCGGCTTATCGGGATCGAGACCAGCAGCCACAAAGTGATCGACGTTGTAGTACAGCGCAAGATGGTAAGCGGTGAAGGTCAGGCCATAGATGGTGTCGTCCACCACGGCGTAGGACATGGTGGCGGGCACAAAGTCATCCAGGCTGACACCAAAGGCGCTCTCCCAATCCGCCCGGCTCCAGCCGTAGATCATGTCGTTGGTGATATAGCGCGGAATCTCATCGACGTGCAGCAACACGGCGGCGGGGGCTTCACCTGAGCGAATGGACAGCACCAGCTTAGACTGATATTCCGCGCCCCCCGGTTCGACCAGGAAGTTGACTTTGATGCCTGGGTGTTCTTCGTTGAACTGGTTGACCAACGCCTCGTAGTAGGCCCCATCTGGGCCGGTTAGGTAGGTGAGGAAATCAATCTCGACGACTTGCTGGGCAGCCGCTCGTTGAGAGGTTGCTCCCACGCCCAGCATTGCCAGCAGGGCCAGGAGTAGGGTCAGGCTGATCGCAATCCTTTTCATGGTGAGTCTCTCTTTCTATATAACTTCCCGCGAGCAGTGAGAGTGAAAACGATGAAACTTTGACAAGGCGCAGTGAGCTGTTGAAGCCTTCGTCAGCCCTCCTTTCTTGAGTCTTGCCGTGCCAGATGGGAGCAAATCAGCAGGTGCACGGGTGACCCTCCGGGCCACCGCGATCGAGCGTTCGAAGCCACGGGAGAACTGAACAGCGCAGGATACGAAGAAGGAAGCGAAAGCCACACCATGGGCTGGCGTCTGTACTTCAAAGGACACCGCTCTCTTTTCTTTTTCATGAGACAGAAATCGTATTCTGTTAATCGTATTCTAGAATGATTACTGAGGTTTGTCAATCACCCCCAGCGCACAAAACTACAGCGGGTCATGCTCCACGCAAGACACGCTGTCTCAAAGTCAGCCTGCAACTCCTGGTGAGGAAATGGTACCGGGCGATCGGCTAGGCCGACTGTCGGGGAATCAGCAGGCAGGGGCATTCCAAAACCCGCCTGCCCCCACTCACTCGCCCCTCAATACGGTCGAACAGGGCGTTGACCAGCTTTTTGCCAATTTCCACAGGAGCCTGAGCAATGGTGGTGAGGGGCGGGCGGATGATCGAAGCCTCCGGAATATCGTCGAAGCCCATGACGGCAATGTCGCCGGGGACGTTATAGCCAGCGTCTTGCAGCTCCAGGATCAGGCCAATCGCCATCAGGTCGTTCACCACAAACAGGGCCGAAGGCCAGTCGGGCAGCGTCAGCAACTTTCTGGCCACCTGTCGCCCGCCTTCCAGCGTAAAATCGCCCTCGAACACGAAGTGCGGGTTGATGGGCAAACCAGCCAGTTCCATGGCCCGTTGATACCCATGCCAGCGCCGTGGCCCCGGAGGATATTGATCGGGCACGCCCACAAAACCGATCTCCCTGTGCCCCCGCTCGGCAATCAGCCAGTTGACGGCGTCGAACGTCGCTTTCTCGTCGTCGGCATAGACCACGTCCACTTCGGCGTGACTGATATGTTGCCCCAACACCACGACCGGCGTCTGAGTGAGGGCGATGAAGCGATCCAGGTCTTCGTCGGTCAGGTGCGTGGGCACCATGATCACGCCATCAACAGGTCGGCGAATCACCGCCTCGCAGAAATGGCGCTCGTTGTCATATTTGTGATCGCTGCTCGAAATGATCACGTCGTAATTGTGCTGCCGGGCGATGTCCTGAACGGTACGCGCGATGGGGTGATAGAACGAATTCGAAATATCGGCGATCATCAGGGCGATCATCTGTGTGCGCTGCGTGCGCAGGCTGCGCGCCGTCATGTTGGGGCGATAGCCCAGGACGCGCACTGCCTCCAGCACCTTGCGGCGAGTTTCCTCGCTGACGGGGATTGCCGAAGGGTTGTTGTTGAGCACGCGCGATACTGTGGGCTGCGAGACGCCTGCCAGACGCGCGACATCGCGCATGGTGGGCTGTTTTCCGTTCGACTTTTTGGTTGGCATGGCATCACCAGGTTTGAGCGATCAGGACATACTGGTTGAATTATATACTGTTATACGATTTCACCAAATAGCGGGGTGCGAGCAAAGGTTGTCAGCGACTTTGTTGCGCCCGATGGCCCTCATCCCCCCAGACCGCGCGCTGCGGGCGAAGGGGAGCATTCGCACGAGAGACAGTAAGTCCCCTCGCCCCGCAACGCAGTCGCGAGGGTGAGGGCCAGCAGACTGCAAATTGCCCGGCCCATTTTGCACACACCTGCCCGGAAAAACCCCCATGGATCGAACGCCGTAGGTGCGGTACACTCCGCCTCTGCAAGAGTGCCTTCTGTGAGCCAACGGCTGCTGTCTGACCTATGATCGCTAGCGATCTGCCTCCCGTCCCGCAAAGCGGCATCTCGCCGCTGGCGTTGCCCGCTGACCAGGAACGGCGTCTGCTGGCGCGTCGCCGCAAAGAAGATCAGACCGACCCCTTCGCCAGCGACCCGGACGAGGGGATTCGTCGGCTGGGGCGGCTGGCGCTGCGCCGCGACGTGCCCCACCCTCACGACTACCTGGCCCTGGGCGACCTGTGCGCCCGGCGATCGCTGGTCGAAAGCGAACAGCGCCTGCTGGTGTACTACGTCGGCAAGGCCCTCTATGCCTATCGCCGCGCCGCCGAACTGGCCGAAGCCGGTTCGGACGCAGCACAGACGGCGCAGGCCATCTCTGCTCGCTATGCAGACTGGCTGCTACAGGTAGCCCGCGCCGTCCCTACCCGGCGCAACATTGCCGTCGCCTTGTGGGCAGTGGCCGACCTGGAAGCGCAGGGGTACGTCGGCAGCCTGCGCGACGAAGCTCATGTGCTGGCGTTGTGGTACGTCTCGCCCCCCTCCAGCGACCTGACGCCGCCGCCCGATCCCACCCCTACTCCCCTGGAGGAGCAACACAGCACAGCCATTTATCCTGGTGCCCAGGCCACCCTGGCGGGGGAAAGCCTGGAAATGGAAGCCGCGCTCCTGTCTCTGGCTGGGCCAGAGGACGAGGCGTCGTCGCTCAGCGAAACGCGCTCCGCCAAGTCCGAAATCTTCCGGCTGGAACTGGAGACCACCAGCAGCTCGGCAACCATGCCGGATATCCTGGTATCCCTTGCACGTCACAAAGAGGGCACTGACTTCGACTTCGGCGACCGCATTGACGGGCGCTACGAAGTGGCACAGGTGCTGCGGGGTGGCATGGGCATCGTCTACCTGTGCTACGACCACGAAGAGCGCTGCTCGGTGGCGATCAAGACCTTTCAAAGCCGCCTGCTGACCAACGAGACCGCCGTTGCCCGCTTTACCCAGGAAGCGCGCACCTGGATCATGCTCGAAAAGCACCGCCATATTGTGCAGGCGCGGCGCGTGCAGAAGTTCGACGGACGACCGCATATCATCCTGGAACACATCAGCGGCCCGGAAGGGCTGGGGCCAGACCTGCGTAGCTGGATTCGGCACAAACGCATTGATCTGCCGCAGGCGCTCGACTTCGCGCTGCAAATTGCGCTGGGGATGCAGCACGCCACGTGCCGTGTCCCCGGTCTGGTGCACCGTGACCTCAAACCGGCCAACATTCTGGTTCGTCACGACGGCATCGCCAAAGTGACCGACTTCGGCCTGGTGCGTTCCATGGACGCCGACCAGAGCGCCCCGCTTGCTGGTGATGACAGCCCCTGGGCCAGCGGTTTGACGCGCGTGGGCGCTATCGTTGGCACGCCACCCTATATGGCCCCCGAACAATGTCGCGCCGAACTGATAGACATGCGCGCTGACATTTACGCCTTTGGCTGTGTGCTGTTCGAGATGCTCACCGGCCACACTGTCTTCGAAGCCAAGCTGCTCACCGAATGGGTGCACGCTCATCTTAACCTGCTCCCCGCTTTCCCGGACTCGGCAGCGCATGTACTCGCGCCAGTCAAAGAACTGACCCTGGCCTGTCTGGCCAAAAATCCCGCCGACCGTCCGCAAAGCTGGGGAGAAGTCGTAGAGGCACTGCGAGGGTTGATCGGGGAGATCACCGGCGCGCTGCCAGAGACCAGCGCCGAGGGGCCGGCGCTGGAGATCAGCGAACTGATGGACAAGGGCTACAGCCTGACCGAATTGGGCTTCGCCGAAGAAGCACTGGCCGCCTACGACCGCGCCCTGGCGCTCGACCCTCATTCGGCCTGGGCCTGGGCGCGCAAAGGGCGCACCCTACGCCTGCTCGGTCGCTACGACGAGGCGCTGGCGGCCTACGACCGTGCCCTGGCGCTCAATCCGCACTTCGCCTGGGCCTGGACGGGCAAGGGCCAGGTGTTGGAGCGATTGGGGCAGACCGAACGCGCGCTGGCCGCCCATCAGACGGCCACCGAACTGCATCCGGACAATGTCTGGGCCTGGTACAACCAGGCGGAAGTGCTCTACACCCGTCGCGATTACGAAGGAGCCATGCGTGTGCTCGACCGCGCGCTGCAGATTGACCCGCATCACGCCGAAAGCTGGGCCAAGCGCGGTCAGGTATTGCGCACGCTGGAGCGTCTGCCGGAAGCGCTCAATGCCTATAATCGCGCATTGGAATTGAATCCGCGCTACGCCTGGGCATGGAACGGCAAAGGGCTGACCCTGAAGGTATTGGGGCGCGTGCCCGAAGCCCTGGAAGCGTTTCAGCAGGCCGCCCTGCATCAGCCCGGCGAGGTCTGGCACTGGTACAATCAGGCCGAAATGCTGGTCGAAATGGGACGCTACCAGGAAGCGCTGGCTCCCACGCAACAGGCCACGCGCGTAGCGCCAACCCACCCCTATTCATGGGCCAAGCTGGGTCAGGTATTGCGCTACCTGGAACGCTACGAAGACGCCCTGGCCGCCTACGACCGCGCCCTGGCCCTGAAACCGGACTATGCCTGGGCCATCAATGGCAAGGGGATCGCCCTGGAACGGCTTGGTCGTTACGACGAAGCGCTGGCGATGTATCAACATGCTGCCGAGATCGCCCCAGACGATGTCTGGCACTGGTACAACCAGGGCAATCTGCTGGCGCTGCAAAACCGCTTCGAAGAAGCCATCCCTCTGCTCGAACAAGCCATTCATTACGCACCAACTCATGCCCGCAGTTGGGCGCGGCTGGGTAATGCGCTGCGTCAGCTCAACCGCCCACAAGAAGCGCTGGCGTACCTCAATCGCGCTGTCGAACTCGATCCCTCGTATGGCTGGGCGTGGAACGAGCACGGCATCGTCCTGGAAGCGCTGGGGCGTCACGAAGAGGCGCTCGAATCCTACCGACGCGCCGCGGTCATGGAGCCGGACAACTCGCTCTACTGGTATAACATGGGCGATACGCTGGTGCTGCTCAAACGGTATCAGGAAGCGCTCGAAGTGTTGCAACGCGCGCTGGAGGCCGACCCCCGCTATGCGCGCGCCTGGGCCAAGCAGGGCCAGGCCCTGCGCCGCATGGACCGCCTGGAAGAGGCGCTGGCCAGTTATAGCCGCGCCGTAGAACTGGCCCCCGACTACGCCTGGGCCTGGAATGGGCGCGGCCTGACTCTCAGCGCGCTCGACCGACACGAAGAGGCGCTGCAATGCTTCAAACAGGCCGCGGCCATTCAGCCCGACGACGTGTGGTTCTGGTACAACCAGGCCGATGAATTGGTCGCCATGCAGCGCTTCGAGGACGCGCTCGGCCCGCTGGAACGCGCGCTGCGCCTCAACCGCAACCATGCCGAAAGCTGGGCCAAACGCGGCCAGGCCCTGCGCCGCATGGGGCGTTATAAGGATGCCGTCGCCGCCTATGACCGCGCCCTGAAAATAGAACCGGGTTACGCCTGGGCCTGGAACGGGCGCGGCTTGGCGCTCGAAGCAATGGGCCGCCGCGAAGAAGCGCTGATCTCCTACGAGCGCGCTGCTGAGTATGATCCCAACAGCGCCTGGTACTGGATCAATCAGGTTGAACCATTGCTGGCCCTGGGGCGGGCAGAAGACGCTTTGGCCGCCGTCGAGCAGGCGCTCAAAGTCGGGCCAGAGAGCGACTCAGCCTGGGCGCGCAAGGGACAGGTACTGCGTCGCCTGGAACGACACGAAGAGGCGTTGGCCGCCTACGATCAGGCGCTGCGCCTTGCGCCAGCTTACGCCTGGGCCTGGAACGGCAAGGGCCTGGCTTGCGCCGCCCTGGGCCGCTGGGAAGAAGCGCGGCTCTGCTTTGCCCGCGCCGTCGAGCTATCCCCCGACGATGTGTGGTTCTGGCACAACCTGGGCGATGCCCTACTGCAACTGGCACGTTGGGAAGAAGCCGTGAGCGCCTTCAACCGGGCGCTGGAGCTCGACCCCTCGCATCAGCCCTCGCGCGAGAAACGCACCGAGGCACGCCGTCACCTGGAGAGGGAGGAGTGAGTATCCATGACCGATATTCTCATTGTACTGATGAGCGGCCCGCAGGATGGCTCTACCCTCAGCTTCGAAACTTTTCTCGACTCCGGCAAACCGATGGAGATCAGCATCGGTCGCCGCGAAGATTGCGACGTATGCCTGAGCTACGACAGTCAGGTCTCGCGCGAACACGCCGTGCTGATCTACGATGGACAGACCTTCTGGCTGGAAGACCTGCATAGCACCAACGGCACTTATATTGGCGAACGGCGCATCGAAGGACGCACCGTGATCGTGCCGGGGCAATTGTTCCGCATTGGCCGGACCTGGTTGCGCATCGAGCCGCTGCCGACGGTGCTTGTCTCCGACGACGATCTGCCTTTCTGAAACCTCTATGCGCCGGGCGAGCCGTCCTCTGCTGATGTTCTGGGCGGTGCTGCTGTCGCTGAGCCTCGCCGCGCCAGCCTTCGTTGTCCCTGCGCACGGGCAGAGCGCCGGGCCGCCGCTGCCGGTGGCAGCGTTCGGCGTTCACCCGCGCTTGCTGATCACGTCAGCCTATGTGCAGGAAACCCTGCGCCCCAGAGCAGATCGGCAGGTGCGGGCCTGGACGGATTTCCTGGCCTATGTGAGTTCGGACGCGCCGGAAGGCGACGCGGAGTGGTCGCCGGGCACGGCGTTGCGCGCGCTGGCGCTGGCCTGGCTGGTCACCGGCGAAGAGCGCTACGCGCAACGGGCCAGGGCGGTCATGGTGGAGATCGTCAACCGCGTGGAAATGCACCCGGCCCTATCCGGCGGAGGCGGCTTTGACGGGGCACTGCTGGACCATGTGGCCGCGCTGGCGCTGGGCTACGACTGGCTGCACGGCGCGCTGACCGCCGACGACCGCGCCGCGCTGCGCGTGACCCTGTGGCGCGCCCTCAGCCGTCTGCGCGACCCCGCCGCCGATGAGAGCGGGCTGATCTGGCTGAATGGGCAGATCATGGCCTGGAACAACTATACCGCTCGCTGGCTCTGGGCGCTCACCGCGGGTGGGCTGGCCCTGTGGGGCGAGCACGAGGGCGCGCCGAGCCTGCTGGCGTTCTGCCGCAAGACGCTCACCGATACCATCTTGCCCGCGCTGGACTTGCAGACGGGCGGGGCCTGGGCCGAGGGACCTGTCTATGGTTTCCTGGCGGGCTGGGCATTCGTGCAGACGGCGCTGGCCTGGTGGACAGCGGCGGGCGAAAATTACTTCGACGACACGCCCTGGTGGTACGATCGGCTGGCCTACGACCTGTTCCTCTATCACCCCGGCACGGCGCGAACGTACAATGCCGACTGGGGCGACGTGATCCACAGCTATCCCTCGATCATCGGGGACGCAGAGCGCTATCATCCCGCCCAGGCGTATGGTCGCGCCCAAGACCTGCTGCTGCGGACGGTCTTCGCCGGGACGAAACACGCGCTCTGGATGGACTGGTTTCTGCGACAGCCGCCCGATAGCTCGCCCGATTGGATGAGCGCCGACGAATTCCTGTGGCGCGACCCTGGTGCGTCTGGCTTGCCCCCGAACACTGCGACCTGGTTCGCCCCCTATCTGGGACATATCTTCATGCGCTCGGCCTGGCTGAACGAAAACGGGCAATACGACCGCGCCGCGACTTACGTCTCGTTCAACGCGGGCGATCGCCTGGCCTACCATCAGTTCTACGACCAGGGCAACTTCACCCTGTACTATCGCGGCGAGGAACTCGTCGTGCGCAGCGGCGTCTACAGCGGCGACGGCACCTCCGATCACGACGCCAACTATTACGCCCGCACCATCGCCGCCAACACAGTGCTGATCTGCGACCTAGCCGAGAATTTCGACGGTATCCGCCCCAACGCCGAGCGCGAAGTCTGGTTGAACGACTGCGGGCAGCGCACCATGAGTCCACACCCGCGCACGGCGGTCAACCTGCCCTACCTGCTGGCCAACTGGCGCGCCTACGACACCGGCTCGGTGACTCGCTTCGCTGAGGCGGACGGCATCACCTATCTGCGCGCCGACCTGACCGGTGCGTACAACAGCACCTTCTACAGCACGCCGGAGAACCGCCCCAAGGTCAGCGCCGTGCTGCGCGAATTCGTCTACTGGCGGCCCGCTACGCTGTTCGTCTACGACCGCGTGCTGAGCACCTACCCCGCGTACACTCCCCTGACCGTCTTCCACTTCCAGACCGAACCGGAGCCGACGGGACAGTTCTTCCGCTCGCAGGTTGGCGAGAGCGCCGTTTATGCGCAGAATCTGCGCCCACACAGCCTGGTGACCGTCGTCGAAGGCTACGAAGTGGCCGGTCAAGGGGTTGACCGCAGTTGGGGCGAACCGGTCGGCAATGCGTTCGAGCGCGAACCCTACGGCTTCTATCGGCTGGAGATCGCCCCCGGTGCACCGAATCTCGATCACTGGTTCCTGACGGCTTTCGTGGCCCAGAGCGCTGCCGATCCCCCGCCCCTTCCCGGCGTGCTGGTGCTGGGCGAGGGCGTGCGCGGCGTCGCCCTGGGCACAGCACAGGTGATCTTCGACGCAACGCCAGAGGATGGCGCTGACGTGTTACAGACAACCTTCGAAGTAGTGCCCGGCGTGACCCATATTCTGGTCGCGGGGCTGAGACCGGAAACGCTGTATACCATCACCGGCGCGGGCACGCTGGCACAGACCCACAAGAGCAGCCCGGCGGGTACTCTGGTTATAGACTCTCCTGTTCCAGGGCTGATTAACCTGCATATAGCACAAAACCGATAAAGCTTTGCTAGCTTGAATTCACAAACTCTTCACGTTTCTGCCCCGATTTTTATGGCGCTTTACGGCTCATTGCGCATAATAATTAACGAACCGATGCAACAGCGATTCGGCTTTTGTGTCTTTGGTGAAAGAACACATCAGCTATGGATTACGGCTTCCACATATGCGCTTCCCCCGAAAAACTCCTCTGCTGATCTTAGCCCTGCTGGCAGGGCTAATTGTGTTGCTGGTCGTCGCCCCCAACGCCTTTGTCGCACACAGCATTACCCAAATGGAACGGGAACACGCCCGCCAGCATATCGTTGCCATCAGACATATTTATGACAACGAGCTGGCCAACCTGGCTGCCAGCGCCGCTGACTGGGCCAACTGGGACGATACCTATCAGTTCATGGTCAATCGCAACGAAGACTACCTCACCACGAACTACACCCTGGAGGCCATGCAGACTCTCGATCTCGCCGTCGCCATGCTCGTTGACATGTCTGGTCAGGTGATCTTCAGCAAAGCCTACAATGCGCAGGCCGAACGCGAAGCGCCACTCCCCACCGTTTTGTTGCAGGGCGACTTTCTGACAGCGCTGGTTGACTCGCCGCGCTCATTGACTGGCTTGCTCGACTTGCCCGAAGGCCGGTTGATCTTAGCCGCCGAACCGATCCTCACCAGCACACGCACCGGCCCGCCCCGAGGTATCTTGCTCTTCGGGCGCTGGCTGAATAATGCGGTACTCACCCGCTTCGAAAACATCGGGCGCAGCGAAATCTCGCTTTTCTCCTGGCAGGCCGACAACCTCCCTGCCGATTTCGTTGCAGCTCGTCAGGGGCTTTCTGGCCCCGACGACCGGCATGTGCGCGTACTCAATGACCGTCTGATCGCGGCCTATCTGATATTGCCCGACCTCAATGGCAAGCCGGCAGTGATTCTGCGCGCAGTCATTCAACGCGCCTTTTACCAGCGCAGCCTGGTCGATCGCGCCCTGTTCACCACCCTGTTGCTCGTGTTTGCAGGAAGCACTGGCCTGGTGATCGTCCTATTGATGGCCCGCATGCTGGCCCAAGGACAGGAACTGAGCGCTATCCTCAACGGCAGTGCCGACCCGATCGCGGTCGTATTTTCCGACGGCACCATCCAGAAAGTCAACACGGCCTTCGAGGCCACCTGTGGGCTGGGGATGCGTTCGCTGCTGGATGTCGTCTGCCCAGAACACCCCGAACACAAAGAGGCGCTTCAACAGAAGCTGCACGAGGCGGTGACGCTGCAGACCACGCAAAACCTGGTCGAAGTGTCGTTCCGGTGCCAGTCTGCGGCCCGCGAGACCAACGAGTTCGAGGTGGTGCTATCGCCTATTCGCACCCCCCTCAATCGCTCGCCGCGGCTCATCGTTACCCTGCACGATCTGGCGTTGCAAAAGCAGATGGAAGCCCACCTGCGCGGTGCCCTCGACCGCGAGATCGAGATCAACCGTTTGAAGAACCAGTTTCTGGCCGTGGCTTCGCACGAATTCCGCACCCCCCTGGCTGTGATCCAGTCGTCCACGGACCTGCTCGACCGCTACTGGGATCGTCAGAACGAAGCCGAGCGTCACAAGCGTTTCGAGCAGATCAGGAAAGCCGTCCAAAGCCTACAGCAACTCACCGACGACTTGCTGACGCATATCCGCACCGAGACGGGTGCAGTAGAAGTGCGCCTTCAACCGGTAGACCTCAACGCCTTATGCCAGCATATTGTGAGCGAAATGACCTTGGCTTATGACGGAGGCGTGACGATCACCTTGCAATTGGCACCGCAGCTCCAGGAGGTTTCAACCGATCCTGGCCTGGTCACGCTGGTAGTGCGCAACCTGCTCTCCAATGCCATCAAGTACTCGGCACCGGGCAAAGCTGTGTCGTTAAGTGTAGCGCAAGGGCCAGAAGGAACGCTGTTGACCATTCGCGACAAAGGCATGGGCATCCCGCGCGAAGAACAGCCGTACCTGTTCACACCCTTCTTCCGCGCCAGCAATGCACGCCAACTCCCCGGCACCGGTCTGGGATTGTCCATTGTTCGACGCGCAGTAGAACTGCTGGGAGGCACCGTCACCTTCGAGAGCGTGCCCGGCCAGGGCACGACCTTTTGCGTGACCCTGCCACATGGCACATCAGCCGTCTCCACTCATGACGCGCTGCCGCAGCCTCAAGCCGAAGTGGTCTACTAGAGCCTGCTATGAACCTGATCCCCGGCCTCTTTGCCCAAAGTGCCAGGGTAATCGCATCAAAAACCGGCTAGCGGAATCACGACAGAAGCGAGTTTGGTGAAGTGCCACGTCATGCGCCAGGCTGACCTCCCCCTCGGCGCTGACGCAACTCAGCGAGGCATGACTGAGGGTGAGCGCAGTGAGCACGTTTGGTGCAATCAACCAGCTTGAAGTGCTTGACAACGCCGCCAAATCTTGCTACCTTTTTGAGCAAGCTACATACATGCAAAAGCGTTGATCTGGAATAGTACACACCGAAGCGGTGTTCAGAGAGCTGCCGGTCGCTGCGAAGGCGGTACAAGCGCCGGTGTGGAATGGGCCAGGGAGCTGTGCGGTCGAACACGTCGCAGGCGGCGTCAGTAGCCCGCACCGGAGGCACCACCGTTAGCAGGGTGAGGGGTATCGAGGCTCTGGCACAATCCAGGCGTCCGTACCCTGCAGAGTGAAGCTGGCTTCTCCCAAAAATCCGCGCATTCACCGTGGATTTTTTTGTTTGGGGGCAGCCGCTTAACCAAGGTGGCACCGCGGGAATCTCCCCTTCTCGTCCTTGATGGGAAGGGGAGATTCTTTTTTTTCAGACACAGTAGGAGGGCACCGATGGCACTCTCACCAGAACTGCTTCGCACCCGCGCGCCCGCCGTCCCCGACCGGGCAACCGCCCTGCGCCTGTTCGAAAAAGGCGATCTGGTACCTGTCTACCGAACGCTGCTGGCCGACCTGGAGACGCCCGTCTCGGTCTACCTCAAGCTGGCCCGTCCCGATAGCCCCTCCTTCTTGCTGGAGAGCGTCGAAGGGGGCGAACAGGTCGGGCGCTACTCCTTCCTGGGCGTGGACGCGCAGGCACTGATCACCGTGCAGGACAACCTTTTCACCCTACACCGCGACAACCAGGTCACGACCCGCCCCCTCGCCCCCGGCGAAGACCCCTTGCACATCATCGAGGCGGAGATGGGGCGCTTCCGTCCGGTCAAGGTGGAGGGGCTGCCGCGCTTTGTCGGCGGGGCGGTGGGCTACCTCAGCTACGACGTAGTGCGCTACTTCGAGCGCCTGCCCACCACCGCCACCGACGACTTGCGCGTGCCAGATGCTGCCTTTCTGCTGGCCGATACGCTGGTCATCTTCGACCACGCCAAGCATCAACTGATTATCCTGGCCAATGCGCACAACACGGGCGATCCAGATGCTGCCTATGATGACGCCGTGCAGCGCATTGATGCCATCCTCGACCGGCTAGCCGGGCCGCTGCCGCCCGCCGACGAATGCGCCGACGATGGCATGGGCGAACGAGAATTGCACAGCAACGTCACGCGCGAGCAGTTCGAAGCGAACGTCCGCGCGGCCAAAGAGTACATCGCCGCTGGAGACGCCTTCCAGATCGTGCTTTCGCAGCGCTTCAGCCGGCGCACCTGCGCCCCGCCCTTCACCATTTACCGCGCCCTACGCGCGCTCAACCCCTCGCCGTACATGTTCTTCCTGCGCTTCAGCGACGATCTGGCTCTGATCGGCGCGTCGCCGGAGATGATGGTGCGCCTGGAAGACGGCATCGCCACCATGCGCCCCATCGCTGGGACGCGCCCACGCGGACGCGACGAAGCTGAAGACGAAGCGCTGGCCGCCGAACTGCTGGCCGATGAGAAGGAGCGCGCTGAGCACGTGATGCTGGTAGACCTGGGGCGCAACGATCTGGGCCGCGTGTGCGACTACGGCACGGTCTGCGTGCCGCAGATGATGATCGTCGAGCGCTACTCACACGTCATGCACATCGTCAGCCAGGTACAGGGGCGGCTGCGCGCCGGACTGAGCGCCTTCGACCTGCTGCGGGCCACTTTCCCCGCGGGCACACTCAGCGGCGCGCCCAAAGTACGGGCGATGGAGATCATCGAGGAGCTGGAAGGCACACGGCGCGGGCCATATGGCGGGATAGTGGGCTATTTCAGCTTCGACGGCTCGATGGACACCTGCATCACCATCCGTACCATGCTCATGCGCGGCGATCAGGTCTACTTCCAGGCGGGCGCGGGCATCGTCGCCGATAGCGATCCCTCCCGCGAATACGAGGAGACGGTCAACAAAGCGCGGGCGGTCGCCATGGCCTTGCAGAGCGCAGAAGAAGGTTTGGGGTAAGGAGAGCACCATGATCCTGGTCATTGATAACTACGACAGCTTCACCTACAACCTGGTGCAACTGATGGGCGAACTGGGCGCAGAACTCTGCGTGGCCCGCAACGATCAGATCACCCTGGACGAGGTGCGCGCCCTGCGCCCGTCGCACATCGTCATCTCGCCAGGGCCGGGCGATCCCGACGACGGCGGTATCTCGCTCGAGGTGATCCGCGCCCTGGGGCCGACGACGCCCATCCTGGGTGTGTGCCTGGGTCACCAGTGCATCGGCCAGGCCTATGGGGGGCGCGTCGTGCGCGCTCCGCGCCTGATGCACGGCAAGACCAGCCTGATCTACCACAAGAACGCGGCGCTGTTCACTGGGGTGCCCAGTCCCTTCGAGGCCACGCGCTATCACAGCCTGATCGTCGAGGAGCCGCTGCCCGACGAGTTGATGGTCACCGCCTTCACCGAGGCGGGCGAGGTGATGGCGCTGCGCCACAAACAGTATCCGGTAGTGGGGGTGCAATTCCATCCGGAGAGCATCCTCACCCGTTTTGGCATGCGTATCCTGCAAAATTTCCTGGAGAACCGCTTGTAGGGAAAGTGATCAGTGAGCAGTTTTCAGTGGGGGCATCCTCTCTTATTGTGCCCCCTGACCAACCAGAAGCTCTGATCACTGTCAACTGACACACGAGGAAACAGACCATGACCCCAGCCCTGGATATTCAACGAGCTATTGACATCATCAGCCGCTTCGGGCAACTGCGCGCCGAAGAGGCCGAGGCGGTGATGAATCAGATCATGCGCGGCGAAGCGACCGATGCACAGATCGGCGCGTACCTGATGGGTCTGCGCATGAAAGGTGAGACCGAAGCCGAGATTCTGGGCAGCGCCCGCGCCATGCGCGCCAATGCCATCAAAGTCCCCACCCGCTCCGACGGCGACCTGCTCGATACCTGCGGCACTGGTGGCGACAAGTCCGGCACGTTCAACATCAGCACGACGGTCGCTTTCGTGGCGGCGGGCGCGGGCGTGCGCATCGCCAAGCACGGCAATCGCGCCAGCACCAGCCGTTGCGGCAGCGCCGACGTGTTGGCCGCCCTGGGCGTCAGCCTCGACCTGACGCCCGAACAGGTGG
This sequence comes from uncultured Anaerolineales bacterium, assembly GCA_937135955.1. Taxonomy (GTDB): domain Bacteria; phylum Chloroflexota; class Anaerolineae; order Aggregatilineales; family Aggregatilineaceae; genus UBA2029. The sequence continues at coordinate 77,718 of CAKZOB010000019.1, read as the reverse complement.
GGCGTTGCATTGACGAGATCGGCATCGGCTTTCTCTTCGCCCCCAAGCTGCATCCGGCCATGAAGTACGCGCTCGGCCCGCGCCGCGAGCTGCGCGTGCGCACCATCTTCAACATCCTCGGCCCCTTGACCAATCCGGCGGGGGCGCGCCGTCAGTTGATGGGCGTCTTCACCCCTGACCTGACCGAGTACCTGGCCAACGTACTGGGTCAACTGGGTGCGATCTCGGCTATTGTCGTCTGCGGCTATGGCAACATTGACGAACTGACCACCAGCGGCCCCAACGTCGTCAGCCACTATGCCGACGGCGCGGTGCGCACCTTCGAACTGAACCCGCTGGACTACAACCTGACGCCCGCCCACATCTGGGAGTTGCTCGGCGGAGATGCCGAGGAGAACGCGCGCATCCTGCGGGGGATACTCAGCGGCGAGGTCAACGGCCCCAAGCGCGATGTGGTGCTGCTCAACGCGGGCGCGGCGCTGGTAGCAGCGGGGCGCGCGCAGGACTTCGCCGAAGGCATTGCCCTGGCCGCCAATTCCATTGACAGCGGCGCAGCGCTGGCCAAACTGGACGCGCTGATCGCCTTCAGCCAGGAGTTGGCGCATGGCGAATGAGTTCGTGCGCACGCAGACCGTGCTGGACAAGATTCTGGCGCACAAGGTCGAGGAGGTTGCGGCGCGCAAGGCCCGCGCGAGCGCGGCGGCGGTGATCGCGGCAGCGCGGGAAGCGTCCCCGCCGCGCGACATGCGGGCCGCCGTGCGCCGCGAAACGGTCGCGTTGATCGCCGAGATCAAGCGGGCGTCGCCTTCGCGCGGCGTGCTGATCAGCGATTTCGATCCCGTCGCCCTGGCGACGACCTACGCCGCCAACGGCGCAGCAGCTATCTCCGTGCTCACCGACGAACGCTTCTTCGGCGGTGACCTGTCGCATCTGACCGCCGCGCGGGCGGCGGTCAGCGTCCCCGCCCTGCGCAAAGATTTCGTGCTCGACCCCTACCAGGTCTACGAGGCGCGGGCAGCGGGCGCGGACGCGGTGCTGCTCATCGTCGCCGCGCTCGACGACATCCGCCTGGCCGACCTGCACGCGCTGGTCACAGAGCTGGGCATGGCGGCGCTGGTCGAAGTGCACGACGAGGGCGAACTTGAGCGCGCATTGGCGCTCGGCGCGCCGCTGATCGGCGTCAACAACCGCGACCTGCGCACCTTCGCTGTAGACCTGGCCACGACCGAGCGCCTGGCCCGTCTGCTCCCCCCAGACGCGGCGCTCGTCGCCGAAAGCGGCATCTTCACCGGCGCGGATGTGCGGCGCATGGGCGCGGCAGGCGCGCACGCCGTGCTAGTTGGCGAGGCGCTGGTCACTGCACCCGATATGGCCGCGCGCGTCCGCGAACTGAGCAGTCAGCCGCGCGAGGTGTCCCGATGACGCGCGTCAAGATTTGCGGCGTGACGACGCTCGACGACGCTTTATACTGCGCCGAGGCGGGCGCTGACTTGCTCGGCCTGAACTTCTACCCGCCCAGCCCGCGCTACCTTGCGCCAGAGAAAGCGCGCGCGCTCGTCGCAAGGCTGCGGGGCATCCTGGGAACAGCCTGCCCACTGCTGGTGGGCGTGTTCGTCAACGAGAGCGCTGCCGCGATCGGGCGCATCCTGGACGAAATAGGGCTGGACGCGGCGCAACTCAGCGGGGATGAGCCGCCAGAGACCGTTGCTGCCCTGAACGGACGCGCCTTCAAAGCCCTGCGCCCCCGCGACGCCGCCGAAACAGGCGAAGCAGCGCGCTCTTTCGCCGCACACACGCCCCGCGACGAGCGCATCCCTGCCCTGCTGGTGGACGCTTATCACCCGCAGCTTTACGGCGGCACTGGCGAGACGGCGGGCGAAGACGTGGCCCGCGCCGTGATAGCCGTCGTGCCGCGCGTCATGCTCGCTGGCGGGCTGACGCCAGATAACGTAGCGCAGCGGGTACAGGCTGTCCGGCCCTGGGGGGTAGACGTGGCCAGCGGTGTGGAGCGCGCCCCCGGCGTCAAAGACTTCGAGCGCGTCCGCGCTTTCATCGCGGCGGTGAAATCAGCCGATCAGGAGTGAACCATGACGGATTATTCTGCCCATACGACCACTGCCCTGCCCGACGCACGCGGTTACTTCGGCGAATTCGGCGGGCGCTTCGTGCCGGAGACGCTCGTCCCCGCGCTGGACGAACTGACGGAAGCCTTCGAGAATGCCCGTCGCGATCCGGAGTTTCAACGCCGCTTCGCCAGCCTGCAGGCAACGTACACCGGTCGCCCAACGCCGCTCACCTACGCCGCCCGTCTCAGCGATTACCTGGGCGGGGCGCACATCTACCTCAAGCGCGAAGACCTGGCGCACACTGGCGCGCACAAGATCAACAACGCCCTGGGCCAGGCGCTGCTCGCCGAGCGCATGGGTAAACGCCGCATCGTCGCCGAGACGGGCGCAGGTCAGCACGGCGTGGCGACAGCCACCGTCTGCGCCCTGCTGGGCATGGAGTGTCACGTCTATATGGGCAGTGTAGACATGGCCCGGCAGCGCCCCAACGTCTTCCGCATGAAGCTGCTTGGCGCAGAAGTGATCCCCGTCGAAAGCGGTAGCCGCACACTCAAGGACGCCATCAACGAAGCCATCCGCGACTGGGTGACCAACGTCAGCACCACCCACTACCTGCTCGGCTCGGCGCTCGGCCCGCACCCCTACCCTCTGATTGTGCGCGAGTTCCAGAGCGTGATCGGGATCGAGGCCCGCGCGCAGATGCTCGCCCAGGTAGGGCGGTTGCCGGATGCCTGCATCGCCTGTGTGGGCGGCGGCAGCAACGCCATCGGCCTGTTTCACGCCTTCCGCGACGACGAAGGCGTAGACCTGATCGGCGTCGAAGCGGGCGGGCGTGGCATCGCCAGCGGGGAACACGCGGCACGCTTCGCCGATCCGGCGCGCGGACGGCCCGGCGTGCTGCACGGTACACGCTCGTTCGTCCTGCAGGACGCCGACGGGCAGATCACCGAGACGCACAGCATCTCTGCCGGTCTGGACTACGCGTCGGTAGGCCCTGAGCACGCTTATCTGCGGCAGATCGAGCGGGCATACTACACTGTCGCCACCGACGACGAGGCGCTCGCCGCCTTTCAGTTGCTTTGCCAGCTTGAGGGGATCATCCCCGCCCTGGAGAGCGCGCACGCCATCGCCGAAGCGGTCAGGCGCGCGCCGACCATGCCCCGCGATGCCATCTTGCTGGTCAACCTATCCGGGCGCGGCGACAAAGACCTGGATACTGTCATCAACGCGCTGGGAGGCGACGCATGAGTCAGATCATCCGCACCCACACCGGCCTGGACGCCCTCGCCGCTATGTTCGCCCGCACCCGTGCCGAAGGACGAGCCGCCTTCCTGCCCTACTATCCGGTCGGCTACCCGACCTACGAAGACTCGCTGGACGCGATCCAGGCGATGGCCGCCGTGGGGGTAGACGGCTTCGAGATCGGCATCCCCTTCAGCGACCCGCTGGCCGACGGCCCGACCATCCAGGCGGCAACGCAGGTTGCGCTGCGCAACGGCGTCACCGTCCGGCGCTGCCTGGAGGCAGTGCGCGAACTGCGGGCGCGCGGGGTCGGTCAGCCGCTGCTGCTGATGGGCTACCTCAATCCCCTGTTGGCCTACGGACCAGATGCCTTCGCCCGCGACGCACACGCCGCCGGCGCTGACGGCCTGATCATCCCCGACCTGCCGCCAGAAGAAGCCGATCTGTTCGCCAAGGCCTGCGCCCGCGAGGGGCTGGCGCTGATCTTCTTCCTGGCCCCCACCAGCACCGACGCGCGCATCCGCCTGGTGGCCGCACGGACGCGCGGCTTCATCTACGTCGTCTCGGTGACGGGCGTGACCGGCGCGCGCGCGACACTGCCGCCCGGCCTGGGCGACTTCCTGGCGCGCATCCGCGCACAAACCGACTGCCCGCGCGTGGTTGGCTTTGGCATCAGCGGGCCGGAGCAGGCGCGGGCCATGAACGGCCTGGCCGAAGGCTTCATCGTCGGCAGTGCGCTGGTGCGGGCGGGCAGCGAGAGTGTGGACGCCGTGCGCCACCTGGCCGCGCAGATCAGGGCAGCACTGGGGTAATGTGACCGGCCTTCTGCCCTCGGCAGGCAAAAGGCCGGTTTAGCTGCAATCGTTCTCTGCCAGGTTCTCCCACATCCTCCATCCGCCCCATTGACAGAAACGCGATCCGGCCTAAAATAGTAGTCGTTACGTCTACTAATAGACGGAACGTATACAAACTTCACGCAGACGGATGGAGAGCGATGCTCAAGAAAAAGCTCCGCCAGCAGCGCGACCGTCACGAACGGCGCAAAGCCGCTACCCATCAGCGCCTGATCGACGCCGCGCGCGATCTGATCAGCGCCAGGGGCTACGGCCAGGTAGACATCCTGGATATCACCGAGCACGCCGACGTCAGCAAGGCCACTTTCTACAAGCACTTCGACAACAAAGAGACCTGTGTGCGCGAACTGATGCAGCAGGGCTTCGATGCGCTGGTAGCTGAGATCATCAGCGCGCCCCGCGTCCGCCCCTTCGATCCAGATTGGGCCAGGGCCAGTTTCGAGCGAGCCTTCCGCTGGGCGGAGGAAAACCGCGAACTGATGCTGATCATGGTCGGCGGGGCAGCTTCAGCGGAACTCAACGCCTTTGGGCGGCAATACCTGGCTACCGTCATCGAGCGCACGTTGATCAACGAGTTCCCCAAACAGACGCTATCCATCCCACCCCATGTGCTGGCGCAGATGGTCACCGGCATGATGATTCAGTTGCTGGGCTGGTGGCTGGAAAACGACACCGGCTACACCGCCGCCGATCTGGCTGGCTTCATGCTCGATGTGTTGCAACGCGGCGTCGTTGCCGAAACGATAGATCCCCATTCTCCGGAGGCCACACCATGATCTTCGAATTTTTGGGACGCTTTGCCACACGCTACCGCTATCTGATCATCGTCGCCTGGATCGCTGCGGCGGCCATCGTCACGCTCACCGCGCCCAGGCTGGAGGATGTCGTCAGTTCCGACATGACAGACTTCCTGCCCAAGGACGCCCCCTACCAGCGCGCTACTGCGCTCTATGAGCGTCTGTTTCCGCACGATACCGCCCTGGGCAGCTCGGTGATCGTCTTCGATGCGCGCGCTTCGGCAGAGGGAATCGTCAATCCGGACGCGCCGTCGTTCGAAGCGCAATTCGACACCGAAGCCGGGCGCTTTATCCGCGCCTTCACCGAATGGGCCACCAGCGCCGAGGCACCCGACGTCCTCAGCACGATCACGTCGCCCGTGCAGTCGCCGACGCTGGCCGCCGTCCTGGTAGCCGGAGAAAGCAGCCCTGATCCCACCCTGATCAACCGCGTTGCGCTGGTGCGCGTCTCCATGACGGAGACGGCCACCGAGCCGCCCGCCATCGAGGCCATGCGCCAGATTGACGAATGGCTGGAAGCCCATCGTCCCCCCTCGGTACGCGCCTATCAGACCGGAGCCAGCCCCCTTGTCTACGAAACCAGCGAGTCAGTGATGACCAGCGCCGATCGCGCTATCTGGGTGACTATCGGGCTGGTGATCATCATGCTGCTCACCGTCTACCGCTCGCCAGTCAGCCCGCTGATCCCGCTTTCAGCCGTGACCATCGCCTACCTGATCACGCGCGGGATCGTCGCCTGGATGGGCGCGCATCACCTGACCATCACCACCTACGCCAATGTACTGCTGATCACCATCATGTATGGCGCGGGCACTGACTATTGCCTGTTCCTGATCAGCCGCTTCCGCGAGGAAATGGCCGATCACCCCGGCATCGAAGCGGCGACCGCGCACACGGTGCACCGCGTTGGCGAGACCATTACCAGCAGCGCCGGGACGATCTTCGTCGGCTTCATGGCCATGATCTTCGCCAAGATGGGCATTTTCAACACCACCGGCCCGGCCCTGGCGCTGGCGGTGATCGTCACCCTGCTGGCCGGATTAACCTTCGTCCCCGCCCTGCTGGCCACGCTAGGACACCGCGCTTTCTGGCCGCGCCAGGCCACGCATCGCCCCGTCGGGCGCTGGTATGGGCTGACTTCACAGTGGGTCAGCACGCGCCCGTTAATGGTGATCCTGGTCATCGTTGCGCTGATGCTGCCGCTCTCGGTCTATGGCCTGACTCAGCATGTGACCTACGACCTGTTGGACGATCTGCCGGACGATAAGCCGGTCGTCGTCGGTTTCGAACTGCTCCAGGGCAGCCTGGGCGCGGGCAACACCATGCCGTTGACAGTCGTAGTGAGCGGGCGCGACCCCGACCGCCTTGCTACAGATATCGTGCGCCTGAGCAACGAGATCGCCGCGCTGGATGGCGTCTTCGACGTGCGCGGGTTGGACGACCCCCTGGGTCAGCGCAACGGCAGCCTGCGCGACATCCTGCACGTCAGCGCGCAACTGCGCCTGATGCAAAGCGCCCTCAACACTCCCTCCGCAGCGACTACCCTGACACCCGCACAGCTAGGGACTGCCCTGGAAGGGATGAGAGCTTACCTCGTCCTGCTGGGCGAGCGCTTCCCTCAGGTGGCCGACGACCCCAACCTGATCCTGTTGCGCGATCTGCTGTCTAACCCCGTGCAGTTGCTCACCCGTCAGGACGAGCTGCGCTCCGCTCTGGAAGGGCTGGCGACCCGTTTCGACAGTGTGCCCGACCCGTACCTGTTGCCAACGGAGCTGCTCGACCTGATCGCTTTGCTGCCCGGCAACGGAAACGGTTTCGATCCGGCCCAGGCGGGGCAACTGATCAGCACCTATCTGGCCGCCGAAAACTCCGCCTTCAAGCTGGATGTGATCCTGGCCGATTCGCCCAGCAGCGACGCCGCGCTCAACACCGTCACTGCTATTCGGCGGATGCTCAAGGACTATCGCGGCGAAGGCCAGGAGGCTGACGTCAGCGGCGGTTCGGTAGTCAACGCCGACATCCGCGACACCATGAACCAGGACTTGCCCCGCGCCATCGGATTCGTGTTGCTGGGCATCTTCATCGTGTTGCTGCTCATGCTGCGCAGCGTGATCGCCCCGCTCTACCTGATCGGCACGGTAGTGCTGTCGTTCACCTTCACGCTGGGGCTGACCAACCTGCTCTTCAAGACCACGTTGGGCGTGGCCGGACTGACGTGGTACGTGCCCTTCTTCGCTTTCGTCTTCCTGGTGGCGCTGGGCATTGACTACAGCATCTTCCTGTTCGGGCGCATCAAGGAAGAAGTGGGCAAACACGGCCCGCGCGAAGGCGTGCACGTGGCCGTTGCCACCACCGGCGCGATCATCACCTCCGCCGGGATCATCCTCTCCGGCACGTTCGCCGCGCTACTGACGGGCGAGGTCGCCGGGCTGCTGGAAATTGGCTTTGCGGTGGCCTTCGGCGTGCTGGTTGATACCTTCGTGGTGCGCACCGTGCTAGACCCGGCCCTGGCAGCCCTCTTCGGGCGCTGGACATGGTGGCCGGGCGGCGTGCCGCAGGCGGATGGGCGGCGAGGTCGGGTGCCCAGGTTCCCCGCCGCCGAAGCGGGCGACTGAACCGGAAGCACGCCATATTCGGGGTGAGAACTACCAGACTGCGAAGACGCAGAGGGCGCGGAGAATCTCTCTACGCCCTCTGCGCATTCTGCTCCGGTCTATTCCCGCGCCCTCAGGAATGCCGCTGCGCGGTCGGGGTGATCGGTGAAGACGGCGTCCAGCCCCGCCCCCCCGAAAACCGCCTCCAGCAGGTGCTCGAAGCTCTGCGCATTCGCTGGCAGCGCATCAGCGCGCGCGGTATAGGCATGCACCACCAGGCCGCGCGCGTGCGCCTGCTCGATCAGGCCCGTATAGTGAGGCTGCCCCTGACCGTCGAAGCTCAACACCAGGCCCAGACTCGGCCCGATTCCATCCGCATACTCAGCAACTACATCCAACCCCTGCGGCGTGACCAGCGTCGCCTGACTGCTGCTGATAAGCTGTATCAGCTTGAGGTCGGTGCCCAGAGTCTCGCGCAGATAGCGCAGATAGTCCGGATCGAAGCATTGCACGAAGACGCTATCCTCGCGTCGGGCGTAGCCGTACCTGGCCAGCAACTCCAACACGATCGGCCCGATGTCTTTTCCTTCTCGCTGATGGAACGCCGGTTCCTTCAACTCCGGATAGATGCCCACGGCGCGCCCGGTACTGCGGTTCAACCCTAGGATCATGACAATTTCCTCTTCGAGGGTGGGAATCCGGAAGTCCACCACCGTTTCCAGCAGAAAACGCTCCGGAAAAGCTGGTTGACCAGTTTGGGGATCGATCCGCTCGTGCACTTTCAGGCGCTTGATCTCGGCCAGGGTGAAATCAATGGCGTAGAAGTGACCATCCGGGCGCGCCCTGTCCGGGAAGACCTCGGTCACATTGGTCACCGTGTCCAGGATGATGTCGTGCACGACAATGGGGACATCGTCTCTGGTGAGCACGACGTCTTGCTCGATATAGTCGGCCCCCATGGCATAGGCCATGGCTTTGGCTTCCAGAGTATGCTCTGGGAGATATCCGGACGCGCCACGATGCGCGATGATCATAGGTCTGGCCCCCTCCTGGGCGTGAACGGGTACAGACATCATTAGAGCCGCCAGCAAGGTGCACGCGGCTCTCACAATCTTGTAAGACATGTTCTGATCTCCTGAAATCTATAGCAGGGCAAGAAATCTCTCACATCACTGGCGAGGAGGCAACTTTACTTCGCGCTGCACCGGCACGCCAGGGAACAGCGCGTCGGCGTGCTCTGGCACATAGCGGCGTACCATGTCCATCGTCAGCGCGTTGGCGGCGCATATCTCCCCATAGAGTTCTGCGCTACGGCGAGGTGTGCGCTGCTGAGTCTGCGGGTCACAGCCAAATAGACCAAAGCGAAAACGGGGATCGTAGCCCTCAGCCCACTCGAAATTGTCTACCAGCGTCCAGAAGAAATAGCCCCTGACCGGATAGTTGAAATTGATCGCCCGCCACACGCTACGCAGGCCGCGCACCAACACCAGCGGGCGCAGGCTGTCGTCGGCGTCGGGGACGCCGTGCTCAGTGATGTAGATCGGTCTGTCCGTGTGTTCGGCCAGCCAGCGAATTTGCTCCAGCAAGCCTTCCGGCCAGATTTCGCCCACGCTCTCCGGCCCCAGCAGCCCTGCGCGCGGGCGCGCCTGCTGGATGAATGCCTGCCGCGGCTTGAGCAGATTGAACCCCACCTGCAGGCGATAGTAGTAGTTGAGGCCGATCCAGTCGAAAGTATCGCGCGCCTCCGGCACTGCCATGGTGCGGCGCAGGAAACGCAGTTCGCCAGTGGTCAGGGCGAGGATGAAAGCGCGGTTGAACATCTGCCGCACCAGCGCCAGCGCGGGCTGGTGCAGCCAGGCCGGACGCCGCGGTATCAGGCTGATCTGATGCTTGGCCAGGCCGATCTGTGCGCCGGGCTGCACTTCTTTGAGAGCATGGTAAGCGGCGACATGAGCGCGCAGCATGTGTTCGGCGACGCGCAAGGCCCGGCCCAGGTGACGCTCTCCTGGAGGAAACCGCCCGAACAGATAGCCCTGCGTCGCGTAGACCAGCGGCTCGTTGATGGTACACCACAGGGTCACGTCTGCGCCCAGTTCTTCCGCCACCACCCTCACGAAGTGAGCGAAGCGCTGGACTGTCTGTGGATTGAGCCAGCCCCCGTTTTCCTCGATCCACAGCGGGTTGGTGAAATGGTGCAGCGTGACCAGTGGCTCCATGTGCCGCGCCCGCAGCGCGGAGATCATCTTGGCGTAGAACCGCAGCGCCGCGCGGTCAATCTTGCCGCGCTCCGGCTCGATACGGCTCCATTCCACGGAGAAACGGTGCGCATTCTGGTGCAGAGCCGCGGCGCGGTCGAAGTCTTCCGCGTAGCGCCCACGCCACCAGTCGCAGGCCCGCCCTGCCCGCTGATTCTGATAGATGCGCCCTGGCTGCTGCTCCCAGGCGGCCCAGTTGTTGTTGGTGTTGCCACCCTCAACCTGGTGCGCGGAGGTCGCCGTACCCCACATGAAACCAGGGGGAAAAGTGAGCGTGAAGTCAACCATGGCGAGTCGGAAGCCCTGAGTCTTGAGTCTGCGAGGTCAGCCGTCGAGCCGATCCGCGCTACCCTTCAGATACCACCTGCTGAGGCCGACGGCAGCCTACTCCGCTGGCCCCAGATAAACCGCATCCGCGTAAACCTGACGCGCGCCGGTGTCCACATAGCCGAGCGCCTCGGCGATGCGCCGCGACGGTTCGTTACTCTCCTCCACCAGGTAAAGTGGGGTACGCCCACCCGCCAACACCGCCTGCGTCACGCCAGATACCACGCTCGTCCCCAACCCGCGTCCCCGCAATGGCGGATCGGTGCGCACGAACACTTCGGCAAACGTCGGACTCTGCCAGTTGAGGCCAGCCACGGCCTGCGCCCCGCCCGCTTCCACGACGCAGCGCGGCGTACCATCGTAGGCCGTCTCGTGCCGGGCCAGGACGTTGATCACCGGACGGAAGCGGTGCAGGTCAAGCCGTAAGATATGCAGGATGCGCACCCCATCAATCCGGAGCAGATCGCGCACCAACGGCAACTGATTGACCCTGGCGAAGAGGATATACGAACGCCCCGGCGTCAGCGCCTCGTCCAGCAACGAGCGGGCGCAGGCGGCATCAGGACAGGCCAGCGTCAGCAACGGGCGGAACAGGTCAATGCCGGTCTGGAACACGCCTGCGAAGCCCACAGGCTGCCCCGCCTCATCGCTCCGGATGAACAACTTCGAGCGGGCAGGATCGTGGTAGAGCGCATAGTAGGCAGTGGGAGCATCGGCAGGGCTGCTCTCGTCCAGCAACCGCCGCACTGCTGCCCGCTGCGCTTCAAGGGTAGTTGCCATGACCTGTCCAGCCCTGCTAGGGATACAGCCGGTTGAGCATCCGCGCGTAGGGGATCGTCTCGCGGATGTGCGGCAGACCGCAAATCCAGGCGACCGTGCGCTCAACGCCCAGGCCAAAGCCCGCGTGCGGCACGCTCCCATAGCGACGCAGGTCAAGATACCAGGCGTAGTTCTCCGGCGAGATGCCGATCTCGTCAATGCGCTGCTTGAGCAGGTCGGCGTCGTAGATGCGCTCGCTGCCGCCGGTGATCTCGCCGTAGCCTTCCGGAGCCAGCAAGTCCACGCTGCGGCAGACTTCCGGTCGGCCCTCTACCGGCTGCATGTAGAACGCCTTGGCCGCCGTCGGATAGTGATAGACGAACACAGGTTTGTCGAACATCTCAGCGATAGCCGTCTCGTGCGGCGAGCCGAAGTCGTCGCCCCAGGTGATGCGCAACTCGGCCTGGCGCTCCGGATCGTCAACTGTGTCTGCCAGCGCGTTCAGACGTTCCACAGCCTCGTCATAGCTGATGCGCGGGAACGGCGGCCTGACGTTTTCCAACCGGCTCACGTCGCGCTCCAGAATCTCCAGTTCCATGCGGTGCTGCGCGAGCACCGTCTGCACGATGGTGCTGACGAACTCCTCCTCCATGGCCATCAGGTCTTCCAGCGAGAAAAAGGCCATCTCCGGCTCCACCATCCAGAACTCCATCAGATGGCGGCGGGTTTTGGACTTCTCGGCGCGGAAGGTGGGGCCGAAGCAATAGACCTTGCCAAAGGAGGCCATGTTCGCCTCGTTGTAGAGCTGACCGGTCTGCGCCAGATAGGCGGGCACGCCGAAATAGTCAATGGCGAAGAGGGTCGTTGTGTTCTCGCCCGCGGCGGGCGTCAGGATCGGGGTATCTACCAACAGATAGCCGTGTTCGTCGAGCCAGTTGCGGATGGTGCGGATGATCGTCGCCCGCACGCGCAGAATCGCCCACTGCCGCAACGAACGCACCCACAGGTGCCGGTGATCCATCAGGAACTCGACGCCGTGCTCTTTGGGCTGGATCGGGTATTCGTCGGCCAGTTGATAGAGCTTCAGGCTCTTGATAGACAGCTCGAACTTGCCCGGATAGCCCGGCGCGCGATCATCGGCGCGCACGGTGCCGGTCACCTCCAGCGACGACTCCTGCGTCAGGCTGGTGACCAGCGCGAACGTCTCGGCGTCCAGTTCTTTCTGGAAGGCAACGCATTGCACAATGCCCGTGCCATCGCGCACGAGCAGGAATTGCAATTTGCCCTTGTCGGTGCGGTTATAGAGCCAGCCACGCAGGGTCACTTCCTGCCCCACATGGTTGGCGATATCGTTAATCTGAATGATGGTCACGCAGGCACCCCTTCTATGCTATAATGCAAATAGCAGGGACAGCATACGGGAGAGCGTCGCGGCTCTGCCCGACCGCTCGTATTCTAGCGCCCGTATCAGGGCGGGTCAAGCGAGCGAGAGACGAGCAAGACGATTTTGGTCTGAAATAGCACTTAACATTGCTCAGACTATCAGCAAAGATAAGGTAGGGAAACCTTTGTTTAGTTAGAGAATTTTGTTAAAATAATCGAGGATAATTCGGTGGGGGCCTATTCATAATTTCCGCACCATTTTCAGCACGCTCACAGCGCTACAGTCGGGAGCAATCCCAAAAGGAGGTTACTGCTATGCCCGGTGCCGCACCATCCTTTATCGAGATGGAGCTGCGGTCTCTGGATACGCGCCGTCATTGGTCGCCCACATCCCAGGCCTATGCACCCGCTGATGTATTGCTGGGCTATCTGGCGGATGGCTGGCAACTCAGCCCGGTGGTGGGCCTGGAAGAACACTGGCACGCCGGGGCGCGTCGTGTGGATGTGTATCACTTTGAGCTGACCAAAGACAACCAGGTGATGGTGTTGCCGGTGCAGAGCAACCCGATCGTGCGGCGCTTGTTGCAGGAACGCAAACTGCGCATCGTGCTGCTCAAGCGCGATAAGGTCTCGATCACCGGCGAGCACGAACCAGTCAATTGAGCGCGGCGCGTAGCGCGCAGCCGTATATTTCAACGCCCAGGAATTAGTGTTCCTGTCAGTATAAATCCGGCTCGACGCCGGATTTTCTTTGCCGCGCTCAGGGCGTGCGGGCCGCAGCCGCGCTCCACCTCAGCCAGCGCCGCACTCGCCCCGGCAACAGTGGCGCAATGCGCGCCCATTCGTCCGTCCCAAAGGGACGCAGCGCCAGCAACGCCATCCCGTAGACCAGCGGGGAGATGATCAGCGCCAGCAGCGGCGCAACCTGCCACAGCGCGCCGGTGACGACCAGCACTACCCCCGCCGCCAGCGCCGGACGCCACAGGGCGCGGTGCCAGCCCATCGCCCCCAGTTCCTGGCGGATGATCTGATAGAAGGCGACGAACAGCACGCCCTCCGAAAGGATGGTGATGGCCGCTGCCGCGCGGTAGCTATAGGCGGGGAGCAACAACAGGTTGGTGATCACGTTGAAGATCACGCCAGCGGCAAAGGCGAACATCAGGGTGCGTTGTCGGTCGAGCGCGACGATAACGTAATTGGTCACACTGTTGATCCAGCCAATGGGAATGCTCCAGATCATGATCTGCAGCGCAATGCCACCGGCGGGCAGATATTCCGCCCCGCCCAGCACGCGGATCAACGGCGCGGCGATGAAGGTGGTGATCACCGCCACCGGCAGCGCCACTATCACCAGCAGCTTGACGGCCAGCGCATAGTTGCGGCGCAGTGCCGGACGATCCTCGTGTGCCTGACGGGCCATCACCGGCAGCAGCGCCATGGTGAGGAAGGCGGGGATAATGTTCAGCGCGTCGAGCCACTTGTAGGCTGTCGAATACTGCCCGACGACGGTGTTGCCGTTGATCGCCTCCATCAGCACGATGTCAATCTTGAAGAAGACCGTCGCCAGCAGATGATTGATCATCAGCGGCCAGCTTTCGCCGACCATCTGCCGCAGCAGGGGACGGTCGAGCCGCTCGGCGAAGACGCCACCCGCCAGCGGACGGGCCAGCCAGCCCAGCACCGTCAGCGTGACCAGATTAGTGATCACCGCGCCACCGGCCAGCCCTACCACGCCCCAGCCGAGCAGCAACGTGCCCAGCCCCAGCGTCACCTTGACAATGGTGCTCACCGTCGTGATCGCCGCCGGATACTCGGCCTTCTCGAAGGCGTAGAACAGCGCCGTCAGGCCGGTGCTGATGCTGTTCGGTAGCAGGCCAAGATACAGCAGCACGATCGCGGCAATGGCCTGCCCCTCCAGCGCAGGGCTGACGGTCGCCTGACGGACAGCCAGGAAGCCCAACAACAACGGAACTCCCAACGCCGACAGCGCCAGCCGCAACGCCGTGCTGTTGAACAGGTAACGCGCTGCTGCGCTCCGGTCGCGGGCCACTTCGCGCGTCAATAGCGTGTTGAGGCCGAAGTTGGTGAGGATGTCGAACCAGCCGAAGATGACGATGGCGTAATAGTAGATACCCGCGTTCGCCGGCCCCAGGATGCGCAGCATGACGAAAGCGAAGGCGAAGTCTATGGCGCGGTTGAACAGATTGAGCACGATAGGGGCCAGGCTGTTCTTGGCGATGCGCCGGGCGCTGTCCGCTTCGTCCTCGGCGCGATAGACCCGCCGCCACAGCCACAGCATCAGCATGAAGATGATCAGCATCCCGCTGAGGAAAGAAAGGAACGCACCAACCTGAAAGCTCGGCGGGCTGTAGCGGAAGCGCACCGTCCACACACCAGGGGACAGGCGCACCCCGCGGAAGTTGCCGTTGACCAGGTAAAGGGGCGTCTCCTGCTCCTGAACTTCGCCGCTCCCCTGCGGACGGATGAATGCCTTCCAGCCGGGGTAGTAGCTGTCGGCCAGCACCAGCCACGACTCCGCGCTGACCTCGGCTTCGACTATCACCTCGATAGCACCGTAGGAAACGATCTTCGCGGGCACTGGATCGGCTTCGTGCGCTGGTGTCGGCCAGTGATAGACCAGGTCGCACGAATCCGCGCCACTGAAGTCCTGGATCACCACGCGGCGCGGGTCGGCGACGAAATCCGGGCTGCGGACGATCGTGGCAAAGTCGTCGGGCGCAGCGCCGCACAGCGGCTCGGTGAGATCGTAATAGGGCAGCAGGTAGGCGCGCGGCAGGGCATCTATGTTCTCGTAAATGCGCACCGCCGCATCGGTGTAGACCTCGCGCAGACCGAGCGCCTCAGCGTCGGCAACGAGCCAGTCTGTGACCATGTAGCGCACGTTGAGCAAATCCAGCAGCGGCGAAGCCAGCGCCTCCACATTGTCCCAGGCAATGGGATCAATACGGTTGTGCAGTAACCCGCCCTGCGGCGCGATCAGCGCCATATACTGGGCGTACTGCCGCGGGATCATGCTGTCGTAGCCGCGCGCGTCGTGCAGGTCGTAGCGCCAGGTGCTGTTGGCATGCAGCGGATTCTCGCCAAAATTGATCGTGGTGTAGCGGAACGGCCCTTCCTCCGCCTGCCGCTCCTGCAACCAGCGGATCGCATCCGGCGTGTAGTCCAGCCAGGCCGGATCAGCAGACGGGTTGAAGCCCCAACCTGCGATCATCAGATCGAGCGCGACGACGCTCACCGCCAGCGCGCCCCCCAGCGGAGCGCCGCCCAACTGTCGCGGCAGACGCGCTTTGCTGCTGCTCAGCCATACCACGACGCCCGCCGCGCCGACGAACACCCCCAGCCACAGAACGTTCCAAAATTCGTAGCTGTAGAACGCCCGCGCGTCGGGGAACGCCTGATCGGCCTTCGCCAGCCCTGTATACAGGCGCTCCACAAGTGGGGCGACGGTATCATAGGCAGCGCGGGAAAGCAGCAGGCCACCGACAATCGCCGCGCCGAGCGCGATCAGCCCGCCGCCCAGCCACTTCACCCAGCGGAGGCGTTCTGCCGTCGCCTGCTGCAGCGCGTCCACGCCGAACCCCGCCAGCGCCGCCGTGCAGAAGGTGAACGGCCACACCCAGCGGAACGGCGTATGCAACTGATTGATGTTGGGAAAAGCGTAGTACAGCAGCGCGTAGGTCGGCAGGCCAAAGGCAAAGGTCAGCGAGACCAGCGCCAGCGCGCCCAGGATCAGGCGCTGAGGGGTGCGCCCCCGCCCTGCGCCCGCATTTCCCTGGGCAGTCGCGTGACCATGGGCCAGCAAGCCCACCGCCGCCAGCACCAGCGTCAGGATGCCGACATACGCCCCGCCCTCTACGTAGTTCTTGATGCCGAAATCCGTATCGGTCACGCGGGCGAAGCCGTTCGCGCACTCTGCGCAGGGGCGTTGCCAGTCCTGCGCGACCATCTCCCAGGTGAAGACATCGCGGTAACTGTGCTGCGCCGGGTTGCCATAGGCATTCGGCATCAGGAACTTGAGGACGTGCCGCGCGGGAAAGGCGTAGCCGCGCACCTGCTCGAAACTGGCCGCCGCCTCGCGGAAGTTGCGCGTGCCCAGTTCGTACAGCGGCAGGAACTGTGCCGCGCCCAGCCCGATCCCCAGCGCGACCATCAGCAACAGCGCCCCAGCGGGGCGCAGTAGCCGTCGCCAGGCGGCGCGGTCGCCCCACCACAGCCCCAGCAGGCGCGCCGCTGCGTAGAAGGCCATGACGATCAGTGTATAGTAGGTGATCTCCACGTGCCCGGCGAAGATATTCATCATCAACGCCAGCGCGCCGAGCGCGATCCAGGGAACGGTCGCCGGACGGTCGCCGCGCAACGGTCGCTGCTCGATGACGAATTCGATCATCAGCAGCAACAACGGCAACCAGGCCGCGCCGGAGATCATCATGGGGAACACAGCGCTGACGATGAAAAACGCGCTGAACTGATAGGCCACGCCCGCCACCGCGCCCGCCGCCCGACTGAGGCGCAGTCCACGGGCAAAGGCGTACATCAGCGCGCCCGCCAGCCAGAGTTGACTCACCGTGAACCAGCCGTAGGCGCGCGGCAGGGGCAGGACATAGTACAGGATGCTGAAGGGGTACAGCGCGCCGTGTTGCCCCGCCGCCAGGAAGGGCGTTCCGGCGAACTGATTGGGCTGCCACAGGGGAATCACACCTTCGGACAGGGTGCGCCGCAGGAACGTCTTCCACTGATAGTTCTGCAGCACCAGGTCGGAAAGTAGCGCGTTGTGGGGAATCTCCGGCACGCCGACGGTCTCGCGGGCGCTGCGCCAGGGTTCGTACTGGTAGAGGTTGTCGGCAGGGATCAGTGTGCGGTCGCCCAGCGTGACCGGCGCGAAAAACAAGAGTGGCAGAAGCAACAGCCCTGCCACAATCAGCCCATCGGGGAGGACTCTACGCAGCATCGTCATCCCAGGCAACTACAACGCCGCCGATCACGAGGCAGAGACCGGTAGCCGGTCTTTGGGCGTCAGGTGCCGGTGACGCCACCACACCTGCCATACGCGCAACGCCGCTTCGCTCTGCACCCTGAAGCTCATCTTGGAGCGGCCCCGCTTGCGGTCGGCGAAGTAGATGGGCACTTCGGCAGTACGGTAGCCCAGTTTTTCGGCCACGTAGATCGTCTCCACCTGGAACACGTAGCCGCTCGACCGGATGCGATCCAGATCAATGCCCTTGAGCACTTCGGCCCGCCAGAGCCGGAAGCCGCCAGTCGCGTCTTTGGTGCCGGTGCGCAGAATCAGGTTGACATAGACGCTGTTGGCCCACCAGCTTAGCAGCTTACGCCCGATCCCCCATGTCTCGTCTACGCTGCCACCTTTGGTGTAGCGCGAGCCGACGACAATATCGCAACCACAGGTCTGCATCTCGGCTACCATGGCCGGGATATATTTGGGATCGTGTGAGAAGTCACAATCCATCTGCAGGATGTAGTCCGCGCCCCGCTCGAAGGCCACGCGAAAGCCCTCGATGTAGGCCGTTCCCAGGCCGCGCTTGGCCTTGCGGTGCAGCACTTCCACCCGCCCCGGATAGCGCGCGGCCAGCGCATCGGCGATCTGCCCCGTGCCATCGGGCGAATTGTCGTCCACCACCAGCACAGACAGTTCCACTGGCAATTCCAGCGCCAGCAGCCGTTCGACCATCGTCTCCAGGTTTTCTGCCTCGTTATAGGTCGGCAGCACCACCATCAGCTTCATACCGTTTTCTCCACACCGTGGTGTGCCGGAGATATGCTCGATCCTTTCTCCGGGGCAGGGTTACCCGCCGCCCCCAATCATACCGCGAAACGGCGTATTTGTCGGCGGGCAGCCGGCCAGGGGTGCATTTCACGAAAGCTCACGGTCGGTTGATAAAGCATCAGACCTCTTCAGGTTTGTCGGATCTTGTGAACTCAACTGAAATGCACCCCATTTGAGAGGTGCGCGCGAACTGTGACAGGCCGTGTGCCGCGCTGTGGTTGACCTCACCTCCAGCCTCGCTTCGCTCGGCTTGCCCCCTCCCCGACGCGGGGAGGGGGCGCGAGGCGCGCCAGTGCCGAGGGAGGGTGAGGTAAACGCCTCCGCACCGAGCAAATCGCTGAGAATCTTTGCTCGCACTCAGTTTGAGGGGGCATCTCACAACAGTTCACCTCAGAGAACGGTTGCAGAAATCAACTGAAATGCACCCCCCGGCCAGACACAGGCCAGACGTACGACATTGTCCTGTGCTCGCCTTTGTGATCTATAATGGCCGCCATGCGACGCATGACCGCTTTCATCTCGCTAGTGGTGCTGGGCGCATCGGTGTTGCTGACACCCCTGCGCCCTTCGCCTTTCGCTGCCGCCCAAGGCGACGACCCCCTGCCCCCGCCACATCTGGGCTATGGCGTGCATGTCGGCCCGCACACGACGGCCAGCCCCGCCCTGGTCGATCAGTTGCGCATGGACTGGGTGAAGGTGTACGAAGTGGGGCAGGTGGCGGCTTTCAGCAACAAGCGCGTGCTCTTCCGCATGGACCTACCCTGGCCATCCAACTGGGAAGCCTTCCGGGTCAGCATACGCCAGCGCGCTACTGAGCTGGCCGCGCTGGGCGTAGACGCCATCGAAGTACACAACGAGCCGAACCTGGCCGTCGAATGGCCGCACGGCCCCAACGCCTGGGAATACACGCAGATGCTGCGCGTGGCCTACACGCAGATCAAAGCCGTCGCTCCGCAGATCATCGTCGTGTCGGGCGGGCTGGCCCCAACCATCACCACCGCCGACCGGGGCGCGATCAGCGACATTGACTACGCCGCCGAAATGCTCGACAACGGCGCGGCGCAGTGGTTCGACGCCTTCGGCTATCATCCCTACGGCTACAATCAGCCGCCCGAAGCCGAACCGGACTACAATACGCTCAATTTCCGCCGCGTCGAGTTGATCCGCGCCCTGTTCGAAGAGCGCGGCATCTACGACAAGCAAATCTGGATGACCGAATTCGGCTGGCTGCGCGACCCGGCTGAGGATGGCGTCACCTGCTCCGACAGCGACCCGCACTTCGCGGGATTCGCCTGGCTGCGCGTCTCCGGGCAGACCCAGGCCGACTACACTGTCCGCGCCTTCGACTGGGCCGACCGGCACTGGCCCTGGGCCGGGCCGATGTTCCTGTGGAACCTGAACTGGGCGCTCTACCCGCCGAATGTCACCCCGCTGTGCAGTCATATGCGCTGGTTCAGCCTGCTGCGCAGCGATGGATCGCCGCTGCCTGTCTTCCAACGCGTGGCGAACATGCCCCGCCGCATCAGCGATTACCTGCCCCGCCTGACCCTCTACGCCCGCGACATGACTGCCGAGGTGGATATAGCCTGTCCTGGCTCAGTGCTGGTCGGCGAGTTCGTTGTGGCCAACAGCGGCTATCCGGGGACATTCAGCGCGCAGGTAGAGGGGGTCAGCCCGCCGGATGGGCCGGCGCTCGAAGTATATCCTCCGCGCGTTTCCAGCGGCGACACGGTGCAGGTCTACGCCGACACCACCGGCCTGCTGCCGGGTCTGCATACCATCTACGTCAATGTGACCGCGACTATCGGCGAGCAGATCGTCGCCGAGATGATCCAGGGCTACATTGTCGTCAGCGAGACGGGCGGCTGTTGAGCGCTACCCTGCCTCCGCCCGCCGCTGTCCGTCGGTTGACAGCTAGAAGCTCTGGTAGTTCCACGGGTTGACCGGCACGCCGCCCGGCCCGCGAATCTCGAAGTGCAGGTGCGGGCCGCTCGAACGCCCGGAATTGCCCGTCACGGCGATGTTCTGCCCGGCTGTGACCGTCTCTCCGCACTTGACGAACGCCCCGTTGAGGTGCCCATAGAGGCTCAGCGTGCTGCCGTGCGCGATGACTACAGTGTAGCCGTAGCCCCACGTGCTCATCCCGCTGAAGATGACTGTGCCGCCCCCCGCCGCAAAGACGGGCGTGCCCGGCGGCACGGCGAGATCGATTCCGCCATGATTCCAGGAGAAGTCCTGGGTGATGCGATACCGCGCATAGAGCGGTGGGCTGACCGGCGGCGTCCCGCCCGCTACGACCTGCTTACCGCACGACCCTGGATCGCCGATGGCGAACGCCGCCACGTCCGTCCCCACGCTGATGCCCGACCCAACTGGATTGCTGCCATCGGTGCTCACCCTGGCCATGACGATGCCAGGGTCCCAATAAATCGGCTCGGTAGAACCAGTGCCGCCCGGCACGATCACCCACAACCCTTCGGGCAACACCGTCTCCGGCTTTGCTCCGAAGAGCGTGTTGAACTCGGAGTCAATGATGGCGTAGGGGTCAACCTGATACGTCTCGGCGATCTCGGCGATCGTCTGCACACCCTGTACCCGATGATAGACCCCATCTACCGGCAGGATATTCAGTTCCAGCCCCACGCGCATGGCGTTGACGTAGAAGCGATCGTTCGACCAGATGATCGTGTTCTCGTTCAGCCCAAAACGTGCGGCGATCTCGCGCAGGTTGTCGCCTTTCTTCACCTTGTAGGTGATCACCGTGCTGCGCGGGCGTTCGGGGATGATCGTCAAGGGATCGAACTGCCGGGCGATGGTGTTCCCCGCCCAGGCCACCGTCAGCGGCTCGTCCAGGGCCGCCGCGACAGTCTGCGGATCGGCGGTGGGACGCACCCACTCTACGGGTGGCAGGGTTGGCGTTGGCGGGATAGTGGGAACCGGTGTGGCATATTCGACGGCAGCGATGCCCAGGGCGGGCAGATCGGTGGCCGTCGGCACGGCAGGGGTAGGGGTTTCCCCAGGGCGTAACGCAATGATCACGGCCAGCGCCGTCAAGGCCAGCGCTCCGGCCACCATCAGCACACTCAGGCCACGCCATCTCTGTCCGTCGGATGGCCGGTGGACCTCATCTGCCATCTTCCGCTACTCCCCGCTCAGTCTACCGCCGCTATCCAGACCCTACCGATACTCCTCAGCGGGCGGGATAGTACCGCGGCCCGCCACAATTGGCAACGACGGTCGCCCGATTCTCCGCCGCTGTATAGCCGACAGCGGGACAGTGGGGTGCATGCAAAGGTTGTCAGCGACTTTGCCCCGCCCGATGGCCCTCATCCCCCGACCCCTTCTCCCGCGCTGCGGGAGAAGGGGAGCGCGCGCACGAGAGACAGTAAGTCCCCTCGCCCCGCGACGCAGTCGTGAGGGCGAGGGGATGTAGGGGTGAGGGGCAGCAGACTGCTGCAAATTGCCTGTCACATTTTGCACACACGGGCAGTTGTCCGCCTGTACACTTGGTGCTATAGTGCCACAGACTCGATTTGCCAGGGTTTCTCCGAAGAGATACATGAACGCACAAGAACTCTTCCGCCAGGGTGTAATTGCCATCCGCGACCAGAAAGACCTGGCCCGCGGGCGCGAACTGCTGATACAGTCGCTCAAGCTTGACCCGCGCAATGACATGGCCTGGCTGTGGCTGACCCACACCACCTCTGATCCTGTCAAGCGTCTGGAACTGGTCGAGCGGGCTTTGCGCGTCAACCCGAACAACGAAGCCGCCCTGAAGCTGAAGGCGCGCCTGCAATCCGCCGGGCAGCCGCCCGAACCCGTGTCGCCCCCACCCGCCCCCGCGCCGGATGCCTCTTCGACAGCGCTCGTTGAAACAGAGCAGTCCGCGTCGCCTGTGATAGAAGAACCGACCGCGCCCGCCCTGTCAGCAAGCGAGGCGGCCCCAGTGACGCCGTCCGTGATCCAACCGCTGAAGCGCAAGACGATAGACGAGCCGGTCACTCCCGCCGAGCGCGAACGCATTGCCCTGTTGATGGATCGCGCCGACGCCTATCAGCAAGGCGGCGACATCGAGCAGGCCATTGCCCTGTGGGTCGAGGTGCTATCTATTCGCGTAGACCACGAACTGGCGCTGCGCAACGCAGCGGGTCATCTGTGGAAGCTGCAATACTGGGACGACGCCAGGGAACTGATTCAGCGCGCCATTGACGCGGGTACGCGCGTGCCCACTGTCTACCTGACAGCTATAGACATGGCCGAACGGCGCGGCGATACTGCCTGGAGCACCGATCTGCGCGAGAAAGTGGCGACGCTCTCCAACCCTGACGAAGCACTGGTTGTCAAAGTGGCCGATTACTATCTGGGGCGCGGCGATACCAGTACCGCGCGGCGCTTCCTGGAGCAGGCCCTGGCCGCACATCCCCATATGCCCGCTGCGTTGATCAAACTGGGCGACATGGCGCGCGATGCCGGAGACAGCATCGAGGCCACCCGCCTGTACGAGCGCGCGGCGCGGACCAAAGCGCCCGGCAAAGTGCGCAAAGAAGTTGATAAGAAACTGCGCACCGCCTTGCCCGTCCTCACCGACCGCGAGCGCGGCAACGTGTGGCTGGCGGTACGTGAAGCCATGGGGGTGGCAAGTCTCTTTCTGTTGCTCGGCTGGCAGGATGCACGCCTCGATCTGCTGGCGTTGGGGCCACGCCGTTGGCTCGGCGTGTTGGTCAGCCTGCTCGGCGGCTACCTGCTGGTGACAGCCACTTCGTCGCCGCAGCAGAAACCGCTGGCGGGTTGGCTGGGGGGCACAGTGCCGCCCCCGCCTCCTCCGGAGCCGCCGCGCGGCCCGCTCGACCCCGAGCCGTTTCGCCCGCCGGGCCATGCCCTGCAGGAACCGACCGAATTGCCATTGTTGCCCGCCAGCGCGCGCCTGATGCTGGCGCTGGCCGGGCTGGTGTTGCTGATCCTGGCCTTTATACTCGTCTTCTCGCAGTCGCTGGAGTGGGTTGGCGATCACCGCCCGCCTTATCTACCCTGGTAGCGTTACCTGCTCTGGAGATACTGAGCCATGTGCCTGCTCGTCGCCATCCTGGCCTACTTCCTGCTCATCCTGTTCATCTCCACCTTCCTGTACCCCATGCCTGTCAACGACTCCGGCCTGGTGCGCTACCGTACCATCCCCTGGGCCACGCTGTCGCTGATCGTGATCAACACGACGGTGTTCGTGTTGTGGATCGCTCCTGATCTCTACGGGCAACAGGAAGGCAGCATCGTCATGGAGACGACGTTCGAAGACTACGTGGGCAAGATCAACACGTATGGCTTCAACGAAAAAGTGCTGCGCGATGGCCAGGGCATTATGGCTTTCGCGACGCTCACGTCCATCTTCATGCACGCCGACTTCTGGCACCTGTTCGGCAACATGGTTTTCCTGTGGGCGTTTGGGCGTCGCGTGGAGGATGCGTGCGGGTCGCCGCGCTTCTTTCTCTTCTACCTGCTGGCGGGCATGATCGCCAATGTCGGCAGCGTGCTGCTCAACCCCAAGCTCGATACCCTGCCGTCCATCGGAGCCAGTGGCGCGATTTCCGGCGTGATGGGCGCCTTTCTGTTTCTGTTCCCCGGAGCCTGGGTCAACTGCCTGTGGGGAGTGGGGCTGATCCTGCGCCTGCCCTATGCGCTGATCCGCTGGCTGAGCGCCAAAGAAGGCTACAGGTTCTGGCGCTGGACGGTTCCCCTGCCCGGCTGGCTGCTGCTGATCTGGTTCGTGGCACAGAGTTTCCTGCCTTCCATCGAGACGATCCGCAGCAACCAGGAAATCCAGGGCGTCAATCATCTGGCCCATCTGGCGGGCTTTCTGGCTGCCTTCACCGTCTTTTTCTTCGTGCGCAAAGATTTGTTGATGCGCTACCTGCAAGGTCGTTCGCTGTGACACACCGTGCAGACCAAATGAGTCCAACACGGCTTGTAGGCGTTTGCCCCGCCTGCTAGAGTCTGAATCACTCGCCATTGTTTCCACACGAACATTGCCAGAGCAGGGGAGAGTGCATCGAGCCATGAGCGACATACGAGTCGGCGTGTTGGCATTGCAGGGCGCTTTCATCGAACACGAGAAGATGTTGCAGCAGGTGGGCGCACAGGCCGTCGAAGTGCGCTTGCCGCAGCAACTGGACGGTCTGGACGCGCTGATCATCCCCGGCGGCGAGAGCACCACCATCGGCAAGCTGGCAGTGGACTTCGGCCTGCTGGAGCCGCTGCGCGAGTTCGCCCGGCATAAGCCGGTATGGGGCACGTGCGCCGGTATGATTCTGCTGGCCCGCGACATCGGGCGCGATCAACCGCTGCTGGGGCTGATGGACATCACCGTCAACCGCAACGCCTTCGGGCGGCAGGTAGATAGCTTCGAGACCGATCTACACGTTCCCGCGCTGGGGTTGGAGCCATTCCACGCTGTGTTCATCCGCGCGCCGCTGGTGACGCGCGTCGGCGATGGGGTAGAAGTGCTGGCGCGGCTGGAAGACGGCAGCATCGTCGCGGCGCGACAGGGACACTGGCTGGCGACCGCCTTTCATCCAGAACTGACCGACGATCCGCGTTTTCACCGCTATTTCCTGCAGGAGGTGGGCAACCTGGTACCGGTGCGCTAGGTGCGCGCCTCGTCAGCAGCGCGGGGCGGCCCTGCCTTGATCCGCCCCGCGTCTCGGTTCGGTAGGGAAAGTGGGCCGTCGCGCTGAACAAACTCCCCCCGCCGTCAACCAGTGTCATGAGCAGGGGTGCATTTCACGAAAGTTCACGGTCAGCCGATCAGGCATCAGATCCGTTCGGGCTTGTCAGGTATTGTGAACTCAACTGAAATGCACCCCTTTGAGAGGTGCGCGCAAACTGTGACTGGCCGTTTGCTGCGCTGTGGTTTACCTCACCCCCAGCCTCGCTTCGCTCGGCGAGGCGCGCCAGCGCCGAGCGGGGGTGAAGTAAATTCCCCCGCACCAAGCAAATTGCTGAGGACCTTTGCTCGCACTCAGTTTGAGGGATGCTTTTCACAAAAGCTCATCCCAGAGACCGGCTTTGGAAATCTGCCTCAGTTCGCTTGCACTCGTAAACTCAACTGAAATGCACCCATGAGTAGCATATAATAGCGGGAGGAAAGGAACGCCCTATGACCACCACTGCATACTCTCAGGTACTTGAGTTGATCGAACGCCTGTCCCCCGAAGAACAAGAGGCTCTTGCCTTGCACCTGCAGCAACTGGTTGAGAAACGGCGCTTGTCCAAAGCTGAGCGCAAAGCTCTCTTCGAGAAGTTAGTGGCTGATCTTGGCCCTGCGTCGCCGGATTTCTCTTTCCGTCGCGAAGACTGGCATGATGATGACCAGCGATAGAGCGTTTGTTGACACTAACGCGTTGTTAAGGGCCGTAGTGGTCAGTCTTCCCTCTCATGCTCAGGCCAGGCGCTTGATCGAGGGACTTTGCTGACGGGAAACGTGAGAGATATGCAGCGCTTTTCTGAATTGATACGACTCATACCACTCGAAAGCGTAAGGTAAAAGGGGGCACGTCCTATCAGGGGTGCCCCCTTCTCGTCCTCCTCACCACCCGCGCCCGGCGATGCGCTGCACTTCGGGCATGGTGGTCACGCCGATGCCGACCATCGGCTCGCCCAGGTCGCGGCTGACCTCGGCGATGATCTTGGGATCGTTGTAGTGCGTCACCGCCTGCACGATCGCCCGCGCCCGCTTGGCCGGATCGCCACTCTTGAAGATGCCCGACCCGACGAATACGCCGTCCATGCCCAACTGCATCATCAGCGCGGCATCCGCTGGCGTGGCAATGCCACCCGCCGCGAAGTTCACCACGGGCAGCCGCCCCAGTTCGGCAGTCTCTTTGACCAGCTCATAGGGTGCGCCGATCTCTTTGGCGTAGGTCATCATCTCGTCTTCGCGCATGGTGGTCAGGCGGCGAATCTCGCCGAGCACCGCCCGCGCATGGCGCACCGCCTCGACCACATCGCCGGTGCCCGCTTCGCCTTTGGTGCGGATCATCGCCGCCCCCTCGCCGATGCGCCGCAACGCCTCGCCCAGGTTGCGCGCCCCGCAGACGAAGGGCACCTTGAAAGCATGCTTGTTGATGTGATACTGCTCGTCGGCGGGCGTGAGCACCTCGCTCTCGTCTATGTAGTCCACGCCAATCGCTTCGAGAATCTGCGCCTCAACGAAATGCCCGATGCGGCACTTGGCCATGACCGGTATGGTCACCGCGGCCATGATGCGCTCGATCAGGGCGGGATCGCTCATGCGGGCCACGCCGCCCGTCGCCCGAATGTCCGCTGGCACGCGCTCCAGCGCCATGACGGCCACCGCGCCCGCTTCCTCAGCGATCTGCGCATGTTCTGGCGTGACCACGTCCATGATCACACCGCCCTTGAGCATCTGCGCCAGGCCGCGCTTGACGGTGTCGGTGCCTTTTTGCGCCCCATTGTTTGCTACAGGTGTTTCCGGTGCCATGGTGTTTCTCTCCTTGCGATAGCTTACCTGACTTCAAGCCAGAAGCGAACAACGTACCATCTCAATGATCCAGAATCCACTGGGCGATATCTTCAATGACGACCTCAGCAACATGGCCAGGCTGTTCGTATTCCTCCGGCGTGCCTGGCCCCTCACCGCTGATGAAAAGGTGGTTCAGGTCGGGATAGACGCGCAGCGTCACGTCGTCCCGCTGGCCGAGCGCCGCTTCCCACCCGGCGAAGTCGTCGAGCGTCACCTGCCAATCACGCCCGCCCTGCAGAATCAACATCGGCATCGTCAGTTCAGTCGCCAGCGCCGCCGGATCATACTCCTTCAGGTCGAGCCAGTAAGAGGCTGGCGCGTTGAAGAGCAGTTTCGCCGGATCGTCGCCAGGCTGTACGTTTTCCGTTGCCAGGAGCAGCTCCTCCACTTCGGCGAGCGAGGCTTCTTCCGCCTCTGACAGTTCACCATCGAGCCTAGCCAGGTACTCGGTTTGCATGCGCACGCTATCCAGCAACGAGCGTGTGCTACCGGCCAGAATGATCAGCCCGGCGATGCGCGCGTCCGCCGCCCCAATGCGCGGCGCGAGATAGCCGCCCATGCTGTGCCCCAGGACGAAGACGCGCGCCGGATCAACGCTTTCGGTCTGCCGCAGCAAGGCAACTGCTGCCAGCGCATCGTCAACGGCCTCATCCTGCACGGTGAACGCTTTGTCTCCAGCAAACGCCTGAGCATAAACCCGCGTGCGCTTGTCATAGCGCAGCACGGCGATCCCCCGCGAGGCAAGGCCATGAGCAAGGTCGGCGAAAGGCTTGTTCGGCCCGACCGTCTCGTCGCGATCGTTCGGGCCGGAGCCGTGAACCAGCACCACTGCCGGGAATGGGCCATCGCCCTGCGGCAGAGTGAGCACACCTGGCAATTCCCAGGCGCTGCCTTCATTGACGATGATCTCGCGCTCCACGAAAGCGGTCGGGTCGGCGTAAGGGGGCGACTCCCAACTCTTGCCCGCTTCGCTCGCTATAGGTCGCAGAAACAGTCCCGCGACCTGCCCATTTCGATCGACCGTGACTATCATCTCAATGGCCGCTCGCTCGAACAAGAGCGTATATACAACGCTCACAAACTCGCCCTGGGGCACGGTCTGCACCTGATCCACTTTCTGGAATGAGCCCCCCAGTTGGGTAACCTGCGTCCACGCCTGCTGCAATGCCGTCACCGGCACGGCCTGAATCATCTGCGCGTCGAAATCAGCCGCCGCTGCCTCATAGTTTCCGGCAAGCAGGTTATCGAGGACGGCCTGAGCGATCGCCCGCGGATCAACGCCATCCTGCGCCGACACTGGCACAGGCAGCGCGACCGAGAGCACCAGCAGTAGAGCCAGCCATCTATACAGGGTCTTTGCGGACACAAGTCCTTCCTTTCAACCCGCGGCACGCAATGCGCCGCCATTCGGCCTGGCGGGGAACTCCTACAGAATCGGTGCGCGGCGCACTGTCGGGGCGTAGGTCTCCTGCCAGGCGTGCCACGCTGCCCCTAACCGCCGGAAACCTTCCTCAATGCGCGCCGGAGGGTGCGCCGCGAAGTTGAGCCGGATATGCCGCCCGCCGCTGCCGTCGGTGTGGAAGAGTGTCCCGATGGCATAGGCGACGCCGTGCTGCACCGCCGTGACGTACAGCTCGGCGGCAGTTGGCCCGTCGTCAGGCAGGCGCACCCATAGGTACATCCCCCCGCCCGGTTCTTCCCATTGCGACCCAGGCGGCAGATGACGCTGCGCCGCCGTGCAGGCCGCCGCGCAACGCTCGCGCAGCTCCTTCCGCACGCGGTTCAGGTGACCCACCAGCATCCCATTGGCCAGGAAGACGTGAATGGCCCGTTGATTCAAGCTTGGCGTGCAGATATCGGCAGCCTGTTTGACGCGCGCCAGTTGCTCGCGCAACGTCCCGCCGGCGATCACATAGCCGATGCGTGTGCCGGGCAACAGAATCTTGGAGAAGCCGCCCACATGGATCACCAGGTCATCTTCGTCCAGCGCCTTGAGCGGCGGCGGCGGAGCGCCCCGGTAGCCCAGTTCGTGATAGACGGCATCTTCCAGGATGGGCACCCCATAACGCGCCGCCAGGGTCAGCAATTGTCGCCGCCTGTGCAGCGGCATCACCGTGCCAGTGGGGTTGTGATGTGTCGGCGCAGTGTAGATCAGGCCCACGCGCTGCTCGCGCAGGGCCGTTTCCAGCGCCTCCAGGCGCAATCCCTCGGCGTCCAGCGGCACGCCAACGACGCGCACCCGCCGTATATGGGCGATGTCCAGGATGCCCAGGTAGGTGGGGTTGCCCGTGACCAGCACGTCGCCTTCGCGCAACAACGTCTGCACGGCCAGGTCGAGCGCCTGCTGCGCGCCGCCGGTGACCAGCACATCGTCCGGGTGACAGCGAATGCCCAACGAGGACACATACTCGGTGATGCCCGCGCGCAGCGGCGGATAGCCCTCGGCCTCCTCATAGGCGACGGCTGCCGCGCCGTCGCGGTCGAGCACCAGGTTGAGCGCGTGCCGCAACGCCTCGACTGGCAGGAATTCCTCCGGCGGAGCGCCGCTGTTGAAGGCGATCACGCCGGGCTGCTGCGCCAAGCGCGTCATCTCGCGCATGGGCAGATTGGGCACGCCTGTCAGAACACGGGAAGCGCTCTCGTGAGCGCGCGGCAGAACCCGTCCACCGGTGACATACGTCCCCCGCCCCGCATGAGACGCGATCAGGCCCTCTTCCTGCAACTGAGCGTAGGCGTTGACCACGCTAATCCGCCCAATGCCGAGTTGCTGCGCCAGATCGCGCGACGGCGGCAGGCGGTCGCCTGGGGCCAGGCGACCGCTTTCGATCTGCTGCCGAAAGTAGCGGGCCAGTTGCTGATAGATCGGCTCGACCGAATCTTTGACGATCACAATATCGCGGAATTGAGTCTCCATACCTTCAATCCTAACAGGGCCACCAGACTGCGCACAGGGCCAAATAGGACCAACTGAGACAATCAGCGCAGCGCCGCAGGGGGACGACCGCGGCGCTCGGCAATGACTTCCCCATAAAGGGCCTCGTATTGATCGGCTACGCGCTGCCAAGTGAAAGTTCGCTCGACCAGCGCCCGTCCACTCTGCCGCAGGGTCTGCCGCAACGAAGCGTCATGGATCAGGTGCACAATCCCCTTTGCCAGGTCGGTGTCGGTCTCGCCCAGCCAGACGTGTTCGCCGTGAATCACCGGGATGCCGTCGCAGCTCAGCGGCGTGGCGACCACCGGCACGTCCATCGCCATCGCCTCCAGCACCTTGTTCTTGATGCCCGCGCCCAGCCGTAACGGGCTGACGAAGAGCAATGCCTGTTCGAAGTAGGGCCGCAGGTCGGGCACACGCCCTGTCACCTCGATCTGCGCGCTGGCCAGAGCCTGCAACTCCGGCGGCGGATTACCGCCCACCAGCAACAACCGCGCTTCTGGCACCGCTTCGCGCACGCGCGGGAAGACGTCGCGCGCCAACCGCAACGCTGCGTCCAGGTTGGGACGGTAGTCGTAGTTGCCGATGAAGAGCAGGGTTGGCTCGTCTGGCTCGTAACCGGTCGGCGTGTAGAAGTCTAGATCAACACCGTTGGGGATGGTCACCAGCGGCAACTGCGGAGCCAGCGCATGCAGCGCCGTCGCGTCGCGATCGGTGAGCACGACCACCCGGTCGAAACCGGCGAACATCCACCGCTCGAAGCCCTGCGCGAAGCGTTGGCGCAGCCGCGCCAGCAGAGACGCAACAGGGCCGCGCGCCTCGGCGACCTCGCGACTCAGCCACAGGCTGTAGGACTCGTAGGGCACGATGACGTTGGGCAATGAGCGCACCAGGTCGCGAAATTCGTAGACATGGATGCCGCCGAACAGATGCACCACGTCATAGCCCTGCGTGCTGAGCTGCTCGGCGATAGCCTGCCCCATCTCCGGTGACCAACTCTCTTCGGCCCGGCGCGGATAGCGCTCCGCCGGACGCAGGTAACGCACGGCCAGACTGCCCGGCGATCGGCGCGGCTCGCGGATCAGGCGCACGCTGCGAAAAAGATGCTCGTAGCGTGGTATGTCGGCCAGGTCTTCAGGGTACTGATAGTAAGCCACCAGGTCAATCAGGTGCCGACGTGCGCTCAGTTGCCGTGCCAGATGGTAGACGATCAGCCGATCGCCGAAATAGAGCGGGAACGGTGGGCAACGCGAAATCAGCAGAATATCCACAAGGCCCTACCCCAGGGTTTCGATCAGATGCGCCAATGCCTGAGCGTAGCCCGCCGCCGTGTAGTGGGTCAGCACGCGCGCGCGCCCCGCTGCTCCCATGCGCGCCCGCAACGCTGGATCGCGCAGCAGCGTCAGCACACGATCGGCCAGCGCCTGCGGGTCTTCGGGCGGCACCAGAAAGCCCGTCTCACCATCTACCACGGTTTCGGCGGGACCGCCGTTGTTCATGCTGACCACCGGACGGGCCATGGCCATGCTCTCCAGGTGCACCATCCCCAGCGACTCGAAGCGCGACGGGCACACCACCACATCGCAGGCGGCGATCACCTGACGGGCATCTTCCCAGAAGCCCAGGTAAGTCAGCCGCTCGCGCAGCAGCGGGTCGGTCTGCGCCGCGGCGAGCATCTCGCGCTTGTACGCCTCATCCTTCGCCACGCCGAAGACATTTTCCCCCGCCACGACGAAACGCGCGGCGGGCAATTCAGCGGTAACGCGCCGCGCCATCGCCTGAAAGATGTCGTGCCCCTTGACACGCTGAAAACGGGCGATCATCCCCACCAGCGGCACGTCGGGGCCGATGCTCAGCCGTTCGCGCACCGGCGAGCCGTCCACGGCGGGGTGGAACTGATCGGAGTCTACGCCGGGCACGATCACCTGAACGCGCTCCGGCGGCAGGAAGTTGCCGGAAGCCGCCAGCCAGCGATCGCGCACCGCCCTGGTGATGGCGATGATCTGCGTCACCTGCTCGCGGAAGAAGCGTCGCTGCCACGGTCGGGCGGGAAACCACCAACCCATCGCGTTCCAGATCACAGGGACGCCCGCGTTCTGTGCTGCCGCCGCCGCGAACGGCAGCGAATGGTAGTCGCTGTGCACGGCAGCAATGCCTTCCGCGCGGATCAGGTTGGCCAGCCGCCCGGCGACCGGCAAGCGCGTCCAGATCGCGGGCACGAACCAGGCTGTTGCCGGACGGTAAGGCAGCAGGTGCACCCTGACGCCCAGTTCCCGCGCTGCGGCGGGCAATTGTCCCTCGCGCGGGCAGACCAGGTGCAGCCGGAAACGCTGCCGATCCAGGGCGCGCATCAGGTTGAGTTGCACGCTCTCGCCGCCGCCGAGGCCCGTATAGGCAGAGACGAACAGCAGGTTGCGCACGGTTATACCAGGCACGAGATGCCTTTTCCTCCACATCGGCGATGGTGCCACATTCCGGCGCACCATTGTACCGCAGGCACCCTTCTTCGCGGCAATTCCGCCGCGTCTTG
The DNA here is from genome assembly GCA_937135955.1 of uncultured Anaerolineales bacterium. Lineage (GTDB taxonomy): Bacteria > Chloroflexota > Anaerolineae > Aggregatilineales > Aggregatilineaceae > UBA2029. Next base: position 45,643 of record CAKZOB010000019.1, on the reverse strand, counting down.
CTATACTTGAAACGCATCTGGCCGCGATCAGTATGAGTGACTGCTAGCGAGGGGAGAATAACAGACCGTTTGAAAAGCCCCCTCAACCCCCGGCCCCTTCTCCCTCTGAGGGAGAAGGGGAGACAGGCCAGCTTTTTTTCCCCTTGCCCCATTGAGGGAGAGGGGTGGCGCACAGCGCCGGGGTGAGGGGTTATCAAATGGCCTCTAAACCGCAGAGAGACAGAGAGCGCAGAGAGAACAGTAATTACTCTGTGCTCTTCTCTGTGTCCTCTGCGTCTCCGCGGTTCAATCAGCTTTCCCCCGCATGCTTCACGCTGCTGATCGCCTCTGCAAGGGGGTTAAGCGAATCATGACGCTATGGGGCGGAGCATTCTCCCAACCAACCGACGACACCGTGCGCCGGCTCAACGACAGCCTGCGCTTCGACTGGCGGCTCTATGGCGCTGACATCACCGGCAGCATTGCCTGGGCTACCGCGCTGGCCGAGGCGGGCGTGATCACCGCCACGGAGCGCGAGATGCTGATCAACGGTCTGGAGCGCGTGCGTGCCGAGTTCGTCGCCGGGCAGTTCGTCCCCGCACCGACGGACGAGGACATTCACACCGCCGTCGAGCGACGGTTGGGCGAGTTGATCGGGCCGGTAGCGGGCAAGCTGCACACCGGACGCAGCCGCAACGATCAGGTGGCGACCGATGTGCTGCTGTGGCTGCTGGACGCTGTCCCGCGCCTGTCGGCGCTGCTGGCCGGGCTGCTATCCGCCCTGCTGATCCAGGCCGAGCAGCACACCGGCACGATCATGCCGGGCACGACGCATTTCCAGCCCGCCCAGCCGGTCACCGTCGCGCACTGGCTGCTGAGCCATTTCTGGGCGCTGGCCCGCGATGTGACCCGCCTGGAGCAGTTCGCCGACACCTGGCGCGACAAATGTCCGCTGGGGTCTGGCGCGTTGGCTGGCACACCCTACCCCATTGACCGGCAACGCCTGGCGGAACGCCTGGGTTTCCGCGCCCCCAGCCCTAACAGCCTGGACGCCGTCGCCGACCGCGATCACGTCGCCGAGTTCCTCTTCGCCGCCGCGCTGATCGGCGTACATCTCAGTCGCCTGGCCGAAGACCTGATCGTCTTCGCCAACCCTGCTTTCGGCTTTGTCCGGCTCGACGAACGGTACAGCACCGGCAGTAGCCTGATGCCCCAGAAGCGCAATCCCGACCCGCTCGAACTGGCACGGGGTAAGGCCGGTCGGCTGGCCGGACATCTGGCCGGATTCCTGATGACGCTCAAAGGGCTGCCCAGCGGCTATAACAAAGACTTGCAGGAAGACAAAGAGCCGCTCTTCGACGCCTACGACACGCTGATCGCGCTGTTGCCGCCGCTGACCGGTCTGGTGCGCGCCCTGACCTTTGTGCCGGAACGGATGCGCGCTGCCCTGGACGAGGGAATGCTCGCCACCGACCTGGCCGACTACCTGGTGAGCCGCGGTGTGCCGTTTCGGCAGGCGCACGGACTGGCCGGGCAGGCCGTCCGGCTGGCCGAGGCAAAGGGCGTATCACTCTCCGCCCTGACACTGGCCGATTATCGGACGCTCTCCGACGCCTTCGGCCTGGATGTAACACAGGTCTTCGACTTCGACGCGGCAGTTGCGCGGCGGGGGGGCTTCGGCGGGACGGGCGAGGTCGGCGGGCAGATCGAGCGAGCGCATGCCTGGCTGACCGGGCGCGACATGGACACATCCGACACCTTCTGAACAAACCTGAACCGAGTTGACGGAGTTGCCAGATGGACGAGAAACGGATCGTGAACATTGGCGTGCAGGTGCTACCGCTCAGCGAAGACGCGCTGCCTATCATAGACCAGGCCATCGCGGCCATTGCCGCCAGCGGACTCCGTTACGAAGTCGGCCCGCTGGAGACGGTCATCGAAGGCCCGTTCGAAGAAGCATTCAACGCGGCCAAAGCCGCGCACCTGGCCTGCATTGAAGCGGGCGTGCCGCATGTGGTGACCATCATCAAGATCGCCGACGGCGCAGCGGGTGGGATGACCATTGACGAGAAAACCGCCAAATACCGCGCCTGATGCTTGTCGTTACCCCCGCTTTGGCGTAGAGTACAGACAGGCAACAGACCTCTCGCGCTCCTGCCTGGGAGCTACCGCCGCCCGCCGATCACTGACAACCAAGCACTGAGAACTATCAAGGATCAAGGAGAGACTTATGGAAAAATACGGTTATCGCTTTTCCTTCGGCCCCTGGAACATTCACGAGGGAGCCGACCCCTTCGGGCCGCCTGTGCGCCCCAGCGTGCCCTTCGAAAAGAAGTTGGAGGCGTATCAGCGGTTGGGCTTCGATGCGGTGCAGTTCCACGATGACGATGCCGTGCCTAACCTGGACGACAAGACTCCGGCGCAGATCGAGGCGGAAGCACGGGCGCTCAAGGCCAAGCTGGACAGCATGGGCCTGGCGGCGGAATTCGTCGCGCCGCGCCTGTGGGAACACCCCATGACCATTGACGGCGCGTATACCGCCAACGATCCGGCAGCGCGCGCCTATGCCCGCGAGCGCTCGCGCAAGGCGCTGGACATTGCGCAGGCGCTGGGCACCGACTTGATGGTGCTCTGGCTGGCCCGCGAAGGGACGTACATGCGCGAGGCCAAAGATGCCGCCCGCGCCGTTGATCTGCTGGTCGAGGCGATTGACGATATGCTCGACTACGCGCCGGGAATGCGCTTCGCCGTCGAGCCAAAGCCCAACGAGCCGATGGACCTGGCCTATATCCCCACCATCGGGCACGCCGTCGCGCTCAGCTTCAAGACCAAAGACCCCTCGCGCGTCGGCGTGCTGGTGGAGTCCGCGCACGCCATCCTGGCCGGCCTCGATCCCGCCGACGAGATGGCCTTTGGCCTGGCCTACGGCAAGCTGTGGAGCGTGCACCTCAATGACCAGAATGGCCTGAAGTTCGACCAGGATCGCTCATTCGGCGCGGTCAACCTGCGGCGGGCCTTCGACCAGGTGCTGGTGCTGGATGAGCACAGGTACTACGAGAAAGGCATCGTCGGGCTGGATGTGAAAGCGCTGCGCACGCAAAAGGCCGAGGTCGCCGAGAAGCACCTGCGCAACAGCCTGGAGACCTTCCTGTGGCTGGTGGAGCGCGTCCGGGGCCTGGACCGCGCCGCTATGCAGCAGTGCATCGCCGCGCGCGACTACGAGGAACTCGACCGGCTGATCCTGGCGCACCTGCTGCGGCGCTGACTACAGAAGTGCAACGGGGCGCATACTCAGCGCCCCGTCTCGTAACCAGCCCTTTCGAAGGCTCATTGCGACCAGGCCGTCGGCACGCGATCCCAGCGATGCTCGCGCAGCTTCTTGATCAGCTCAGGCGGCAGCGCCCGCCCATCGCTGACAGCAATATTAGCCTCCACATGGCGCACCTTGCGCATCCCAGGGATGACCGTGCTCACCGCCGGATGGGCCAGGCAGAAGCGCAACGCCATCTCCGGCATGGTCATGCCCGGCGGGATGAGCGGGCGCAGGGCCTCGGCCCGCTCGACCGAAGCGATCAGGTTCTCCGGCACAAAGTAGGTGTTGCGCCAGTCCCCTTCTGGCCAGCGACTGTCTTTGGTGAGGGTGCCGGTCAGTGTCCCCTCGTCGAAGGGCACACGGGCGATGACGGCCACATTTTGCTCGACGCACACTTTAAAAAGCTGATCTTCGGGGGCCTGATCGAAGATGTTGTAGATCACCTGCACAGCGTCCACCAGGCCGGTGCGCAGCGTCTCCAGGCTGTTCCAGGGTTCCCAGCGGTTGACGCTGATGCCCACCGCGTGGATCAACCCCTGGCGCTTGAGATCGTCAATGGTTCGCTGCCAGCGTTCGTCGCGTGCCCAGCAGTCTTCCCAGACGTGAAACTGCATCAGGTCAACGCTGTCCAGCCCCAGGTTTTCCAGGCTCTTTTCGGTATATTCGCGAATGTGATCGGGTGGGAAGCACTCATCGAGCGTATATCCTCGCCGCGATGGCCATTTGAAGTTCTTGGGCGGTATCTTGCTGGCCGTGTAGAGCTTCTTTTCCGGATGCGCCCGCACCAACTGACCAAGCAGCTTCTCGCTGTGCCCTGCGCCATAGGCCCAGGCCGTGTCGAAGAAGTTGCAGCCCAGTTGAACCGCCCGTTCGAGCGCCTCCAGCGACTCGGCGTCGTCGGAACCCGTCCAGCCGGCCATGCCCCACATGCCATAGCCGACCTCGCTCACCTGCCACCCCATCCGGCCAAATATCCGGTACTCCATGGCATTTCCTCCCTGCGATACACAGACCAGAATCCCATGTGCGCCTAGCATAGCGCCATTTCGTCTTTAGGGGAAACAATTCCCCGCCCTGCCGTATGAGCAAAGTCACTCCACGATCTGCTTTTGGCTACTGGCCCGCTCAAGAGAATTCGATTATCATTGCTCTCGTGTTACGCGGTCGGTGATAGACATACTCTCATCCCTTGCCATCTTCCCCTGCGCTGTACGCACAGGATACATCCTGTCGGCACAGGGTAGCGATATGAAAAGGAGTTCAAGCACAATGTCGTTGATCGAGGACATTCGCCAAGCTGTCATCGAAGGCCAGGCTAAAGCCGTCGTACCCAAAGTAGAGCAGGCCCTTGCTGACGGCATCCCCGCCGATGAAATCCTGCAAAAGGGCCTGATTGACGCCATGGCCGAGGTGGGCCGGTTGTTCGAGGAGGGGGAGTACTTCGTCCCCGAAATGCTCATCGCGGCGCGGGCCATGTCCGCCGCCCTGGAACTGCTCAAGCCGCATCTGGTCGAAACGGGCGTCGAGCCGCTGGGGCGCGTGGCCATCGGCACTGTCAAGGGCGACCTGCACGACATCGGCAAGTCGCTGGTGGCGATGATGCTCGAAGGCGCAGGCTTTGAGATCGTCAACCTGGGCGTGGACGTTGCGCCGGAGAAGTTCGTCGAGGAAGCGAAGAAGGGCGTGCAGATCGTCGCCATGTCCGCCCTGCTCACCACGACGATGCCCAACATGAAAAATACCATTCAGGCGCTCAAAGAGGCTGGCGTGCGCGAGCAGGTCAAGGTGATGATCGGCGGCGCGCCAGTGACCCAGGCCTACGCTGATGAGATCGGAGCCGACGGCTATTCGCCCGATGCATCATCGGCGGTGCGCAAGGCCAAAGAACTGTTGGGGATTTGAACGACATTTCACTGCCCACAAACACACGCGCCATGAATCGGTCGCCAGACTCATGGCGCGTGTTGTTTCTTTCATCCCTCAAAGCGTCGCCTGGCGCTGAAACGCCGGTTTGAGCATGGGATACAGGTCGCGGTAAAGCTGATATGCTCCCTCATAGGCACCGGCGGCCTCGTCCGGCTCGACGCGCTCGCCGAGCTTGACCGCCGCGCGGGCCGCTGTTTGCACGTCCGGCCACACGCCACCGCCCACGCCAGCCAGCAAGGCCGCCCCGTAGGCTGCCCCTTCGATGGCCTCGGCCACCACCAGGGGGACGCCCAGCACATCGGCCATGATCTGCCGCCATAGCGGGCTTTTGGCCCCGCCGCCGCTGACGCGCACCTCGTTGATCAGCCCGGCAGGGCTGGCTTTGATCAGCTCGAAGCTGTCGCGCAGCCCGAAGGCCACGCCCTCCAGCACGGCGCGGGTGAGGTGCGCGCGCGTGTGACGCGCCGTCAGCCCGACGAACGCGCCGCGCGCCAGCGGATCAGGATGCGGGGTACGCTCGCCGGTGAGGTAGGGCAGGAAGATCAGCCCCTCGCAGCCGGGCGGGGCGCTGTGCGCTTCTTCGGTGAGTTTGCCGAAGTCTTCCTGCGGGGCCAGCGTATCGCGATACCATTGCAGGCTGCCCGCCGCGCTGAGCATCACGCCCATGAAGTGCCACTGCCCCGGCACAGCATGGCAGAAAGCGTGCAGCCGCCCGTCGGGTTCGTAGGCGTAGCTGGCCAGCGGCGCAAAGACCACGCCCGACGTCCCAACCGTTAGCGCGACGATGCCCGGCTGCACCGCTCCTACCCCTACCGCCTGCGCCGCCTGATCGCCGCCACCGCCCACGACCGGCGTGCCCGCCTTCAGGCCGGTGAGCGCCGCCGCTTGCTCGCTGACCACGCCGGTCACCTGTGGCCCTTCATAGGCAGTGGGCAGCCATTCGGCGGGGATGTTCAACTCCTCCAGTACCGCCTGCGACCAGCGCCGGTTGGCGACATCGAGCAACAACATCCCTGCGCCATCGGCCAGGTCGGTGGCGTACTCGCCGGTGAGCTGGAAGCGGATATAGTCCTTGGGAAGCAGGATATGGCGGATACGCGCGTAAACCTCCGGCTCGTGCTTGCGCACCCAGAGAATCTTGGGCGCGGTGAAACCCGTCAGCGCGCGGTTGCCGGTGAGTTGGATCAGGCGGGACGCGCCGATGGTGGCGGTGATCTCGTCGCACTCGGCCTGGGTGCGCTGATCGTTCCACAGGATGGCCGGGCGCAGGACGTTGTTCTGCTCGTCCAGGCAGACCAGCCCGTGCATTTGCCCCGTCAGACCGATGGCCTGGATCGTCTCCGCCGCGCCGGTTTGCTCCAGCACTGTCCGAATGGCCGTGACCATACCGTTCCACCAGTCCGCCGGGTTCTGTTCGCTCCACAGCGGGTAGGGCTGGCTGAGCGGGTGAGGCACCGTGTGACTGGCGACAACGTCGCCGCGTTCGTCAATGAGCAGGGCTTTGGAGCCGGTCGTACTGACATCGAGACCCAGCAAAGTGCGCATAGTCCCTCCTAGCGGACTCCCAGCAACAGCTCAACCGTGAGCTGATCCAGCCGCTCATAGCGCAGGTCGCGCCGCCCCAACGACCGCCGGTCGAACGTCTCGCCCTTCAGCCGAGCGGCTTTCTCGGCGCTGTAGCCGCCGTCCAGCCAGGCATAGGTTCCGTCGTCCGCGTTGATCTCGGCCAACAGCGCCTGAATCTCCGGATCGGCATTGAAGCGCCCGGCCTTCTCCTTGAGGATGAGATAAGTGCGCATACAGCCGCGGGCAAAGTCCTTGACGCCCTCCGGCCCTTCGGTGCGGTAAGCGTGCGCGTCGAAGTGCCGCGATCCCTGGTAGCCGACATCTTCCAGGAACTTGACCAGGAAGAACGCCTGCTTGAGCATCTCCGCCCCGAAGCGAAAGTCCTGATCGTAGCGCCCGAAAAGCTGATCGTTGAGGTCAATGTGGAACAGCTTACCCGCGTCCCACGCCTGCGCGACAGCGTGCATGAAGTTGAGGCCGGCCATGTGCTCGTGCGCCACTTCCGGATTGACACCTACCATCTCCGGATGATCGAGCGTGGCGATGAAGCCGAGCATCGCCCCAGTGGTGGGGAAGTAGATATTGCTCCGCGGCTCATTGGGCTTGGCCTCCAGGGCGAACTTGAGATCGTAGCCCTGGTCGAGGACGTAGTCGCACAGGAAGTTGAGCGCGTCGCGCATCCGCTTGATGGCGTCGAGCGGGTTCTTGCTGGCGTCGGTCTCGGTGCCTTCGCGTCCACCCCAGAAGACATACACTTTCGCCCCCAGTTCCACGCCCAGGTCTATGGCGCGCAGGGTTTTGTGCAGCGCATAGGCGCGCACTTTGGGATCATTGGAAGTGAACGCCCCATCCTTGAAAGCCGGATCGGTGAACAGGTTGGTGGTGGCCATGGGCACGACCAGGCCAGTCTCGGCCAGGGCGCGTTTGAAGTCGGCGACGATGCGATCGCGCTCGGCAGGGGTGGCGTCAATGGGCACCAGGTCGTTGTCGTGGAAGTTCACTCCATACGCGCCGACTTCGGCCAGCAGGTGCACGATCTGCACTGGCGACAGCGGATCGCGCACCTCCACGCCGAACGGATCGCGCCCAACGTTGCCCACCGTCCACAGCCCGAAGGTGAATTTGTGTTCTGGTTTCGGATCGTATGTGCTCACTGAAGACTCCTTGTCGCTTCTCGATGCGAACCCGTTCCCCAGGGGGTTGAGCAAGAGGGGACGCGCGTCCCCTCTTGCTCACCCAACGGGCCATATCAACGATCGAAGCTAGTATTTGATGTCCACCGCCCGCCCGTTCTGCGCCGACTCCAGGATGGCGTCGCAGATCACCGCATTGCGATAGCCATCTACGAAGGTCGCGGCATAGGGCGCAACGTCCTTGTTGTTGACGATGGCATCGAAGAAGTGATGGAACTCGTGCACGAAGCTGTGCTCCCAACCGATCATGTGCCCATGTGGCCACCAGTTGGCCCAGTAGGGGTGATAGCTCTCGCTGATCAGCGCCGTGTGGAAGCCGCGTGTCTCCTTCGGCTCCTCTTTGGCCCAGAACACTTCCAGTTCATTGAGCCGTTCCAGGTTGAAGCGGATTGAGCCGTTCTCGGCGTTGATCTCGAAGCTGTTGAAGTTCTTGTGGCCGGGCGCGAAGCGCGACGCTTCCATGGTGCCCAGCGCGCCGCCTTCGAACTCGAAGACAGCGACGAAGGCATCGTCCACGTCGGAGGGCACCATCTTGTTGGGATCGCCGGGCGAAGGACGCTCCTTCATCCAGTTCTGGGTCAGCCCCATCACTTTAGTCGGCTCGCCCACCAGGAAGCGCGCCAGGTCAATGATGTGCGCCCCCAGGTCGCCCAAGGCACCGCTACCGGCGATGTGCTTCTGGAAACGCCAGCTAATGGGCATCTTGGGGTCCATGCCCCATTCCTGCAGGTAGACGGCCCGCCAGTGATAGATGCGCCCCAGCGCCCCGCTCTCGATCAGCTTGCGCGCCTGTACCACCGCCGGCACAAAGCGATAGTTGAAGGCTACCTGATGCTTGACGCCCGCCTTCTCTACCGCGTCGAGCATCCGCCTGGCTTCCTCGGCGGTGCGGGCCAAGGGCTTCTCGCAGAAGACATGCTTGCCCGCCTGCGCCGCGGCGATGGTCGGCTCGGCGTGCATATCGTTCGGCCCGCCATTGTCGAAGACCTGGATGTCGGGGTCTTCGATCATCTTGCGCCAGTCGGTGTAGTACTTCTCGTAGCCGTAGCGACGGGCCGCCTCAGCGACAGCGTCCTGGTTGCGCCCGCAGATCGCCACCAGGCGCGGGATCGCCACTGGCGGATACATGATGTAGGGCAGTTTCTTGAAGGCGTTGGAGTGAGCCTTGCCCATGAAAGCATAGCCCAACATGCCAATGCCCAGGACGGGGGCCTCGCCCGTCGCTTTGGCCCCGGCCATGCTGATGAACCCGACTTCTTCAGACATGCTCTGCTCTCCCTATGGTCAACTCTCGGCAAACGCTGCGTCGAACGCCACCGCAGAGGGTTTGAAATCGGCCTTGCGCACCACTTCGACCGCCTCGCGCGCGCCATGCTCGCGATCCATCCCGCTGTCTTCCCACTCGACCGAGAGCGGGCCGTCGTAGCCAATGCGATTCAGGGCGCGGATGATGTTGTCCAGGTCAATGTCACCATGGCCGGGCGAGACGAAGTTCCAGCCGCGCCGGTGATCGCCGAACTGCAGATGCGAGCACAGGATGCTGTTGCGTCCAGACAGGCGCACCTTGGAGTCCTTGACGTGCATGTGGAAGATGCGATCCGGGAAGGCGTTGATGAACTCGACCGGGTCGAAGAGCTGATGCACAAAGTGGCTGGGATCGAAGTTGAAGCCGAAGGCCTTGTGATAGTTCAGCGCCTTCAGCGCCCGCTCCGCCGTGTAGATATCGTAGGCGATCTCCGCCGGATGGCACTCCAGGGCGAAGCGCACACCCTCCTGCTCGAACACGTCGAGGATGGGCTTCCAGCGGGCGGCGAACTCCTCGAACCCTTTGTCAATCATGGCGTCGGTGGTGGGCGGGAAGAAGTACAGCATATGCCACACCGGGCTGCCGGTGAAGCCATTGACCACCTTCACGCCGAACTTCCTGGCCGCGCGAGCGGTGTTCTTCACTTCCTCGGCGCAGCGCTGACGCACGCCTTCGGGGTCGCCATCGCCCCACAGGCGCGGCGGCAGGATAGACTTGTGACGCTCGTCAATGATGGCGTCCGCCACACACTGCCCCACCAGGTGCGTGCTGATGGCGAAGCACTTCAGGCCGTGCTTGTGCAGGATGTCCCAGCGGCTCTGAGTGTAGCCATCCTGTTCAAGCGCCTTGTCTACTTCGAAATGGTCACCCCAGCACGCCAGTTCCAGACCGTCGTAGCCAAAGCTCGCGGCTTTTTCCGCTAACACTTCCAGGGGCAAATCTGCCCACTGACCGGTAAAGAGAGTAACAGGCCGAGCCATATTGAAAATCCTTTCTGCTACAGACAACCGAACCTGTCTATACAGTCACCAGCCGCAGAGCTGACGACTGCCTATCACCCTACACGAACGCGCTGCCCATCCGCTAGACCGGCGACGAGCCGACCGGCTGCGCCGCCCGCCCCTGGACAGGTTGCCCTTCCTCGTCAGGCACCAGTTCGCGCACCACGAAGTAGACCAGCCCGGCAGGCAACAGGCTCACCAACACCAGCACCGGCACTTTCCCCGTGCGGAACTCGTCTTCGGCCCGGTCGCGGATTTGCGCCTTCTCTTCGTCGCTCTTGAAGTCCCACAGCGTCTGGCCCAGGCCATAGGGTTCGCGCGGGCGCGAGGCTGGAATCAGCACCGCCGCCACAATGACGAAAGCAATCACGGCAGCCGCCAGGCCGATCAGGTGTGCGCGGCGGCTGATCGGCGGCAACTGTTTCGCCGCGCGGGCGGGCAGTGGCTCGAAATGACTCCAGACCATGAAGAACAGCAACGAGACGAGCAGCAACAGAAAGCCATACTGATAGGCGAAAAGTTTCCACCACTGGAACAGGCCCACCACGCCCAACAGGATGCCCAGGACAATGATAGCTTCGACTGGCCTGTAGGTGCGGGCGGGCACCCTGCCCCCGAACGTCACGGCCACCAGCACGATCAGACAGATGAAGGCCAGCACGATGGAAACGAACACCGTCACGAAGGGCACCGCCTTGATCAGCACTTCGTTGCGCTGCTCGGCAGAGAGCTGTTCGTCGGTGTAGAGCTTGAACAGACCGCCAAAGGCCAGCACCAGGGCAATGGCGATCGCGAAGCGGATGGTGATGCGGATTAATCTTCTGCGCATGGTTCTCTCGCCTCTCCAGGTACACCGGCGAGGAGCGCAATGCCTCCTCGCCCGGTGACTGGTAAACGCCCGGCACTATGACGACAGCGTGAAGTCGGGCAGCTTGATCGTCACGCCGCCCTTCATGGCCGACTCATGCGCCAGGATGCCCACTGCCGTCCAGTTGGCCGACTGTCGGGCGTTGGGGAACGGCTCGCGATCTTCGACGATGCTCATGATGAACTGATGTGCCAGGTGCGGGTGCGACCCACCATGCCCCGATCCCTGGATGAACGACAGATGCTTGACGTCCTCGCCGTATACGCCCTTGGTAGTGAAGCGCTGGATCGGCTCCGGCAGCAGGTGCGCGTAGTCGAGCACGTCCACCAGGTGCGGCGTCTCGCCGATGTGCACCACTGGCGGCTGATGCTCGATGAGCGGCCACTCGAACGACATCTTGCTGCCGTAGACATCGAAGCTCTCGCGATATTGCCGCGCCGTGTTGAATAGCGAACGCATCACCTCGGCCACGATGTCGGAATCCCTGATCTTGATGTGCGCGGCCTCGACGGCGAAAGGCGAGTTGTACTTGGGGATCAGGTGTTCCTGAATGCGCCCGGAGCCGAAGCAAGTGACGGCTTCGGCGTCCTTGCCCACCAGCGCCAGGCACGGGCTGACGACGTGCGTGGCGTAGTGCATGGGCGGCAGCCCTTCCCAGTAGCCCGGCCAGCCGAGCATTTCCTGCTGATGCGTGGCACGCAGATACTGGATGCGCCCCAGCTTGCCCGTTGTGTAGAGTTCCTTGACATAGAGGAACTCGCGCGAGTAGATGACGGTCTCCATCATCATGTACTTCTTGCCGGACTCCTGTTGCGCCTGCACGATCTGCTCCAGTTCCTCGATGGTAGTCGCAGCAGGGACGGTGCAAGCCACGTGTTTGCCCGCCTTCAGCCCGGCAATGGCCATACGGGCGTGCTCGTGAATGGGCGTGTTGATGTGCACTGCGTCTACGTTGGGGTCTTCCAGCAGCTTGTAGTAGTCCGTATAGCGCTTTTCCACCCCGAACGCATCGCCGATCTCATTCAGGCGGCTTTCTGTGCGCTGGCAGATGGCGTACATGTTGGCGTTGGGGTGATTCTGGTAGATAGGGATGAACTCCGCCCCAAACCCCAAACCGATGATGGCGACGTTAACTTTCTTTTCGGCCATAAGCTCTCCCTCCTGAAACGTCTTCTTATCTCAAATCATGATCGCCCGGCAAAGCGCGACCTCTTTGCTCAGGCGAGCAATTGTTTGAGGAACGTCAACCCTTCCTGCGCCAGCGCATCCTGACTCGGGGCGAGCGGACGCCAGATCGCCGCCGCGCGGGCGATGCTCTTGACCTTGTTGGTGAAGGATTCGATCACCACCGGCCCGTCGTAGCCGATCTCGCGCAGCGCAGCAGCGACCTCGCCCCAGGTGACGTTGCCAGAGCCGGGCGCGCCGCGATCGTTCTCGCAGGCGTGCAGGTGCACCAGGCGCTTGCCCGCCGCACGGATGGCCGCGCCCAGCGACTTTTCTTCGATGTTCATGTGGAACGTGTCCAGCATGATCCCGCACGCCGGATGGTCTACGCGATCCACCACTTCGACGACCTGAGCAGCCAGGTTGATGAAGCTGGTCTCGAAGCGGTTGAGCGGTTCGACGCCCAGCACCGCGCCTTTGTCGCCAGCGTAAGCGGCCAGTTCGCGGAGCTGCCGCACCAGCAGATCGGTATCGCGGGCGCGCTCTTCGTCGGTCATTTGCCACACGCGCCCCACCGCCGAATAGAGCGGGCCAACCACATTAGTGCCGCCCATCGTGCGCACCGCATCAATGCAGTGCTTCAGATAGGCCATGCCATTGTCGCGAATGGCCGGGTCTGGGTGAATCAGATCGCGATCCGGCCCCATGGCCGCGCACACGCTGACGCCCAGCCCGTTGTCGCGCAGAATCTGCCCGGCACGGACGTAGTCAATGTCACCCGTCCCTTCGATGGGCACTTCGAACCAGTCGAAGCCCAGCGCTTTGACTTTGGGGGCCAGCTCGGCGACGCCCTCAGTCGTCAGTGGTGACACCCACACCCACGCATTGACGCCAAATCTCATCGAAATCCCTCCTGGTTTGCGATATCCCCTGTCAAAGACGGCGTATTCACAGCCGCACGCCGTCGAGATCGAAGAAATGCAGGCGCTCGCGCACGATGCTGTACGCGATCACGTCGCCGATCTTCAAGTCGGTGATCCCCGGTGCGATGCTCAGCAGCGTCTGCTGGCCCGACCGGATGTGAATCACTGTCTCCACGCCCAATGGCTCGGTGAGCGCCACCTCGCCGCGCAGGTCGCCGTCCGGAGCCAGCCGCACATCCTCCGGGCGGATGCCCAGCAAGAACCGCTGCGGGATGGTGCGATCGGTGGGCAAGGGCAAGCGGATGGTGCTGCGCTCGACATTCAACAGGCCATTTTCGCGCACGGCTGGCAACAGGTTGATGCGCGGAATGCCCACCAACTGCGCCACAAAGGTTGTCGCCGGGCGGTCGTAGATGTCGTAAGGCGTGCCGATCTGTACAATGCGGCCCTGGTTGAGTACCGCGATGCGGTCAGCCATGGTCAGCGCTTCGATCTGATCGTGAGTGACGAAGAGCGTGGTGCTGCCCTCAGTCTTTTGCAGATGCTGCAGCTCGATGCGCAGCGCCTCGCGCAGCTTGGCATCCAGGTTGCTCAGCGGTTCGTCCATCAAGAAAAGGCGCGGGCTGCGCACCAGGGCGCGCCCCAGGGCCACGCGCTGCATTTCGCCGCCGGACAGATTGGCCGTCTTGCGGTGCAGCAGGTGCGCGATGTGTATCTTCTCCGCCACCTCTTTCACGCGCTGATCAATACGCTCTTTGGGCCACTTGCGCAGCGGAGATTGCAGCGGAAAGGCCAGGTTCTCGTAGACCGTGCGGGTTGGGTAGAGCGAGTATTGCTGGAAGACGAAGGCTACATCGCGGTCGGCAGGGGTGTATTTGTTGACGTTCACCCCGTCGAAGATCACGTCGCCGTGATCCTGCTTCTCCAGGCCGGCGATCACGCGCAAGGTAGTCGTCTTCCCCGCGCCCGTTGGCCCCAGCAGGACGAAAAACTCGCCGTGCGTGATCGAAAACGAAACATCGTCCAGCGCCGTGACATCCTTGAAGCGCTTGGTGATATGCTCTAGCGCTACATTGCTCATGCTGTCACCTCCCGGACGATTGCTTTCTCGGTGACGGGATCGAAGAAACGCACCATCGCTGGCTCCAGGGCGAAGCGCACCGCCGTGCCGATAGGATAATGCACACTGCGCGGGGCGCGGGCGTGCACGATCTCCTCGCCGCCCAGGTCGAGATGCAACATGGTGTAGCCTCCGTGCAGGTCGGTCGCATAGACGGTCGCGGGCATGCCTTCGCTGTTGACCGTCACCGCTTCGGGCCGGAAGCCGAGGATCACGTCACCTTCGCCCTTCAGCACTTCGTTGAGCGTAGAGACCCAGAAGTCCGGCACTGGGTAAGACACTCCCTCGCGCAGGTGCACTGTTCCCGCCGCGTAGCGACCTTTGATCAGGTTCATGCCAGGGCTACCGATGAAGTGTGCCACGAACAGGTTGGCCGGATCGTGGTAGACCTGCGCGGGCGTGCCGACCTGCTGCACCACCGCATCGGACATCACCACGATGCGATCGCCCATGGCCATGGCCTCGATCTGATCGTGCGTCACGTAGACGGTCGTTGCGTGCTGCTCAATGTGCAACCGCTTGATCTCCGCCCGCATGGTCTCGCGGAATTCCGCATCGAGCGCGCCCAGCGGCTCGTCCATCAGGAAGGCGGCGGGCCGGCGCACCAGAGCGCGGGCTAACGCCACCCGTTGCCGATCGCCGCCGCTCAGCGAACCGGGCTTCACATCCAGCACATGCTCGATGCGCAGCAGGCGGGCCACTTCGGCCACCCGCTGCCGGATGGTCTCTTTGCTCTCCCCCTGCGCCTGCAGCGGAAAGGCGATGTTCTGCCGGACGGTCAGGTGCGAATAGAGCGCGAAGAACTGAAAGACGAACGCGATATCGCGCTCGCTGGGGTGCGCCCAGGTGACATCGCGCCCGTTGAGGATGATGCGACCGCCGGTGACCGCCTCCAGACCGGAGATCATACGCAGGGTGGTGGTTTTGCCGCACCCCGACGGGCCAAGCAGCACCACGAATTCCCCATCGTGAATAGTGAGGTCCATCGGCTTGACCGCGTGCAGGTCGCCGAATTTCTTTTCTACCTGTTGCAGTTCAATGGTTGCCATAGTCGCTCACCCCTGACGAATGGCCCCGAAGGTCACGCCGCGCAACAGATAGCGCCGCAGCGAAAAAGTGACGATGACCACCGGAATGAGGAAGCCCAGCGAACCAGCCGCGATAGCCGCCCATTCGATGCCGCCCGTCCCCAACACCGACGGGATGCTCGGCGGGGCAGTGCGCGCCTTGTCGGAAGTGAGCATCAGGGCAAAAGCGTACTCATTCCAGGCGAAGATGAACGAGAAAACAGTCGTCGCAGCAATGCCCGTCACCGCCTGCGGCAGCACGATCTTGCGGAACGCCTGCATACGGGTATAGCCGTCTACAAGGGCCGCCTCCTCATATTCGCGCGGAATCTCGTCTATGAACCCCTTCAGCAACCACACCGAGAACGACAGGTTGAAGGCGGTGTAGAGCAAGATCATGCCGATATGGGTGTCGTAAAGCCCCAGCTCGCGGTACATCAAGAAGATGGGGATGGTGACCACCACCGGCGGCAACATGCGCGTGCTGAGGATGAAGAAGAGCAAGTCCCCCTCGCCTGGAATACGGAAGCGACTGAACGCATAGGCCGACAGCAATCCCAGCGTCACCGACAGCACTGTCGAAACGCTGGCGATGATCAGCGAGTTGCGCAGGCGCTTGACGTAGTCGCTCTGGCCGATGATCGCCTGCCCGCGTTTGAGCATGACTTCGTCGTACCAGGCTAGGTCTTCGCGCTGCTTGTATTCGGCGATCTGCGCGTCGGTGAGCTGCCGACGCTTGGTCAGCAGGCTGATGAAGCCCTCCATCGTCGGCTCGAAGATGACCTTGGGCGGCGAGGCCACTGCGTCGGCGCGCGACTTGAAGGCGGTCATGCCCATCCACACGACCGGGATCAGCGACAACACCGCCAGCATGACCACCACTGTCGCGCGGATGCCCTGCACCGACAGCCACGATGGGTCTACCTTGTCCACCCGCGTCGAGTAGGTGACAGGTGCGCGCGGCCCGCCTTCGGCCAGCGTGACTACTTCATTGGCCCTCGCCAGCGGGACGAAACGCCGCAGCCATCCCAGCGCAATCAGGATCAGCACAGCACTGATCAGGATCGAGACCAGGATGCCCAGGAAGGGATCGTCCACTACATCGGCCAGGGGCTTGAGCACAGTCAGCAGTACCATGAACACGACGCCGCTGATCACCCCTACGACGCCCCCCGTCAGGACTCCCAACCAGACCGGGTGCCCCTGGTGACGGAACATGACCGGCGCAGTAGTTCCACCGATCAACACCCAAAAGACGAAGAAATAGGCGATCCAGAAATCCGGCAACGGGATATCCAGCCCAAACATGGTCTAGCCCTCCCTCGTCCGGTTGAGCGCGCGGATGTACAGGTTGCTGACGGCGATGATGATGATCAACACGATGTAGGCCAGCGCGCTGGATTCGCCCGTCTTGAACTTGCCCAGAAACGCTTCGCGATAGAGCCGCACGGAGACCGTCTCAGTGGCATCGCCTGGGGTACCGCCCGTCAGGCCCATGACCAGATCGAATTGTTTGAACGCTTCGATGGTGCGGAAAAGCACGGCGATCAACAGCAACGGCATCACCTGCGGCAGCGTGATGCGCCGGAACTGAAACCATCCGCTGGCCCGGTCAATGGCAGCCGCTTCGTACAGGTAGGAGGGGATGGCGCTCAGGCCAGAAAGGCACAGCAACACCACAAACGGACTCCACATCCACACGTCCACGATCACGATGGCCCACAGCGCCAAGGTGGGATCGGAAAGCCACTCTTTGCCCCCCGTTGCGTTCATGTAGATCAGGTGGTTGAAAATGCCCTTAGACGGGTCGAAGATGAGTTTCCAGAACAGGCCCACCACCACTGGCGACAACATCATGGGGATGAGGATCAGCGTGGTGATCAGGCCACTGCCAGCGAACTTCTCCTTCAGCAGCATGGCCAGCCCAAACCCCACCACAATCTGCAGCCCCACCGATAGCACGGCGTACTTGCCCGTCACCGTGAAGTTGTGCCAGTAGCGGCTGCGCTCGTTGGTCAGAATCTTCTCGTAATTGTCCAGCGCCACCCACTTCGGCGGCTCGTTGGCGATCACCGAGTAGTCATTGAAACTGAGATACAGGCTGTAAAACAAGGGGAAAATATTCATCAAGATCAGCAAGATCAGCGTCGGCCAGATGAACAGGTGCGTGATAGTCCTGTCGCTCATCTGACGGCGCTGATTCTGTCTCCGGTAGGCTGGGCCAGCAGCTACGGCTGGCATCTCTAGTTGCGACATACGTGCCCCTTCAGCTTGGATGAGCGGAAAGGCGGCGGGTCATGCACCGCCTTTCCACACCGACTTTCACAGAGCAGCTCTCATTCCGCGACGATGCCCGCTTCCACCAATATCTGATGCTGTTCAGACGCGATCTTGTCCAGCGCCTCCCTGGCCGTCCCCAAACCGCTGACGACGTAGGGGTGCAGGTGACGTTGTACAGGTCGCAAGAGCTGCTCGTATTCCGGGATGTTCCAGAAGTCCTTGACGAAGGTCATGGACTCGGCGAAGGCTGCGTTATAGGGCGTGGCGTTCAAGAACTCCTCGGATTCCAGCACGGCCACGTTGCAGGTGAAACCGCCCACCTCGGCCCACTGGCGCTGCACGTCCTCCGACGCAAACCATTTGATGAAGTCCAGCGAGGCCTGCTTGCGCTCGTCGGAAATGTAGTTGATCACGCTCAACCCCTGGCCACCCAACGAGGTATAGCGGTCGCCATATGGCCCCGCCGGCGTCGAGAAGAACCCCGTCACTTCGGCATAGGGGTTGATGCCAGGGTTGATCAACGCCGGGAAGAAGGCGAAGTAGTTCATGATCATCGCCGCCTGCCCGTTGATGAAGATGTCATTCATCTCCGCAAAGAAGGCGTTGCTCGTCCCCGGCGGTGCAAACTGATACAGCCCCTTGTAGAACTCCAGCGCCTCCACCGCCCGCTCGGAGTTCACTACCCCCAGCACGTTGTTGTTCTCGTCCTGCCACTCCACTCCCCAACTGAACATCGCCGTCTCATAGCCCATCGTGATCGCATCGTAGTCAATCTGTGTGTAGACGCCGACGCCATACAGGTTCTGCTCTGGGCGGGTGAAGAACTCAGCGATGTCGCGCAGTTGCATCCAGGTCTGCGGCACGTCCAGCGGGTAGCCGTACTTCTCCTCGAAGGCCTTCTGGTTCTCCGGGTCTTCGAACAGGTCCTTGCGATACGCCCAGCCGACCGCGTCACCCTCCGTCGGATAGGCCCAGTACCGCCCAGACCCCGCCGGATACTCCCCGTAGAACTTCAGCGTCGCCGGCGTCACCGTCTCGTGAATCCCGTTCTCGATGAAGAAGTCGGTCAGCTCCATGTAGTGACCCTGCGTCACACCCTGGCCGATCCACTGGCTGTCGCCGACCACCATGTCGTAGGCATCGCCCTTGGCCGCCCACTCAGCAGCCATGCGATCGTAGAAGCTGCCCCACGGCTCCTGAATGACGTTGACCTTGATGCCGGTAGCCGCCTCGTAGCGGTTGCCAATCTCCTGCAGATAGTTGGCCGGGTCCCACTCCGCCCACAGGATCGTCAGCTCGGTGACCTGCTGCTTGGGCGCGGCCTTGACTGCGCCAACCCCCACCGCCAGGGTCAGCACCAACACGATCAGCAAAAAGAAGCTCGCTGTCTTGCGTACCATCCTCTCCTCCCCCCAAGACTCCAGGATAGTTACCGAGACCAGGTGCTCACTCAGAGCAAACGAGCGGGAAAGGGGAGCGGATGTCTCCGCTCCCCCAGGCAGTATGGACGCGAGCTAGCCTTCGATCACCCCTGCTTCGACTAGGATTTCGTGTTGCTCGACGGCGATGTTATCCAACGCCTCTTTCGCTGTGCCCTGGTTGCCCACTACGTAGGCATGCAGGTAGCGCTGTACCGGCTCCAGGAGCTGACCGAACTCTGGGATGTTCCAGAAGTCCTTGACGAAGGTCATGGACTCGGCGAAGGCGACGTTATAGGGCGTGGCATTGAGGAATTCTTCCGACTGCAGCACGGCCACGTTGCAGGTATAGCCGCCCACCTCGGCCCACTGGCGCTGCACGTCCTCCGACGCAAACCATTTGATGAAGTCCAGCGAGGCCTGCTTGCGCTCGTCGGAAATGTAGTTGATCACGCTCAACCCCTGGCCACCCAACGAGGTATAGCGGTCGCCATATGGCCCCGCCGGCGTCGAGAAGAACCCCGTCACTTCGGCATAGGGGTTGATGCCAGGGTTGATCAACGCCGGGAAGAAGGCGAAGTAGTTCATGATCATCGCCGCCTGCCCGTTGATGAAGATGTCATTCATCTCCGCAAAGAAGGCGTTGCTCGTCCCCGGCGGTGCAAACTGATACAGCCCCTTGTAGAACTCCAGCGCCTCCACCGCCCGCTCGGAGTTCACTACCCCCAGCACGTTGTTGTTCTCGTCCTGCCACTCCACTCCCCAACTGAACATCGCCGTCTCATAGCCCATCGTGATCGCATCGTAGTCAATCTGTGTGTAGACGCCGACGCCATACAGGTTCTGCTCTGGGCGGGTGAAGAACTCAGCGATGTCGCGCAGTTGCATCCAGGTCTGCGGCACGTCCAGCGGGTAGCCGTACTTCTCCTCGAAGGCCTTCTGGTTCTCCGGGTCTTCGAACAGGTCCTTGCGATACGCCCAGCCGACCGCGTCACCCTCCGTCGGATAGGCCCAGTACCGCCCAGACCCCGCCGGATACTCCCCGTAGAACTTCAGCGTCGCCGGCGTCACCGTCTCGTGAATCCCGTTCTCGATGAAGAAGTCGGTCAGCTCCATGTAGTGACCCTGCGTCACACCCTGGCCGATCCACTGGCTGTCGCCGACCACCATGTCGTAGGCATCGCCCTTGGCCGCCCACTCAGCAGCCATGCGATCGTAGAAGCTGCCCCACGGCTCCTGAATGACGTTGACCTTGATGCCGGTAGCCGCCTCGTAGCGGTTGCCAATCTCCTGCAGATAGTTGGCCGGGTCCCACTCCGCCCACAGGATCGTCAGCTCGGTGACCTGCTGCTTGGGCGCGGCCTTGACTGCGCCAACCCCCACCGCCAGGGTCAGCACCAACACGATCAGCAAAAAGAAGCTCGCTGTCTTGCGCAACATGGCAAAAATCCTCCTGGAAAGTCTCTGTGTCTGGAAGCACTAGGTAGCGGACAATAAACCCACCTGGGCTGCGACGAATTACTCGAATGGGTTTTCGCGTCGTTGCCTGCCTCCTTTCTGAACTCCACCCCCACGATGAATTCACGGTCGGTGCAGCAAATCGTACTTGCCCGGCTCCAACACGATCGCCTGCAAGAGGGCCGCGACCCCTCCCATCACACAGGCGTCGAAACCGTGTTGGGCCAGCTCGATCTGCGTCGCTTCGGCATTCCAGCGCAGCGCCCGCCGCGACACTTCGGCGTGTATGGCGGGCAACAGTAGATCGCCCGCCAGACTGAGAATGCCGCCCAGCACAATCAGGTCTGGGTTGAAAGCGTTGATCAACGAGGCAATGCCGATACCCAGGTAGCGTCCCACCGTCGCCAGGGCAGACAGCGCTACCTCATCGCCTCCCTGAGCAGCTTCCACGACCAGCGGGATAGACAGTCGTTCCAGGTTACCGCCGGTCATCGGCACCAGGCTGCTGGATCTGCCCCCGGCGAGGGCCTCGCGTACCAGCCGGAAAACCGCCGACTGACTGACCAGCGTTTCCCAGCAACCGCGGTTGCCACAGTTGCAGGGCAACCCGTCCGGGTCAAGCGTCATGTGCCCGAACTCGGCGGCAAAGCCAGTAGTGCCGCGTACCAGTTGTCCGTTGCGCACTACCGCGCCGCCCACGCCTACCCCGGCACTCAGATACAGCACCTCGTTGGCTCCCCGCGCTGCGCCGAAGAGATATTCGCCCAGCGCGGCCATGTTCGCCTCGTTGTCCACGAAAAGCGGCACGCCAGGGAATTGCTCGGCCAGAATGGCCTGCACAGGCACGTCCTGCCACCTCAAATTTGGCGCGAAGAGCAACGTGCCGGTCGCCTGCTCCACCAACCCCGGCACGCCCATGGCGATCCCCAGCAATCTGTCACAGCCCACGCACTCGCTGCTCCCCGCCCGCACCGCCTGACGCAACAGGACCAGACTACGTTCGATGATCGCGCTCTGGCCCTGGCTGCCCGCGGTATTCTCCTTGACCCGCCAGAAGACTTCTCCGCTGAAATTGGCGCAGATCACGGAGATGAAATCCACCCCCAGCTCGCAACTGACGATGTAGCCCGCGCGGGGGTTTAATTCCAGCAATGTCGAGGGCCTACCCACGCCACTGGAAGTCTGTCCAACTTCGTGGACGAAACCCATTTCGATCAGTTCGTGTACCAGGCTGGAGACAGTGGATTTGTTAAGGCCGGTGACTTCGGCCAGCGAGGCGCGCGAAAGCGAGGCATGCTCAAGCAGGCGGCGCATGATCACCGAGAGATTGATCTCGCGAACCAGCGCCTGATCCCCCGTTCGCAAGCAAGAGCGGTGTGTCATAACGCTCTAATATCCCGTAAAAGCAAAAGCGTTTTTCTGTTAAAGAAGACGCGCGCCAACGCCGTCACACGGCGGCCTCAGCCCGATCAGTTTGTTTGTTGTTCCAACCAACTAACTTACATTATGGGGTCAGTCCATTCTAAAGTCAAGCACTCACCAGCGGTTTTTGCACAACCTCAAGTTAGATTTTGTGCCAATTTGATCATCGGCGTGTTGTGAGGCTGACGACACCCCTCAACGCGGAGAGAGCGCGCGGCGTCCCGACGCCGTGTGAAGGAGATAGGCCGCCGCGCATACGCCCAGCGCATTAGCCGAAAAGTCCAGCAACGACACGCCGCGTTCGGGCACCAGGCTCTGCCCAGCTTCGAGCAGCACCCCCAGCCCTCCCGCCAGGCTCAACGCCAGGCGCAACGCCTCGGCAGGCGTGCCGTGACAGACAAGCGCAGCGTACCAGAACAGAGTCAGTCCGCCGAAGAGCAACACATGCCCGGCGGCGTCGGTGAGGTCAGTGCCGCCAAAGAAGCCAGACGTATCCTCGGCGACGGAATCCTCGCCGGGCAGCAGCATCAGCAGGCACACCAGAGCTGTCCAGGCCAGTGCCAACGCCCAGCGCGGCAGGGGGTGACTGACCAGAGCACGCACAGTAGCGAAGCGCATCAGCGGTTGTCTTCTCCCCTGGATACGTCCGGCGCGGACACCAGGGGCAGCGTCACTGTGAACGTCGTGCCCTGGCCTTCCACGCTTTGAAAACCAATCGTCCCGCCGCATAGCTCAACAGCCTGACGGGCAATGGTCAATCCCAGGCCCGTGCCAGGGATTGACCCGACATTGCTGCCCCGGAAGAAGCCATCGAAGACACGGCTGCGGTCGGCAAGCGGAATGCCGATCCCCTGATCCTGCACTTGAATGTTGAGACGCCCGCCCTGGCGCCCCAACCGTACCATCACCTCTCCGCCTGGGCGTGAAAACTTCACCGCATTGGAGATCAGATGACGCAAAATCTGGTTAACCAGCCCGCGGTCGAGCAAGACCAACCCTGGACAATTGTTCACTTCCAGACGTACTTCGACGTCGATCTCTTTCGTATCCTTCACCTGCGCGATGATCTGTTCGCAGAGCACAATCACGTCGACCGGTTCCGGCCTGATGGCCGTCTCTCCCGCCTGCAGCGCTTCCAACTGCAACACATCATCCAGCAGATGCGTGATGCGCTGGATGGCCTCCCGGATATGAGCAAAACGCTTGTTGCGGTCGTCATCCGTCAGCTTGCTGCTATAACGCTCCAGGATGTCCGCGCTGGTGAGGATGATCGACAGGGGCGTGCGGAATTGATGCGACACCGTGGTCACCAGGCGAGAGCGCAACTCGCCCAGATATTTCTCGTGTTCCAGCGCGGCCTGCAACGTCTCCTCATAGCGCTTGCGGTCGGTAAGATCAACCATGTGCACCAAGACGAGATCGGGCGGCACAAAAGAGACAGTGACCTGGATGTAATGGTGCTTTCCGGTGCTCTCAACGGTATAGTCCATTTCGCGCCGCAATACAGCCTGTTGCTCCACGCACTGACGGGCCAGCTCGATCAGGTGAGGTTGATCGCGGTGAAAGGCCGACATCGTCTGCCCCACCAGGCTTGCTACAGTTCCTCCCGTGAATTCATAGGCCGCGTCGTTGTAGTCCACCAGCACGAATTCGCCGTCGGGGCGGTGCCGCACGATGAAGGTAGGCACTGGTGTCGCCTTGTACTGCGCACGCGCGCGTTCCTCGCTCAGACGGAGCGCTTCGGTGCGCTCGGCCACGCGATCTTCCAGTTCGGCGGCGTGCCTGCGCACCGCCTGATAAAGCTGCGCATTGCTCAGCGCCTGCGCCGCCTGATCGGCCAGCGCCTGCAACAGGCGAGCGTGTTCCTCGGTGAAGAAACCGGGCTTCTCGCTAAGCAATGCCAGGACGCCCAACATCTCGTCATACACCATCAGTGGCACGCCCAGGTAGGCTCGTAGCGGCTCTGGCTCGGCTAGGTGCACCCAGTCGGGGTCTGCGTATATGTCGGGGATGATCACCGGCTGATGAGTGCGGGCCATCCTGCGCAGTGTAGGCACCTCATTGACCGGCAGCACTGTAGCCCGCACAGCCCGGTTGCCCCCATAGGGGCCATACCCCTGTGTGCGCACGATACGTTGCACCCCCTCGTGAACGACGCCCAGATGTCCGGCATCATAAGGCACCAGCCGCGCCGCCTGCACCAGGATATGGTCGAAGATGGAATCAAGGTCAAAGGTGCGCGTGAGTAACGCCGCGGTCTCGGTCAGGGCTTCGGCAAGTTCGCGCTGCTGCCGTTCGGCCAGTTCGGCCTGTTTCCGCCGCGTGATGTCCTGCTTGATCAGCACAATATTGGTCAACGTCCCCTCAGCGTCGAGAACTGGCGAGACTTGCACCAGTTCCCAGTAGGGTTCGCCATTCTTCTTGTAATTCAGGAACTCGCCCTGCCAGTCGCGGCCAGCGCGGATCGCCCCCCAGCGCTCGTGATATTCCTCAGGCGTCAGGTAAGCAGGATCAAGCGAACGAGGCAGTCGTCCCAGCGACTCCTCCAGCGTATAGCCGGTCATGTCGGCGAATTTGCGGTTGAAGTACTGCAGATGACCCTCTGCGTCGGTGATGAACACCATCGCCGGGCCGTGTTCGAGTGCGTGGGCGAGCATACGGCGATGCTGTTCTTCCTGCACCCGCGCCGTAACGTCCAGAGCCATACCACCCACCAGGTTTTCTCCCTCAATAGAGACTGGGAAGCGATGCACCTCGAACGCGCGCCGCTCCCCCGCCGGGACTTCGACATAGCAGACTTCAGACAGTGTGCCTTCAGTCGTCACCCGCCGATTTCCCTCTGCAAAGTCCTCGCGCAGATGGATTGCATCCCCCGTAGCCTCAGAGGGGGCCTGCGGACAGCAGGCCCAACCGCAATGTTCCAGAAAATAGCGGTTGGCGTACCGGAGTTGCCCTTCCAAAGTAGCCACAAACACACCAACCGGAAGGTAGTCGAGCAAAGTGATCAGGTATCTGACCTGTTGATACGGGATCGCGCCCATCGCTCCAGAAGCCGGAAACTACGCTACCTCAGTGGCAGCCAGCGGTAAGATGACTCGGACGCATGTCCCCCCGCCAGACGTGCTTTGGATCGCCAGGCGTCCGCCGTGCGCCTCAACCAGATATTGCACCACCACCAACCCCAGGCCAGGGTGCTGCCGCAACGAGGCCAGCCTGGCGCGGAAACCGGTGGGCATGCGCAGACGCTCCAGCACCTCAGGGGGTATACCTGGGCCGCGATCTTCAACGTGCAGGACATACCCGCCCGCCTCGGTGCGAGTGTACACCCGCACCGGCATTCCGGGAGCAGAGAACTTCAGCGCATTGTCGAGCAATTCCTCAACGATCTTGCGCAGATTGTCCTGAGTCACCTGGACGGGCACATCGTGCGTCTCTAGCGACAGGTCGGCTTCGCGATGCCGCTGCGCGGCGATCTGTCGCGCCGTGCTCTCGATCACCGCACCAGGAGCCTGCAACGTGTTCTTGCGCAGCAGGATCACGCGAGCGGGGTCGAAACGCAGAATCTCAAGTTGTGCGAACAGCAGGTAGTTCTCGATCTCGCGATGCAGGTAGCTCGTCGCTTCAAAGATGCTCAACGAAGCCGCTTCGATATCCCGCGGCGTCAACTCGGCAGCCCGGTCAATGAGCCGCCCGGCAGTGCCCAACACATTGTTGAGCGGCGCATCGAGTTCGGGGGGCAATGCCAGAGTGATACCAAGCTGAATTTCCTGCATGGCCACGCGCGTCTCTTCTTCGAAGCGGCGCTGTCGCTCCAGCCGGGCGTTAACGCTGGCAATCAGTTCTTCGGGGTTGAACGGTTTGGTCAGGTAATCATCCGCCCCCAGGACCATGCCCTGCCGCAACTGTTCACGACCGGCCTTGGCCGTCAGGAAAATGAAGGGGATAGTGCTGGTCACCGGATCGCTGCGCAGGGTCTGCAGGACTTCGTAGCCATCTATGCCTGGCATCATGATGTCGCAGATGATCAGATCGGGCCGGTGACGACGGGCCAGGGCGATCCCTTGCATCCCGTTGAGAGCAGTGAGCAGTTCAAATCCCTCGAATTCTAGAATGGCGGCAATGTTGTCACACAGATATTCCTCATCCTCGATAATCAGGATGCGTGTCACAGAATCTCTCCTCTGGCAACCTACCCCCATCCAATCCGGATCTGTGAGCGAAATCACTCACTCGCTCCCATCAATATCGCCTTAGCATAGCACAAGTCATAGGTAGATGCATCTCCAGCGGTAGATCCATCTTCAGCCCCATGCTGCGATCTGGTCGGGTGCGAGCGAAGGTTGACAGCGACTTTGCCCCACCCGGTGACCCTCATCCCCCAGCCCTTGGACGAGAGAAAGTAAGTCCCCTCGCCCCGTGATGCAGTCGCGAGGGAGAGGGGATGTAGGGGTGAGGGGCAGAGGGTAATCGCATCAAAACCAGCCAGCAGAACCATGGGCAGAAGTAAGCTCAGGTGTGATCTGCTGGTTGACCTCACCCCCGCTCGGCGCTGGCGCGCCTCCAAGCCGAGCGCAGCGAGGCTGGGGGCGAGGTAAAGCGGCAAGCGGTTTGATCCAGTCCCCCTGGAGGTGAGGGGCAGCAGACCGCTGCAGAGTGCTCGTCTCATTTTGCACGCACCCGTCCGGTCGCCGCGCTTGTCAAAACGCGCCGCACAGGGTATGAATCAGCGGCCTCAGGACACACAGGAAAGGCTAACCCAGGCGACGATGCTACAGTTCTTGTTGGAAATAGCGGCGGGATTGTATGTGATGTCGGTGATGCTGCTGACGCTTTTCGTCGGCAGCTTCGGCGTGTTGATCGCGCTCTATCTGTGCACGCGACGCCGCCAACCCCCTGTGCCCGCCGTGAGCGACGACGACCTGCCCGCCGTCACGGTGCAGTTGCCCATCTACAACGAAGCGCACGTCGTCGCCCGCCTGATCGCTGCCTGTGCCCGTCTCGACTACCCGCGCGACCGCCTGCACATTCAGATCATTGACGATTCGACGGACGAGACCACGCGCGTGCTGGAGCAGACCATCACCGCCTGGGAACGGCGTGGCGCACCGCCCATCGCTCTGCTGCGCCGTCCCACTCGCGCGGGCTACAAGGCGGGAGCGCTGGCCTGGGGCTTGCAACACGTGCGCACACCCTTCGTTGCCATCTTCGACGCCGATTTCATCCCCCCGCGCGACTTCTTGCGCCGGACGCTACCCTACTTTCTTGCCGACGAACGCCTGGCCCTGGTACAGACGCGCTGGAGTCACCTCAATGCCTGCGCGACCCCCCTCACCCGCGCGCAAGCCCTGACTACCGACGGACACTTTGTCATCGAGCAGATCGCCCGCAGTCGGGGCGGACTGCCCATGTCCATGAATGGATCGGGCGGAGTGTGGCGCGTGACGGCCCTGCTGGATGCAGGAGGCTGGTCGGCGGACACGCTCACCGAAGACCTCGATCTGTCCTACCGGGCGCTGCTACGCGGCTGGCACTTCTGCTATCTGCCCGATGTAGCCGGGCCAGGGGAGCTGACGCCCCAGGTGCAGGCCTACAAACTCCAGCAGCGGCGCTGGGCGACCGGCATGACCCAGAATCTGTTACGCCATGCGATCCCCCTGCTCAAAGCAAAGCGTTACGCCCCCTGGCAACGGGTGATGGGATTGATGCATCTGGGTCAGTACGCCGTGCAGCCGCTGATCCTGCTGACCTTTTTGCTGACGCCTCCGCTGGCCGCCAGCGGGATGCTGGCCCGTTTGCCCGCCCTGGGTGTGCTGAGCGCAGTAGGCGTCATCCCGCCGCTGATGATGATCCTGGCCCAACGCGCCCTCTACCCGGACTGGCCGCGCCGCCTGTTGGCCATGCCGCTTCAGGGAATGATTGCCAGTGCGCTGGTGCTCAACAACACGCTGGGGGTGCTCGACGCCCTGCTGGGCACCCGCGCAGCGCGCGAATTCCGGCGCACCCCCAAGTTCAGCGTCACTGGGGAGGCGCGCACCTGGACGGGTAGCCGCTACGCCCTGCCCGCCGACCGCGTCACGTTGGGCGAGCTGGCGCTGGGGCTGTATGCCCTGGGCGGGCTGCTGGTAGCCGCGCGACATGCGCCCGCGCTCGTCCCTTACTTCGCTACGTATGCGCTGTCTCTGCTGGGGTTCGCCCTGTGGAATCTGGCCCAGGCGTGGCAGATACGCCGGACAAGGCATCTACCGTCTGGCCTCGGTCGCGTCATACCTCGCAGCAGCCGCACGGCCCATCTCCACGTCCGGCGCTCCCTTAGAAGTCGCCAGTCGTCGCCCTCTCTCGCCCATTCGCTATCCAGTGTGCCTGGTAAGGAGAAACCATGAAAGCCGCTCGTCTGCATGGCCCGCGCGATTTCCGCCTGGAAGACCTGCCCGAACCGCCACCCCCTGGCCCGGACGAGGTGATCGTCCAGGTGGGGCCGGTAGGTGTGTGCGGCTCCGACCTGCACACCTACCTTGATGGCCGCATCGGCGACACCGTCCTGGCCGCGCCGCTGGTGCTGGGCCACGAATTCGCGGGCACGGTGGTCGCCACCGGGGCAGACGCCCGCGATGGGCTGGGGCAACCGTTGCAAGTAGGGCAACGGGTAGCCGTTGATCCGGCCATCCCTTGCTGGCGCTGCGACCGCTGCGAGGCCGGTCATCCCAACCTGTGCCGCCATCTGCGTTTCATGGGCTTGTATCCCGACGATGGCGCATTGCAGGAGCGCGTCTGTGTGCCCGCGCGGGGTTGCTTCCCCCTCCCCGATGCCCTCTCGCTGGACGAGGGGACGCTGTTGGAACCGCTGGGCGTGGCCCTGCACGCGGTTGACCTGGCCAAACTGCGCATAGCGCAGAGCGTCGCAGTGCTGGGCTGCGGGCCAATCGGCCTGCTGATCCTGCGTCTGGCCCGCATGGCGGGGGCCTCGCCCATCTTTGCGCTGGATCGTTTCGACTGGCGGCTGGACATGGCGCGACGTTGGGGCGCGGACGATGTGTTCGATATCACGGCAGCCGATCCGGTGGAGACGGTGCTGGCGCACACCGGCGGGCGCGGCGTAGAAGTGGTGCTGGAAGCCGCCTGGGGTGGAGAAGCGATCGAGCAGGCCGTGCGCATGGCCGACCTGGGCGGGCGTGTGGTGCTGGTGGGCATCCCCTCGGATGACCGCGCGGCGTTCACGCATTCGGTGGCGCGGCGCAAAGGTCTGACGGTGTTGCTGAGCCGCCGGATGAAGCACACCTACCCCCGCGCAACGGCGCTGGCCCTGGCGGGCGCAATCCCGCTGACCGAGTTAATCACACATCGCTTCCCGCTGGAGCAGACAGGCGATGCCTACGCGCTGAATGCTGCCTATGGCGATGGGATCATCAAGGCCATGATTGACGTATCGCCCCCGGCAGCGGCTCGCTCATGATCTCGTCAAGCACCAGCGCCACCGCCCCCAGCGCTGAGGGATTCGAGGCGATCTGCGCCAGCACTACGTCGGGCGCGCTCTCGGCGGGCAGGGTGATCTGAGCGGCAAGCGCGCTCTGCAACGCGGGCAAGAACGGCGCAAGCAGCATTCCCAACGATCCGCCCAGCACTACCCGCTGCGGGTTGAACACGTTGACCAGATTGGCAATGCCGATCACCAGGACGTTCAGCAGCCGCTCGACATAGCCGCGGGCCAGTGCGTCGCCGGCCTCCGCTGCCGACAGCACCATGGCTCGCGTCAGCCGGGTCGGGTCGCCCAGCGACGACGGCATGCCCGCCGCCAGGGCGTCCCGCAGCGGGGCCAGGTCGCACACCTGGCGCAGCACCGCCTCCCAGCAACCGCATCGCCCGCACGAGCACGCCGGTCCCGCCGGATCAACGACCATATGGCCGACCTCGCCCGCGTAGCCATCTACCCCCTGATAGAGGCGGCCTTCGACGAAAATCCCCGCGCCGATAGCCCGTGCGCTCAGTTCCAGGTAGAGGAAATCGCTGAAGCCCGCGCCCGCGCCGAAATAGTGCTCACCGAGCGCGGCGATGCTGGCCTCGTTGCCCACGCGCACCGGCACGCCGAAACGCGCCTCCCAGCGGGCCTGGAAGGGGATGTCGCGCCAGCGCAGATTGGTGGCGGTGCGCAGCGTGCCATCGCGGACGCGCACCAGACCCGGCGTAGCCAGGCCAATCCCCAGCAGGGGCGCAGCCTCGTGAGCGGCGTTGTAGGCCAGTGCCTCGTCAATCAGCGCCTCAACTTGCCCGATCACCTGGCCCGCGTCCGCGTCCAGCAGCGCCATCTGTCGTTGCCAGCGCGGATGAGCGACGAAATCGGTGAGCAATACCACGATCTGATCGCTGGTGATTGCCACGCCGATGGCGCAGCCACCCGCCGGATTCAGCGCCAGCAACGTGCCGCGCCGCCCCCCGCGCGAAGGCGCGATACCCGTTTCGTGCACCAGGTTGGCAGCGATCAACTCATCTACCAGACTGGAAACCGTGCTACGAGTCAGGCCGGTGCGTTCGGCCAGTTCGGCGCGCGACTGCGGGGCATCCTGGCGCAGGTGATTGAGGATGAGGGCGCGATTGATATCGCGCATCAGGTGATGATCGGCAGATCGGCGGTATACACTCATGATGTTTGTTTGTATTGACTACGAACAAAGTATACGCTAGAATACAGTTACTGTCAACGACCGCAGTGTGCCACAGTCGGCGCGGCAAGGCAAGTCCAATCAGCGGGGAGATAGGCATCATGGCCCGGCGTATCCTCTTCCCAGCCCCATCGCAACGCATCTCTCCGGTGTGCCGCGCTCAGTCACCTACTCCTAGAGGAAGCCGCTCATGTATCTGGAACAGGAAATCGCCGAACAGCCTGTAGCGCTCCAACGCCTGCTGAGTGAAGAAAGCGGCACAGCACAGCGCATCGCCGCCGCCATCCGCGATTTCGATCCGGCATTCATCTGCATTGCAGCGCGCGGCACGTCGGACAACGCCGCGCGCTACGCGCAATATCTGTTCGGGGCACAGGCTCGCCTGCCCGTCGCGCTGGCAACCCCTTCCCTGCACACCCTGTACCAGACTCCCCCCAACCTGGCACGTGCGCTCGTGATCGGCATCTCGCAATCGGGCCGTGGAGAAGATATCCGCCAGGTGCTGGCCGATGCCCGTCAGCAGGGCGCGCTGACGCTGGGGATCACCAACGATCCGGACTCGCCCATCGCGCAGACCGCCGCCTATCACCTGCCGCTCCAGGCAGGGCCGGAGGTGAGCGTCGCCGCCACCAAGACCTACACGGCGCAGTTGGCAGCAGTGGCACTGCTGGTCAGCGCTCTGGTGGACGACAGTTCCCTGCGCGAGGCGCTGGCGCGACTGCCAGCCTATGTGGCGCAGACGCTCACCGAGCACATCACAACGCCGCTCACCGAGCCAGGCTGGGTAGAGCGCTATCGCTATATGGAAGCCTTCGCCACCATCGGGCGCGGCTACAATTATGCCACCGCTTTCGAGATCAACCTGAAGATCAAGGAGTTGTGCTATATCACCGGCGACGCCTACAGCGAAGCCGACTTCCGGCACGGGCCGATTGCCGTGATTGACCGCGGCTTTCCGGTCATCGTCGTCGCTCCAGCGGGCAAGACGCTGCCCGCCCTGCTCGACCTGCTCGATCAGTTGCACGAAAGAGGGGCGGAGTTGCTGGTCATTTCCAACGAGGAAGCCGCTTTCGCACACGCCCGGCAGATCATGCGCCTGCCGGCGGACATGCCCGAATGGCTGACGCCCATCCCGGCGGTCATTCACGGGCAGGTCTTCGCCATGCGCCTGGCGTTGGTGAAAGGTCACGAAATCGATCGCCCGCGCGGTCTGACCAAAGTGACGGTAACGCGGTAGAAGTGATTGGGGAGCGGTTTTCAGTGATTTCGGTGCTCAGTGATCTGTGATCCGCTCCCCGCTGGCAAATCTCTCAGTCGTGACAACCGACAACTGATAACTTGCACTCATAGTTCTTAACCCAAAACTGATCACGGAGAACTTTCGCCATGGCCGATTTAACCCTTATCAATCCTCATTTCGTCCCTCCCCTGGACCCCAGCTTTCGTCCGGCGGTGCTGGCCAACCGGGCGTTTCGGGCCGAAGTCGAGGCGTCGCGGGTGGGTGTGCCGCTGGTGATCGGCCTGGAGCGCACCGGCGGGACGCTGTCGCGCTTTGAGACAGTGGTCTTTCCGGAGAATCATCCGCGCGCCGGAGCCAACCTGCGCTATGTGGAGCGGCTGCTCAAATTCTTGTTGTGGCAACGCGGCGGCTGGAAGGTTTACATCGGCGGGCCGCGTTCCATCGGTGAGCACATCCGCCGCACCTATGCCCCCGCTGGACCGCGCGCCTTCGATTATCACTTCATGGGCGAGCAAGTCTACCAGCACCCCTTCACCGTGGTGATCTGCGATCCCGACGACGTGCCGCCCGAACACGAGAGCGAAAAAGCGCTGGGACGTCACCTGGAAGGCTGCCGCATCGGCTTCGACCTGGGCGCATCCGACCTGAAAGTGTCAGCAGTGATTGACGGCGAGCCGATCTTCAGCACCGAGATCGTCTGGGAGCCGCGTCAGCAGAGCGACCCGCAGTATCACTACGAGAAAATCCTGTCCGCGCTGCAACTGGCTGCGAGCAAATTGCCCCGCGTGGATGCCATCGGCGGCAGTTCGGCGGGCGTATATGTGGACAACCGGCCTATGGTCGCCTCGTTGTTCCGCGGCGTCCCCGCCGAGCGTTACGGCGAGGTGCGCGAACTCTTCGCCCGCATCCGTCAGGCAATGGGCGATGTGCCGCTGGAAGTGATCAACGATGGCGAGGTGACCGCCCTGGCCGGTTCGATGTCGCTGGAAGACAACGCCGTGCTGGGCATTGCCCTGGGGTCAAGCCAGGCCGCCGGTTATGTCACGGCGTCGGGCCGCCTGACCGACTGGCTGAACGAGCTGGCCTTTGCGCCAGTGGACTACCAACCCGACGCGCCAGTGGACGAGTGGTCGGGCGACCGGGGAGTGGGAGCACTCTACTTCTCGCAACAGGCTGTCTTCCGCCTGGCCCCGCGCGTGGGCATTACTATCCCCACCGGCGTGCCCGACGCCGACAAACTCAAGTTCGTGCAGCAAAAGCTGGAAGCGGGCGACGAAGGCACGGCACAAATCTGGCAGACGATCGGCGTTTACCTGGGCTACGCCGTGGCCCACTACGCCGATTTCTACGACCTCAAGCACGTGCTGATCCTGGGCCGTGTCACCTCTGGTCGCGGCGGCGCGCTGATTCTGCACGAGGCGGGACGGGTGCTGCACGGCGAGTTCCCCGACCTGGCGGCTCGCATCCATCTGCAACTGCCAGACGAAAAGAGCCGTCGCGTGGGGCAGTCCATCGCCGCGGCAAGTCTGCCGGAGCTGGGCAGCGGGCAGTAGAGAACGACAACCGCCCCCTGACCTTCGCGCCCGCCGATCGTTGATGGCTGAAAACTGTTGGTGATCGCTAACAACTGTTCGCTATTCTTATCAGGAGAAGAAGCCCTATGAAATTCCATCTCGCAAGTGCACAAATATACATCCCCGACGGCCTGCCCGTCGCCGAGGCGTTGGCCCGCACCACACACCTGGCCGTCTCGGCGCACCAGGACGACATCGAGATCATGGCCATGGACGGCGTGTTGCAGTGCTTCCAGCGCGACGACCGCTGGTTCACCGGCGTAGTCGTCACCAACGGGGCGGGGTCACCGCGTACCGGCCTTTATGCCCACTATACCGACGAGCAGATGCAGGTCGTGCGCGTCAAAGAGCAGAAGAAAGCCGCCATGGTTGGCGAGTACGCCGCGCAAATCCTGCTGGACTACCCCAGTAGCGCCGTCAAAGACCGCGCCGACACCCGCCCCGTCGAAGACCTGGAAGCCATCCTGAAGGCGGCGCGGCCTCAGGTCGTCTACACCCATAACCTGGCCGACAAACACCCAACGCATGTGGGCGTGGCCCTCAAAGTGATCGCCGCCCTGCGCCGTCTGCCTGCCGACGAGCGTCCGGCCAAGCTCTACGGCTGCGAAGTCTGGCGCGATCTCGACTGGCTGCTGGACGAGGACAAGGTCGCCTTCGACCTGTCGGCCCAGGAGAATCTACAGGCGGCCCTGCTGGGCGTCTTCGATTCGCAGATCAGCGGTGGCAAACGCTACGATCTGGCAACCATGGGGCGACGGCGCGCGCATGCCACCTATCACGCCTCGCACGCCACCGATATCACCACTGGCACCTCGTTTGCCATGGACTTGACGCCGCTCATCGCCGATCCATCGCTGGACATTGCCGACTACGTGCAGTCCTTCATAGACCGTTTCGCGCAGGACGTGCGCCAACGTCTCAGCAGTATGCTTTTGTGAAATGCTCCCCTCAAACTGAGTGCGAGCAAAGGGTCTCAGCGATTTGCTCGGTGCAGAGGCGCTTACCTCACCCCCACTCGGCGCTGGCGCGCCTCGCCAAGCGAAGCGAGGCTGGGGGTGAGGTAAAGCGGCAAGCGCGTTTGAGGCAATCCCCCTGACCTAGAAACCGCGCCACTCGTTATCCCCAGAGAGTGTTGCTATAATCGCGACAGTTTTCGGGTCTGCGCTGCGGCGCTCCGACGCTCCCAAAGCTGCCAGCGAGCGCCGGCGCTTAGTTCGAAGGATGTTCCTACCCCTATGGACTTTTCTCTGACTGAAGAACAACTCATGGCCCAGGAGATGGTGCGGGAACTTGCACACGACAAGATTTACCCCACCCTCAAGGAATGGGACCGCAAACACCAACCGCATCCGGACGTGCTGCCCTTGCTGGCCGAAAACGGTGTATTGGGCATCAACATCCCCGTCCGCTATGGCGGGCAGGGCTTCGACTACATCACTCTGGCGCTGGTCTGCGAGGAACTGGAGCGTGTAGACGCCAGCCTGCGCGTGGTGATGTCGGTGCACGCCGGTCTGAACAGCCTGGCCCTGCTGCAATGGGGCACCGAAGACCAGAAACAACGCTTTCTGGTGCCGCAGGCGCGCGGCGAGAAGATCGCTGGTTACGCCCTCACCGAGGCCGAAGCGGGCAGCGACCCGGCTAACCTGCGCAGCACCGCCCGCCGCGAAGGAGATATCTATATCCTCAACGGCGAGAAGATGTGGATCAGCCTGGCGACGCTGGCCGATCATTTCATCGTCTTCGCCAAGACCGACCCGCACGCGCAGCCCCGTCACAAAGGGATCACTGCCTTCATCATCACCCGCGACATGAAGGGCGTGAGCACCTACGACGAAAAGCACAAGCTCGGCGTGCGCGCCGGTTCGACGGGGGGCATCGTCATGCAAGACGTGGAGGTGCCCGTCGAGAATCGCCTGGGCGAAGAGGGCGAGGGCTTCTACATCGCCATGAGTTGCCTGGACAACGGACGCTACACGGTCGCCGCTGGCGCGACGGGCTGTATCCGCGCCTGTCTGGAGGACAGCGTCAAATATGCCAAGGAGCGTTACACGTTCGGCGTGCCCATTGCGCACCATCAACTCATCAAGCAGAAGATCGCCTACATGCAGCAGTGGTACGACGCGGCGAAACTGCTGGTGCTGCGCGCGGGCTGGCTGAAGAACCAGGGTATGCGCAATACGCGCGAGACCGCTGTCGCCAAGTGGTTCGCCACCGAAATGAGCGTCAAAGCTGCGCTGGAAGCGGTACAGATTCACGGAGCCTATGGCTTCAGTGATGAATACGACGTGGAACGCTACCTGCGCAATGCCAAAGGCGCGGTTATCTACGAGGGATCGAGCGAGATTCAGCAACTGCTGCAGGCCGATTACGCGCTGGGTTATCGCCAGGACAGGCCGCTACGTTGCGAGCCAGTGCCCTACGATCCGGAATACTGGCAGAGCGAAGCCTAGCGCGAGCCTGACCGTTCGCCTCAACCGCCGTTGCTGCCGCCAGAGGTGGTTTTCACACGTTCTT
This sequence comes from uncultured Anaerolineales bacterium, assembly GCA_937135955.1. Classification (GTDB taxonomy): domain Bacteria; phylum Chloroflexota; class Anaerolineae; order Aggregatilineales; family Aggregatilineaceae; genus UBA2029. Next base: position 9,657 of record CAKZOB010000019.1, on the reverse strand, counting down.
GCTGAAGGCTGAGCGCTGACAGCTATTTAGTGCTTAAGGAGAGTGACCCTTGCATGTCGTAGTGCTGACCAAAATGACGCCCGACACCGAGGCGACCGTGACCGTAAACGCCAGCGGGCAGGTGCACTGGGGCGACAAACTGGTCATCAATCCCTGGGATGAATACGCCATCACCGAAGCCGTGCTGATCAAGGGCGCGCACAACGTCCAGGTGACCGTCATGACCGTAGGGCCGGAGGCGCAGTCTGAGGCGCTCAAGCATGGTCTGGCCATTGGCTGCGACCAGGCCGTCCGCCTGTGGGACTCTGCCCTGGAAAAACACGACAGCCTGGCCTATGCCACGGTCGTTGCGGCGGCCATCCGCAAACTGGGCGACGTTGACCTGGTGCTGTTCGGCAAGGAGATGGCCGACCTGGCCACCGATCAGCACATCTTCCAGACGGCGCGCAAGCTGGGCTGGAATATGCTCGGCTTCGTGGCGAAGATCGAGGCGCTCGACTTCGCCGCCCGCACCGTCCGCGTCCGTCGCCTGACCGATCGCGGCGCGGAGGTCGTCGCCAGCCGCCTGCCCGCGGTGATCAGCGTGCTCAAAGACATCAACGAACCCAAGTACCCCACCTTCATCGGCATTCGCAAGGCTGCCAAGGCCGAGGTCCCCGTCTGGGGGCTGGCCGACCTGGGGCTGAGCGCGGCTGAGGTCGCGCCGCGCGCCCAGGTGCTGGGCTACCGCGAACTGCCCAAACGCGAAGGCTCAGCGGAGATCATCGAGGGCGCGACCGCCCAGGAAAAGGCCGAAAAACTGGTCGCCCGCCTGCTGGAGGAGAAAATCCTATGAGCGTCAACGTCTTCGTCTGGATCGAGCAACGCGACGGTCAGCCCGTGAGCGCGTCCTGGGAAGCGCTGGGCGTGGCGCGGACGCTGGCCGGGGAGGGGCGCGTGACAGCGCTGATCTTCGGCGCGGGCGTTGATCCCATCGTCCCCCTGGCCTTCAGCTATGGCGCGGACGCCGTCATCCGGGCCGACGACCCCTCGCTGGCGCACTATCGCTGCGAACCCTATGTGGCGCTGCTGGCCCAGCAGGTACAGACGCATCAACCAGATGTGGTGCTGGCAGGCGCGACGGTCGCCGGGCGCGAACTGCTGGCCAGCGCTGCCGCCGATCTCAATGCTCCCCTGCTGCACGACGTGACCGAACTGACGCTGGAAAACGGCAAACTGCGCGCCGTGCGTCCGGTGCTGGGCGGCAAAGTCCTGAGTGTGGAGGCAGTTACCGGCGACGGGCCGCAGTTCGTCACACTGCGGGCGCGCGCCTTCCCCCTGCCGGAAGCCCAGCCAGGGCGCAGCGGCGAGGTGATCGCTGTTCCCCCCGCCCTGCCCCCCGACGCCATCGCCACGCAGATCGAGTGCGTGGAAAGCAGTGGCGGCACAGTGAGCCTGACCGATGCCAGCATCATCGTCTCCGGCGGGCGCGGGGTCGGCGGGCCGGAAGGCTTCGCCCCCATCCGCGAGCTGGCCGAAGTGCTGGGCGCAGCGGTGGGAGCCAGCCGCGCCGCCGTAGACGCCGGCTGGATTCCCTACGAGCACCAGGTGGGGCAGACAGGCAAGGTTGTCTCGCCCGATCTGTACATCGCGGCGGGCATCTCCGGCGCGATCCAGCATCAGGCGGGGATGCGCACGGCCAAGGTGATCGTCGCCATCAACAAAGACCCCGAAGCGCCCATCTTCAAGCTGGCCCGCTACGGCATCGTCGGCGATCTGTTCGAGATTCTCCCTGCCCTCACCGAAGCCTTCCGCCAGCGGCTGAAGTGAAAACGCTGACCAGAAGTTGAATGTGGCACAGGTCTCTCCGCTGTTGAGAGACCTGTGTTGTTCGCAGTGGTTGGCACAGGGTGCGTGCAAAGGTTGTCAGCAACTTTGCTGTGCCCGAGTCCCGCGACGCAGTCGCGAGGGAGAGGGGGATAGAGGGATGAGGAGCAGCAGACTGCTACAAATTGCCTGTCACATTTTGCACGCACCCTCAGCACAGATGACCTTCGGCGATTGGCGGCAATGAGCTATAATCAGGGGCGAAGCTGCGAGAAACGAGGAATCCGATGAGCACAGCTCCCGATACCCTGGAGATCAAGGTCGAGGTCACCTACGATGAAGAATACGGCACTGTCTATGTGGCGACGAACGACAGGCTGGGGTTGGTGACCGACGGGACAACATTCGAAATGCTGCTCGACAACCTGCGCGAGGCTTTGGCGCTGTGCCTGGTTGATGCTGGGGAACTGGGCCTTGCGCCCAACCCGCGCATCGTGCTCACGATGGAGATGCCGGCGGATGCCCAGACTGCGTAGACTTTCGGGCGCTCAGGTAATCGCCTCTTGGAAGATTGGGTTTCATAGTGACACGAGTCAAAGGAAGCCATTATCGTCTGAAGAGGGTCTTGCCCGATCAATCGTGCTACACCACAGCCCCTATGCACGGAAATCAACCACTAAGCACGGGGACCTTGCGTGCCATTCTGCGCCAGATCTCCCCCTGTGTCCCTGAAGATGAGTTACACTCTCACTTCTACATTGAGTGACGTGAGCGAAAAATTTTCAGTCCTGTGAAATTATATGGGCTTATTTACGAGGCTGAACTACTCATAAGGCACAACCCCATGTCCTCTGAACCGATCACCGTGCTGCACAACAGGCGCATCATCCTGGGCGTGACGGGCAGCATTGCCATCTACAAAGCTGTTGATCTGGCGAGCAAACTCACTCAGGCCGGGGCGCTGGTGGACGTGATCATGACCGCCTCTGCACAGCGCTTCGTCGCGCCGCTGACCTTCGCCTCGGTCACCGGACGACCCGTCTATACCACCATGTGGGCCACCGACGCCGGTGCCCTGCCGACGCACATTGCTCACGTAGGACTGGGCGAAGGGGCCGACCTGCTGGTCATCGCGCCGATTACCGCGCACACCATCGCCCGCCTGGCGCATGGCCTGGCCGACGACCTGCTCGCCGTGACCGCGCTGGCGGCGCGTTGCCCTGTGCTGATCGCGCCCGCGATGGACGGCGGCATGTACGCGCACCCGGCTACCCAGGACAATCTGGCGACTCTGCGAGCGCGCGGTGTGATCGTGATCGAGCCGGAGGAGGGGCGCTTTGCGTCAGGGCTGATCGGCAAGGGTCGCCTGCCGGAAACGCATACGCTCATGGGGCACATCCGGCGGGCGCTGGGGCGCGGGGGCGCGCTGGCCGGGCAGCGCGTGATAGTCACCGCCGGGGGGACGCGCGAACCGCTCGACCCGGTGCGCGTGCTCGCCAACCGCTCTAGCGGCAAACAAGGCTATGCCCTGGCCCAGGCCGCGCTGGACGCTGGCGCAGACGTGACGCTGATCAGCACAGTGAGCGTACTGCCTGTGCCAGTCGGAGCAACTTTTGTTGTCGTCGAGACCGCCGCGCAGATGCTCGACGCCGTGCTGCAACATCTCAGCGGCGCGGACGCCCTGCTGATGGCGGCGGCGGTGGCCGACTACCGGCCCTCCGCAGTTGCTGCGCACAAGCTCAAGAAGACAGACCAAACCGCCAAGACACGGACGCTGACGCTCGTCCGCACGCCGGACATCCTCAGCGAGGTGCGCGATCAGCGCGCCCGCACCGGCTGGCCGCGCGTCGTGGTGGGCTTTGCCGCCGAGAGCGAAGACCTGTTGCGCAACGCGCAGGAGAAACTACAGCGCAAGGGGCTAGACCTGATCGTCGCCAACGACATCACCGCGCCAGATGCCGGTTTCGCTGTGGATACCAACCGCGTGACCCTGCTCGATGCGCAAGGAGGCGTCGAGCCGTTAGAACTGGCCAGCAAGGCGCGCGTCGCCGAGCAGGTGATCGCCCGCGTCGCCCGTCTGCTGGAAAAACGCGGATAGTTTAGGGGCGCGGGTTGCGTTCCGCGATCAGGCGCAGGCCGTCCAGCGTCAGCCAGGGGTCAACGGCGTCAAAGCACGTTGCCAACGGGGCCAGCACTGTCGCATAACCGCCTGTCGCGATTGTATGGGCCTGGCCCAGTTCCGCCCGAATCCGCGCCACCAGCCCTTCTACCATGGCCACATGACCCACCACCAGGCCGGCCTGCATGGCGTGAACCGTGTTGCGGGCGATGATGGACGGCGGCGGGGCCAGCTCAATCTGTGGCAACTGGGCCGTGCGGCGGACGAGCGCGTCGGCGGTAGTGCCCAGGCCAGCGGCGATCACCGCGCCGATCATCTCGCCCGGCTCGCGCACAATGGTGAAGCTGGTCGCCGTGCCGAAGTCCACTACGATACAATTGCTGCGGAAGCGATCATAGGCAGCCACAGCGTCGGCGATGCGGTCGCTGCCCACGCTTTCGGGGTGATCGGTGCTGATGCGGATACCCGTATTGACGCGCGCACTGACCACCACCGGCGGGAAACCGGTACGCCGGGCGACCATCTCGCACAACCCCGCCGTCAGGGGCGGCACCACACTGCTGAGCACCGTCTGCTCGAACTGCTCCAGGTCCAGCCCCGCTTCGTTGAGGAAGGTGCGGAACATCACCGCGTACTCGTCCGGCATTCGCTCGCGCACCGTCTGCACGCGCCAGTGATGTATCCAGCGGGTGCCATCGTGTACGCCGAAAACAATGGTGGTGTTGCCTACGTCTATGGCCAACAACATGCTCGCAACCCCTTTGCGCCGAGCTGATCCCCAGTCATCGCGCCCATTATAGGGCGTGCGGCGGGAAATGTGCGAAATCTTGCGATATGGTTGGGTTTGTGTGGTCTATGTGGGAAAGCGAGGGAAATCCTGATGGACAACTATACTCTGACCGCCATCGAGGGCCTGCGCGTGGGCCATGCGCATGACCTGGACGGCCTGACCGGCTGCACAGTGATCCTCTGCCCGCCGGACACAGTCGGCGGCGTGGATCAGCGTGGCGGCGCGCCTGGCACGCGCGAGACCGACCTGCTGCGCCCCCTGCACATGGTTGAGCATGTGCACGCGGTCGTGCTGGCTGGGGGCAGCGCCTACGGCCTGGACGCGGCGGGCGGCGTCATGCGCTGGCTGGAGGAGCGCGGCATCGGCTTCAACGTAGGCGTAGGTGTGGTGCCCATTGTCCCCGCCGCCATCCTCTTCGACCTCGACCTGGGCAGCCCCGCCGCCCGCCCCGACGCGGCGATGGGCTACGCGGCTTGCCAGGCGGCCTCTACAGAGCCGGTTACCGAGGGGTGCGTCGGCGCGGGGGCGGGTGCGCAGGTGGGGCGGTTGCTGGGGCCAGCCTTCGCCTGCAAGTCTGGCCTGGGGAGCGCTGCTGTGGAGATCGGCGACGGCCTGCGCGTGGCCGCGCTTTTTGCCGTCAATGCGCTAGGCGACGTGGTGGACGAGGATGGGACGATCCTGGCCGGAACGCGCCAGCCTCCGGAGGGGATGCGCTTCGCTGGCGCGTTGAACGTTCTCCCTGCGCTGGCCCGCATGACTCCGGGGAGCGCCTCGCATACGGTGCTCGGCGTGGTGGCGACCAATGCCGCGCTGAGCAAAGAAGAAGTCAATAAGGTCGCGCAGATGGCACACGACGGCCTGGCCCGCGCCATTCGTCCCGCCCACACCATGCTAGACGGCGATACCATTTTCGCCCTGGCAACGGGCAGCGCCGGACGCGCCAACGTCAGCGTGATCGGCGCATTCGCCGCCGAAGTGACCGCGCAGGCTATCCGGCGGGCGGCCCGCATGGCGACGCCGCTTGGCGGGCTGCCGACCGGTGCCTCGGTCGGCGCGGGCTGAGCGGGCGCGAGCGCGATCATGGCATGTAGCAACTGCACATCGCCAGAATTTGCGCCGAACAACGGCGATCATCTAAGCTACACATGTCGCGAACTCAACCGACGGGGGTCTGAACCATGCCCACCCTGTTGCCGACCTTGCTCGACTACGATCCGGATTTGCTGGCGATCATTGCGCGGCGCTGGGACGTTGACCTGGAAGCGTTCGACAAGCGCGAAGCGGCCCAGGCGCTGGCAGACGCCATGCTCGATCCTGCCCGCGCTGCCGCCGAGTGGAGTCGCCTGAGCGACGCTGAGCGCGGCGTGCTGCAGACATTGCTCGGCACGCGCGAACACAAGATGCCCGAAGCGCAGTTCGCCCGGCTCTTCGGCCCCATCCGCGAACTGCGCGAGTTTGGCCCGGCGGGGCGCGAACGCGAGAAACCGCACCTGCAACCGGCCAACGTCGCCGAAGCTCTGTTCTATCGCGGGCTGATCGCCGTCGCCTTCGATCAGGGGCGCAGCGGTGTGCAGTACTTCGTCTACGTGCCATCCGATCTGGCCGACATACTACCCGCGCACGAGACCGGCTTCGACCTGAGCGCCGAGCCAGAACCTGCCTGGTCTGCCGACGACGACCTGACACCTCAGCAGGTCACCCCGGCCACCACCACCTTGGTAGACGACCTCACCACGCTGCTGGCTCACCTGCAGGTGCAGCGCGTCCCCGCCAGCGATGACGCGCTGGCAGGGCTGGGCCAGGCCCTGGCTCCCTTCTGGCTGGGGGCGCACCATCCGGCGTCGGTAGCGCTGATGGTCGGCCTGGCGCTGAGCGCGGGTCTGGCCGCAGAGGAAGGTGGCCTGCTTAAGCCTGTCCCGGCGACGGCGCGGCGCTGGCTGGAAGACACCCGCCCGCGCCAGGTGCGCGCCCTGGCCGAAGCCTGGCGCAGCACGCCCCTGTTCAACGAACTGTGGTATACCCCCGGCCTGGTCCCGGAGCCAACCGGTTGGCAAAACGACCCGCTGCTGGCCCGGCAGGTTGTGTTCACCTTCCTGGAGATGGTGCCAGGCGGCTGGTGGCCGGTGGACGAGTTGATCGCGCTGGTCAAAGAAGAGGAGCCGGACTTTCAACGCCCGGCGGGCGACTACGATAGCTGGTACATCCGCGATGCGACCAGCGGCGAGTATTTGCGCGGCTTCGAAAGCTGGGATCGGGTGGATGGGGCAGTGCTGCGTTTCATCCTGACCGGGCCAATGCACTGGCTGGGGCTGACCGACCTAGGCGATGGCGGTGCTCTGTGTCGCCTGACGCCCTACGGACGCGCCCTATGCGGCAGCGCCGACTGGCCCGACCCGCCCGAAGAACGCCCGCCCCTTACCCTGCAGCCGGATGGCACAGCGCTGGCTCCGCGCACGCTCAGCCGGTATGAGCGCTTCCAACTGGCGCGCATCACCGAATGGGAGACGGCAGGCGATCCCTATCGTTACCGGTTTAGCGCTGTTGGTCTACGCCGTGCCGCCGAACAGGACGTGCCGGTCAGCGCCATCCGCGCTTTCTTGCGCCGGACGACCAACGACCGTGTGCCTCCCAGTGTCTTGCAGATGCTCGATCAGTGGGAGCATAGCAGGGATGCAGAGGTCTGGTTGGAGCGGGCGGTGATCTTGCGCACCAACAAACCCGATCTGTTGCAGACGCTCTACGACACTCCCGAACTGCGCCGTTTTATGGGGGCACGGCTTGGCCCTAATGCTGTGATCGTGCGCGAGGGACAGGAAAAGGCGTTACTTTCTGCCTTGCAAGAACATGGCATCGCGGCGGATTTCGATGAGTGACATGCCCGATCAGCCTGTCTCTGCGCCGCGGCAAAGAGCACTGACGGCCTTTGCGCGTTTGTGGCCGGGCGATACGCCATCATTGATGGTGCGCGCGCCAGGGCGGGTCAACCTGCTCGGCGGACACGTGGACATGCACGGTGGCCTGGTGATCACCATCGCGCTGGAGCGCGGCATCTGGCTGGTGGCCGCCCCAGGCACAGACTCACTCAGCACGCTGCACGCGCTCGATCTGGGGGCGAACGTCACCCTTGCGCACACGCCGGAGGCGCTGGAGGCGCGGCTCGACGTGACAGGCAACCCTTTGCCGGGCTGGGCCCATTACCCCGCTGGCGTGATGTGGGCCTTGTGTCAGCGCGCTCTAAAGGCGATGGAGCTGCGGGTAGTCTTTGCGGGCGATCTGCCCATCGGCGCGGGGTTGGGGTCTTCTGCGGCGGTGGAAGTGGCTTTCGCGGTGACCTGGGCGGCGCTGGGCGGCTGGTCGCTGGGGGCGGATGATCTGGCCCAGGTGACGTTGGAAGCAGAGCGCGGCTACCTGGGACTGGGAATTGGCATCCAGGATCAGTACACCATCCTGCAGGCACGCCAGGGACACGCGCTGTGGCTCGATTGCCGTAGCCTGCGCCATGAGCATATCCCCTTTCCGTCCGGGGGAACGGCGGTGATCTGCGACACCAACACACGCCGCGCGCTGACCGGCTCCGGCTATGGCAGCCGCGCTCGCGACGCGCACGAAGCCGCCCGCCTGATCGGTGAGCGCGATCCCGCCGTGCGCACTCTGCGCGACGTGACGCCCGAACAACTCGAAGCACACCGGCACGCGCTGACCGAAACGCAATACCGCCGCGCCCGACATGTAGTGGGCGAGATCGCCCGCGTTGAGCGCGCCGCCGAGGCCTTGCGGCGGGGTGACCTGGCCGCGATGGGAACGCTGATGAACGAGTCCTATTTCAGCGCCCGCGATGATTACGGCAGCAGTTCGCCCGCGCTGGATGCCATGTGGACGGCGGCGACGACGCAGCCCGGTTGTTACGGCGCGCGTTACAGCGGTGGGGGCGAGGCGGGCGCGGTGGTCGCACTGGTGGACACGGCGCAGGTGCGGGACTTCCTGGCGGGCGCGGCGGAGACGTATCAGCGCCTGACAGGTCGCCAGGGGGCATTCTTTGTCACGCCGCCTTCGGCGGGCGCAGGAGTGTGGGAGCAACGATGAGCAACATCGGTGCACAGGCAGCCAACGCCAATTCCTATCTGGCCATCTGGGAGCGCTTCTGCCATCTGCGCTGGACGGAGGATAGCCTGGCCGAGGAACGGCGCGGCTGGCGACGCTGGCTGCAGTTCCCGATCGTAGCCTTTCTCATCCCCCTGGACGATCCGGCTGTGCGCAAGCAACTCCAGGGCTGGCAGCAGGCGCTGGCTTCCTGGCTGGCCTATGCGCCACAGCCAGCACAACACCTGCATATCACCCTGCACATCGTGGGGCGGGTCAATCCGCTGCCCTGGTTGCCCCTGCCGCGTATCTGGCGGCGGCGCGATCTCGATAGGCTGGCCGAAAGGGCGCGGTCGCTGGTACAGGCGACGGATGCTTTCGAGGTAGGTATTGGCCCGCTGAACGCCTTTCCCAATGTGCTGTTCGCTGAGGTACAGGACGACACCGGCTGTCTGCGCGCACTGCGGACAGGTCTACGGCGGGCCTTGCCCTCGCGCGCCCGTCCGTCGCGACGCTGGCCGTTTGTGCCTCATGTGACGTTGGGCTACTGGGGACGGCAACCTGTAGCGCCCCTGGTCGCCGCGCTGACGCCCTTCCGGCAGGCAGCCCCCCTGCCATTGCGCGTGGAGAGAGTCCGCCTTACCATCTATGCGCTCGACGAAAAGGCTCATCGGGCCGAGTTGTTGCACGCTACACACGAAGAGATCATCGCCGAGTACGCCCTGAAGCTCTGAAAGCGCCATCTGACAGATTCTTGTCCTGAGACAAACCCAGTGACGGCTCTCCCCGCTAAAGCGGGGAGCTTCCCAGGCTACGCACGCCGCAACCGGCCACGTTAGCGCCTGGCGGCCCCGTCCGGGCC